>CAVOLB010000097.1:0-112482 GCA_963696655.1 uncultured Alphaproteobacteria bacterium
GGTCGGGTGGTTTCAGTCCAGGCCATCGTGATCTCCATTGAGATTCGCAACCCAACGGAATCACAACCGATTGAAATCACCCAACTCCTTTTTCAGTCAGCCTCTGAGATGGGCGGCGCTGCAGCTTGCCGAAATTAGTAACAGTTGGATCTATACATTTAACAAAGACGAGTTGCGTCGCGGCATTGCTAGGCGGACCCGAAGTTCGTCCTGGCAGTGCTTGAAGCCAGACTGGATCTCATTGCCGTTTCTTGAAGTAAAAACGGCCGCTCTTGGGAATGCCAGGAGCGGCCGTTACGTCTTTCTCATTATGCGGGTCAGCTTACTCCAGCTTGCTCATCGCCACCGCCGTGTCGCTCATGCGGTTGGAGAAGCCCCATTCATTGTCATACCAGGCGAGCACGCGCACGAAGCGGCCCTCGATCACCTGGGTCTGCTTGAGGTCGAAGGTCGAGCTGGCCGGGTTGTGATTGAAGTCCGAGCTCACCAGCGGCTGGTCGTTGGTGGCGAGGATGCCCTTGAGCGGGCCGTTCGCGGCGGCTTCGACGATCGCCTTGTTGACCGCCTCGACCGAGGTCGCCTTCGCCGCGTCGAACTTGAAATCGACCAGCGAGACGTTGGGCGTCGGCACGCGGATCGAGGTGCCGTCGAGCTTGCCGTTGAGCTCGGGCAGCACCAGGCCCACGGCCTTGGCGGCGCCCGTCGTGGTCGGGATCATCGACAGCGCCGCGGCGCGGGCGCGGTGGAGATCCTTGTGCAGCGTGTCGAGCACCGGCTGGTCGCCGGTGTAGCTGTGGATCGTGGTCATGAAGCCGCGCTCGATGCCGATCGCCTTGTGCAGCACGGCCGCGACCGGCGCCAGGCAGTTGGTGGTGCAAGACGCGTTCGAGACGATCTTGTGGCTCGCCTGCAGCTTGTCGTGATTGACGCCATAGACGACGGTGAGGTCGGCGCCCGTCGCCGGGGCCGAGATCAGCACGCGCTTGGCGCCGGCCTCGAGGTGCTTCGAGGCTGCTTCCTTGGTCGTGAAGATGCCGGTGCATTCGAGCGCGATGTCGACGCCGAGCTTGGCCCAGGGCAGCTTGGCTGGATCGCGCTCGGCCGTGACCGTCATCCAGCCGCGGCCGGCGTCGATGGCGCCCTCTTTCGTCTGCACCGTGCCGGGGAAGCGGCCATGGACCGTGTCGTAGCGCAGCAGATGCGCGTTGGTCTCGACCGGGCCCAGATCGTTGAGGCCGACCACCTCGACATCCTTGCGCCCGCTCTCGAGGATGGCGCGGAGCACCAGGCGGCCGATGCGGCCGAAGCCGTTGATGGCGACGCGAACGGTCATGACGAACTCCTTTGGCTGATTCTTCTTCGACGAAACTTGAGAGACCGAGGGACGCGGAACCGCCCCCTCACCCTGCCCTCTCCCCCACTGACGTGGGGGAGAGGAAGGAAAACTTGACCCTCGCCCCGCCGCCGGCTTCGCCGGCTGTTCTGCAAAATAGCGGGCGCAGCCCGCGGGGCGGGGAGAGGGCGAGGGTGAGGGGTTGCCGATCGTGCACGCGGGTGAGCCGAGAGACTAGAGTCGCGCCTTGGCGGCCTTGACGGTCGCGTCGGCGGTGATGCCGAAATGCTTGTAGAGGTCGGTGGCCGGCGCCGAGGCGCCGAAGCCGGTCAGGCCGATGACGGCGCCGCGCGGGCCGACATAGCGCTCCCAGCCGAAGACCGAGGCGGCCTCGATCGCGACGCGCACGGCGGTCGCGCCCAGCACATCCTCGCGATAGGCGGCGGGCTGGCGGTCGAACAATTCCCAGGAGGGCATCGAGACGACCGCGGTGCCGATCCCGTCGGCCTCGAGCCGGCTCCTCGCCTCGACCGCGATCGAGACCTCCGAGCCGGTGGCGATCAGGGTCACCTGGCGCGGATGGCCCGCCTCCTGCAGCACATAGCCGCCCTGCGCGCTGCGGTTCTCGTCGGTGTGTTTCGTGCGCAGGGTCGGCACCGCCTGGCGCGTCAGGGCCAGGACCGAGGGCGCGTGGCGCTCGGCCAGCGCCAGCGCCCAGCATTCCGCGGTCTCGACCGTGTCGCAGGGGCGGAACACCAGCAGGTTCGGGATCGCCCGCAGGGCCGCCAGATGCTCGACCGGCTGATGGGTCGGGCCGTCCTCGCCGAGGCCGATCGAATCATGCGTCATCACATAGACGACGCGCTGGCCCATCAGCGCCGAGAGACGGATCGCGGGGCGGCAGTAATCGGTGAAGACCAGGAAGGTGCCGCCATAGGGCGCGAAGCCGCCATGGAGCGCGATGCCGTTCATCGCCGCCGCCATGCCATGCTCGCGCACGCCGTAATAGATGTAGCGGCCGGCATAGTTCTCGGCGGTCACCGGGGCCATGTCCTTGGCCTTGGTGTTGTTCGAGCCGGTGAGATCGGCCGAGCCGCCGAGGAGCTCCGGCATCACCGGCGAGAGCGCCTCGAGCAGGCGCTGCGAGGATTGGCGGGTGGCGAGCTTGGGCGCCTCGGCCGAGACGGCCTTCTTGGTCGCCTCGATGGTCGCGGCGAAGGCGGCCGGCAGCTCGCCCGACTGCTGGCGGTCGAACTCGGCGCGGTCCTTATGCGCGTGATGGCGCTTGGTCCAGGCCTCGTAGGCAGCACTGCCGCGGGAACCCGCCAGGCGCCAGGCATTGAGGATGGTCTCGGGCACGGTGAAGGGCGGGTAGGGCCAGCCCAGCTTCTCGCGCGCACCGGCGACTTCTTCGGCACCCAAAGGCGAGCCATGGGTCGCGGCGGTGCCGGCCTTCTTGGGCGCGCCGAAACCGATGATGGTCTTGCAGGCGATCAGCGTCGGACGATCGCTCTTCTGCGCGGCTTCGATCGCGGCAGCGACGGCTTCGGGATCGTGGCCGTCGACCGAGGCGGTGGCCCAGCCGCTGGCCTTGAAGCGGCCGAGCTGGTCGTCGGACACGGAGAGCGAGGTCGGCCCGTCGATCGAGATGCTGTTGTTGTCCCACAGCACGATCAGGCGGTTGAGCTTGAGATGGCCCGCGAGCGAGATCGCCTCGTGGCTGATGCCTTCCATCAGGCAGCCGTCGCCGACGATCGCATAGGTGTGGTGATCGACCAGCCCGGATCCGAAGCGGGCGTTCTCCAGCCGCTCGGCCAGCGCCATGCCGACCGCGTTGGCGATGCCCTGGCCCAGCGGGCCGGTCGTCGTCTCGATGCCGGCGGCATGGCCATATTCCGGATGGCCGGCAGTGCGGCTGCCGAGCTGGCGGAAGCGGCGCAGCTCGTCGATGGTCATGTCGGCGAAGCCGGTCAGATAGAGCAGGCTGTAGAGCAGCATCGAGCCGTGACCGGCGGAGAGCACGAAGCGGTCGCGGTCGGGCCAGTGCGGATGCGCGTGATCGAATTTGAGGAAGCGGCTCCAGAGCACCGTCGCCACATCGGCCATGCCCATCGGCATGCCGGGATGGCCCGAGGCGGCCTTCTCGACGGCATCCATCGACAAGGCGCGGATGGCGTTGGCCATGTCCTTGGGACTGGCCGGGTAGGTCGGATGCGAAACGGCGCCGTGAGCGGCGGGAGACGATGAGGGCACAGCCGTGTCCATGTGGATATTGCCAAGGGTCGGGAGCGGGGGCTTCGACGGCCGCCAGCGCGGGTTGCTAGGCTTCCCTGCGGCGGTGCGCCCGGAACATGCCGCCCGCCCGACCCTGCGTCAACCCTTGGGGCCCGTGAGAAGATGCGGCCCGTCTGCGCGGGGCCACACCCCCGGCAGGCGGCGTTGACGCGGCGTTCCGCCGCCCCCTATGCTCGCAAGTGAAGAACGGATCGGAAGCCGTTTTTCCGGCTGCGTTGCGGGCCGGATCAAGGGCTTACTCGGGAACGACCGCATGTCAAAGCTCGCCCAGGCGCTGGACCATCTGGATGTGGCGTTGCAACGCCTCGAACAGGCGATCGATTCGCGCGAGCGCCATTCCCATGCCGACCGCAGCGCGCTCGAATCGGAGCTGAACGCGCTCCGTGCCGCGCACAGCGCGCTCCAGGGCGAGGCGCGCAGCGTCTATAGCCGCATCGACCAGATCATCGCCCGGCTCAAAACCGCCGTCGAAGTCTGAATTCGCGACCGGAGAAGGGAAACGCATGGCGACCGTAACGCTCTCGCTCAATGGACGGCCCTACGAGATCGCCTGCGACGACGGCCAGGAAGAAAGGCTGCAGACGCTGGGCATCGATCTCGACCGGCGGGTGAGCGACATGGCGCGGCGCCTGGGCCCCGTGGCCGACAGCCGGCTCCTGGCCATGGCGGCCCTGGTGATCGCCGACGAGCTCGCCAGCGCCCGGGCGGTGGCCGATGCCTCGACCCAGCGGGCGGCGGAACGGGATGCCGCCGCGGCGGCCGATGCCGTGGAATCCATGGCGCGGCGCATGGACGCCATTGCGACGAGGCTCTCGGCACCCTAAGTTCTCAAGTCGGACGGGCGCTGCGCGGTTCGACAGAGCTACGTATCCCTGGGGCCAATGATTATTCTCTTGGGAGCTGTCCCTGGTTGGGTCCCTGGACCCTTTCACACGGTGCCCACCTGCTGAGGAGCAGGTCGCAGAGGATAGAAACGCTCACCGGCCAAGTGGCTCCGTCCGACCCTATTCTCATGCCGCATCGCAAGGCCTCATCCGCAGGGCGCCCTCCACGATACCGGTGCAATCCGTGCCGGCAGCGCCGCGAGCGGGTCCTTTGACCCACCCCGAGACTCCGACGCCCGAGCAGCTGGTCGAGGCCAAGCGCGCGCTTCGCGCGCTGGCGACCGAGCGGCGCCAGCAACTGGCGTTCGAGGTCGGACCCGAAGCGGCCGGCATCGCCGCCGCCCAGCATTTCCTCGGCGCCTGCAAGCCCAAGCCCGGCACCGTGATCTCGGGCTATTGGCCGCTCGAAGGCGAGTTCGATCCGCGGCCCTTGATGCAGCGCCTGGTCGAGCGGGGCTATTCCATCGGGCTGCCGGTCGTGATCGGCCGCGACCAACCCTTGCAGTTCCGCAACTGGCGGCCGGGAATCGCCCTGGTGCCGGGTCCCTTCCGCGTGCCGACGCCGCCGCCCGATGCGGCCCTCATCGAGCCGCGCGTCCTGCTGGTGCCGATGCTGGCCTTCGACCGCGAGGGCTATCGGCTGGGCTATGGCGGCGGCTTCTATGACCGCACCCTCGAGCGCCTGCGCGCGCGGGGCGGCGCACTCGCCGTCGGCACCGCCTTCGACGGGCAGGAGGTGAATCATGTGCCGCACGCGGATTTCGATCAGCCGCTCGACTGGATCGTCACCGAGCGGCGCGCGCTGCGTGTCGGCGCGAATTGACCCGGCCGCGAATTGACGGGGACGCGCGAATGAGCGACACAGCGGCATCATGAAGATCCTGCTCCTGGGCGATATCGTCGGACGGTCGGGCCGCGAGGCGGTGGTGGAAAGGCTGCCCGCGATCCGCGAGCGCCTCGCCCTCGATTTCGTCGTGGCCAATGGCGAGAACGCCGCCGGCGGGTTCGGCATCACCGAGAAGATCGTGGCCGAGCTGTTGCGGGCCGGCGTCGATGTGGTCACGACCGGCAACCATGTCTGGGACCAGAAGGAGACGGCGGGTTTCATCGACCGCACGCCGCGCCTGCTGCGGCCCGAGAATTTTCCCAAGGACACGCCGGGCAAGGGCTTCGGGATCTATGAGGCGCCGGGCAACCGCAAGGTGCTGGTGGCCAACCTGATGGGCCGGCTGTTCATGGATGCGCTCGACGATCCCTTCGCCGCCGGCGAGGCGATCCTGGCGCAGATGGGGCTGGGCCGCGGCGCCGACGCGGTGCTGTTCGATTTCCATGCCGAGGCGACCAGCGAGAAGATGGCCTTCGGCCATGCCTTCGACGGCCGCGTCTCGGTCGTGCTGGGGACCCATACCCATGTGCCGACCGCCGACACGATGATCCTGACCCACAGCACCGCCTATCAGTCCGACGCCGGCATGTGCGGCGACTACAATTCCGTCATCGGCATGCAGAAGACGCTGCCGGTGCAGCGTTTCGTGCGCAAGATGCCGACCGACCGGCTGACGGCGGCCGAGGGGCCGGCCACGCTCTGCGGCCTCTATGTCGAGACCGACGACGGGACCGGCCTCGCGCGCCGCGCGGCGCCGTTTCGGGTCGGCGGCAAGCTGGCCGAAAGCTGGCCCTGAGCCCGCCCGGCTACCCGCAGAAAGGGAGAGACGCCATGGGGCAACTGGATCATCGGGTGGCGATCGTGACCGGCGCCAGCACCGGCATCGGCCTGGCGATCGCCAAGGCCTTCGCCGCGGAAGGCGCCAAGGTCGTGCTGGCGGCGCGCAGCCGCGACAAGCTGCAGGCCGCGGCCGACGCGATCCGCGCCAATGGCGGCGAGGCGCTGGCGATCGTGACCGACATCGCCAAGGAGAACCAGGTCGGGATCCTCTTCAGCCGCACGGTCGAGGCCTATGGCAAGGTCGATATCCTGGTGAACAATGCCGGCGTCGCCGCGCCCGACAAGGTCGAGGATCTGTCGCTTGAGGACTGGCAGCGCGTCATGGACGTGAATGTCACCGGCGCCTTCCTCTGCTCGCGCGAGGCGTTCCGGCTGATGAAGCCCCAGGGCGGTGGGCGCATCATCAATATCGGCAGCGTCTCGGCCAAGGCGCCGCGCCACAAATCGGCCGCCTACACCACCTCGAAGTTCGCCCTCGAAGGGCTGACCCGCTCGCTGGCGCTGGATGGCCGGGCCTACGGCATCGCCGTCTCGGTGCTGCAGCCCGGCAATACCGACACGCCGATCTGGCAGGGGGCCGAGGAGAAGGCGCGCAAGGAAGGCTGGATGGCCGCCGAGGACGTGGCCCGCGTCGCCGTCTTGATCGCGAGCCTGCCGGCGGACGTCAATCTCTATGAGAGCGTGATCCTGCCGGTGACGATGCCGTTTTTGGGGCGGGGGTGAAGAGCCATCGCTGCACTGGGGAGTGCCACTGGGCGCACACCGCCCCTGCCGTCATCCCCGCGAAAGCGGGGACCCATCTTGATCCAGCACACCGAGCTTAAAGTTGGGTCCCCGCTTTCGCGGGGATGACAACTGGGGCGTTGAGTTCAGACCGGCTTCGCCGTCAGGATCGCGCGGGCGACTTCGCGTTCGATGGTTTCGGCGCGGGCGGTGAGGTCGTCGGCGACGCGCTTGGTGGCGGCCAAGGCCGGGGTGCCGGTGGCGGCGAGCGCCAGGGTGGCCTCGAGGGCGCTGAGGCCCGCCTCGGAGACCATCTCGGTCACCCGCTGCGCGACCCGGCCCAGCTCGGCGGTGCCGTTGCCCCGGCGCTTCAGCGCCTTTTCGAGATCGGGAAGAACGGGATCTGGAACCTGAGCCATGAAAGCCTCTCCGGGGGATGTCGCTCCCGAGTGTGGTTTTCGAAGCTTAACAAGCGCTGAAACCGACTCGGGTGGCAAGCTTCTGTCGGAAACCCCGCCCCAAGCCCCTCTGACCCCTTGGGAAGCCTAGGGAATCCTGCTAGAAGGCGGCCGCATTCTTGCCATATTGACGGACTACCTCTGCGCCGATATGGCGGATGGGCCCCACAAAATATGGTAGGGTATCGCTAAATCCCCTCAGCATCTGGATTTTGAGGCTATGGCTGGCCATTCGCAATTCAAGAATATCATGGTCCGCAAAGGCGCCCAGGACGCGCGCCGCGGAAAGCTTTTCACGAAACTGATCCGGGAACTGACCACGGCAGCCCGCAACGGCATGCCCGACCCGGCGGCCAATCCGCGCCTTCGTTCCGCCATCGCGGCGGCGCGCAATGCGAACATGTCGAAGGACACGATCGAGCGCGCGATCAAGCGCGGCAGCGGCGGCGGCGCGGACGCGAACTACGAGGAGATCCGCTATGAGGGCTATGGCCCGGGCGGCGTCGCCATCATCGTCGAGGCCCTGACCGACAACCGCAACCGCACGGCCTCGGAGATCCGCTCCGTCTTCTCCAAGGGCGGCGGGAACATGGGCGAGACCAACAGCGTCTCCTTCATGTTCGGCCGCAAGGGCACGATCCGCTTCCCGCTCGCCGTCGCCACGCCGGATGCGATGTTCGAGGCGGCGCTCGAGGCCGGGGCCGAGAATGTCGAGAGCGACGAGACCGGCCACACCATCACCACGCCGGTCGAGGATTTCGCCCAGGTGCGCGATGCGCTCGAAGCGAAGTTCGGGGCGCCGGAATTCGCCCGCCTGACCTGGCAGCCGCAGAACACGGTGCCGGTCGACGACAACGCCGCCGAGACGCTGCTCAAGCTGATCGACGCGCTCGAAGACAATGACGACGTTCAAACCGTATTCGCGAATTACGAAATCGCCGACGAGGTCCTGGCGCGGTTGTCGGCCTGAGCAGAGCCGGCGAAATCGCCCCGGACGAAAGCGACGGATAAGAGGTTCATGCGGCTCCTGGGGCTAGATCCCGGATTGCGCCACACCGGCTGGGGCGTGATCGAGGTCAGAGGCAACCGACTCTCGTACATCGCCGACGGCGCCGTTCATTCCGACGGCGCGAAGGCGATGGCGGAGCGTCTGGTGCAGCTCCATGAGGGGCTGGCCCGGGTGATCGAGCGCTATCGGCCCGACGCGGCCGCAGTCGAGGAGACCTTCGTCAACAAGAACCCGAACTCGACGCTGAAGCTGGGACAGGCACGCGGCGTGGCGCTGCTGGTGCCGGCGCTGGCGGGCCTCCCCGTGGCGGAATATTCGACCAACCTGGTGAAGAAGTCGGTGGTGGGGGCCGGTCACGCCGAGAAGCAGCAGATCCAGCGCATGGTGAAGCTGCTGCTGCCGGGCTGCCTGATCGAAAGCGCCGACGCCGCCGATGCGCTGGCCGTCGCCATCTGCCACGCGCATCACTACAACACCCAGCAGCTCTGGCAGGCGCCGGTCGTCGCGGAGGCGGGCCGGTGATCGCCAGGCTCAAGGGCCTGGTCGACAGCGTCGGCAGCGACAGCGCGGTCATCGACGTGAACGGCGTGGGCTATCTCGTCTTCGCGTCGAGCCGCACGCTGGGCCGGCTGGGGCGCGTCGGCGAGGCCACGAACCTGCTGATCGAAACCCATGTGCGCGAGGACCATATCCACCTCTATGGCTTCGCGACCGCGTCCGAGCGCGACTGGTTCCGACTGCTGACGACGGTGCAGGGCGTGGGCGCCAAGGTGGGGCTCTCGCTCCTGGGCGCGCTGGCGCCGGAGGAATTGCTGCAGGCGGTGCTGGCGCAGGACAAGACCGCGATGACGCGCGCGAGCGGCGTCGGGCCCAAGCTGGCGCAGCGCATCGTGACGGAGCTGAAGGACAAGGCCGGCGGCATCGCGCTCGGCACGCCGTTGGCGGGCCTCGCCACGGCCGCCGCCGAGAGCGAAGCGCCGGGGCCGATGGCCGATGCGGTCTCGGCCCTGGTCAATCTGGGCTATCGCCCGCAGGAAGCGCTGGGCGCGGTGTCGAGCGCCGCCCGCGCGCTCGGCGCCAAGGCCTCGGCCGAGGCCTGATCCGCGCCGGGCTTAAGGAGCTCAGCCATTGAGCGAGACCCGCGTCATCCAGCCGGAACGCCGCGTCGAGGATCAGCTCGAGGCGAGCCTGCGTCCGCTGACGCTGGACGAGTTCATCGGCCAGCAGCAGCTGCGCGAGAACTTGCGCATCTTCATCACGGCGGCTCGCGGCCGCGCCGAGGCGCTCGACCATGTGCTCCTGTTCGGTCCGCCGGGGCTCGGCAAGACCACGCTGGCGCAGATCGTCGCCCGCGAGCTGGGCGTGGGCTTCCGCGCGACCTCGGGCCCGGTGATCCAGCGCGCCGGCGATCTGGCGGCGCTCCTGACGAACCTGCAGCCGCGCGACGTGCTCTTCATCGACGAGATCCATCGCCTCAATCCGGCGGTCGAGGAGATCCTCTATCCGGCGATGGAGGACCAGCAGCTCGATCTCATCATCGGCGAGGGCCCGGCCGCGCGCTCGGTGCGCATCGACCTGCCGCCCTTCACGCTGGTCGGCGCCACCACGCGCTCCGGTCTGATCACCACGCCCTTGCGCGAGCGCTTCGGCATTCCGCTGCGCCTGCAGTTCTATACCGCCGACGAGCTCGAGGCGATCGTGCGCCGCGGCGCCGGCGTCCTGTCGATGAAGCTCACGCCCAAGGGCGCGGCCGAGATCGCGCGCCGGGCGCGCGGCACGCCGCGCATCGCCGGCCGGCTGCTGCGCCGCGTGCGCGATTTCGCGGCGGTGGCGGGGCGCGACGAGGTCGACGAGAAAGCGGCCGATGCCGCGCTCAACCGGCTCGAGGTCGACGGGCTGGGGCTGGATTCCATGGACCGGCGCTACCTGCGCTGCATCGCCGACAATTATGCGGGCGGTCCGGTCGGCGTCGAGACGCTGTCCGCGGCCCTCTCCGAGCAGCGCGACGTGATCGAAGAGGTGATCGAGCCGTTCCTGATCCAGCGCGGCCTGCTGCAGCGTACGCCGCGCGGCCGCATGCTCACCGCCAACGGCTATCGCCATCTGGGATTGCCCGAGCCCGATCGCGCCGGACAGCTCGAGCTGATCGCGCCCCTCGATCCCACGGAGGCGTCGCTTGATTGAGCGCGAAGCTTCCGGCGCCCCGGTGCATTGCTGGCCGATCCGCGTCTATTACGAGGACACGGATGCGGGCGGCATCGTCTATTACGCCAACTATCTGAAGTTCGCCGAGCGGGCGCGCACCGAGATGATGCGCGAGCTCGGCACCAGCCATTCCGAGATGACCCGGACCGAAGGGCTCAGCTTCGCCGTGGCGCGCTGCGAGGTGGATTACCTCAAATCGGCGCGCCTCGACGATCTGCTCGAGGTCCGGACCCGCATTGTCGAGGTGGGGGGAGCCACCCTCGATGCCCTTCAGGTGATCCGGCGCAGCGAAGACGAGGTCGCACGTCTGAAAGTCCGGCTCGCCTGCCTCAACCGCGACGGCCGTGCGAAGCGAATTCCGGCTTCGCTGCGTGCCGCGCTTTCCCGTTTTCAGCAATCCGAAGAGCGAGTCGAGTAGATGGAGAACGCCGCTATTGATGCCGCCGCCCTCGCCGGGTCGGCGCCGCCGTCCGATCTGACGATCATCGGCCTGTTCCTGCAGGCCGACATCGTCGTCAAGATCGTGATCCTGATCCTGGTCCTGGCCTCGTTCTGGACCTGGGCCATCATCTTCGACAAGGTCATCCGCATCCGCCGGCTGACCAGCCTCGCCGACAAGTTCGAGGAATCCTTCTGGTCGGGCGGTTCGCTCGAGGAGCTGTTCGACCGCATCTCGAACCGTCCGCCCGATCCGATGTCGGCGATCTTCGTGGCGGCCATGCGCGAGTGGCGCCGCTCGGCGGCCAAGGGCCTGCTCGGCACCGACCAGCTCCGCACCAACCTGCAGGACCGCATCGAGCGGGTGATGGACATCACGCTCGGCCGCGAGATGGAGCAGCTCGAACGCCACCTGGTCTATCTGGCCTCGGTCGGCTCCTCGGCGCCCTTCATCGGTCTGTTCGGCACGGTCTGGGGCATCATGAACAGCTTCGCCTCGATCGCGGCCGCCAAGAACACCACGCTGGCCGTGGTGGCGCCCGGCATCGCCGAGGCCTTGTTCGCGACGGCGCTCGGCCTCGTCGCCGCCATCCCGGCCGTGCTCGCCTATAACAAGCTCTCGGGCGACATCAGCCGCTACGGCCATCGCCTCGAGGCCTTCTCGGGCGAGTTCGGCGCGATCCTCTCCCGCCAGCTCGAGGAGAAGCGCTAGATGGCCGGCGCCGTCAACGTCGCCGGTCCGAAGCGGCGCTCGCGCCGCCGCGGCGGCCGCAGCGCGAGCTGGCGTCCGATGGCCGAGATCAACGTCACGCCGATGGTCGACGTCATGCTGGTGCTGCTGGTGATCTTCATGATCACGGCACCGCTGCTGACCGCGGGCATTCCCGTCAACCTGCCGCAGACCAAGGCCGACGCGCTGAGCGAGCCGACCGAGCCCCTGGTCGTGACGGTCAATGGCGAGGGCAAGATCTATCTGCAGGAGACCGAGGTGCCGCTGGAATCGCTGGTGGCGCGGCTGCAGGCGATCACGGCCAACAAGCCCGACACCAAGATCTATGTCCGCGGCGACAAGGCGATCAATTATGGCCGCGTCATGGAAGTGATGGGCCTCGTGAAGAGCGCGGGCTTCGCCCAGGTGGCGCTCATCGTCGAGCAGCCGGCCGAGACGCAAACGGGAACTCAGATTGGCAATTGATCGTTCCATGGGGCGTGGCGCGCTGATCAGCGTGCTCTTCCACGCCGCTATCTTCGCGGCGATCTTTTTCGGCTTGCCTGACTGGATTGCACCGGAGGACCTGCAGCAGCCGGTCCCGGTGCAGCTTGCGACCATGGCCGACATCACCACACCGCCCAAGCAGGAGCAGCCCACACCGACACCGACGCCTGTCGAGAAGCCGAAGCCGCCCGAGCCCGAGCCGACGCCGCCCCCGCCGCAGCCGCAGGCGGAGACGCCGCCGCCCGAGCCCCCGGCGCCGACGCCGCCCGAGCCGGAACCGCAGCCGACGCCGCCGCCGACCGAGCCCGTGCCCGACGAAGCCGTGCCCGAGCCAGCACCGGCGGAAGAGCAGCAGCCCGAGCCCGAGCCGCCGAAGATCGTGCCGGCGCAGAAGCCGAAGCCGCCGCAGGAGAAGCCGGTCGAGAAGCCCAAGCCGCAAGAGGATGCGTTGGCCTCGCTGTTGAAGAATGTCGAGCAGATGAAGGAGCAGCCCGATCAGACCCAGACCCCGCCGCAGCCCACTCAGCAGCCGACCCAGCCGCAGACGCAGCAGAACCTGTCGGACGCGCCGATGACGATCAGCGAGATCGACGAGATCCGACGTCAGTTGTCGCAATGCTGGAATGTGCCGGCCGGGGCGCGCGACGCGCAGAATCTGGCGGTCCAGATCCGGGTCATGTTCAATCCGGATGGTTCGGTGGCCCGCGCCGAGATTATCGATACCGCGCGCATGGCATCGGATCCCTTCTATCGGACCGCGGCCGAAAGCGCCTATCGGGCGGTGCTGCTGTGCAGTCCGCTGCAGCAGATGCCGGTTAAGAAGTACAACAGTTGGAAGGTCGTCACGCTGAACTTCGATCCGAAGGAGATGGTCGGCCAATGAACGCCGCTCTCCAACCTGGCCGATACGCAGTCCTGACAATTCTCCTTGCAGCGAACGCATCATCACAGAAGAACGTCACACTGAAATTCGATCCGAAGGAGATGGTTGGTCAATGAACGCGCTCTTCAGGCTCGGCCGGTACGCGGCCTTGACGGTTCTCCTGGTCGCGACCGCGGCGGGAACGACGGCGACGGCCTCGGCGCAGGAAGGCCTGCGCATCGACATCACGCAGGGCGTGATGAAGCCGATGCCGATCGCCATCACCGACATGTATGGCAGCAACCCGAACGACCAGACCGTCGGCGCCAACGTCTCGCGCGTCGTGTCGGCCGATCTGGAGCGCTCGGGCCTGTTCAAGCCGATCGATCCCAAGGCCTTCATCCAGACGCCGGAATCGCTGCGGGTGCAGCCGCGCTTCGGCGACTGGCGCGTCATCAATGCGCAGGCGCTGGTCTCGGGCAGCGCGGAGACGCAGGCCGACGGGCGCCTGCGCGTCGAGTTCCGCCTGTGGGACATCTATGGCGAGCAGCAGATGACCGGGTTGGCATATTTCACCCAGCCCGAGAACTGGCGCCGCGTCGCGCATATCATCGCCGACGCGATCTATAAGCGCCTCACCGGCGAAGACGGCTATTTCGACAGCCGCATCGTCTATGTCGCGGAGTCCGGCCCCTATGACCGGCGCGTGAAGCGTCTCGCGATCATGGACCAGGACGGCGAGAACCACCGCTACCTGACCGACGGCAGCTACATCGTGCTGACGCCGCGCTTCTCGCCCTCGACCCAGGAGATCACCTATCTCTCCTACTACAACAACCGCCCGCGGGTTTATCTCTTCAACATCGACACCGGCCAGCAGGAAGTGCTGGGCGATTTTCCCGGCATGACCTTCGCGCCGCGGTTCGCGCCCGACGGCAACCGCGTCATCATGAGCATGGCGCAGAACGGCAATACCGAAATCTATGCGATGGATCTGCGCACGCGGAAGGTGACGCGCCTGACCAACAACCCGGCGATCGACACCTCGCCGAGCTACTCGCCCGACGGCAGCCAGATCACCTTCAACTCGGATCGCGGCGGCTCGCAGCAGATCTACACGATGAATGCCGACGGCTCGAACGTGCAGCGCATCAGCCACGGCCAGGGCAAATACGGCACCCCGGTCTGGTCGCCGCGCGGCGACCTCATCGCCTTCACCCGCATTTCAGGTGGCACCTTCTATATCGGCGTGATGCGGCCCGACGGGTCGGGGGAGCGCATGTTGACGCAGGGGTACCTGGTCGAAGGCCCGACCTGGTCGCCCAACGGACGCGTCTTGGCGTTCTTCCGGGAGTCCAACCAGGGGCAGCCGAAGCTCTATACGATTGACCTGACAGGGACGAATGAGCGTCAGCTCATGACTCCGCTCGACGCCTCCGACCCCGCCTGGTCACCCCTTATTCCCTAATCAATCGTTAGGAATGGCGAGCAAATTGGGATAAATCTCGATATGGCCTTGCTTGATTCCCTCCGCGGCACTCTTTATATATTGCGCCCGCGAAATGGCCGGCCGGTGCTGATTCGGAAGGGAAATTTGCCGTCTGGATGCGCCGCCTCAGCATGAAGCAAAAAGACCACCTCAAACTCCGATAAGCGTTCCCCCGGGACTGGCGAAGAAAGGTTTTGCCCATGAAGTTCAAGATTTTGACGGCGGTTGCCGCAGCGATGCTGCTGGCCGCCTGCTCCTCGACTCCCGAATCGACCTCGGCTTCCGACAGCAGCGGTACGACCGGTACCTCGACGACCGGCAGCTCGACCGCGAGCACGGTGACGCCCGGCACGCTGCAGGATTTCGTGCAGAATGTCGGCGACCGCGTGTTCTTCAGCTATGACCGCTACGACCTGACGCCCGAGGCCCAGGCCACCCTGCAGAAGCAGGCCGCCTGGCTGAAGGCCTATCCGCAGGCGACGGTCGTGGTCGAGGGCCACTGCGACGAGCGCGGCACCCGCGAATACAACCTGGCGCTGGGCGAGCGTCGTGCGTCGTCGGTCGCCAACTATCTGGTCGCCCTCGGCATCGACGCCAACCGGATCCAGACCATCAGCTACGGCAAGGAGCGCCCGGCTGTTGACGGTCACGACGAGACCGCCTGGGCCCAGAACCGCCGCGGCGTGACGGTTCCGAACGTCCAGTAACAACAGGCCGGA
The DNA here is from genome assembly GCA_963696655.1 of uncultured Alphaproteobacteria bacterium. Lineage (GTDB taxonomy): Bacteria > Pseudomonadota > Alphaproteobacteria > Dongiales > Dongiaceae > Hypericibacter. The sequence goes on from CAVOLB010000097.1 coordinate 15,358, forward strand.
CGGCGCGCCGCCCGCGGGATCCCCTGGGAACCGCCGATGCGCCGAAGGCGTTGTGATTGATTTGGCAGCCGGCCCGGGGGAACCCCTTGGCCGGCTGCGCCTTATTTTGGTCCAGAAAGCCGGGCATCGTCCGCCGATCCCGGTAGGCAAGAACCGACGTCAAGCTGAGGAACCATGCCGATGCAGGGGCTCGCGACGATGAAGAAGGTCAAGGCCGTGTCCGGCGCCCGGCGTGCCGGCGGCTGGGTGCTGGCGGCCGGCTTGTTGCTGGTGCAGGCGCCGGCAGCCCTGGCCCAGGACAGCGCCACTGTCCTGGCGCAGCAGGAAGTCCGGATCCAGCAGCTCGAGCAGCAGATCAGCGATCTGACCGGCAAGCTCGAGGACGCGAACTTCCAGATCCAGCAGCTCAATTCCCGCGTCGAGCGGATGCAGAAGGACACCGAGATGCGGCTGTCCACGCTCGAGCACAGCGGCGCCGCGACGGCCAGCACCGGTGCGATGGCGCCCACGGACACCGGGACGATGGCGACGACGGCCCCGGCCCCGAGCGCGACCGGCGCGGCGACTCCACCGCCTCAGCCGGCCGGAACCGGTATCCTGGGGACGCTGACCCAGACCCAGATGGAGGCGGCGCAGTCGGCGCCGGCCGCCACGGCGCCCGCGACCACCGAGACCGCCGCCGCCGCGACGACACCCTACGAGCTGCCCGGCGCGACGCCGCAGGAGCAGTATGAGTATGCGTTCGGCCTGCTGCGCACGGCCAACTATGCCGAGGCCGAGAAGGCCTTCACCGCCTTCGTGCAGAAGAACCCGACCGACGTGCTGGCCGGCAACGCGCAATATTGGCTGGGCGAAACCTATTATGTGCGCGGCGATTATCAGAGAGCCGCCGTCGCCTTCGCCGAGGGTTTCCAGAAATATCCCAACAGCGGCAAGGCCGCCGACAATCTGCTGAAGCTCGGCATGTCGCTGGGCGAGATGGGCAAGAAGCAGGATGCCTGCACGGCCCTCTCGCAGCTGCTCACCAAATATCCGAGCGCGGCCGAGGATCTCCTGGTCCGCGCCAAGCGCGAGAAGGAACATTACGGCTGCGCGTGAGGCCGGCTTGGTTTCGCGTCCGAAATCATCCGGACGCCGATCCCTTGCGAGCGCCCAGCGGCCCGCGAAGCCGCTGGGCGCTTTGCCTTTCGCCCGCGCCATGCGGGCGCTGGGGCCCTTCGAGCACGCGCCCGAGCTCGCAGTCGCGGTCTCGGGCGGCTCCGACAGCCTGGCGCTGACCCTGCTGGCGGCGCGCTGGGCCGCGTCGAAGGGCGGCCGGGTCACCGCCATCACCGTCGATCACGGACTGCGACCCGAAGCGGCGGGCGAAGCGCGGCAGGTGAAACGCTGGCTGAGCGTGCGCGGCATCCGCCATGTGACCTTGCGCTGGCACGGCCCCAGGCCCGAACGCGGCCTCCCGGCAGCGGCGCGCGACGCGCGCTACGCGCTGCTGGCGCGCTATTGCCGGCGCCACGGGCTGCTGCATCTGCTGCTCGCCCATCAGGCCGAGGATCTGGCGGAGACGTTCCTCATCAGGCTCGGCCATGGCAGCGGCCTGATCGGACTGGCCGCCATGGCATCCGTGACCGAATTCGAGGGCGTAAGATTGCTGCGTCCGCTCCTGGCGGTGACGCGCGCGACCTTGCAGGCGACCCTGCGGGCGCAGGGGCAGGGCTGGATCGAGGATCCGACCAACCAGGACGTGAATTTCGAGCGTGCCCGTCTACGCGCGCAAATGCCGCAGCTCCAGTCGCAGGGCATTCGCATGGGCAGCGCTGCGGCCACGGCGAGGGCGCTGGGCCGGGCCCGGGCGCGGATCGAGGCGCGGATCGCGGCTCTCCTGGTTCATGTGGCTTTGCAGCGGGATGGCCGGGCCCGTCTGCCGCGTCGGCTGCTGCTCGAGGCGCCGCGTCCTCTGGCGCTGCAGACCCTGGCCGGGCTGCTCCAGACGATCGGCGGACAGGATTATCCCCCGCGCGGCGACGCGCTCGACCGGTTGCTGGATTGGATGGAATCGGGTGCCGGTCGCGCCCGCACGCTTGGCGGATGCCGGATCGCAGTCCATGGCGAAGGATTCACGATCGCGCCCGAAGCCGCCCGGCGGGGCCGGCCGGTGGCGTCCGGCGCCGAGTCCGGCGCCCGGAATCCAGGGCCCGAGGGGTGGCGGCCGCGCAGGCCCTTGATCCCCGGGCGGTTTGCGGTTGTTTAATTCCGGGGGGACATTATCTAGAGTGATACCGGCCGGTCGGGGGCCCGCTTCCCGCCGGTCTCAGGTGCGAATTCAACCCGCGGCTACGGTATAAGCCCTTGAATCTCACGAAAAATTTCGCGCTTTGGATCATCATCGCGCTGTTGCTGATCGCGCTCTTCAACCTGTTCGACGGGACCACCAGTCACGGGCCGCAGAGCGATATCGCCTATTCCGAGTTCCTGACCGAAGTCGCGAACGGCAAGATCACCGACGTGACGATCCAGGGCCAGACCATCTCCGGGCATTTCCAGGGCGATGGCCGCGCCTTCCAGACCTACGCGCCGCAGGATCCCAACCTGGTCAAGAGCCTGACCGACAAGGGCGTGAAGATCACCGCCGCCCCGGTCGACGAGGGCGTCCATCCGCTTGCTCCAGATCCTGATCTCCTGGTTCCCGATGCTGCTCCTGGTCGGCGTGTGGATCTTCTTCATGCGCCAGATGCAGGCCGGCGGCGGCAAGGCCATGGGCTTCGGCAAGTCGCGCGCACGCCTGCTGACCGAGAAGGTCGGCCGCGTCACCTTCGAGGATGTCGCCGGCATCGACGAGGCCAAGCACGAGCTGCAGGAAATCGTCGAGTTCCTGAAGGATCCGCAGAAATTCCAGCGTCTCGGCGGCAAGATTCCGAAGGGCGTGCTGCTGGTCGGCCCCCCGGGCACCGGCAAGACGCTGCTCGCCCGCGCCATCGCCGGCGAGGCCAACGTCCCCTTCTTCACCATCTCGGGCTCCGACTTCGTCGAGATGTTCGTGGGCGTCGGCGCCAGCCGCGTGCGCGACATGTTCGAGCAGGGCAAGAAGAACGCGCCCTGCATCATCTTCATCGACGAAATCGACGCGGTCGGCCGGCATCGCGGCGCGGGGCTGGGCGGCGGCAATGACGAGCGCGAGCAGACCCTGAACCAGCTGCTGGTCGAGATGGACGGCTTCGAGGCGAACGAGGGCGTGATCCTGATCGCCGCCACCAACCGTCCCGACGTGCTCGATCCGGCGCTGCTTGCGTCCGGGCCGCTTCGACCGCCAGGTCGTGGTGCCGAACCCGGACATCCTGGGCCGCGAGCAGATCCTGAAAGTTCATATGCGGAAAGTGCCGCTGGCGCCCGACGTCGATGCCCGCGTGATCGCGCGCGGCACGCCGGGCTTCTCCGGCGCCGACCTCTCCAACCTGGTGAACGAGGCGGCGCTCCTGGCCGCGCGGCGCTCCAAGCGCGTCGTCACCATGGCCGAGTTCGAGGCCGCCAAGGACAAGGTCATGATGGGCGCGGAACGCCGCTCCATGGTCATGACCGAGAAGGACAAGGAAGAGACGGCCTATCACGAGGCGGGCCATGCCCTGGTCGGTCTCTATGTGGCGGGCAACGATCCGCTGCATAAGGTCACGATCATTCCGCGCGGCCGCGCCCTGGGCGTGACCATGAACCTGCCCGAAACCGATCGCTACAGCCTGAAGCTCCGCGAGATCACGGCGAAACTCGCCATGATGTTCGGCGGCCGCATGGCCGAAGAGCTGATCTACGGCCCCGAGAACGTCTCGACCGGCGCCAGCAACGATATCCAGCAGGCGACCAATCTCGCCCGCCGGATGGTGACGGAATGGGGCATGAGCGAGAAGCTCGGCCGCCTGCGCTATGTCGACAACCAGGAGGAAGTGTTCCTGGGCCATTCGGTCACGCGCAGCCAGACCATCTCCGGCGCCACGGCGAAGCTGATCGACGAAGAGATCCGCCGCATCATCGAGGATGCCGAGCTCAAGGCCCGCACCATCCTGACCGAGCATCTCGCCGACCTGCACACGATCGCCAAGGCGCTGCTCGAATACGAGACGCTGAGCGGCGACGAGGTCAAGGCGCTGTTGCGGGGCGAGCCGATCCGCGTCGGCGGCGAGGACAGCTCCGGCCCGACGCCGCCGCGTTCCTCGGTCCCGTCGAGCGGCGCTCCGGCGCGCGGCGACAGCGGCCGCCCGCGGCCCGGCCTCGAGCCCGAACCGCAGCCCGGCGCTTAAAGCCTCCTCATGGCGGGCGCGGCCCGCAAGGGCAAGGCGGGCAAGGACGGCCTGGCCAAACCCAAGATCAAATCAACGGCCGGAGCCGGCGAACGCGAAAGCGATCGCCGGCTCTATCTTTTTCCGGAGGGCATTCTCTCCGGTGCGGCCGCGCGCGATGCCGTCAAGGCGGGGCAGGCCCTGAGGCTCGCCGGGGGACCGCTCGCCTTCAGCCATATCGAGCTGATCGAGCGCGATGCGAAGACGCGGGCCTCGCAGGCGTTCGGCCTGCCGGCGTTCGAGCGCTGGATGGCGGGCCAGCCGGTGGCGCGTCGTCGGGCGCTCGGCAAGAGGTTGGAACAGCTCACCGCGGCCCGGCCGCGCTTCGCCGGGCTTTCGATGGACCGGCCGCGCATCATGGGCGTCATCAATGTCACGCCCGACAGCTTCTCCGACGGCGGGCGGTTCCTCGATGCGGGGCTGGCGATCGCCCACGGCCGGGCGCTGATCGAGGCCGGCGCCGAGATCCTCGATATCGGCGGCGAATCGACGAGGCCCGGCGCCGAGCCGGTCTCGCCCGAGGAAGAGATCCGGCGCGTGGTGCCGGTGATCGCGGCGCTGCGGACGAGCGGCGTCGCGCTCTCGATCGACACGCGCCATGCGCGCGTCATGGCGGCGGCGGTCGCGGCGGGGGCGAGGATCGTCAACGATGTGACGGCGTTGGCCGGCGATCCCGACAGCCTGCGCGTCGCGGCCGAGAGCGGCGCCGGCGTCGTGCTCATGCATATGCAGGGCGAGCCGCGCACGATGCAGAAGAATCCCCGCTATCGCGAGGCGGCGCTCGATCTCTGCGATTATTTCGCCGAGCGGCTCGAGGCCGCCGAGGCGGCGGGGCTGTCGCGCCGGCGCATCGCCATCGATCCCGGCATCGGCTTCGGCAAGGCGATCGCGCATAACCGGGACATCCTCAACCGCCTGGCGCTGCTCCACGGGCTGGGCTGCCCGATCCTGCTCGGCGTCTCGCGCAAGAGCTTCATCGCCAAGCTCAGCCGCGGCGAGGACCCGGCCCATCGCCTGCCCGGCTCGCTGGCGGCGGCCCTCTGGGGGCTGCAGGCCGGGGTCCAGATGATCCGCGTCCATGACGTGGCCGAGACCGCCCAGGCGATGGCGGTGTGGCAGGCGCTGGCAGCGGGCAAGTGAGCGCGGTCGTTGCGCTGACATGCAAAGTTTCGAGCGAGATCGATGATGGGAGTTGTCGTGCGGACTTGAAGCAACCCCTCCCCCTACCCCCTCCCGCAAGGGAAGGGGGTGAGTTTCATTCTTGTTTTCTTCACCCCCTTCCCCGACGGCGAAGCCGTCGAGCGGGAGGGGGTAGGGGGAGGGTTGGTTGCTGCGGGTCGCCGCCGCCAGCCCGGAAATCGCACGGCCTTGATGGGGCCACACTGCTAGACTGTTCTCGTTAGAGGCGAAACGGAATCGACAGGCTTTCATGACGCGCAAACTCTTCGGCACCGACGGCATCCGGGGCAAGGCCAACAGCGAGCCGGTCACCGCGATGACCGCGCTCAAGCTCGCCATGGCGGCGGGCGCCGAGTTCACCCGCGGCAGCCATCGCCACCGGGTGGTGATCGGCAAGGACACGCGGCTTTCGGGCTACATGCTGCAGCCGGCGCTCACCTCCGGCTTCGTGGCCATGGGCATGGATGTGATCCAGCTGGGACCGATGCCGACGCCCGCCATCGCCATGCTGACGCGCTCCCTGCGCGCCGATCTGGGCGTGATGATCTCCGCCTCGCACAATCCTTACGAGGATAACGGGATCAAGCTGTTCGGCCCCGACGGCTACAAGCTCTCCGACGAGGTCGAAGCGCGCATCGAGGCGCGCATGGAAGCTCACGAGACGCTGCCGATGGCGGCACCGGCCGAGCTCGGCCGCGCCCTGCAGCTCGAAGATGCGCCCGGCCGCTATACCGAGGCGGTCAAGCGCAGCTTCCCGAAATCGCTCAAGCTCGACGGCCTCAAGATCGTGGTTGATTGCGCCCATGGCGCCGCCTATCGCGTGGCGCCGACGGTGCTGTGGGAGCTGGGCGCCGAGGTGGTGGCGATCGGCGTCGCGCCCGACGGCTTCAACATCAATCGGGACTGCGGCGCCACGGCACCGGCCGCCCTGCAAGCCCGCGTGGTTGCGGAAAAGGCCGATCTCGGCCTGGCGCTCGACGGCGATGCCGACCGGCTGATCCTGGTGGATGAAAAGGGCCGGATCGTCGATGGCGACCAGATCATGGCGCTGATCGCGCGCTCCTGGATGGAGCATGACCGGCTGCGCGGCGGGGCCGTGGTGGCCACGGTCATGTCCAATCTCGGGCTCGAGCGCTTCCTCGCCGGGCTCAAGCTGAAATTGCTGCGCACGCCGGTCGGCGACCGCTATGTGGTGGAGCGCATGCGCGCCGAGGGCTGCAATGTCGGCGGCGAGCAGTCGGGCCACATCATCCTGAGCGACTATGGCACCACGGGCGACGGGCTGATCGCGGCCCTGCAGCTCCTGGCCGTCATCGTGCGCGGGGCCAAGCCGGTGTCCGAGACGGCGCGGCTGTTCCAGCCGCTGCCGCAGCTCCTGAAGAACCTCAAATTCAACGGCGGCCAGCCGCTCGAGCGCGACGAGGTGAAGGCCGCGATCAAAGGCGGCGAGGCGGCGCTGGGCGATCGCGGCCGCGTGCTGATCCGCAAATCCGGCACCGAGCCCGTGATCCGCATCATGGCCGAGGGCGAGGACGAGGCGCTGGTCGGCCGCGTGGTCGAGGACATCGCGCAGGCGATCCAGCGCGCGACGAAGTAAGGCTCAACTGCGGTTGTCCTCGGATAGATCGAGCTTGTAGCTCACCCCCCACCCCAGCCTCCCCCTCAAGGGGGGAGGGGCCAGAGCGAGATTCTGATTTGCAGCGAATCCCTTTCTTCACCTCCCCCCTTGAGGGGGAGGCTGGGGTGGGGGGAGCCACAGACTCCGCTTTTCGCCGCCGCTTCACACCACCGAGAGATAAGGCTCCGGCGCCGCCACCAGCAGCCCCGCCAGCTCGCCCAGCGCGCGCGCCAGGCAGGCGCGGTCGCTCGCAGCACCGAGGCAGATGCGCACGGCCTGCTCCTTGGTGCGCGTCACGGCGAAGGCGCCGATCGGCGTGACCGGCGCGCCCTTGGCGGCGGCGGCGATCGCGAAATCGTCGGCGCGCCAGGGATCGGAGAGCCGCAACCAGCCATGGAGCCCGACGGGGTTGGCGCGCCAGCCCAGCGCCCCCAGGGCATGGCGCGCGAGATTCTGGCGCGCGCGGGCTTCCTGGCGCCGCCCTTCGGCGAGGCGATGGGCGGTGCCGTCGGCGATCAGGCGGCGCGCGATCTCGGCCAGGATCGGCGAGGCCATCCACACCGTCGCCTGCATCGCCGGCAGGAAGCGATCGCTCTGCCCCGCGGGCACCACGAGATAACCGATGCGCAACCCCGGCGCGATGCATTTGGAGAGGCTGGTCAGGTAATAGCCCTGCGTCGGCGCGAAGGTCGAGAGCGGCGGCGGCGCGTTGTCGATCAGATAGCCATAGACATCGTCCTCGATGATGGCGACGCCGTGACGCTCGGCGATGTCGGCGATCCGCCGCCGGCGCTCGACCGGCATCATCGTGCCGGTCGGGTTCTGCATCGTCGGCATGCAATAGAGGGCGCGGGGCGATCCCTGGCGGCAGGCGGCCTCGAAGGCTTCGGGAATGAGCCCCTCCGAATCCATCGCCACGCCCTGGATGCGCAAGCGCTGCATCCGCGCCAGCGTGCGCACGCCCGGATAGGTGAGCGCCTCGGTCAACAGCGTGTCGCCCGGCTCGAGCAGCGTGTTGAACGCGACCGCGGTGCCATGCTGGCCGCCGCAGGTGACGAGCAGGCGCTCGGCCTCGGCCGCGACTCCGCCCATCGCCACCCATTCGGCGCCGGCGGCGCGATGCTCGGGCATGCCTTCATGGGTCTGATAGGCGAGCAACGCTTCGATGTTCTCGGCCGCGATCGCGGTCATGGCACGATTGATGCTGTCGTCCTGCGCCAGGCGCGGCGCAAAATTATGGCGCATGTCGGCGATCAAGGGCGTGTTCGGCCGATGCTCCGCCTTTCGGCTCATGGCGAAGAGCGCATTGCCGCGATCGGGCTGGCCCCGCACATAGGTGCCGCGCCCGACCTCGCCGCCCACCAGCCCGCGCCGCGCCGCCTCGGCATAGGCGCGCGTGATGGTGCCGACGGTGACGCCCAGCGAATCTGCCAGCGCGCGATGCGTCGGCAGCTGGTCGCCGGCCCCGAGCCGTCCGGCTTCGATGTCGCTGGCGAGCGCGTCGGCGATGGCGATGTAGCGGGGACCCGTGCGTCCCGCGAGTTCGGGCGACCACATTGTCATGATGACAATCCACACATTGACGAAGAATTCGAGAGGATTGTATTCATTGATCGCCGGCACGCAACCCCGATTGTCGTCGTGGATGTTCAGGGGTCGGCCGCGAAAACTGCAGGGCTCGCGCAAGCGCGCTTTGCCGCTCAAGAAAAAGCGCCCGTGATAAAGAGGCGCCGGGGACAAAGGCGACCGCGACGCGGAGCCTGCCGCGACTGGATTTGCTCCAGGAGACCGACATGGAACTGGCGATCTATCAGATCGACGCCTTCGCCGAGCGGCGCTTCGCCGGCAACCCCGCGGCCGTCGTGCCGCTGTCCTCATGGCTGCCGGACGCGACGCTGCAGGCGATCGCGGCCGAGAACAATCTCGCCGAGACGGCGTTCTTCGTGCGCGAGAACGGCAAGAGCGGCAGCGACTTCCATCTGCGCTGGTTCACGCCGACGGTCGAGGTCGATCTCTGCGGCCATGCGACGCTGGCCTCGGGCTATGTGATCTCGACCTATCTCGAGCCGGGCCGCGCGCAGATGAGCTTCCGCTCGCGCGGCGGCATGCTGGGCGTGACGCGACGCGGCGACAGGCTGGCGCTCGATTTTCCGATCTACCCGCCCGAGAAGACGGCGATGCCGGCGGGCATCGAGAAGGCGCTGGGTCGCAAGCCGGCCCGGATGCTGGCCGTGCATCAATGGCTCGCGGTCTATGACAGCGAGGCCGAGGTCGCGAATCTGAAGCCCGACATGGCGGCGATCGTGGCGCTGGGCAAGGACGGCATCATCGCGACGGCCCCGGGCGAGACGAGCGACTATGTCTGCCGCTATTTCGCGCCTCATGCCGGCATTCCCGAAGATCCCGCGACGGGCTCCGCGCAATGCGTGACGGTGCCCTACTGGGCCGAGCGGCTGGGCAAGACGAAACTGACGGGCCGGCAGATCTCGTCGCGCGTCGGCACCTTCCAGTGCGAGCTCAAGGGCGGGCGCGTCGAGATCGCGGGGCGCTGCGTCGCCTATCTCGAGGGCAAGATTCATGTCGATTGAGGAGACCCGGCGCGCGCCCGAGCCACTTCCGGGCGCGCGCTGGACCCAGGACTTCATGCTGGGCCTCTGGCATATCGCGCCGCTGATGGTGGGTGCCGCGCCGTTCGGCCTGCTCATGGGCGCGCTCGCGGCCCATAAGGGGTTCGGGCCGCTGGAGATGGTGCTGATGAGCGGTGCCGTCTTCGCCGGCGCCTCGCAATTCGTGGCGATGGATCTGTGGCGCGATCCGATCCCGATGCTGACGATCATCCTCGCCACGGCGATGGTCAATCTGCGCCATGTGATCATGGGTGCCGCGATGCAGCCGGTGATGGGGCGCTTCGGCCGTTTCCAGTCGCTGGCGGCGCTCTTCGTGATGGCCGACGAGATCTGGGCCCTCTCGATGCGCCGCGCGGCCGAGGGTGCGTTGACGCCGGCCTATTATCTGGGCTTGAGCGCCTTGTTCTACGTGAACTGGCTGTTCTGGACCGCGATCGGCACCGTCGTCGGCGGTGTCATCGAGAATCCGGCGCGCTATGGATTCGACTTCGCCTTCACCGCGGTCTTCCTGATTTTGATCACCGGCATGTGGCGCGGCCGCGCCAGCATCGCGCCGCTGGCCGCAAGCGCCGGCGTGGCGCTCGCCGCTCATGCCTGGCTGCCGGGCGTCTGGTACATCCTCCTGGGCGGCATCGCCGGTGCCCTCGCCGGCGCCTTTTCGGGCTCGAAGAGATCATGATCGTCGATACGAACACCCTGCTGACGATCCTCGGCATGGGCGCCGTCACCTATGCGACGCGTGTCGGTGGCTATGCGCTGCTACGCCTCATCCCCGTCCAGGGGCGCCTCAAGGCCGGTCTCGAAGCCGTGCCGGTGGCCATCCTGACCGCGATCATCGCGCCCGCCGTGCTGGCGGCGGGGCTGGCCGACGCGCTGGCGGCGCTCGTCACCGTCCTCCTCGCCTTGCGCCTTCCCATGCTCGTCGCCTTCATCGGCGGCGTCGGCTCGGTGATCCTGCTGCGCTGGCTGATCGGTTAGGCATCGTCTCCGGTCAAAGCCGGCTGCCTTCGTCCGGTCCGACACCGTTCATTCCCTCCTGTGGATCGCGTCACGAAGCTGCAACCGAATCCAAGCTAGGAGATGGGCTGGACGGAACATTGCGGAGCGGCCATGCCCAGCCATCACGTGATTCAGATCACCGATCTGCATCTCAGCGCCGAACGGGCCTACAATTACGCGAGCTGGATCGCCTGTCTCGATCATATCAACATCGAGCGGCCCGATTTCGTGGCGGTGACCGGAGACCTCGTGCTGGACGATCCGGATCATGCGCCGGATCACGCCTTCGTCCGCGCCGAGCTCGATCGGATCGAGGTGCCTTGGGCGGCGCTGCCTGGCAATCACGATATGGGCGATACCGGTCCACGTCCCTATATGGGGCAGTGGATCACCGAAGAACGTCGGCAGCGATATCTCGGTCACTACGGCGCCGACCGGTGGAGCCGCGACCTCGGCGACTGGCGCCTGCTCGGGCTCAATGCCCAATTGATGGGAAGCGGGCTTTCGGCCGAGGAGGAGCAGCTGGACTGGTTGAGATCGGAGGCAGAGGGCGCGCAAGGCAGGCCCTTGGCGCTTTTCCTCCACAAGCCGCTCTTCGTCGATCATCCGGAAGAGGCGGGCGACCCGGTCTGGTGCGTGCTTCGCGAAGGCCGGCGGCCGGCGCTCGACCTGCTGAGCGGCAGCAATCTCAGGCTCGTCGCCTGCGGCCATGCCCATCACTACCGCACGCTCAATTTCGGCAGGACCGCGATGGTTTGGGCGCCCAGCACGGCGCAGATCATCAATAACGAGATCGCGCCGTTCCGGGGGTTGCACGAGCCAGGCCTGGTCCATTACCGCTTCGAGGATGACAAGGTCGAGTACGGGCTGGTGAAGCCGTTGGGCCTGGCCGTCAGCGACCTGACCGAGATCGTCGAGCGCCATGGCACGATGCGAAACGCGCCGGCCTTCCCATTGGAACTGACGCAGACCTAGATCTCCCGGACATCCGAGGCGCGCAGACGGATTCGGATCCTGCTGCCGATCGGCAGCGGGCCGATGCTCGGACGGTTGAGGGCATCCATTTTCAGCGGCACCGAGGCCGAGGTCAGCGAATAGCGCACCACGGTCCCCAGCAGCTTGACGCCGCATATGACGGCCGCGGTCTCGAAGGCCGCGTCGGTCGAATGGCCGTTGGCTTCGGCCGGATCGACAACCTCGAAGGATTCCGGATGTACCGCCCAGGTGGTGGCGGCGCGGTGGTTGAAGACCCGCTCGACCGTCGCCGGCGCCAGAATGTTGAAATCCCCGATGAAGGCGGCGACGGCCTCGCTTGCCGGCCGTCCATAGATCTCGCGGGGCGAGCCGATCTGCGCCAGCCGGCCGCCCTGCATGACGGCGATGCGGTCGCCGATGACCAGGGCCTCCTCCTGGTCGTGGGTGACGAGCACCGCCGTAAAGCCGATCTCCTGCTGCAGGCGTCTCAATTCGTCGCGCAACCGCTTGCGGATCTGGGCGTCGAGGGCCGACATCGGCTCGTCGAGGAGAAGGAGGTCGGGCTCGAGCACCAAAGCGCGGGCCAATGCGACGCGTTGCTTCTGGCCGCCCGAAAGCTGATGCGGCCGCGCCTTGGCCCTTTCCTTCAGCTCCATCAGCTCGATCATCGCGCCGACCCGGCGCAGGATCTCCCTTCTCTCCAAGCGCTTCTGCTCAAGGCCGAACGCGAGATTCTGCTCGACGTTCATGTTGGGGAACAAGGCATAGTGCTGCATGACCATGCCGATCCGGCGGTCCTTGGGCGGCAGCGGAATGAGGTCGCGACCGGCCAGCAGCAGCGTTCCGGAATCGGGATGCACCAGCCCGGCGATGGCGCGGAGCAGCGTGGTCTTGCCGCAGCCCGAAGGTCCGACCAGCACGCACATCTCGCCCCGCTCGATGTCGAGGTCGATGGCGTCGAACACCCTGACGCCGTCGAACCGCTTGGAGAGGCCTCTCAACTCGACGAAGCTCATGCCTGGTCCTTCCGCCGCGTCAAGGCGGCAATCACCGCGCTCGAGAGCGTCCACACAACGACGAAATAGACGGTCACGACCACGCTGGTGAGCCGGCCGCTGCCCTCGCGCAACACATTCATGAAGACCTGCAAGGTGGGATAGAGACCACCCACCAGCAGGTTGGCATAGACGAACTCGCTGATCGCCAGGGTGAAATTCATCATCAGGCCGATCATGAGGCCGCGGGCGACCGAAGGCAGGACCACCCGCCTCATGATGGCGAGATCGCCCGCGCCGACCAGATAGCCGGCCTCGATGATGTCCTGCACCGCGATGGCGCGAAGATTGTTCTTGATCGGCACGTAGTAGAAGGACGCTCCGAGCGGCACATAGCCCAGGATCAGGATCAAGGGCGTGCCGTTCAACTGGACCCCATACTGGCCCGAATAGATTCGCAGCAGGCCCAGCGCCAATACGATCCCCGGAACCGCATAAGGCAGGATAACCAGCGCGCCCAGCCAGCGGTCGAGCGCCGGCAGGTAGCAATGTCCGGCCAATATGGCCGGAACCGTCACCAGCGCCGAGGCGAACATCGCGCCGAAGGCGACCAGAAGCGAGTGTGCCAGCGCCTGGTCGAATCGCGGGTCGGCGAAAATGCGCCATGCCCACGCCATCGTGAAGCTCTCGGGCAGGACCGTGCCGTTCCATTCGGTCGCGAAGGCGTTGAGCGCCACGGCGGCGACCGGCAGAAGCTGAAGCACCACGAAACCGCCGATCGCGAGCCCAGGCAGGCCGATGCGGCTCATGCGGAGCGCCGTCGCAGCAGGGTCTGCTCGACCAGCACGGGCAGGGTCAGCACCAGGACCAGCAGCGTCGCAAGCGCGTCAGCGAGCTGCGGGTCCGAGAAGACGTCGCCGGCGGCGAGCTCGCCGATGCGCAATGTCACGAGGTTGGCGTTGCCGCCGACGAGCGCGAAGGCCGTCGCATAGGTTCCCATCGCGTTCGCGAAGAGCAGAATGAAGCTGCCGATCAGGCTCGGCGCCAGGACCGGGAGGCCGATTCGCCACCAGAAGGCGAACCTCGATGCGCCGACCAACGCCGCCAACTCCTCGATCTCGGGCGTCAGGGCGCCCAGGCTCGGGAACAGCAACAATACCGCGAGCTGCACTTGCAGATAGGCGTAGACCAGCACCAGGCCACCGGTCGAATAGATGTTGAACTGGTCGATCAGGCCGGCCTTGGCCAGCAGCAGGGTGAACGAGCCACTGATGCCGAACATGATGATGAAGGCAAAGGCCAGCGGAAAACCGGTAAAATTGGAGCCGATATTGGCGTAGGTGAGCACTGCTTGTTGCAGCCAGCCCGGCATCCTGCGCAGCAGATTGGCGATCGGCAGAGCGAGACCGATCCCGATCGCGGATGTCGCCATTGAAATGATGCAGCTGGTCCGGAACGCGTTGCGGTGAAAGGCGCTGGAGAGAATTTCCACATAGTGGCCCAGCGTCGGACCATCGTCGCTCTGGAAGCTGTTCCAGGCGACCGCGAGCAGGGGTGCGATCTCGAAGCACAGCAAAACAAGCAGCAAGGGCATCGCGAAGAGGATGGCGAGGAGACGCGTCTTGCTGTTCATCGCTACGGGGCCGATCGACAGGATTGTCCGAGAGCGACGGGATCACGCCGCGACAGGCGGCGTGATCCCGGTCGCGTTCCGGATCAAAGCTTCGAAGCGACCCTTTCCTGCCACGACTTGGCGAGAATCTTCGCGGCGTCGGGCCAGATTTCCGCCTGGATCGGCCGTGCCTTTGCATACTGGGCGGCCGGGAGCACCTTGGCGGCAACATCGGCAGGCAGGGTGATGTGGTCGATGCGGATCGGCCGCGCATACCCGTTGGCGAAGGCGATCTGCCCCTCGTCGCTGAAGGCGTATTCGCGCACCAGCTTGGCCAGTGCCGGGTGCTTCGCATAGGGATTGATCACCGTCGTATAGCCGCTGGTCACCGAGCCATCGGACGGGATCACGACGTCCCATTTGTCGCGACCGACCGTGTCGCGCCAGGAAAGCGCGTTGAAGTCCCAGACGATGCCGACCTGGACCTCGCCCTTCTCCATCAGCGCCACATTGACGTTGATCGGCAGCAGGCGCTTCTGCTCCGCGAGCTTCGCGAACAGATCGATCGCCGGCTGCAGATTCTCCTCGCCGCCGCCCCCCGCAACCGCAGCCGCCAGAACCGCCGCGTTCGCCTGGGCCGCCTTGCCGACCTCGCCGACCGACACCTTGTAGTCGCCCTTCAGCAGATCGGCGAAGCTCTTAGGCGGATTTTTGACGTCCTTGCTGATCAGGAGGGCGATCGTTCCCGTGTAGTCGAGAGCCCAATGACCATCCTTGTCCTTGGCCCAGTTCGGGATCTGGTCCCAGGTCGAGGGCTTATAGGCGACCGAAAGGCCGCGCTTGATGGCGATCGGGCCGAATTCCAGGCCGATCTCGCCGATATCGGCGGAGGCGTTGCTCTTCTCGGCCTCGAATTTGGCCAACTCTTCGGCGCTCGACATATCGGTGTCGGCATGCGTCACGCCGTATTTCGCCTGGATGACCTTCCACAGCCCGCCCCAATTCGCCCAGTCGTCGGGCATGCCGATGCTGACGATTTGGCCTTCGGCCTTGGCCTGGGTTTCGAGTTCTGCGATCGATTGTTCGCCGGCACTGGCGGCGCCGAAGGCCAGGCCGAACATCAGCAACCCAGCCATTGTCCCGATTCTGAAAGACATGCAATTCCCTTCACGTCAGAGGGTTAATAAGGGCCGCTACGTTATCCGCGGGATGTGCAGGTTTTCTGGTGGTCTGATGACAGTTCGGCGGGGAAGGCACCGGCAGATCGGTTAGGCTAAGCTGCGAGCGCCACCGCATGACCTTCGGAGCATCACCTTGTCGGCCCTGTCAGCAGCAATGAACGAAATGGAGGGCGCCGCCCTCGAACGGGTGATCGGCCCGGTCGAGACCGCGCGCGGGCTTCCCAACGCCGCCTATATCGACCCGGCCGTCTTCGCCGCCGAGCGCGAGCGCGTCTTCGCCCGCAACTGGGCCTGCATCGGCTTCGCCAAGGACATTCCGCAAACCGGCGACCTCAAGCCGATCGAGCTGTTCGGCCGGCCGATGCTCATGGTGCGCGGCGCCCAGGGCGAGGTGCGGGTGTTCGAGAATGTCTGCCGCCATCGCGGCATGACGCTGGTCGGCGAGGCGCGCCACTGCAACGGGCTGATCCGCTGCCCCTATCATTCCTGGAGCTACGATCTCCAGGGCGCCTTGAAGGCGACGCCCCATGTCGGCGGCATGGGCCAGAACAGCCATCCCGAGGTGAAGCGCGAGGAGCTCGGCCTCTTTGCGCTGCGCTCGCAGGTCTGGATGGACATGGTCTTCGTCAATCTCTCAGGCGCAGCGGCGCCCTTCGAGGATTACATCCGCAAGCTCGACCGGCGCTGGCAGGAGTTCAGCAGCAAGCCGCTCCATCATGGCGGCGCGGATTCCTCCTCGAGCTTCGACCTGCGCACCAACTGGAAGCTCGCCGTCGAAAACTACTGCGAGAGCTATCACCTGCCCTGGGTGCATCCGGACCTCAACAGCTATTCGCGGCTCGACGACCATTACAGCATCGTCGAGCCCGGTGCCTTCTCCGGCCAGGGATCGCTGGTCTATAACCCGCAGCTCGGCGCCCATGGCGAGCGCTTCGCGCCCTTCGGGGATCTGTCGAGGCAATGGGAGACCGGTGCCGAATATGCCTCGCTGTTCCCCAATGTGCTGCTCGGCGTGCACAAGGATCATGTCTTCGCGCTGATGCTGGAGCCGGTGGCGCCCGACCGCACCATCGAGCATCTCGAGATCTATTACGCGACGCCCGAGATGGCGGCCGCCGACATGGCGGAGATGCGCGCCCGGAACCTCGCCATGTGGCGCAAGGTGTTCCTCGAGGATGTCTTCGTCGTCGAGGGCATGCAGCGGGGCCGCCATGCCGCCGGCTTCGATGGCGGCAAGTTCTCGCCGGTCATGGACGTGCCGACCCATTGCTTCCATGAATGGGTGGCCCGCCAGCTGCTGGCGCCGGCGGACGGACGGCAGGCCGCGCTCTAGATCGATCCCGGCCGGGACGTTCCCGGATTTCTGAACCAATCCCTGGACTTGGCTTCCTGGCGGCGGCCGGGCGCCGGCGGGCGCGACCCACTGCCGGCTTGCTCCCGGGGGCCAATCGGGCTATGCACGCCCGGCCCTTTTTCCAGCCGAAAGCCCCGGATTCCGCCCCGTGCAAGCCTCCGCCGAAAACGCGCTGCTGCCGACCGGCCTCAGCGACCTGCTGCCGCCCGATGCCGCCTTCGAGGCGGCGGTCGTGGATCGGCTCACGGCGCTGTTCGCGTCGCAAGGCTATGAGCGCATCAAGCCGCCGCTGATCGAGTTCGAGACCAGCCTCCTGGCCGGTGCCGGCGCCGCCATGGCCGAGCATACCTTCCGCCTCATGGATCCGATCTCGCATCGGATGATGGGCCTGCGCGCCGACATGACGCCGCAAGTGGCCCGCATCGCCGCGACCCGTCTGAAGAACTCGCCGCGGCCCTTGCGCCTCTCCTATGCGGGCCAGGTGCTGCGGGTGAAGGGCACCGAGCTCAAGCCCGCGCGCCAGCTGGGCCAGGTCGGCATCGAGCTGATCGGCGCCGAGGGGCCGGCGGCCGACGCCGAGGTGATCCTGCTCGCGGCCGAGACGCTCTCGGCCCTGGGCCTCGAAGGCCTCACCATCGATCTCAATCTGCCGACCCTGGTGCCGGCCGCGGCCCAGGCGCTGGGCTTCCGCAAGACCGCGATCAAATCGCTGGTCCAGGCGCTCGACCGCAAGGATGCGGCCGCGGTCGCCGGCCATGCGGGACGCCATGCGGTGCTGTTCCAGAGGTTGATCGGGGCGGCGGGCCCGGCCCGGCGCGCGCTGGCGGCGCTGCAGCGCCTCGATCTGCCGCCGGAAGCCGCCGAGGAACGCCGCCGGCTGGGCGAGGTGGTGGCGCATGTGTTCCGCGCGCTGCCGAGGCTCCATCTCACCATCGATCCGGCCGAGCATCGCGGCTTCGAATATTACAACGGCGTCGGCTTCAGCCTGTTCGCGCGCGGCGCCCGCAACGAGCTCGGCCGCGGCGGACGCTATGTCAGCGGCGAGGGAGAACCCTCGACCGGCTTCAGCCTCTACCTCGACAGCCTGATCCAGGCGCTGCCGGCCCCGGTCGCGGCGCGGCGGATCCTGCTGCCGCTCGGCACCGCGCGCGGGGCGGCCGCCAAGCTGCGCCGCGAGGGCTGGATCACGATCGGTGCATTGCACGCCACAGCGGATATGATGGACGAGGCGCACCGCCTCCATTGCAGCCATGTCTGGCAGGGGGGCCGGGCGCGGTCCGTCGCCAAGACCAGTCCGCGCCGGCGCAAGACCAAAGCGTAGCTTTTCGTAAAATCTCCGCCGAACCAACGAGACCAAGAGGGTTGAAGCATGGCCAATGTCGCCGTCATCGGCGCCCAGTGGGGCGACGAGGGGAAAGGCAAGATCGTCGACTGGCTCTCCGAGCGCGCCGACGTCGTGGTCCGTTTCCAGGGCGGCCATAATGCCGGCCATACCCTCGTCATCGGCAACCAGACCTACAAGCTCTCGCTGCTGCCTTCGGGCGTGGTGCGCGGCAAGCAGTCGATCATCGGCAATGGCGTGGTGGTCGATCCCTGGGCGCTGCTCAAGGAGATCGAGACCATCAAGGGGCAGGGCGTGACCGTCGGTCCGGACGTGCTGAAGCTGGCCGAGAACGCGCCCTTGATCCTGCCGCTGCATGGCCAGCTCGACCGGCTGCGCGAGGAAATGCGGGGCTCGGCCAAGATCGGCACCACGGGTCGCGGCATCGGCCCGGCCTATGAGGACAAGGTGGCGCGGCGCGCGATCCGCGTCTGCGATCTGCTCGATCCCGCGACGCTCGGCGAGCGGGTCGACGATCTGCTGCTGCACCACAATGCGCTGCTGCGCGGCATGGGCGCGCCCGAGGTCGATCGTGACGTGCTGCTGGGGCAGCTCAACGAGATCGCGCCCAAGGTGGCGCCCTTCGTCACCAGCGTCTGGCAATGCCTGGATGCCGCGCGCCGGCGCGGCGACCGCATCCTGTTCGAGGGCGCGCAAGGCTCCATGCTCGACATCGACCACGGCACCTATCCTTACGTGACCTCGTCGAACACGGTGGCGGCGCAGGCCTCGGTCGGCTCGGGCGTCGGCGTCGGCGCCGTCTCCTATGTGCTCGGCATCACCAAGGCCTATACGACGCGCGTCGGCTCGGGGCCGTTCCCGACCGAGCTCACCGACGAGACCGGCGAATTGCTGGGCTCGCGCGGCAAGGAGTTCGGCGTGGTGACGGGGCGCAAGCGGCGCTGCGGCTGGTTCGACGCGGTGATGGTGCGCCAGGCCGTCAAGGTCGGCGGCATCGACGGCATCGCGCTCACCAAGCTCGACGTGCTGGACGGGCTGCCGGAGCTCAAAGTCTGCGTCGGCTACAATCTCGACGGCCAGCGCCTCGACCATCTCCCGGCGGGCACGGCCGCGCAGGCGCGCGTGCAGCCGATCTACAAGACCATGGAAGGCTGGTCGGAATCGACCCGCGGCGCCCGCTCCTGGGCGCAGCTCCCCGCGACCGCGATCAAATATATCCGGCGCATCGAGGAGCTGATCGAGGCCCCGGTGGCGCTCCTCTCCACCAGCCCCGAGCGCGACGACACCATCCTGGTGCGCAATCCGTTCGCGGATTGAAGCAGTCATCTCTCCCCTGCTCGCCAGTATTTCCTTCCTCTCCTCCTCCTGTCTTCAGGAGGGGGAGAGGGTAGGGTGAGGGGGAGCGGTTCAGCGGCGATGATGCGTCAGGATGAGACGCGTATCGGCTTTTTCTCGTGCATTCTTCGACACCCCCTCATTCTGTCCTCTCACGCACTTCGTGGGTGAAGAGGAAAGAAGCTTCGTCGGCGCAGCGGGGGCCAGCTCCTAACTCGCGGTTTCTCGTAGCTTCTGAATTTCCGGCGCCTTTAGCAGGATTTTCTTGAGCGTCGCGAAGAGGGCCTCTACTGCTTGATCGCTCGTATCCTTACCGAAGGCGCGGGCCAACAGGCCCCCTTCGACGAAAGCGAACACACCCCAGTGATCCTGCTCATCGTCGATGCTCGCACAGGCGACATATAGCCTGTGGGGTTTGGACTCGATGGGAACACACCAACCGAAATCCTCGGCGACGATCTTTCCAGCGGCCGTACCCTGCGCACAAAGTTGCCGTGCGATCCAACTCGCGAGCGCCTTGCCAAAGATTCCAGGATTCGTGTGTTCGTCTTCACCGGGCTCGACGGTGAATGCGGAGGAAGTGAGCTCCAGGAGTGGGCTCTGCTTCATGGTAACCATCCACGAACGGTGCAGGGATCGAGGGTCAGCGTCATCCGGGAGTTTAGACTTACTAAGGTTACCAATTTTACCAGTTGATTCGCTGGCCGTGAGGAAAGCTAGTTAATGCTCGCTGAATCTCTCTTTCTTCTCCTTTTCCTGCCTTCAGGAGGGGGAGGGGGAGCGGTTCAGCAGCGATGGTGCGTTAGGACGAGACGCGTATCGACTCTCTCTCTCTCTCGCATTCTTCAACACCCCCCTCACCCTACCCTCTCCCCCCACTGCGTGGGTGGAGAGGGAAGATTGGCTTGAAGCACTGCGCACATGAAAAGAAAAAGGGCCTCGTCCCTTTCAGGACGAGGCCCTCATGTCATTCGCGATCCGCTGGCGTCAATTCGCCAGGTTCTGCTCGATCGCGGCGTTCTTGATCGACTTCTGCAGCTTCTCGAAGGCGCGCACCTCGATCTGGCGCACGCGCTCGCGGCTGATGTTGTATTCCTTGCTCAGATCCTCGAGCGTGGTCGGCTCGTCCTTCAGCCGGCGCTCGGTCAGGATGTGGCGTTCGCGCTCGTTCAGGCCCTTCATCGCCGAGACCAGCAGCGCCTGGCGCTTGCCAAGCTCCTCGCTCTCGCCCAGGAGGGCTTCCTGGTTCTTCGACTCATCCTCGAGCCAGTCGATCCATTCGCCTTCGCTGTCGGCGCGCGGCGAGGCGTTGAGCGAGTGATCCGGGGCCGCGAGGCGCCGGTTCATCTGCACCACATCGTCCTCGGGCACGTCGAGCTGGGTCGCGATCTTGGTCACGGTCTCGGGAGCGAGATCGCCTTCCTCGATCGCCTTGAGCTGGCCCTTGATGCGCCGCAGGTTGAAGAACAGCTTCTTCTGCGCCGCGGTCGTGCCCATCTTCACCAGCGACCAGGAATGCAGGATGTATTCCTGGATCGCGGCGCGGATCCACCACATGGCATAGGTCGCGAGACGGAAGCCGCGCTCCGGATCGAAGCGCTTGACCGCCTGCATCATCCCGACATTGCCCTCGGAGATGAGTTCGTTCACCGGCAGGCCATAGCCGCGATATCCCATCGCGATCTTGGCGACGAGGCGCAGATGGCTCGTCACCAGCTTGTGCGCGGCCTCGGTGTCTTCATGCTCGCGCCAACGCTTGGCGAGCATGTATTCCTCGTCCGCTTCCAGCATCGGGAACTTGCGGATGTCCTGCAGGTAGCGGCTGAGATTGCCGTCCGACAGCGCTGGCAGCGATCGACTGAAACTGGCCATTTTGAAGTCCTCCTGACGCCCCTCGCGTAACCCCTCTATTCCACGGATCGGAGTTTCCCGCAGAATTTTGGCACTTGTGAGGCACAGCTGCTAAATTTGGTCTCTCTCTTGGAATTTCAAGGGGTTACGGCCAAGTAACTATTCTTAACCATTATATTGATTCTAAAGAAGAAATTAAAGCCAGCATATCCGGGGGAAGCGGGGACTCCCAGCGCAGGGCCTCGCCGGTGACCGGATGCTTGAATCCCAGCAGCCAGGCATGGAGCGCCTGGCGCTTGAAGCCGGCGACGACCGCCCGGACCTTGGGTGGCAAGGCGTTGAGCCGGGCCGGCGTGGCGCGTCCGTAAGTCGGGTCGCCCAGGAGGGGATGGCCGATCGAGGCGAGATGGACCCGGATCTGGTGGGTCCGGCCGGTGGCCAGCCGGCATTCCACCAGGCTCGCCAGCCGCCCGAAGCTCTTCAGCACCCGATAGCGCGTCAGGGCCGGTTTGCCGCCCCGCGCCAGCACCGTCATCTTTTTGCGGTGGACCGGATGGCGGCCGATATTGCCTTCGATCTCGCCCGACTTCTTCGCCGGCACGCCCCAGACCACGGCCTGGTAGGCGCGCTCGATCTCGTGGGACGCGAAGTCGGCCGCGAGCTTGCGATGCGCGATGTCATGCTTGGCCGCGACCAGAAGCCCGCTCGTGTCCTTGTCGAGCCGATGGACGATGCCGGGCCGGCGCACGCCGCCGATGCCGGAGAGCGACGCGCCGCAATGGGCGATGAGCGCGTTCACCAGGGTGGCGCCCTCGTTGCCGGGGGCCGGATGCACCACCATGCCGGCGGGCTTGTCGATGACGATGAGCGCATCGTCCTCATAGCGCACGACCAGCGGGATGTCCTCGGCCAGCGGCTCGGGCGCGGTCGCGTCGGGGATCGAAATGACAAAGTTCTGCCCTGGTTTGACCCGCTGGGAGGGGTCGGATATGGTCCGCTCGCCCGACCGGACGCGGCCCTCTTCGATCAAGGATTTGAGGCGGCTGCGGGAAAGTTCGGGCAGCCGCGCGGCGAGCGCACGGTCGACCCGCTCGCCCTGCTGATCGGCCTCGATCGTCACCTCAAGGCAGCGTTCGTCTGCAGCTTCCATCGCTTTCGAGACTGGACCATATCCATGCGCGCCCTCAAGGCTCTCGTCATCGTGATGGGGATCATCATCGTGATCGGCGTCGCCATCGTGGTGGCGACGATCGTTCATCGGATGCAGGGCAAGCCCGGCATGGCGGTGACCGCGAGCGGCGCGGCGCAGCTGGGCGATGTCGTGCTGCCGCTGCCGCCGGGCTGCCGCGTGGCCGAGATGACCTCGGCCAACGACCGGCTCTGGCTCCGGCTCGAGCCGCTCACCGGCAATGCCGCCGACGCGGCCTGCGCCGACATTCTCGTTCTCGATCCCTCGACCGGCAGCGTGGTCGGGCGGCTCACGCCCAGCAACCCGGGCTGACCCAGGCGGTCGGGCCCAGCCGGACGGGGATCGGGGCATTTCAGCAAAAGAGGCGACGATGGATTTCCGCAGCGACAATGTGACCGGCGCGCATCCCAAGATTCTGGACGCGCTGGTAGCGGCGAACCGCGACACGGTCAGCTCCTATGGCGAGGATCCGATCAGCGCGCGGGTGACGCGCAAGCTCTCGGAGATCTTCGAGACCGACTGCACGGTCTTCCCGGTCGCGACCGGCTCGGCCGCGAACGCGCTGGCGCTGGCCACGATGACGCCGCCCTGGGGCGCCGTCTTCTGCCACGAGGTCTCGCATGTCGCGGTCGATGAATGCGGCGCGCCCGAGTTCTTCACCGGGGGCGCCAAGCTGGTCAATCTGGGCGGCAAGGGCGGCAAGATCGAGGCCAGTGACATCGAGGCGCGCGGCGGGGCGGGCAAGGGCGTGGTGCATCATGTGCAGCCGGCTTCCGTCAGCATCACCCAGGCGACCGAGTACGGCACGGTCTATCGCCAGGACGAGATCGCCGCGATCGGCGCCGCCTGCAAACGGCACGGCCTGCGCTATCACATGGACGGCGCCCGTTTCGCCAACGCGCTGGTGACGCTGAACCGCAGCCCGGCCGACCTGACCTGGCGCGCCGGCATCGAGGCGCTCTCCTTCGGCGCCACCAAGAACGGGGCGCTGGGCGTCGAGGCCGTCATCCTGTTCGACAAGACGATGGCGGCCGAGTTCGAGCTCCGCCGCAAGCGCGCCGGGCATCTGTTCTCCAAGATGCGGTTCCTGTCGGCCCAGCTCGAGGCCTATCTCGAAGGCGATCTCTGGCTCGCCAATGCCCGCCATGCCAACGCCATGGCCAGGCGCCTGGCCGACGGGCTGGCGCGGCTGCCGGGCTCGAAGCTCGAGACCGAGGTCGAGGCCAACGAGATCTTCGTGCGGCTGCCCGAGGCCGCGGTCGCCGGGCTCGAGCGCGAGGGCTTCAAGTTCTATCGCTGGGACGGGGCGCAGTTCCTGCGGCTGGTAACGGCCTGGAACACGGAGGCTCAGGTGGTGGATGCGTTCCTGGCGGCCGCCAAGCGGCTGCTGGCGTCCAACGCGGCCTGACAGGCGCCGGCTGCCGATGCGAAGCTCGTCAATGACGAACCGCGAACGTCAAGTGGATCGCGAGCTGCCACAGGCTCTTGCTGCGACTTCGACCTGCTCGCTATAAGTGTGCGATGCAGGACCTACACAATAGCTTTATTTCAAAGTCATTTCTTCGCTCCGTGTGGGCGCTCGATTTCGAAGCCTTCAAAGGCTCGGACGCGGAGCGTGAGTTGGAGAGCCGCCTAGACCTGTGGGCGAAGCGCAAAGATCTTAAGGAAACATCCGCCGAAGCCGCGTTCATCGACGTATTCTTCCGCGATTGCTGGGGCTATCTGCAGCCCGGCCAGGCGGGCACCGAAGCCGGCTTCGCGCTCTATCCGAAATTTCCGGTGCCGGGTGCAGGTGCCAAGGGCGGTGCGGGCGAGGCAGACCTTGCCATAGGTCATTTTACAAAGGACGCTCCTTCATACGTGCCGCAAGTGCTGTGCGAGTTTAAAGACATCCGCAGCGCGCTCGACGCTCCGCAAAAGCGGAAAGGCAACACTCGCTCGCCCGTAAAGCAGTGCCTCGACTATTTGAGCGCTGCAAGACGCGGCATGGTCGGGAACGAGGCGATTGTTCCCACCTGGGGCATCGTCACCGACATGAATCAGTTTCGACTTTATTGGTATGACCGTGCCCCTCAGCAATTCCTAACTTTCACAATCCGCCCGACGGATCTGTTCCAAGGAAAAGGCCTGCTCGATAAGTCTGAGGAGGCCCGCTTCGACCGCTTCCTATTTTTGCGCATCTTTCACAAGGACAGGCTGCTTACGACCGGCGGCCGTTCGCTATTGCTCAGTCTCATCAGCCAGCAGCGCTTTAGGGATCGAGAACTTGAGAACGCCTTTTATGCCGAATACCGCAGCTTTCGCGAAAGGCTCTATGCTGCTCTGCTGGCGACCAACGCCCAGGGGACGCCTCGCTTTCCTGGAACACGTGGAAAGCTCGTCCGCCTCGCCCAGAAGATCCTCGACCGTTGTATCTTCATCTTCTTTTGCGAGGACATGGGGCAAGCTCTCGCCTTTCCTCCTCAACTACTTAGGAATTTTCTGATCGATCGAAGTAACGATCCCTATTTCGATCCAGCCGGCAACACCATCTGGCAAGACTTGCTAAGGCTGTTTCGGGCGATGAATGACGGGACGGCGTTCGGCGGAAAGGCAATCAACCAGTTCAATGGTGGCCTGTTCGCACCCGATGAGGAAATGGAACGTCTTCACGTGCCCAATTCCGTTTTCTGTCAGCACATGCAAGGTCAGAATGAGGCCAGCCTATACGCGCACAAGGAAACGCTTCTCTACCTATCGGCGTCCTACAATTACGCTTCCGGGTGGGGCGGCGGCGCCTTCAAGCCCGCGCCGGCCGCTGCAGAAGGGAATGACGGCGACGCGAAGATTAGGGCGTCGCAGAGCCTCGGCCTCTACACGCTGGGCCGCATCTTCGAACAGTCCATCACCGAGCTAGAAATCCTCGAGGCGGAGGCGGACGGCAGGCCGTCGGTCAACAAAGAGAGCAAGCGCAAACGGGATGGCGTCTATTACACGCCGGAATGGGTAGTCGAGCGCATTGTGGCCGAAACGCTCGGACCGCGCCTGGAAGAGATCAAGCGGGACAGTGGATGGGACGCTGACACACAGCCGGACAAGCGAGCGATCGATGAATTCGGGGAGCGCCTGAAGAGTTTCACCGTTCTCGATCCGGCGTGCGGGTCGGGTGCATTCCTGATCACCTCCCTGCGCTACCTTCTCGATACTTGGCACGAGCTTCAGGAAATCCGAAAGGCCGTCACCGGCGAGTTCATGACAAACGACGATGCGGCGCTTATCAGAGATATTCTGCAACGCAATCTGTATGGAGTGGATATCAATCCCGCATCGGTCGAGATAGCACGTCTGGCATTGTGGCTGCATACTGCCCGAGGCGACAAGCCGCTATCCGCGCTCGAATCTACGATCCGGGATGGCAACAGCCTGATCGACAGCACCTTTTACAAGGGTCAGATAGACCTTGCGCTCTATGACGAGGCGCAGAAAGAGCGCATCAACGCCTTCGACTGGCGGGATCGATTTGCGGAGGTATTCGCACGCGGCGGCTTCGATGCGGTCGTCAGCAATCCACCATACGTAAAGCTGCAGAACTTCCGCAAGGTGCATGGCGATATGGCCGAATACCTGCGTGCGGGACGGCTCGACATCCTTCCCTACAGGAGCACTCGAACAGGAAATTTCGATCTCTACCTTCCTTTCATCGAAAGAGGACTGTCGCTCCTAAACGAGAATGGCAGGCTCGGTTTCATTGCGCCAAGTCTGTGGACGGTGAACGAATACGGAGAGGGTCTTCGTCGACTGGTCGCAGAAGGCCGTACACTCGAGAGATGGATCGATTTCAAAGCATTTCAGGTTTTCGATGAGGCGATTACTTATACGGCCCTGCAGTTCTTCACCAAAAAACCTAACGACGCGGTTAAGGTCGCCTTCGCACCCGATGGCGTCGTTGCCGCCGATCCATGGGCCGACGGCCAACGGGCGCTTCCTTACGACAAACTCGAATTCGGCGAGCGCTGGCTGCTTCTGACAGGCGAGGAACGGGCACTGATCGATCGCCTGTCCCGGAGTTGTAAGCGGCTGGACGACCCATCGCTGACACGAAATATCTTCCAAGGACTGATTACGAGCGCCGATGCGATTTACCACTTAGAGCGTCTTGGCCCGGGACGCTATCGCTGCCACCCTGAGGGTGAACATGCAGAGCCCTACGAGGTGGAGATCGAAGATGAGATAATGAAGCCGCTCGTATCGGGAAGCGATGCAAGAAGGTACGTCCGACCGGCGCCGCAGACCCATATTGTATTTCCGTATGTTCGAGGCGGCGAGGGAGTCAAGCTCATCGATGCAGATACACTTGTGCGTGAGCATCCCAAAGCATGGGCATATCTCGAAGGCTACAAGAAAGAGCTTTGCGATCGGGAAGTGAAAAGAAATGCTTCGGGTAAGGTTGTTGAAGCTCCATTTGCTGATCAGAGCTGGTATCGATTTGGCCGCCATCAAAACATCGATAAGCAGGACATTCAAAAGCTCATTGTGCCGAGGTTGGTTGCAGATCTCATTTGTTCTGTGGATGTTGACGGGGAGTTTTATCTTGATAACGTCGATGTCGGGGGGGTGGTCGCGTCCGAGGGAGTGGATCCGTTTTTTCTCGCAGGGATTTTGAACGCGCCTGTGCTGAAGTTCGTATTTCGACGAATCTCGAAGCCTTTTCGCGGAAGTTATCTATCTGCCAACAAGCAGTTCATCGCTCCGCTTCCGATTCCGGATGCCTCCGACGAGCAACGTGAAGAAATCGCCCGGCGCGCGCGTACTCTTCAAGAGGCCCATACAGCTCGGCGTGATCTGCTGGCACGCATTGCTAGGCGCATGGAGACCATCAAACTGCGCGCTAAGAGGCTGACTGAAAAAGGAGTTGGGTGATTTCAATCGGTTGTGATTCCGTTGGGTTGCGAATCTCAATGGAGATCACGATGGCCTGGACTGAAACCACCCGACCGCACTATCGGCGCGATGCCTTGCGATACGCAAGCGACCTGACGAATGCGGAATGGGCGTTGATCGCGCCCTTGATGCCGATGGCTTCCAAACTGGGGCGGCCGAGAAAGACAAATCTGCGCTCGGTGGTGGAGGCGATCCTGTACATGGCTTCGACCGGCTGCCAATGGCGCGCGATCCCCAAGGAGTTCCCGCCCTACTCGACGGTGCAGAGCTACTTCTACGCCTGGTCGCACAAAGGCTTACTGGCGCACATCAACCACATGCTGGTCACGGCCCTGCGCGAGAGGGTCGGGCGAGAGGCCAGCCCCACGGCGGGGGTGATCGACAGCCAGTCTGTGAAGAGCACCGAGTGTGGCGGGCCACGAGGCTTCGATGCCGCCAAGAAGATCAAAGGCCGCAAACGCCATATCGTCACCGATACCGAGGGCTGCCTGGTCGGGGTGCAGGTTCACGCTGCGGATATCCAGGATCGCGATGGCGCGCCCGACGTGCTGATGTCGATCCGCTCTCTCTACCCGTGGCTGCGCCATGTGTTCGCCGATGGCGGCTATGGTGGCGACAAGCTACGCGACGCCATGGCCGCGCTTGGTCAATGGACCTTCGAAATCATCAAGCGCTCCGACGCCGCCAAGGGCTTCGAGTTGCTGCCTCGCCGATGGGTGGTCGAACGCACCTTCGCCTGGCTCGGCCGATGTCGCCGCCTCGCCAAGGACTTCGAAGCCACCATCGAAAGCGCCGTGGCCTGGATCCTCGTCGCCCACATCCGTCGTCTCACGCGACGCTTGGCGAGACCTTGAAAGGCGCACAGCTTTATGAGTTCAGACTCTAAGCCGGAAACATGGCTTTTCGCCGATCTGCGCGGCAAACGCGAGCTGGAAGAGGAAGCGCCAAAACGCCTCAACCCTGAAGACCGCCGTTCTTGGGTGGATCAGCAGTATGAACAGGCGCTGCAGTCGAAATATGACGCGATTACCCAGCGTCTGAAGCCTGGTGTTTCGCTCGTCCCAGGATTCCGGGACGGTGAGCTCTCCATGTCAATTGACGGCGTGACGATTATCGATCGGATCTTTCTCGATGACCCCGAAGGAATCTTCATACTCGCGCAGTGGAAGCTGACGGCTCAGTCCTTCCCAATCACAGACAACACGACGGGGAAGAGGTTATGCGCCGGGCTGCGCAAGCTGGCGGTTACGAACGACGTGGTCATCCGGAACCAAATCATTGCGCTGGAAAAGGAATTGGGGGACCTAGAGGCCGACGTTGCTCAGCTGGAGGCGGGGATCAACAAGACTGTATATGCGCTGTACGGCCTAACCGGCGCCGAGATTCGACTAGTGGAGCGTGGCTGAGGATCACATCAGTTCCGGTATAACAGGCAGTCGAGGCTAAGCTTTTCAAGGAGTTGAGCGCTCCACCAAAAAGTTTGATCGGGGCCGGGCCTGCCCCCATTCAAAGACCCTCTTGGGCAGCCGGACAGTCACGGGTCCGACATGGAGCCGGAGCCTGCGGGATAGGTCCCCTTGGTCTAATGGCCTAGGATGCCGTCCTCTCACGGCGGTAACAGGGGGCAAATCCCCTAAGGGAAGCCAGCTCAAATTCACGATTTAGTGATGACGTGCCCGCGGCGTTCTTACGTTTTCCGGACTATCGGTCATTCGAGCACAGTTAGGCGAGGTAGAGCCAGGCCTGGCCACGATGACGCCGCCCTGGGGCGCCGTCTTCTGCCACGAGGTCTCGCATGTCGCGGTCGATGAATGCGGCGCGCCCGAGTTCTTCACCGGGGGCGCCAAGCTGGTCAATCTGGGCGGCAAGGGCGGCAAGATCGAGGCCAGTGACATCGAGGCGCGCGGCGGGGCGGGCAAGGGCGTGGTGCATCATGTGCAGCCGGCTTCCGTCAGCATCACCCAGGCGACCGAGTACGGCACGGTCTATCGCCAGGACGAGATCGCCGCGATCGGCGCCGCCTGCAAACGGCACGGCCTGCGCTATCACATGGACGGCGCCCGTTTCGCCAACGCGCTGGTGACGCTGAACCGCAGCCCGGCCGACCTGACCTGGCGCGCCGGCATCGAGGCGCTCTCCTTCGGCGCCACCAAGAACGGGGCGCTGGGCGTCGAGGCCGTCATCCTGTTCGACAAGACGATGGCGGCCGAGTTCGAGCTCCGCCGCAAGCGCGCCGGGCATCTGTTCTCCAAGATGCGGTTCCTGTCGGCCCAGCTCGAGGCCTATCTCGAAGGCGATCTCTGGCTCGCCAATGCCCGCCATGCCAACGCCATGGCCAGGCGCCTGGCCGACGGGCTGGCGCGGCTGCCGGGCTCGAAGCTCGAGACCGAGGTCGAGGCCAACGAGATCTTCGTGCGGCTGCCCGAGGCCGCGGTCGCCGGGCTCGAGCGCGAGGGCTTCAAGTTCTATCGCTGGGACGGGGCGCAGTTCCTGCGGCTGGTAACGGCCTGGAACACGGAAGTTCAGGCGGTGGATGCGTTCCTGGCGGCGGCCAAGCGGCTGCTGGCGTCCAACGCGGCTTAGCGGAAGCCGACCTCTCCAGCGCCGTACGCGGCTGCGGCTCCTCGCTCCGCTCATGGCAGGGCGAGGAAGCGGCCCTGCCGCTTGCCATTCACGGCAAGCGGGGCGTCGCCCAACCCGTCGGGCCCAATGCCGCCCCGGTTCATAGGAAAAATCGAACCAATGCTTCATGAATTCATATTTCTTGAATGCAGGCGGCTCCCCTAAATTGGCGCACGGATCCGCCCAGGATCTAGGGATGCCGGACAAGGACGCGGAAATGTCGATTGAAAGAGTGGAGACGCTCGTCATTGGTGCCGGCCAGGCCGGCATTGCCATGAGCGAGCATCTGAGCAAGTCAGGCATGCCTCATCTCGTCCTGGAGCGGCACCGGATCGCCGAACGCTGGCGTTCGGAACGATGGGACTCCCTGGTTGCCAACGGTCCGGCCTGGCACGATCGATTTCCGGGCATGGAATTCCCAGACACCGATCCCGATGCCTTCGCCCAGAAGGAGAAGGTCGCGGACTACTTTGTCGCCTACGCGGAAATGATCGCGGCTCCGATCCGCTGCGGCGTGGAGGTCAAGTCGGTGCGGAGCCATGTCGGCCGGCCCGGCTTTCATGTCGAAACCTCGGCGGGGGTTATTGACGCTGCCTACCTCGTCGCCGCCACCGGACCCTTCCAGCGCCCTGTCATCCCGGCCGTCGTTCCTGAAGACGCGGGACTGTTCCAGATCCATTCCAACGCCTATCGCAATCCCGCCCAGCTGCCCGAAGGGGCGGCGCTGGTGATCGGGGCGGGATCTTCGGGAGCGCAGATCGCCGACGAGCTCTTGCGTGCGGGAAAGCGTGTTTTCCTGTCGGTCGGCCCGCATGACCGGCCTCCTCGTGGCTATCGCGGCCGCGACTTCGTCTGGTGGCTCGGGGTCCTCGGCAAGTGGGATGCGGAGACCCCGCCGCAAGGCAAGGAACATGTCACGATCGCGGTGAGCGGGGCCTATGGCGGCCTGACCGTCGACTTCCGGCGTTTCGCCGAACGGGGGATGGCGCTGGTTGGCCGGGCGGAAGGGTTCAAGGCCGGCGTGATGTCCTTTGCGCCGGATCTCGCGGATAATATCGCGCAAGGGGATGCGAACTACCTGTCGGTATTGGATGAAGCCGACGCTTTTATCGCCCGCAACGGTCTCGACCTTCCGGAGGAGCCCGACGCCCGCAATATCGGGCCCGACCCGGACTGCGTGACCGACCCCGTTCTCGAGTTGAACCTCCGGAAGGCCGGAATCACGTCGATCATCTGGGCGACGGGCTTTGCCGTCGATTACAGCTGGCTGAAGCTCGATGCCTTCGACGAGAAAGGGCGGCCGAAACATCGCCGCGGTGTCTCGGCGGTGCCGGGGCTCTATTTCCTGGGATTGCCCTGGCTGTCGCGAAGGGGGTCCAGTTTCATCTGGGGTGTCTGGCACGACGCCAAGTACCTGGCGGACCATATCTCCATGCAGCGCGGCTATCTGGCGTATCAACCTAGCGCGCGAGGGAAGACCCAAGGGTCGTGACCGAAAGACGGGGCCGGCCCCTGGTGCGGCAGGACCTCTTGCCGCATCAAGGGCTTGAACCCTATCGCGAAAAGGCTTGATCGGGGCCGGGCCTTCCCCTATTCAAAGGCCCTCTCGGGCGCCCGCCGGATCCCCCTGGGATCAGGGCCAGGAGCCACCCCGAGCCTGCTGATAGGTCCCCTTCGTCTAGTGGCCTAGGACACCGCCCTCTCACGGCGGTAACAGGGGTTCAAATCCCCTAGGGGACGCCAGCCGTCATCAAAGCCCAGACTGACCGTCGACCTCGGATCGAGCGCCATGCGCCCGCGACCCAAGGCATGGCCTCGCAAAATAGTTCGCGTTGCCTGACCTACCGGGCTTAGCATAGAGGTGTATGCGCCGATCATGCGCGGTGCCGTCGTGACATCGGAAAAGTGGGCGATCGAAACCGCTTCCGATTGACGAGGCCCCCGCGCCGCTAGGGCGCAGGAGGGGGATCATGGTCAAGCGGCTGTCGCGCCCAAAGGCGCCGGTGAAAACGCGCGGCTCGAATTCGGGAGCTGCAGCAAAAGCGAATCTCAGTGGAAGACGCTTCGTCGGCAAGACCGTGCTGGTCAGCGGCGGCGCCGGCGGCATGGGCCGCGCGGCGGCGCTCCGCTTCGCGGCCGAGGGCGGCAAGGTCGGCATCCTCGATATCCTGGAGAAGGAAGGGCAGGAGGTCGAACGGCTGATCCGCGAAGCCGGCGGCAGCGCGCTGTTCGTGAAGACCGACGCTTCGAAATCGAAGGAAGTCTCCGCCGGCATCGCCAAGGTCAACAAGCAGTTCGGCCCGATCGACGTGCTGTTCAACCACGCCGGCACCGTTACGGTCCGGCCGTTCCATCTGACGACCGAAGCCGAGTATGACCGGCTGATGGACATCAATGTCCGCTCGGCATTCCTGGTCTGCAAAGCCGTGGTCGCGCAGATGCTGGAGAATGGCGGCGGCTCGATCGTCATCACCTCGTCGAACGGCGGCGAGATGGGCTTCGCCCTGGAAGCGATCTACTGCATGACGAAAGGGGCGCTGCTGCAGCTCACGCGCTCGCTCTCCACCGAATACCGGAACCACAACATCCGCTGCAACGCCATCTGCCCCGGCTTCGTGAAGACCGCGCATGGGCTGCGCGAGATCAAGGAGCTCGACGGGCTCGGCCAGAAATGGAGCGATGCGGATCTGAACGCCGCGCAGGTTCGGATCTGCGAGCCGGAAGAGGCTGCGGCCGCCGCGCTCTTCCTCGCTTCCGACGATGCCAGCTTCATCAATGGCGCAGCGCTTTATGTCGACAACGGATGGTTCGCCAAGGGTTAGGCCTAGGACTTGCCTTCACTGTCAAAAATCGCGACGCAAGAGTCGCAAATCTAGGGGGATGAAAATGACTGAGAGACCACTCGACGCCGAAGACAGGGTCATTGCCGGCTTCGGCTACAAGCCGCAGTTCAAGCGGGTGCTCGGCCTCTTCGCCGATTTCTCGCTGGGCTATTCCTATATGAGTCCGCTGGCCGGTTTCTATGCCTTGTTCGCCTTCGCCCTGACCGTCGCCGGTCCCGCTTATTTCTGGACCCTGCCGGTCATCCTCTTCGGCCAGGTGCTGGTGGCGATGGTGTTCGCCGAAGCCTCCTCGCAATATCCGATCGCCGGCGGCGTCTATCAATGGGCCCGGCGGCTGGTCGGTCCGCGCTGGGGCTTCCTCACCGCCTTCGTTTATCTGCTGGCGCTCCTCGCCACCAATGCCGGCCTGGCCTATGGCGGCGCGCCTTATCTGGCGGCCCTCTTCGGCTATGAGGTCTCGCCGTTCACCAACGCGATCGGTGCCCTGGCGATGATCATCATCGCCGCGGTGATCAATTTCGGCGGCACCAAGGTCCTCGCCAGGGGTGTGGAGGCGGGGGTGTGGGCCGGGCTCATCGGCCTCGGCTTCGCCGGCATCTATCTGCTGCTGTTCGGCCAGGTCCAGCCCTGGAGCGTCCTGGTGCAGAATTTCGGCGCCGGATCGGACAACTATGTGGCGGCGCTGTTCGCCGCGAGCCTGATCGGCATCTGGATCATCTTCGGCTTCGAGGCTTGCGGCGACCTGGGCGAGGAAGTCCAGGAAGCCAGCCACAAGATTCCGCGGGCAATGATGCTGACCATGCTGGTCGGCGGCGTCAGCACGCTCGTCATCGGGCTGGGCATGACGCTGGCGGTTCCCGACATGCAGGGCGCCGTCAGCGGCAGCGTCGCCAATCCGGCCGAGGCCGTGCTGCTGGCCAATTTCGGGCCGATCGGCGCGAAGCTCGGCATCATCATGCTCGTGATCATCATCGTCAGCGCCGCCGCCGCCATCATGGCCTCGACCAGCCGTCTGCTGTTCTCCATGGCGCGCGATCGCCTGGTGTTCGGCCATCACATGCTGGCCAGGATCGACGAGAAGCGGGGCCTGCCCAACGCCGCCATCATGGCGGCCACCGTGGTGCCTTGCGTGATCATCCTGCTCGGCATGTTCTCCAGCAACGCCATCACGCAGGTGATCAGCTTCGCCACGGCGGGCATCTATACCTCGTTCCACATGGTGGTGGGCGGGGCCCTCTATGCCCGGCTCAAGGGATGGAAACCGGCCGGGAGCTTCCAGCTCGGGTCCTGGGGCATGCTGGTGAACGTCCTGGCCTTGGCCTTCGGCGTGGTCATGATCCTCAACCTGATTTGGCCGCGCACGCCGGACGCACCTTGGTATCTCAACTACATCATTCCGCTCTCGGTGCTGTTTATCTTCGTCCTGGGATTGCTGCAGCTCGGGAATGTCGTCCGCCAGAGCAACGCACGCTGACGTCCCGGACGGCATGAAGCCGGCCAGGGCCGGCTCGCGCTTGGCAAACCAGGCGTGAGCCGGCCCGAGGCCGGGAATTCGGTCTCATTCCCTCCGCGGGACAGGCTTCCCGTAGGGCCCAGGATGGCCTAACGTTCGCTCCCGTCGGGCGGATGATCCGTTCCTCGAGGCAATGTCCGCCGGGGGACGATACGGAATGGCAGCGGGCCGCATTTGCGCCGGACTGCCATTGCCGGAAACAGCGGAGCGTTCATTCATGCCGGTTCATCGCCAACTCACCGTCGCCGCCATGGCGACAGCGTGCTTTCTCCTCCTTGCCGGCAACAGCGCCAGCGGCGCCGATTCGACCTTTCCCCTGCCGGGCGACGATCGCGCGCAGATCGAGAAATATCTCGGAACCGGGGTCGTCGGCGAACCCATCGCCGCCGCTGCGTTGCTGACGGCCGACCAGTATCTGCCGCCCAAGGGCACGGTCACATCCTATCGCGTGCGTGACTCGGACGGCAAAACGCGCACCGAGAATCACGAGGTCGAGGACACCACCGACCCGATGTTCGCGCCCGGCTGGCGCTATTCCGCCGAACCGATCGGCGCCTTTTTCCTGCAGAAGACGGCCGATGGGGGTGCCGCCATTCTGGCCGAGCAGGACCTCGAGCAGAAAGTGCTGTCGCGCTTCACGCCGGGCGAACCGCTCATTCTCGCGGGACTGGCGCCAGGCCAGAGCCGCAAGTCCACGGTTCAGGTGGCGGTTTCCGATCTGTCCGACCCGACCGACATCGATCACACGGGGTCGCTCGACATCACCTACAGCTATATCGGCGCCTACAAGGTGACCGTCCCTGCGGGCAGCTACGACGCCGTCCTCATCAAGTGGGACTATAAGGGATCGGTCGGGCCGGCGAGCATCAAGCTGACGGAGTATCGGTTCATTGCACCGGGTGCGGGCATGATCGCCATGGTCGAAAGCCGCCATATCTCGGCCATGCTGGTCTATAACGACAAGACGCGGCTCGGGAAGCTGATGCAGACGAAACCGTGAGCGACGGGGCCGGGGTTGTCCTCAAGCCCGGGGTGGGTTCGACACCCGCCTGAAAAGCGCGATTGGCCGGCCATGTCGATGGTCATTCTGTCCGGCACGGCCTGCGATATTGATGTATGTCAACGTCGAGCGCACCTCATCTGTCATAGAAGTGACTGATGCTTCGGCGGTGGGCTCCGGTCATGCTGCCGCCGACGGGCGCCGATCGACCTCGCCGCAAAGGCGGGCGAGAGCGGACCAAAGGAGCGGCCGACATGACGACCCGCAGAATCTCGGAAATGGTCCGCCACAAAAGTCCCGTGACGCTGCCGGCAAGTGCCAGCGTTCGCGACGCCTGCCGGCATATGCATGAACGCAGGGTGGGTGCTGTGCTGGTCGTGGATCCCGAGCAGCGCTTGCTGGGAATATTCACCGGCCGGGACGCCGTCGGCCTGCTTGCCCGGGGCCACGATCCTGCTGGCACGCCGCTCTCCGATGTCATGACGTCGAATCCGAGCACGATCTCGTCGCGGCATTCGGCCCTCGATGCCCTGCGTCTGATGGAAGACGGCGGTTTCCGTCATCTGCCGGTCGTCGAGGATGGGAAGGTCGTCAGCATCATATCCCGCGGCGATTTTCGTGGCCTGGAAGAGGCTCGTCTCGATGTGGAAACTGGGCTCTGGGAGCGGATCTAGCCGCGACGGCAGCCTCGTTCTCGCGAAGCCACAAGGTCAGGATTTGCCGGCGAAGAGTTCTTCGGTCAGTTGAGGGCAGTCCACGTCCTTGGCGCCGCCGAACTCGGGCGTCGGGATCGGGATGTCGCGATCGATCGAGATCTTCGGGTCGCTCATCGTTCCCTTGATCAGGACCGGCGCATGCAGGTCGAGCAGATCGAAATCCTTCGGATCGGCCTCGATCCTGACGTCGATGGCCTGCGTCTTGAGATCGGCCTGCCCTTCGACATGGAGGACCGATTTCTCGGTATCGAGCAGCGTCTTGTCGAACGCCAGGCTGCCGTGATCGATGGCCAGATGCGCCAGCGCGCAATGGACCGGGATGGTGTTGTCGCCGGTGACGAACAGGATCAAGGCATCGCCGAGCTGAAGCCCCGCCAGGCTCACCATCAGGCCGCTGACCCAGCCGCCGTCCATCGCCACCATGATGTCGCCGTCGGCCGTATCCATCACCTCGGCGAGCGATCGGCCGCTGCCGGCGATGAGCACGCGGCCCTGCAGCTGGGCCTTGGTCGTGTCGAAGAAGGGCGTGCCGCAGAGCTTCGCGCCCTAGCGCCTCGATCCGGAAGCCGGCCCGCGATCGCACTTGCCCCGAAGCTTGTCGGTTGTTCATCCCGGCCTGACGCGGGACAATAGTAGATTGCTCGGCCCCCCGGGCGGGTCGGGTGCGCGCATCGAAGAGGATGAGATGGGACAGACGGAGCTACCCCGGAATGTCAGGCCGATCCATTACACGGTCGAGATCGAGCCGCGCGCGGCGACGCTGACCTTCCGAGGGCGGGTGGTGATCACGCTCAGCGTCGAGGCGCCGACCTCGACGGTGATTCTGAACGGCCTGGATCTGGAGCTCGTCTCGGCGGAGCTGAGCGGCAGCGGTCAGGCGCTTTCCGGCTCCTGGAGCGCCGACGCGAGCCGCCAGCAGATCACCATCAAGCTCGACCGGGAGGTTCCGCCGGGACGCTACGATCTCGCCATCGACTACAGGGGCAAGATCAACGAAACCGCCATGGGCCTGTTCGTCACCCGCTACGACACGCCCGCCGGCCGCTGCCAGATGCTCCTGACCCAATTCGAAGCGGTGGCGGCGCGGCGGTTCATGCCCTGCTGGGACGAGCCCGCGCACAAGGCCACCTTCACGATCAGCGTGGTGGCCGCGGCGGCGGAAACCGCCGTCTCCAACATGCCGATCGACCGGATCGACCGCTCCGAGGCGGGGCTGCACTATATCCGCTTCCAGAAAAGCCCCTCGATGTCGACCTATCTCCTGTTTCTCGGCATCGGCGATCTGGAGCGGCTGGTGACCCAGGCCGACGGCGTCGAGATCGCCGTCATCGCGCGGCGCGGCAGCGCCTATAAGGGCCAGTTTGCCCTGGACAGCGCCGTCGAGCTGCTCGGCTATTTCAACGATTATTTCGGCATTCCCTATCCGCTGCCGAAGCTCGATCTGATCGCGGCCCCGGGCGCCGGCGGATTCGCCGCCATGGAGAACTGGGGCGCCATCCTCTATTTCGAGAAAGTTCTGCTGCTCGATCCGGCCTTGTCGAGCGAATCCGACCGGCAGCGCGTCTTCGTCGTCATCGCCCATGAGATGGCGCATATGTGGTTCGGCGATCTCGTGACCATGAGCTGGTGGGACGAGCTCTGGCTCAACGAGGGCTTCGCCTCCTGGATGGAGAACAAAGCCACCGACCGCTTCCATCCGGAATGGTCGATGTGGCTCCAGTCCGAATCCGCGCGCCAGCGGGCGATGCGGCAGGATGCGAAGGGCACGACCCATCCCGTCGTGCAACCCGTCGCCAGCGGCGATCAGGCCGATCAGGCCTTCGACGACATCACCTACCGCAAGGGCCAGGCCGTCATCCGGATGCTGGAGAGCCATGTCGGCGAGGCCGTCTTCAGGGACGGCGTTCGCGGCTACATGCGGCGCCATGCCTATGGCAACACCGTCACCGACGATCTCTGGTCGGCGATCGAGGCCGCCGGCGGACGGAACATCAAGACGATCGCGGACGACTTCACGCTGCAGCCCGGCGTTCCCATGATCGGCGTCGACCGGGCGCAGCCGAAGGCGGGCCAGGTGGAGATCGCCCTGCGGCAGGGCCGCTTCGGCGTGGACGATGCATCGCGCCAGCCCCTGGCATGGCATGTGCCCGTCTCGGCCGCCTCGGTCGGCGAAGGCCATCCGCCGGGCAAAACCCTCGTCACGGGCGACGAGCCCGTCACGCTCGAGGTCAGGGGCGGCTTGCCCGTGAAGATCAATATGGGCCAGGCCGCCTATTTCAGGAGCCGATACGCCCAAGACGCTTTCGCGGGCCTCGCGGACAAGTTCGCCGTCCTGCCGGCCGTGGATCAGCTCGGGCTGCTCTACGACGCCTGGGCTCTCGGGGAGGCTGGCCTCATGCCGGTCTCGGCCTATCTGGACCTGACGCGCCAGGCGAGCGCCGATGCCGACACGGTCATCTGGCGGCAGATCGTCGAGACGCTGCTGTCGATCGATGCGCTCTATGCCGGCCTGCCGGGGCGCGCCGCCCTGCAATCCTACGCCGCGCGAATCCTGACGCCGGTCTTCGGTCGGATCGGGTGGGACCGTCGGCCGGGGGAGGCGGACAATGCCGCCGTTCTGCGGGAGGATCTGATCGGTGCCCTCGGCCGGCTCCGGGACCGGGATGTCGTCGCCGAAGCGCGGCGGCGGTTTCAGGATTCCGTCGCCCATCCGGAAGATCCCAGGGCTCTGCCGGCGGCCATCCGCCAACCTGTCCTGCGTGCCGTCGCCTTCGATGCCGACGCGGCTCTCTATGAGACGCTGCTCGGCCTGGCGAAGGGCGCTGCCGATCCGATCGCCATCGACCAGTATTTTCTCGCCCTCGCCTTGAGCCGGGATCCGGCCCTGGCCCGGCGAACCCTGGCTCTGGCCTTGAGCGGCGATCCGCCGAAGACGACCAGCCCCGCCATGATCGCCCGTGTGGCCATCGACAATACGAGCATGGCCTGGGACTTCGTACTCGAGCATCGGGACGAGGTGAATGCCAGGCTCGATGCGCTGCAGCGGCATAATTTCGTGCCATCGCTGGCGGTGCAGTCCACCGATCCGGCGCTGCTGCCGGCGCTGCGAAAATTCATCGACGAGAACGTGCCGGCCGCCAACCGGAAACAGGTGGAAAGATTTTACGCCGATCTCGACTTCCGGCTGTCCGTCAGGGCGCGACGGCTGCCGGAGATCGACGAGTGGCTCCGGGCCAACGGCCAGGACGAATAGCCATCGACGCGGGCGGGCGCGATTGCAATAGTTGGCGCTGCGCTGGGAAGCGTGGCGCGCGGCGGTGCTGGCGCCGCTTTCGATAAAGCCAAACGCGTGGGGAGAACGATCGAATGCAGACGCTTGCCGGGAAGACGGCCGTCATCACCGGCGCGGGCTCGGGCCTCGGCCGCGCCGTGGCCCAGAAATTCGCGGGCGAAGGTGCCGTCGGACTGATCCTGATCGACCGCGACAAGGAAGGGCTGGCGGCGACGCGCGAGGCGATCGCGGCCCCCCGGTCCTGCGATGTGCATTCGCGCTGCCTCGACGTCACCGACAGCGCGGCGCTGGCCGAGGCGGCCCGCAAGGCCGACGCGGCCTTCGGCGGCATCGACATCGTCGTCTGCGCTGCCGGCATCATCGGCCCCTTCGGCAAGATCGTGGATTGCTCCGAGGAGGACTGGCTCAAGGTCTTCGCCGTCAATGTCCATGGCACCTTCCTGACGGTGAAGCATTTCATTCCGCTGCTGCGCAAGCGGGGCGGGGGCAGCATCGTCAATTTCTCCTCGACGGCGGGGCTGGTGGGCGATCCGCTGCTCGGGCCCTATTCGGCATCGAAGGGCGCGGTCACGCTGATGACGCGCTCGCTCGCGCGCAACCACGCGGCCGAGAACATCCGGGTCAATTGCGTCTGCCCCGGCTCGATCGACACGCCGATGCTGCAATCGGTGTTCGCCGATCTGGGCGATCCTGTGGCGCGTGCCCAGCGCGAGCGCGAGTTCATCGCCTTCCATCCGCTGGGGCGCTTCGGCAAGCCGGCCGAAGTCGCCGACGCGGTGCTCTATCTCGCCGGGCCCGCCTCCTCCTTCGTCACCGGCATCAGCCTGCCGGTCGATGGCGGCTCGATCGCCTGAGCCTTTCCGAATATGGGAGACTCGCATCATGCGGTTCGAGGGACGCGCGGTCATCGTCACCGGAGCGGGCAGCGGGATCGGTCGCGGCGTCGCCTCGCGCATGGCCGCGGAGGGGGCGGGCGTGCTGGCGGTCGACCGCAACCCGACGGGGCTCGAGAGCCTGGTCGCGGAAGCCTCTTCCTCCTCCGGCAAGGCCCGGATCGAGCCGCTGGTCTGCGATGTCGCAGCCGGCGATGCGCCGGCGCGGATCGTCGCCGCCTGCCAGGCTCGCTTCGGCCGCCTAGATGTGTTGGTGAACAATGCCGGCATCGATCGCGAAGCCGAGCAGTTCACCGACAATGACGACGAGACGATCGCGACCTTATTCTCCGTCAATCTCATCAGCCTGATCCGCCTGACGCGCGACAGCCTGAAGGTGATGACCCGGCCGGGCGGGCGCGTCGTCAATGTCAGCTCGGTCTTCGGGCTGGTCGGATTTCCCAACTCCGCGCTCTATGCCACGGCGAAGGGCGGGGTCGCGCAGCTCACGCGGCAACTGGCGGCGGACTGGACGCCGCTCGGAATCACCGTCAATGCGGTGGCTCCGGGCGTGATCGAGACCGCCATGACGAAGCGTTTCATCGAAGAGAGCCGCTGGTACCGGCGTGCCATGATCGAGACCACGCCGGCGCCCCGGGTGGGGCAGCCCGAAGATATCGCCGCCGCCGTCTGCTTCCTGGCCTCGCCGGACGCCGACTTCATTTCGGGTGTGGTGCTGCCGGTCGATGGCGGCTGGCTCGCGACCCGTTATCTGCCGCCTGACGCGGTTTGAGGTGCCGGTTCCGACGCCGTTGCGACGGGGAAGGCCGGTACCGGTTCCGCGCCGGAACCTTGATGAGGCTCGGGCGTTTGGTCCGTGTTAGGGTGGGCTTCTGCCCGCCTCCTCAACAATTTGCGAAGTGGGATTCAAAGAATGAAACGCACAACGAAATCAAGGCGCAAGGCCGCGGCCCCGGTCGATCTGGACGTATTGATCGACGATATCGGCGCCTTGAAGTCCGATTTCGCCGCCATCGTCAGCCAGATCAAGAGCGGCGCGGTCGACCATGCCAGCGAGCGGGCCAATGAGCTCCTGTCGCAGCTCAGCGACCGGGCCAACGAGCTCTATGAGACCGTGTCCGAGCAGGGCGCCGTGTCGGTCGAAGCCGCCCGGGGGCAAATTACCGCCCGACCCTTGACGGCCGTGCTGATCGCCTTCGGCCTCGGCTTCATCGCCAGCCGGCTGGTGCTTCGCTGAGCATCGCCGATGACAATGGGTTATCGGCTGCCCGACCGGGTCGCGCCGGCGACCTGCCTCCCGTCACGAGTTTGACGCCGATCCGGCCGCTCGCGGCGTCCGATCCGGACGCGCGGGCGGTTCCTGCGACCGAACCCGCCGTTCCGGCTGCCGCCCCGGACGAAACCATGCCCTTGCCGGAGGATCCCAAGACGCTCCTGCTCCTGGGCATCTTCCTGCTGCTGCTGTTCTATGGGCTTTATCTCGCCGGCCAGATCGTCCTGCCGATCATCTTCGCCGCGATCCTCTATCTCGTTCTGCAGCCGGCCATGCGCCTGGGGACGAAATTCCGCATTCCCAAGAGTGTCGCGGCCATGCTGATGATCGTTTTCGTCATCGCCGGGGTGGGGGCGCTGGGATTCTCCCTCTCCGCGCCGGCCTCCGATTGGCTCGCCAAGGTGCCGGACGCGCTGGCGCGTCTCGACATGCAGATCCGGGTCTTCAAACAGCCCATCGCCGATCTGGAGAGTGCCAGCAAGCAGATCGAGCATCTCACGGACAACACCTCCACCGCGGCGACGCCCGTCACCCTGGCAACGCCCGGTGTGACCGGGATGCTGTTCAGCGGCACCCGGAACATGCTGGTGGGGCTCGGCACCATGGTGGTGCTGCTGTTCTTCCTGCTGATGTCGGGCGATCTGTTCCTGCGCCGCTTCGTCGAGATCCTGCCGACGCTCAGCAACAAGAAGCAGGCGGTCGAGATCTCGCGGGAGATCGAGAGCAACATCTCGAAATATCTCGCCACGATCAGCATGATGAATGTCGCGGTCGGCGTGCTGACCGGCCTCGCCGCCTATTTCTGCGGGCTGCCCGATCCGGTCCTGTGGGGAACGCTGGCCTTCCTGCTGAACTACATCCCGATCCTGGGTCCGCTCGGCGGCATCGTCATCATCTTCCTCGCCAGCCTGCTGACCTTCGGCACGATCTGGCACGCGCTGCTGCCGACCGGCATCTACCTGGCCATCCATCTGCTCGAAGGCGAGCTGGTGACGCCGCTGCTGCTGGCGC
Source organism: uncultured Alphaproteobacteria bacterium (assembly GCA_963696655.1). Taxonomy (GTDB): domain Bacteria; phylum Pseudomonadota; class Alphaproteobacteria; order Dongiales; family Dongiaceae; genus Hypericibacter. The sequence goes on from CAVOLB010000097.1 coordinate 58,023, forward strand.
GCCGGTTCATCCTCAACCCGGTGTTGATCATCGTCTCGCTGGTGTTCTGGTACTGGATGTGGGGCATCCCCGGCGCGCTGCTGGCGGTGCCGATGCTGGCGACCGTCAAGATCATCTGCGACCGCATCAAGCGGCTGGCGGCGCTGGGGCATTTCCTCGGCTCCGAGCCGAGGACCGAGGCCCGTTCCGCTGGAACGTGAAGCCGTTGCAATGCGTCCAAGCCCCTGGACGCGAATGCCCTTTCGCTCATGGCGGAGTCGCAATCTTGCCGCTTTGCCGTCGCTGCGACTCCCTGTAAGACCTTGATCCATGTCCCTGTTCAGCTTCTTCGAGCGTCGGCTCGACCCGACGGCGACCGGCGCCGACGCGGCCCCGCCGTCGGGATTGATGGCCTTCTATTGGCATTATGTGCGCCAGGTTCGCGGCCTCGTCGTGGCCCTGTTCCTGACGGGCATCGCCGTGGCCTGGCTCGACACCACGATCCCGATCTTCATCGGCCGGATCGTGACGCTGGTCTCGACCCATGATTTCGAGAGCTTCTTCCCGGCGGCCTGGCCGCAGCTTCTGGGCATGGCGGCGGTGCTGCTGGTGGCGCGGCCGGTGGCCCTGCTCATGCAGAACCTCGTCACCAACCAGGCGATCGCCCCCGGCCTCACCAACCTGATCCGCTGGCAGAGCCACTGGCATGTGGTGCGGCAGAGCTGGACCTTCTTCCAGAACGACTTCGCGGGCCGGATCGCCAACCGGATCATGCAGACCGGCCCGGCCTTGCGCGAAAGCGTGGTCGCCAGCACCAATGCGGTGCTCTACATCCTGGTCTATGGCGGCACGGCGCTCGTGGTCCTGGCCTCCCACGACTGGTGGCTCTCGATCCCGGTGGTCTGCTGGTTCGCCGGCTATGTGATCCTCCTGCGGATCTGCGTGCCGCGCATGCGCAACCGCTCGCGCGAGATGTCGGAGGTGCGCTCGGCCCTGACCGGCCGCGTGGTCGACAGCTACACCAACATCCTGACGGTCAAGCTCTTCGCCAGGCCGCGGGACGAGGACGATTTCGTGCGCGAGGCGGTGGACGAGCATACCCGCACCTTCCACCGCCAGCAGCGGCTGATCACGATCTTCAGCATCACCCTCATCGGGCTCAACATCCTGATGGTGGTGGGCACCGCCGCGATGGCGATGAGGCTCTGGTCGCTGGGGCTGATCGCGGTCGGCACGGTCGCGATGGCGATACCGCTCTCCTGGCAGATCGCCAACATCGCCGGCTGGGTGGCGCAGAACGTGACGGCGATCTTCGAGAATGTCGGCGTGGTGCAGGACGGCATGCGCTCGATCGCGGTGCCGCTGCAGATGCCCGATCCGCCGGATGCCGGCATCCTCAAGGTGACGGCCGGCCATGTGCAGTTCGAGAAGCTGCATTTCGGCTATGGCACCAGCCGCGGCGTGCTGCACGGCATCGATCTCGACATCAGGCCGGGCGAACGCGTCGGCCTCATCGGCCAGTCGGGCGCCGGCAAGTCGACGCTCGTGAACCTGCTGCTGCGTTTCCACAATCTCGAGCAGGGGCGGATCCTGATCGACGGACAGGACATCGCCAAGGTCACGCAGGAGAGCCTGCGCGCCCATATCGCGATGGTGACGCAGGACACCTCGCTGCTGCACCGCTCGATCCGCGACAATATCCGCTATGGCCGTCCCGGTGCGACCGAGGCCGAGGTGCGCGACGCGGCCGCCAAGGCCCATGCGCTCGAGTTCATCGAGACGCTGGAGGACTGGCAGGGGCGGCGCGGCTTCGAGGCCCATGTCGGCGAGCGCGGGGTGAAGCTGTCGGGCGGCCAGCGCCAGCGCATCGCGATCGCGCGCGTGATCCTCAAGAACGCGCCGATCCTGGTGCTGGACGAGGCGACCTCGGCGCTCGATTCCGAGGTCGAGGGGGCCATCCAGGAACAGCTCGAAGGGTTGATGAAGGGCCGCACCGTGATCGCGATCGCCCACCGGCTCTCGACCATCGCGCGCATGGACCGCCTCATCATCCTCGAGAACGGCCGCATCGTGGAGCAGGGGACGCATGCGCAGCTGCTGGAGCTGGGCGGGGCCTATGCCAAGCTCTGGCTGCGGCAGTCGGGCGGCTTCGGCGCCGGCGTCCTCAAGGATGGCGCGTCCGGCGATTCGGCCATCGTCACGCCGCCGTCGCCCGAGCCCTACAGCGAGGAGCCGCAGCCGCTCGAGGCGGTCCGGGGCTGGGAGCGGCGTTAGCCCCGAGGCTTTCGCCAAGGCAGCCTCGTCAGTGCGCGGTCCCGGGGAATGTCACGACTTCTTCCGGCTTGCCCGCGCGCAAGACCGTGACCGAGGCCGGATCGCCCGGCTGGCGCGCGAAGGGCTTCAGCGAGACCAGACGGGGCTCGAAATCGGGCGGGGGTGGCGGCAGCGCGGGGGCGTTTGCCACGGGCGATGGCGCCGCGGCTGCGCCCGGAGGCTGGCTCACATAAACGCCGCCGCCGATGAACGGGAAGAAGGGAAACCGGTGGGGCCGGACCCGGTTGAATCCATTTCCGGCGTTTTCGGAAACCAGCGGCGGGACCATGTTCGGTCCGAGCGGCGGGACGATGTCCGGTCCCAGCGGCGGTACCGGGCCGCTATTGAAGCGGGGCATCATCGGGGCTTGAAAATGGCTGCCGCTAGGCCGCGCCGCCGTTTCGGCGGCGGCAGGAGATAGCAGGGCGTAACCGGTCAGGGCCGCTGCCAGGAGCAGCCCGCATCGGGCAGTGCGTGAGAGCTTCAATCCTCGATCGCGGTGCATGGCGCCTTCCATCGGCCAGTGCCTCCCCTTGACTCATATAGGGAGCCGTCCTGCCCTGGGAGAGGGCAAAAATCGGCCCTTCTCGGCCCCTGGTGGCGCCAGTTCCTACTATACATGGCACGCTCTCCTTCCTCCTGGGCCAGAGGAGGATCGAAAAATCGGACACCGGAACGGGCGAGGGAGCGTCGTTCCTCCAGGATGGGGAAGCGGCGGTGTCGTCGAAATATATTCACTTGACATAATAGTCACTTAAGTGCATATATAAGCCGATATGGACGGTCTTGATCGCCCCGGAGTTCGAGGATGAGATCGCCGCATTGGAGCCTGCGGTAAGGATTGAATTGCTGGCACAAGCCGGCGTCATCGAAAGATTGGGCCCCCTCGGCGGCCGGCCTCGGATCGATTCATTGAACGGTTCCCGGCACGCCAATATGAAAGAACTGCGTTTCGACGCCGCGGACGGGGTGTGGCGAGTCGCCTTCGCCTTCGATCCCGGCCGCCGAGCCGTTCTTCTTTGCGGCGGCGACAAATCCGGCGTGAGCGAGCAGCGATTTTATCGGGCCTTGATAAGGAAAGCCGATGAGCGGTTCGATGCTCATCTGGCCCGGCTGAAGACAAAGAGGAGCTGACGACAATGCGAGCGCGGAAACTGAGCGAGGTCGTGGCGGCACTGCCGGCGAGAGAACGAAAGGCAGTCAAAGCGCGCACGGTCGATCTGTTGGCCGAGGAAATGTCGTTGCAGCAGCTGCGCAAGGCGATGAAGAAGACGCAGGTTGCGATCGCCCGTAAGCTGAACTTGCAGCAGGACGGCGTTTCAAAGATCGAGAGGCGAACCGACCTGCTCATCTCGACGCTCAGCGGCTATGTCGATGCGTTGGGCGGGGAGCTCGTGCTGATCGCTCGGTTTCCGGACCGCCCGCCCGTGAGAGTGGGAAGTATTGGTGCCATTGCGGAACCTGCGAAGGCGCCGCCGGAGAAGAGCCGACAGAGCCGCAGAGCCGCCTGATGTATCCCGCGACCCCACAGCCGCCATGTCGATCCCCCGGTTCGCGTCCGGGTCGTTGGATCGCATGGTTCCGCCAGATTGCGGGCTCGAGACCTGGGCCTTCCATGACACGGCACGGAACCGCGAAGCCATGACTTCCAGCGACCTGACAGACCGCCGCTCGGTCACGGCCGAGCTGGCGCGCCGCGAGGCCATGCTGGAGGCGATCGGCTATGCCGCCACGCGCATCGTGGGCGGCGGCGACTGGCAGGCCGGAATCCAGGACCTGCTGGCGCGCCTGGGGAAGGCCGCCGAGGTCGATCGCGTCACGCTGTTCGAGACGCATAAGGGCCCCGACCACGAGATGGTGCAGAGCTGCCGCTACGACTGGTGCGCCGCGCCGCTCAAGCCCATCAGCGGCGACCCGCGCTATCAGAACATGCCGATCAAGGATCCCGACACGCCGGACGACGACGAGTTCGACGACTGGGCCCGGCGGCGCCAGCGCGGCGAGGTGATCCAGACCGTGCGCAGCGCCACCTCGGGCTATACGCGCGAGGTGTTCGAGGAGCATGGCACGCTCTCCTTCCTCTCGGTGCCGCTGACCGCAGGCGGGCGCTGGTGGGGCTTCCTCGGCTTCGACGATTGCCGCACCGAGCGCGCCTGGACCGAGATCGAGATCGACGTGCTGCGCACGGCCGCGGCCCTGATCGCGGGCGCCATCGAACGGCAGCAGACCGAGGCGGAGATCGCGCGCCAGCGCGAGGCGCTGCATCAGAGCGAGAAGCTGACCGCGCTGGGCTCGCTCCTGGCGGGCGTGGCGCATGAGCTCAACAACCCGCTCTCGGTGGTGGTCGGGCAGTCGCTGCTGCTGGAAGAGGCGACGCGCGATTCCGCCTTTACCGTCCGCGCCCAGAAGATCCGCTATGCGGCCGAGCGCTGCTCCAAGATCGTGCGGACCTTCCTGGCGCTCGCGCGGCGGCGCGAGCCCGATCCGCGCCCGGTGCAGCTCAACACGGTCATCGGCATGGCGGCCGATCTTCTGGGCTATCAGCTCCGCACTTCGGGCGTCGAACTGACGCTCGATCTGGCACAGGAGCTGCCGGCGTTCATGGCCGACGCGGATCAGCTGCACCAGGTCGCCACCAACCTGATCGTCAATGCCGAGCAGGCACTGGCCGGGCGGCCGGCGCCACGCCGGCTCAAGATCTCCACCCGGTTCGACAAGGCGCGCCAGGCGCTGCGGCTGGTCGTGGCGGATAACGGACCCGGCATCGAGCCCGAGATCCGCTCTCGCATCTTCGATCCCTTCTTCACGACCAAGCCGGCGGGGCAGGGAACCGGGATCGGGCTCTCGCTCTGCATGACCATCGTCGGGACCCATCGCGGCTCGATCATGCCAAGCGAAACCCCGGGCGGCGGCGCCACCTTCACAGTCGAGCTGCCGCTGGCGGGCCTGCCGGCGCCCAAGCCGGCACCGGCGCCGGAAGCGATGTCCCGCGACAGCGAGCCCAGCCGTCGCGTCCTGGTGGTCGATGACGAGGTCGAGATCGCGGAGACCCTGGCGGAGATCCTGACCGATCTCGGGCACCGGGTTGAGATGGTGTCGCAAGGGGAGGCGGCGCTGAATCAGCTCAAGGCCGGACCGTTCGATCTGATCCTGAGCGATCTGAAAATGCCGGTGCTGGACGGGCCGGGCCTCTACGCCGCGCTGCTGCGCGACTATCCTGCGATGACCGAGAAGATCGCGTTCCTGACGGGGGACACCCTATCGCAACGCCAGGGCGAATTCCTGGCCGAGACCGGAGCGGCCTGTCTCGAGAAGCCCTTCACGCCCGATGACGTGCGCCGTTTCGTCGGCCATCTGCTGCAGCAGGCACACTGACCGAGGCCCACTGATCGGGGCTGGGCCGAAATGAAAAAACCCTCTTCCTCGGATCGGGAGGAAGAGGGTTCGGCAGATGCGGCTGCGGCCGCTGTGGCGTCAGGGGGCCATGCGCCCCTGCGATCGCCATCAGCTCCGCCAGAAGGGCTTCAAGGCTTCACGATAGACATCGGCCTTCGAGATGCCGATGTCGCGCAGGGTGCGCTCGTCGAGGCTCGCCAGCATCTGGCGTTCGTCGCTGCGCGTGAACCAGCCGAAGACGTACTCCAGGCCCGACATCAGCGAAGACACCATGCCGTATTGGCTCTGCGATTGGAAAAGATGGTCGTTGGATTGGACAGCCATGTTGATCTCCCTTGTCTGGCGCCGGCCCCCCAGCGGCGATGCTCGTCATCGTCCCCGGTCCAGCGCGTCGGAGAGGAATTTGGTCTCCTCGCGTTGCAGCATGGTGTCTGGCAACCGCAAATCGTGTTTCTATTATTGCAGGCTTGGTTGCTTTCCCAACCTTCCCTGAAACAATATGCCGGCCGGCGACCCCGCGGACATGATGGGCGACATGCGGGAGCCCGAAATCCCAGGAACGGCAGGATGGCTGGCCAAGCCGCCAGAATCAGGGGTTTCTGGGCTTCCTGGCCGGGCTCTCGGCCGACTCCGAGGAATATTGTCGCCCTCCAATCGCGGCCGTGCATCGGGACGGGGATTTGGGTAATGTGTCAGCGCTTCTGGCGGAAGTTTGGGAGCGCCGAACGGGCCCAGCGATCGGTAACGAACCTCCCGCCCCGATGCCGGGTCCTCAGGAAGCCGGCATCGGGAGAGCTTGAAAGTCGTGCCCGCGGCGGCAATTCCGGCGGGCACGGGACCAGTGGGATCAGGGGATGGATGGCAAGACCCGCCTGTTGATCGTGGATGACGATCCGGACGTGCAAGGGACGGTCCGCGAATATTTCGAGATGCAGGGATTTGCCGTCAGCGTCGCCGGCGACGGGACCGCCATGCGCCAGGTCCTGGCCGCCGAACCGATCGAAGTCGTGCTGATGGATTTGCATCTGCCCGGGGAAGACGGTCTGGCCCTGACGCGCGAGCTGCGCGCGAAGGGCGGCATCGGAATCGTGGTGGTGACGGGCCTGGGCGAGACCGTGGACCGGATCGTCGGGCTGGAGATGGGCGCCGACGACTATGTCACCAAGCCGTTCGACCTGCGCGAGCTCCTGGCGCGGGTCAAGAGCGTGCTGCGGCGGGTGCGCACCGGCGGCGTCACGCGCGCCGCGACCCCGACGGCGGCGATGGAGAAGATCCGGATGGGGCGCTGCACGCTCGACGTGGCGTCGCGCAAGCTCTATGACCCGAACGGCGAGGAGATCGCCATGACCAGCATGGAATTCGACCTGCTGGTGGCCTTCGCCAAGAATCCCAACCGCGTGCTGAGCCGCGACCGCCTGCTCGAGCTGGCGCATACCCATGGCGAGGAAGTGTTCGACCGCAGCGTCGATGTCCGCATCGCGCGGATCCGCAAGAAGATCGAGGTCAATGCCGAACGCCCCGAGGTGCTGAAGACCGTCCGGGGCGTCGGTTATATGTTCGTCCCCGACAGCGCGGCCTAGACCCCGGGGCCCGCCGACAGGGCCGTTCTCATTTCCTCGGATGCATGACGAAGACGCCGCGCTGTGAATCGTACTGCGGCGCCTCGCAGCTCGCGAGCCCGATCGCGGCCGCGGGCAGCAATCCCCATCCGATCAGATTCAAGAGCCGTCGGCGCGAGACCGCCGGACCGTTGGCGCGCAGACGCGCGGTGCCGGCCTCTTCAAGCTGCGTGTCGATCATCGGTGCACCCCATCCCTCATGCCCGCACGCTAACGCGGAACTTCCCCCGCTGTCACGGGGGGCTTGCACCGGGCCGAGCGGTCCAGCGCCCGATATCAGAAAATCATCCATCGTTGACTGAATGTCAGAAAGCTGACAGTCTGCTCCACGCCCTTACCGATCGGACTTCCGCCCGCCATGAATGCCTCCGTCCGCCAAAGGCTGAACGACGCGCTGGCCAAGGCCACCAAGGCCGAGACGGCGATCGCCAGCTACATGCTTTCCAATCTGGGCGAGATGCCGTTCGAGACCGCCGCGACCCTGGCCAAGAAGATCGGGGTGAGCGAGCTGACCGTCGGGCGCTTCTGCCGCTCCATCGGCTATAAGCGCTTCAAGGATCTCAAGACCGATCTCAAGGCCGATATCGGCGACCGTCCCTGGCTGATCGGCGACCGCCTGCGCGAGTTCCAGCGGCGCAGCCGCAGCGGCGCCGACGAGTTCGCCAAGGGGCTGGAGCTCGAGATCGCCGGCCTCGTCAAGGTCTATGAGATGGCGCATACGCGCGAATGGCAGCGCGTGGTCAAGCGCCTCGCCCGCAAGCCGCGCGTCTATGTGGCCGGATTCCAGACCGAGCGCGGCATGGCCGCGATTTTCGCCCATCAGCTCCAGTATCTGCGCGACGGCGTGCAGCTGCTCGATCTCGCCGGCGGCAACTTCGCGGAGCTGCTGCTTTCGGATCGGCGCAATTCCTGCCTCGTCATGTTCGAGGCCAGGCGCTATTCGCGCTTCGCCAAGCTGCTGGCGCAGAAGGCGCATGAAGCCGGCATTCCGACCACCCTAGTCACCGATCCGTTCTGCGACTGGGGCCGGGGGGTCGCGGACGAGATCCTGATCGTGCCGACCGAGTTCAACCTGTTCTGGGATTCCACCGCTCAGATGGCGACCGTGGTGAATCTGCTCGTCAACGGCGTCTTCAACGAGCTCGGGCCGGATATCGAGAAGCGGATGAATGAAGTCTCGGCGCTCTACAGCAGCTTCATCGGCTATGTGGGGGAGATGTCGGTCCCCGAGCGCTGAACGCAGGTCCCATGAAGGCCCCGGCAAGAGGCCGACGGACAACGGAAGAATCACACCGATACAGGGAGGGTAAAATGAAAGGTTTGACTCGGAGACGTCTCTTGGCCAGCACCGGCCTCGCCATCGTGGCCGGTGCCGCGATGCGGGCGATGCCGGCTTATGCCGCGGACGCGGAAGCGATCTTCGTCGTCGGCACCAACGAAGTCGGCGCGCCCATGTACAACCCGATCAAGGCGGGCGTTCTCAACGTCGCGACCTCGCTGATCTTCGATCGCCTCGTGGTGCAGGATGCCGACCAGAGCTTCCAGCCGCATCTGGCGGAATCCTGGGAAGCGGCGCCGGACGGCATGTCCTGGGTCTTCCATCTGCGCAAGGGCGTCAAGTTCCATGACGGCCAGCCCTTCGATGCGAAGACCATCGACTGGTGGATCAATGCCTATCGCGGCACGGACAACGAATACATGGTCGCCGGCATCGATCATGTGGAGGTCGTCGACGACCACACCGTCAAGTTCGTCATGGGGCATCCCGACTCCAACATGCTGTTCAATCTCTCCAGCACCTTCATGGCCATTCCCTCGCCCGAGGCCTACAAGCGGCTGGGCGACAATTTCGGCGTGACCGAGGCGGTCGGCACGGGCCCCTACAAGCTCGAGAGCTTCACCGTCGGCCAGGAAACAGTCCTGGTGCGCAACGACGAGTACAAATGGGGCAGCGACCTCTCGCAGAACAAAGGGCCCGCCAAGCTGGCGAGGCTGACCTTCCGCGAAATCGCCGAGCAGTCGACGGCCTTCCTCGAGCTCAAGACCGGCGGCGTCGACCTGCTGATGGGCGTGCCGACCGATTTCCTGTCGCAGCTCAGGGCCGAGCCCAAGGTCGCCGTCCTGACCATGCCGGGTCTCGACGTGATGTACATGCCGATCAACACCACCGCCGAGCCCTTCACCGACATCAAGGTGCGCCAGGCGACGGCGCTGGCGGTGAACCAGAAGGAGATCCTGGCCAGCATCTATGGCGGCATCGGCCTGGAAGCGCACAACTTCCTGATCAGCTCGCTCAAGGAATCGCAGGTCGATCCGAAATACAACATCAGCTACGACCCGGAGAAGGCGAAGGCCCTGCTGGACGAGGCGGGCTGGAAGGCGGGCCCCGACGGCATCCGCGCGAAGGACGGCAAGCCGCTCCATGTGAAGCTCTGGACCCAGAGCGACACCGAGTTCAAGCGGGTGACCGAGGCGGTGCAGGCGCAGCTCAAGGCGATCGGCATGGACGCCGAGATCACGGTGTTCGATTCGAGCACGATCCGCGACCAGTACAAGAAGAACGAGCATCAGCTCGCCGTGCGCAGCTACGAGTGGGGCAATGCCGACATCCTCGACTGGTTCTTCAACGGCGAGCGGCTGGGCTATCCCAACGTCTCGATGTGGAAGGATGCCAAGTCCGACGAGCTCGACAAGAAGGCGCTCGAGGAATCGAAGACCTGGGACGAGCGGGTCAAGAACTTCACCGCCTATCACGAATATCTTCTGTCGCAGTTCGTGTTCGCACCGATCTATCAGCCGGTCCAGAACATGGGCTACAACAAGGAGCGGCTGAAGCTGCCGGAGAAGATCCGGGGCACGGCCCTCGAAGGCCAGTCGATCCTCGACATCGAAGTGATCGGATAAAACGGCTTCCTGGCTAGAGGACGAAGACCGGGATGTTCACCTATATCCTGCGGCGGCTCGCCGCCCTCATCCCGGTCTTCGTCGTCGTCTCTCTCATCATCTTCCTGATCATCCATCTCGTTCCGGGCGACCCGATCGACAGCCTCCTGAGGATCGGCGCCACCCCGGACCAGCGCGCGATCCTCACCGCGAAATATGGGCTCGACCGGCCGCTGCCCGAGCAATATTGGCTCTGGATCAGCGGCATGCTCTCGGGCGATTTCGGCACCGCGATCGTGATGCGCCGGCCGGTCGCGGATCTGGTGCTGCAGAGTCTGCCCTACAGCCTGACCCTGGGCGGGCTGGCCCTGCTGTTCTCGACCCTGCTCGGCATCTCCACCGGCGCGCTCGCGGCGAGCTTCCAGAACTCGCGGCTCGACCATGGCGTCATGGGGCTGATCCTGCTGGGCTCGACCATCCCGACCTTCTGGCTGGGGCTGCTGCTGATGCTGCTGTTCGCGGTCCAGTTCGGCTGGTTTCCGGTCTCGGGCGCCAAGAACTGGAGCTCGCTGGTGCTGCCGGTGCTCACCATCGGACTCGGCGGCACGGCACTCGTCGCCCGTATCACGCGCGTTGCCATGATCGAGACGGCGCGCAAGGATTTCGTCCTGCTGCTCCATGCCAAGGGCCTGTCGCGCCGGGCCATCCAGATCCGCCATCTGCTGCGCCATGCGCTGCTGCCGGTGGTGACGATCCTGGGCTTGCGCATCGGCTGGATCCTGGGTGGCGCCGTGACGGTCGAGTTCGTCTTCGCGCGGCCCGGCCTCGGCACGCTGCTGATCCGCGGGCTTGCCCAGCGCGACTATCCGGTGGTCCAGGGCTGTCTCCTGATGCTGGCGATCGCGGTCATGCTGGGGACGCTCCTGGGCGACATCGTCCAGGCAGCGATGGACCCCCGGGTGCGCGAGGAGGCCACGGCATGAGCCTCACCTGGGCCGCCGCCAACCGCAGCCCGGTCATGCGGGCGATCTCGACGCCGCGGGGCCTGCTCCCGGCCCTCTATCTGGCGCTGGTCGTGCTGCTGGCGATCTTCGCGCCGCTGGTCGCCCCTTATGCCTATGACGCCCAGAACCTCACCATCGTCAACCAGCCGCCCTCCATGGCCCATTGGCTCGGCACCGACGAGTTCGGCCGCGACGTGCTCTCGCGCGTCATCTATGGCGCCCGCACCTCGCTCACCGTCAGCGTGACATCCATCGGCGCCTCGGTCCTGATGGGGCTCTGCCTCGGCGCCGTCAGCGGTTATCTGGGCGGGCTGCTCGATCGCGGCGTGACGGCGGCGGTCGACCTGACCTGGTCCTTCCCCGAGATCCTGATCGCGCTCATCTTCGTCGCCATCATCGGACCCGGCCTCGAAAGCACGATGCTGGCGATCGCGATCGCCTATCTGGCGCAGTTCACGCGGCTGACGCGCAGCCAGATCATGGCGCTCAAGCGCGAGACCTATGTCGAGGCGACGGTGAGTCTCGGCGCCGGCCATGGCCATATCATCTTCCGCCACCTGGTCCCCAACGCGCTGGCGCCGGTCATCGTCGCCGGGATGCTGGCGACCGGCGATGCCATCATCCTCGAGGCGACGCTGGGCTATTTCGGCCTGGGCGCCCAGCCGCCGACGCCGAGCTGGGGCGCCATGATGAGCAGCGGCTCGGCACAGATCTTCATCGCGCCCTGGATCATCGTCTTTCCGGGGCTGGTGGTGGCGCTCACCGTGGTCGCCATCAATCTCTTCGGCGATGCCCTGATCCGCGCGCTCGACATCCGCGCCCAGCTCCGCGACGTGTAGCCCCGATGCTGCTCTCGGTCGAACGGCTCTCGGTTTCCATCGGCCCCGCCCGGCCGCTCGACGATGTCGGCTTCGCGCTGGCCCCGGGCGAGATCCTGGGCATCGTCGGAGAATCGGGCGCCGGCAAGTCGCTCACCGCCATGGCGGTGATGGGGCTCCTGCCCCTGATCGGCGGGCGGATCGACAACGGCGCCGTCTGGTTCGACGGCGTCGATCTCGCGCGCCTGCCGGAAGAGGATTACCGCAAGCTGCGCGGCCGGCGGATCGCGCTCATCATGCAGAACCCGATGACCTCGCTCGATCCGATCACGCGGGTGGGCGAGCAGATCGACCAGGTCTCGCGCCTCCATATGGGGCTCGACCGGACGGCGGCTCGCGCGCGCAGCATCGAGCTGATGGGCCAGATCAAGATCCCGGAGCCTGCGGCGGTCCACGATCTCTATCCGCATCAGCTCTCCGGCGGCATGAAGCAGCGGGCGGTGATCGCGATGGCGCTGGCGGCCGATCCCGAGCTGATCGTCGCCGACGAGCCGACCACGGCGCTCGACGTGACGGTCCAGGCCCAGATCATCCAGCTCCTGGTCGAGCTGGTGCGCGATCGCGGTCTGTCGCTCATGCTCATCACCCATGATATGGGCGTGGTGGCGCAGGCCTGCGACCGGGTCGCGGTGATGTATGGCGGGCGCGTCGTCGAGCGGGGGCCGGTCCAGGCGATCTTCGCCCAGCCGCGCCATCCCTATACCAAGGCGCTGATCGGCTGCATCCCGCGGGCAGGGATGGCGCCGGGCGCGCTCAAGGGGATTCCCGGCACGGTGCCGAGCGTGAGCCGCTATCCGACCGGCTGCCGCTTCCATCCGCGCTGCCCCCAGGCCCAGCCGCTCTGCCAGGAGACCGTTCCCGTCCTCGATGGCGGCCCCACCGGCGACGGCGTCGCCTGTCATTTCCCGAACGGGCCCAGGCCATGAGCGCGCTGGTCACGGCCCGCGACCTCACCCGCCGTTTCGGCAGCCGGCGCGGCCTGTTCGGTCGCGAGCGGACCATGATCGCCGTCAACGAACTCTCGCTCGATGTCGAGCGCGGCCGGGTGGTGGGGGTGGTCGGGGAATCGGGCTGCGGAAAATCGACGCTCGCGCGCCTCATCCTGCGGCTGATCGAGCCCAGTGCGGGGGGCGTCACCTTCGATGGCGTCGATCTGATGACGCTGCCGGCGAAGGAGCTGCGGCTCCTGCGCCGGCGGATGCAGATGGTGTTCCAGGACCCCTATTCGGCGGTCGATCCGCGCTACCGCATCCGCGACGCCCTGCTCGAGCCCTTCCAGGTCCAGGATTTGCGCCCTGCCGATCCGGAGGGAACGGTCCAGGGCCTGCTCGAGATGGTGGGCCTCAACCCCGAATTCGCCGACCGGTATCCGCATCAGCTCTCGGGCGGCCAGAAGCAGCGGGTGGGGATCGCCCGGGCGCTGGCGCTCAAGCCTTCCTTCCTGGTGCTGGACGAGCCGACCGCCTCGCTCGACGTCTCGATCCAGGCCCAGATCATCGGCCTCCTGGAGGGGCTGAAGCGCGAGCTGGGGCTGACCTATCTCTTCATCTCCCACGATCTGGGGCTGGTGCGCTATTTCTGCGACCAGGTCGTGGTCATGTATCTGGGGCGCATCGTCGAGATCTTCCCGCGCTCGGCGGCGGCCCCGCGCCACCCTTATGCGCGGGCCCTCCTCGACAGCAGCTTCGAGCCCGATCCGACGCGCCGGCGCAAGATCGAGCGGCTGACGGGCGAGGTGCCGAGCGCCTTCGACCTGCCGCCCGGTTGCGCGTTCGCCGGCCGCTGCGGCCGCGCCACCGATCTCTGCCGGCGGGTCCGGCCCGAACTGGTGGCCCTGTCGCCCGACGAAAGCATCGCCTGCCACCATCCGTTGAATTCCGCCGCAACCGCCTGATCAGGAGCCTGAGCCATGTCGTTCACCGTGCTGAGCGCCGAATTCGCGCATGAGACCAACACCTTCAGCATCCGCAAGACGGAATACAGCAACTTCATGGACCGCTACGGCTATTTCGGCGAGGACGCGATCAAGGAACGCGGCGACGCCAACACCGAGCTCGCCGGCTTCCGCGACGTCGCGCGCCAGCAGGGCTGGAAGCTGCTGCATGTGCTGAGCGCTTCGGCCGAGCCCGCCGGCTTCGTGGTGCGCGATGCCTTCGATCGGCTGACCAATCCCATTCTTGCCGCTGCGCGCGAGAAGCGGGGCGAGATCGACGGGATCCTGCTGGGCCTTCACGGCGCGATGGTGACGGATTTCTGCGAGGACGGCGAGGGCGAGCTGCTGCGCCGCCTGCGCGAGATCGTGGGCCCCAAGATGCCGATCGCCATCACGCTCGATCTCCATGCCAATGTGACGCGCGCGATGTGCGATCTCGCAAACATCATCGTGTCGTATAAAACCTACCCGCATATCGATATGCGCGAGGCCGGGCGGCATGCGGGCCAGATCCTGCACCGCACGATGAAGAACGAGATCAACCCGCGTACCATCCGCGTGCACCGGCCGATGCTGGACGAGATCAATGGCGGGCGCACCGACATCGGGCCGATGATCGAGCGCGTCGCGCAGGCCCGCGCCTATGAGAAGCAGCCCGGCGTCTATGCCGTCAGCATCAATTCCGGCTTCGGCAATGCCGACATCAAGGAAGTCGGGCCGACCGTGCTGGTCACGGGCGAGGGCGACCTGCGGGCGCACCAGGCCTTTGCCGAGCGCATCGCCGACGATATCTGGGAGAAGCGCTTCGACGTACTGAACCGCTATTACTCGGTCGAGGAAGCGGCCGCGATCGCCAAGGATTACCGCCGCACCACGGGACCCATCATCATCGCCGACTATGCCGACAATCCGGGTGGCGGCGGCTATGGCGATTCGACCGAGCTCCTGCGCGCCATGCTGGCCGCCGGCCTGAAGGACGCCTGTTTCGGGCCGATGGTCGATCCGGAGACGGCGCTGGCCCTGCGCCGGCACAAGGTGGGTCAGAATGTCCAGGTCTGGCTCGGCGGCAAGACCGACGCCCGCTTCGGCGGCGCGCCGCTCAAGCTCGAGGGCCGTCTCGACCTCATCAGCGACGGCGATTATGTCGGCGACGGCCCGATGGTGGGCGGACTCAATCTGAGCTTCGGCCCCTCGGCCGTGCTGCGCGTCGCCGGCATGGCGATCCTGGTGACGACCGAGCCGGCGCAGATGCTCGATCTGCAGCAGTTCCGTGCCTTCGGCATCGATCCCGCGAAGCATGACGTGGTCGGGCTCAAATCGATGCAGCATTTCCGCGCCGCCTTCGAGCCGATCGCGGGCAAGGTCATCGTCTGCGACAGCGGCGCCCTCTGCACCACGCATCTGGAGAAGCTGCCCTACAAGAACGTGCCGCGCCCGATCTTCCCGCTCGATCGCGATCTGGCGATCTGACGGGCTTCGGCCGCCGGCTCGCTGCAAGGGTGGACACATCATGGGAGTGACGGGCATGGAAGGGATCGCGGGCTATGGCGTCCAGGGCGGCCATCTGACGCTGGATGGCCGCGACCTGGTGGCGCTGGCCGAGGAATTCGGCTCGCCGCTGTTCCTGTTCTCGGAGCGGCGCCTGCGCGCCAACGCCGCCGCCTTTCTGGCGGCCGCCCGCAGCGGCCATATGAGAAGCACGGTCTGCTATGCGAGCAAGGCCTGCTCCAACGTCAATGTCCTCAAGATCCTGCGCAGCGAGGGCCTGGCGATCGAGGTCAATTCCGGCGGCGAGCTCTATAAGGCGCTGAAGGCGGGGTTCGCGCCGGACGAGATCGTCTTCAACGGCGTCAGCAAATCGACCCACGAGCTGGAATGGTCGATCGGGCTGGGGATCAAGGCCATCAATGTGGATTCCGTCTTCGAGCTGGAGCGTATCGCCGCCATCGCCTCGGCCAAGGGCCTCCGGGCGCGAGTCTCGTTGCGGCTGGTGCCGAGCCTGACGGGCGGGGCGGTCGCTTCGATCCAGACCGGCAATGCCAAGACCAAGTTCGGCATGACGGCGCCCGATCTGCCCGAGGTCCTGCGCCTCCTGTCCGACCATCCCGCCGCCCTCGATCCCGTCGGCATCCATCTCCATATCGGCTCCCAGATCGCCGAGACCGCGCCGTTCCTGGGCGCGGTCGAGTTCGCGGCCGGCGAGGCGCGGCGGCTCGCTGCCGCGATCGGCCGGCCCTTCGAGCATGTCAATCTGGGCGGCGGCTATCCGGTCGACTACCGGCGCCGGCGCGGCAACGACGCGCTGATGGACCGCTATGGCGCGCCCGATCGCGCCGCCTCGATGGTGGCAGGGGTCGCGGCCGCGATGCATCGCCGGCTGGGCGACGAAACCGAGCTGCTGTTCGAGCCCGGCCGCTCGATCGTCGGCGACGCGGCGGTGCTGCTGACGCGGGTCGAGAACCAGAAACATCGCGGCGAGCAGCCCTGGATCTTTCTCGATGCCGGCTACAACCTGCTGCTCGATGCGGCGGTGGTGCGCTGGTATTTCCACATGGCGAGCGCCAGCCGTGCCGACGAGACGGCGCTGACCGAGTTTCGCGTGGTCGGCCCGCTCTGCGATTCGGCCGACTGCTTCTATGACGTCGAGGGCGAGTATCTGCTGCCGAAACTGCAGGAACGGTTGGGCGGGGAACTCGACGAGGCGCTCGCGGCCGAGATCCTGCATCTGCCGCCGACACGCCAGCTGCCGGCCTCGACCGCTCCGGGCGACCTGGTGGCGATCTTCGATGTCGGCGCCTATACCCTGAGCGAGATGTTCGCCTATTGCGGCCGGCCGCGGGCCGCGGCCGTTCTCATCGGCCAGGACGGATCGATTTCGAGCCTACGCCGGCGCGACAGCTACGAGGATCTGCTGGCGCATGAAATGGCGCCGGCAGGCGCATGATCCGACGGGGCGGGCCTGGCTAGGTGGCGAGGGCCCCGGTGGGACCCGCAGTGTGCTGCTTCAGCACCGCGTCCGAGCTGGACGAGATCTCGCTGAGGCTGACCTCGTAGCCCCAGAGGTCGGCCAGATGGCGCAGCACGGGCTGGATGTCCTCTTCGGCGAGCAGGACATTGTCATAGACCCGGTGCTGCAGCATCAGGCGGCGGTCGCCGTCGAGATCGACATCGACGATCTCGATCTCGGGCTCTTTCTGCGCGGTGTCGAACTGCCGCGCCAGCGAACTGCGGACCGTCTGGTAGCCGCGCTCGTTATGAATCGCCTTCACCACCAGATCCGAGACGCCGTCGTCGACCACGGCGAAAAGCTTCATCTTGCGGATCAAAGCGGGGCTCAGATATTGCCGGATGAAGCTCTCGTCGCGGTAATTGGCCCAGCCTTCCTTGAGCGTCTCCCAGGGATCGCCATTGCCGGCGAACTGCGGGAACCAGGTCCGGTCCTCGTCGGTGGGCGAGAGGCAGATGCGCTTGATGTCCTGCATCATGCCGAAGCCCAGCGCATAGGGATTGATGCCGCTGTAGCGCCGGTCGTCGAAATCCGGCTGCAGCACGACATTGGTGTGCGAGCTCAGGAACTCGACCATGGCGCCGTCGCCGAGCTGGCCCTTCTCATGGAGCCGGGTCATGGTCTCGTAATGCACCATGGTGGCGCATCCCTCGTTCATGACCTTGGTCTGCTTCTGCGGATAGAAATACTGTGCGATATGGCGGACGATGCGCAGGATCTCGCGCTGCCAGGGCTTTAGCAGCGGCGCCTTCTTCTCCAGGAAATAGAGGACGTTCTCCTCGGGCAGGCCCAGGAGCTCGCGGCGCTCGGCCTCGGTGGTCCGGCGCTTGTCGCGCGCCCCGTTCTGGGGAACCGTGCGCCAGAGGTCGTTATAGGACCGCTCCAGCTCCGCCAGGCGGTCCTGGACGCGCTTCTCCTCGTCGGCCAGCCCGCCGAGCTTGCGGCGCGGATAGCGGTGGACGCCCTGGGTCATGAGCGCATGGGCGGCGTCGAGCACGCGCTCGACCGCGACCTCGCCATAGCGCGCCTCGCAGCGCGAGATGTAACCCTTGGCGAACTCCATATAGTCGAGGATGCCGTCCGCGTCGGTCCACTGCCGGAACAGATGGTTGTTCTTGAAGAAGTGGTTGTGGCCGAAGGCGGCGTGCGCGATCACCAGCGACTGCATCGTCATGGAGTTTTCCTCCATGAGGTAGCTGATGCAGGGGTTGGCGTTGATGACGATCTCATAAGCGAGATTGCGCAGGCCCCGGCGATAGAGCGTCTCGTCGCGGGCGAAATGCTTGCCGAAGGACCAGTGCAGATACATCAGCGGCATGCCGATCGAGGAATAGACGTCGAGCATCTGCTCGGCCGTGATCACCTCGATCTGGTTCGGATAGGTGTCGAGCTTGAACTCGCCCAGCGCGATCTCGCTGATCTGGCCGTAGGTATGGCGCAGGGAATCGAAATCCCAGTCGAAACGGGTGCGCGACTCGCTCTTCTCGCCTTCGAGCAGGACGCTCTCGGAACTCATGACGCCGCCTTTCTGACCGGCTGGTCGCGGGCGAACAGCTCGCGGAACACCGGGAAGATCTGATTGCGCTTGTTCACCTTGCGCATCGCGATGGGATGGCCCGCGCGGTCGAGGCGCTCATAGGTCCGCCAGACCTCGCTGCCGAGGTTGAAGCCGTCCTCCTCGTCGCCGACCTCGAGATAGGCGAAATACTGGCAGAGCGGCAGGATCCTCTTCTCCAGGAGCGCCGCGCTCTTGGCGTTGTCGCTGGAGAGATTGTCGCCGTCGGAGGCCTGGGCGGCATAGATGTTCCACTGGTCGCGCGGATAGCGCTCCTGCAGCACCCGCAGCATCTCCTCCAGCACGGTCGAGACGACCGTGCCGCCGGTCTCGCGGCTGTTGAAGAAGGTCTCCTCGTCCACCTCGCGCGCCACGTGGGTGTGGCGGATGAACACGATCTCGACATTGCGGTAGCGGCGCGACAGGAAGAGATAGAGCAGCTTGTAGAAGCGCTTCGCCAGATCCTTCATATGCTCGGTCATGGAGCCCGAGACGTCCATCAGGCAGAACATGACGGCGCTGGCGACCGGCTGGGGCACCATCTCGAAGCGGTTGTAGCGGACATCCACCGGATCGATGAAGGGCACGCGCTTGGCGCGCCGGCGCTGCCGGTCGAGCTCGAGCTCCAGCTCGCGGCGGCGATCGAGAGTCTCCTCGCTGTCGTCCAGCAGGTCGAGCTCGGCCTCGAGGGCCGCGATCTCGGCGGGCCGGGGGCGCTTGAGCGCGATGCGGCGCGACAGGCTGTTGCGCATGGTGCGCACGAGGTTGAGGTTGGTGGCCGCCCCCGAGACCGAATAGCCGGCGCGGCGGGGCAGGAAGCTCTCGGCCTTCTTCAGCTGCTTGCGCAGGAGATCGGGCAGCTCGAGATCCTCGAGGAAGAGATCGAGGAACTCGTCCTGGGTCAGGACGAACTGGAAGGCATCCTCGCCCTCGCCGTCCGCCGAAGCCTCGCGGCCGCGGCCGCCCTGGCCGCCCTGGGGCCGCGGGATGCGGTCGCCCTCGACATATTCGTGATTGCCCGGCACGACGTGGGTGTGCTCGCCCGACTTGCCGGAATGGTAGAGCTGCGGCTCGTTGATCCCGTCGCGGCGGATCTTGATCTTGCCGCCGCCATTGAGATCGGCGACGGAGCTCTTTCCGGTGGCTTCGCGGACCGCATCGGCGATCTGCTCACGCGCCCGGCGGATGAAACGCTGGCGGTTCGCGAGGCTCTTGCCCCGGGGATTGAGCCGCCTGTCGATGATGTCCATGGGCCTGCCTGCCGGTCACCCGGCTTGTTTGACGCGCATATACCATTCGACGAGGCGCCGCACCTGGCGTTCCGTGTAGCCGCGCGTCATCATGCGCTGCACGAACTCGGTGTGCTTCTTCGCGGTCTCGTTTTCCTTCTTGCTGCCGAAGCTGATCACCGGCAGCAGGTCCTCGACCTGGCTGAACATGCGCCGCTCGATGACCTCGCGCAGCTTCTCGTAGGAGGTCCATGACGGGTTCCTGCCGCCGTTGGAGGCCCGCGCGCGCAGCGCGAACTTCACCACCTCGTTGCGGAAATCCTTCGGGTTGGCGATGCCGGCCGGCTTCTCGATCTTGGTCAGCTCCTGGTTCAGGAGCTCGCGGTCCAGCATCTGGCCCGTGTCGGGGTCCTTGAAGTCCTGATGCTCGATCCAGGCGTCGGCATAGTCGACATAGCGGTCGAACAGGTTCTGGCCGTAGTCGCTGTAGGATTCGAGATAGGCCTTCTGGATCTCGTTGCCGATGAACTCGGCATAGCGCGGGGCCAGCTCGGCCTTGATGAACTCGAGATAGCGCTTCTCGACATCGTCGGCGAACTGCTCGCGCTTGATCGCCTGCTCGAGCATGTACATCAGATGGACCGGATCGGCGCCGACCTCGGTGTTGTCGTAGTTGAAGGTCGCCGACAGGACCTTGAAGCCGAAGCGGGTGGAGATCCCGTCCATGCCCTCGTCCACGCCGGCCGCGTCGCGATATTCCTGCATCGACTTGGCGTGCGGGTCGGTCTCCTTGAGGCTCTCGCCGTCATAGACGCGCATCTTGGAATAGAGATTGGAATTCTCGTGGACGCGCAGGCGCGACAGGACCGAGAAGCGGGCCAGCATCTCCATCGTCGCCGGCGCGCAGGGCGCTTCCGCCAGCTCGCTGGTGCGGATGAGCTTCTGATAGATCTTCTGCTCCTCCGTGACGCGCAGGCAGTAGGGGACCTTGATCACGCAGACGCGGTCGATGAAGGCCTCGTTGTTCTTGTTGTTCTTGAAGGTCTGCCACTCGGCCTCGTTCGAATGGGCCAGGATCACGCCCTGGAAGGGAATGGCGCCGATATTCTCGGTGCCGACATAGTTGCCCTCCTGGGTCGCCGTCAGCAGCGGATGCAGGATCTTGATCGGCGCCTTGAACATCTCGACGAATTCGAGCAGGCCCTGGGTGGTGCGGTTGAGGCCGCCCGAATAGGCATAGGCGTCGGTGTCGTTCTGGCTGTGCAGCTCGAGCATCCGGATGTCGACCTTGCCGACCAGGCTGGAAATGTCCTGGTTGTTCTCGTCGCCGGGCTCGGTCTTGGCGATGCCGATCTGCCGCAGCCGCGACGGATAGACCTTGGCGACGCTGAACTTCTGGATGTCGCCCTTGAACTCGTCCAGGCGCTTGACCGCCCAGGGCGAGAGCAGGCCGGTCAGGCGCCGGCGGGGGATGTTGAACTGTTCCTCGAGGGTCGGCCCCATCTGCTCCGGGTCGAACAGGCCGAGCGGGCTTTCCAGGACCGGGCTCAGCTGGCTGCCGGCTTTCAGCACATAGATCGGCATGCGCTCCATCAGGAGCTTCAGCCGCTCGGCCAGCGAGGACTTGCCGCCGCCGACGGGCCCGAGGAGATAGAGGATCTGCTTGCGCTCTTCGAGGCCCTGGGCCGCGAAGCGGAAGAAGTTCACGATCCGCTCGATCGTCTCTTCCATGCCGTAGAACTCGGCGAAGGCGGGATAGGTCTTGATGGTCCGGTTCATGAAGATGCGGCCGAGGCGGGCATCTTTCGCGGTGTCGATCACCTCCGGCTCGCCGATGGCGGCGACCATGCGTTCCGCGGCGGTGGCGTGCGCGGTCGGGTCCGCGCGGCACAGCTCGAGATAATCGAGCAATGGCATGTCGTGCTCGCGGCGGCTTTCGTAATTCTGCAAGGAACGCGAAAAGATGTTTTCGACAACGCCCATCGGATTCTCCTCAGATCACCGGTCTAAAGGCCGCTCTGCAGGCTGGCCAAGTGGCGAAGGGCTGTGCCGTTTGCCGCGTCTGGGTGATCGATGGGTCTTCTTGGCCGCGATGGCCGCCCGCGCTACGTCGCCGTGCGCTTTCATCGGTCTCGAGTGCGTCACTCGTGCACCGTGGAGCAATCTGGTCGGGGTCACGCCAATCTGGGGCATGAAACCTTGGCTCCCTATCCGGCTCGCCCTTCGTTCGGGTCAATCCCGTCAGTGCCTCCGGATGTGGTTAATGATGCGCGACAGTGGTTAACAAAACCCCTTAACGCGTCCGCCTATTGCATCGTTCCGGAGTGTCGGCGGCCCGGCCTGAGGCGGCCCGCGGCACACCCGGCTAACTGAGACGGCCATGGATTCATCCGCTCGAATCAGACATGTGAGCGTAAATCCTAATAACCCATATAAAGAAGAAGGGGTTCCGTCCGAGTCGGTCAAGCTGCAAATCGAAATATTTTTATTGCCTGGGAACCGGTTGCACGGCGCGCACCGGTTCGCGTCGCGATCAGAGAACCGCTGCGACGCTTCCAAAAGCCGGTGCCGTGCCAATGACATCGTCGGATATGTCGGCGCTCGATCGCCGACCTTTCTTCCGCCGAGGGCGGAAATGGGGGCCGTTCATGATCAACACGGCGTCATGCCTCAAATCCTGCGCGACCGAAATCGTCGCCTGTTACACAAAGCGACATGGAGCGGAGATATTCCGAATTAGAGAATGAATATGCGGCATTAGGGAATGAACATGCGCAAAAGCTCCCGCGTGCCGCCGCCATCGACAGGGCGCGGATCGGCGCTGTCCTGGCGCGGCTCCGCGCGGCAACGTCCCTCGAAGATCCATCGCCCCTTCCTCGATCCTCGACGTCATCGGAGCGGGAAAATCGCGAGCCCGTTGACTCGCTGGACCGCCAAGTTTAACGTTACACTAAATCGATCCGAAACGACGCCGGCAGGAGGGTGGTCCCGTCCGGCTCGTCCAGGATCGGGAAAAACACAAATCCGGAGGAGGGGTGCCGATGTCGAAACTCAACGAAACGAAGCTCAATGGATCGGTCTCGCGGCGCAAGTTCGTGGCGGGCGCCGCGGCTGCGGTGGCCGTCGCCGCCGCCAGCAGACCGGCCCTGTCGGCCGACCTGCTCGCCGAGATCAAGAAGCGCGGCTACATGCGCGTCGGTGCCTTCAGCATCCCGCCCGAGAGCTGGATCGATATCGGGTCGGGCGAATGGATGGGAATCGATGCCGACTTCACCAAGGCGATCGGCAAGTCGATCGGCGTGGAGGTCGATCCGGTCATCCTGACCCATTCGGCCCTCGCACCGGCCCTGCAGTCGGGTCGCGTCGACACGATCGTCGGGCTCTATCGCACCGAAGAGCGCAAGAAAGTCATGGCCTACAACGAACTGCCGTTCTGGTACGGCGTCGACGTCTTGATCGCCAGGAAAGACGACGCATCGATCAAATCCTTCGCGGACATGAAGGGCAAGACGCTGGGCACGGTGCGTGGCTCCGCGCAGGAACTGGAAGCCACGAAGCTCCAGGAGAAGTTCGGGGTGGGCGATATCCGCAAGTATGAATTGGCCGATCCGATGCTGATGGATCTGAAGGCCGGTCGCGTCGATGCGGCGATCTGGTGGGGCTACACCTTCGACTATGCGGTGATCCAGAATCCGAGCTACGACCTCAAGGTGGTCGAATATATGCCGCCGGAATATCTCGGCAGCGACATGCTGCCCGGCACTTTCTTCGTCTTCGCCAAGGAAGGCACCGGCTCGCTGATCAAGGCGTTCGATGCCGAGATCAAGCGGCTGCTCGATGGCGGCGAAGGCAAGACCATCATGGCGAAATACGGACTGACGAGCCCGGCCTATCTGACCGGAAAGATGTAATCTCGCTTCAGCAACGAGACCGCTCGTGACGGGGTGTGGCGGTCGCAAGCCGCCACCCCTCTTTTTTTGACGCTGCCCGGCTGGCCGGCTTTGCGATGACCGACTTCTTCACCTTCGCCCTGACCTATCTGCCCTATGTCGCGAAGGGCATCATCATCACGGCCGAGCTGACGGCGCTGTCGCTGCTGGGCAGCCTGCTGCTGGGCTTGCTGGGCGCCCTCGCCAAGAGTTCGAGGCAACGTCCCTGGCGCTGGCTCGGCAATATCTATGTCGAGGTCATCCGCGGCACGCCCGCGCTGCTGCAGATCTTCCTGATCTATTTCGGGCTCGCCTCCTATGGCGTGCGGCTCGATCCCTTCAGCGCCGCGGTGATCACGCTTTCGATTCTCGGCGGCGCCTATGTCACCGAGATCATCCGTGCCGGCATCGAGGCGGTCGATCGCGGCCAAGTGGAGGCCGCGACCAGCCTCGGCATGTCGCCGGTGCAGATCATGCGCCGGATCGTCCTGCCGCAGGCCTCGGTCATGATGCTGCCGCCCTTCACGAACTACCTGATCTCGCTGATCAAGGACACTTCGCTGGCGCTCACCATCTCGGTACCGGAGATCATGTACCGGTCCTATGACGTGGCGAGCCAGACCTTCCGCAGCATGGATATCTATCTGGTGGCCGGCATGATCTATCTCGCCATCTGCATCCCCTTGTCCCGGCTCGCGCGCCGGCTCGAGCTCCGGCGGCCGCCGCGATGAGCGATGTCCTGGTCCTCGAAGGCCTGGTCAAGCGCTTCGGCACCCATACGGTGCTGGACGGCGTCGATCTGGCGGTGAGGGATGGCGAGACGGTGGCGATCATCGGTCCTTCGGGGTCGGGCAAATCGACCCTGTTGCGCTGCGTGAACCGGCTCGAAGAACCGTCGGGCGGTCGCGTCCTCTTCCAGGGCGAGCCGGTCGTGCCGGGCCCCAAGCTGCGGGCCATGCGGGCGCGGATGGGCATGGTGTTCCAGCATTTCAATCTCTTCACCCACATGTCCGTGCTGGCGAACGTGATCGAGGCCCCGGTGCAGGTGCTGAAGCTGTCCCGGGCCGAGGCGGAGGCCCGGGGCCGCGATCTCTTGGCGCGGGTGGGTCTCGCCGACAAGAGCCAGGCGTTTCCTTCGCAGCTCTCGGGCGGCCAGAAGCAGCGCGTGGCGATCGCACGCTCGCTGGCCATGGAGCCGAAATTGCTGCTGCTGGACGAGATCACCTCCGCACTCGACCCCGAGCTGGTGGGCGAGGTGCTGCAGGTGATCCGGGGGCTGGCGAAGCAGGGGATGACCATGCTGATCGTGACCCATGAGATGGGTTTCGCCCGCGAGGTCGCCGACCGGGTCGTCTTCATGGATGGCGGGCGGATCGTCGAGCAAGGGCCGCCGGATGCGCTGTTCGCCCGGCCCAAAAGCGACCGGCTGCAGCTCTTCCTGCGGGCGGTGCTGGATCGGACCCCGCTCGAGGCCGCCAACGGATAGGGGGCGCTTGCCCCGCCGCCGGTGCGCAAAGGCCGGCCCCCTGCAGCGCGGGCCTGCGTGACTCGCTATGATCGGGTCTCGACTCCGAAAGGACTCCCCCCAACCCCGGCTTCGGCCACCCCGGATGACAGCGCGCAAATCTCCGAAATCGCCCGGCATGAAACGCGGCCCGTCCGGCGTGGCGAAAGCGGGTCCGCCGCGCGCCGCGGCGGCAAAAGCGCCCGGCAAACCGGGCGGAGGCCGTGCCACCCTGCGCGACGTGGCGGAAGCTTCCGGCGTGTCGCCCATGACCGTGTCCAATCTGATGAATGGCCGGGTCGGTTCGATGCGGCCCGAGACCCGGATGCGCATCGAGGCGCAGATCGAGAAGCTGGGCTATCGGCCCCATACGATGGCGCGCAGCCTGAGGCTGTCGAAGCGGCTCTCGATCGGCATGGTGATCGTGGACGACATGCCGAACTACCTGGCCGATCCCTTCATCACCCATGTCGTGTCGGGCCTCGGCAATCATCTCAACGCGAACGGCTATGGATTGCTGCTGCAGGGGCATTCGGCCGCCGCCTTCAAGGGCTCGCCGATGGTCCGCGATATCCGGACCGATGCGATCTGCGTGATGCTCTCCGGCAACGACGCGACCCGGCGCGGCGTGGTGGAAATGCTGCTGGGCCTGGGGCAGCCGATCGTGCTGTTCCAGGAGACCCTGAAGTTCCCGGCAGTCGATCTCTGCAGCATCCGGCAGGACGACCGGGGCGGCGGGCGGATGCTGGGGCAGGTGGCGCTCGACGGCGGCGCCAGGCGCCTCGCAATGCTGGTGCCGGCGCTGTACTGGCCGGCGATCGGGGAGCGCATCAAGGGCATCCGCGAGGCGATCCGGCAGCAGAAGAACGGCGCCGAGCTTCGTATCGTCACCTGCGGCGACGGCGAGTTCCGCAGCACCCAGGCGGCGCTGGCGCGGGATCTCGAGGCGCATGGATTGCCGGATGCCATCCTGGCCGGCAACGACCAGATGGGGATCAGCGCCATGAAGCTGCTGGCGGCGCGCAGGATCAGGATTCCGGACCAGGTGATCCTCACCGGCTTCAACGCCTTCGAGTTCTGGCAATATACCGATCCGGTGCTGACGACCGTTCGTTCGCCGGCCTATGAGATCGGGGCGCGCGGCGGGTCCGAGATCCTCAAGCGCCTGGCCGAGGGCAGCTTCGCGCAGACCGACATCGTCTATCCGGTGACGCTGCAGCGCGGCGGGTCGACCTGATGGCGCGGATCCGTTCGGCCCTTCTGAACGGCTGCCCGGGAGCGATGGACAGGTCCGCGGCGAAGCGTTAGTTTAACGTTACACAAAGAGACTTTCCGCAAGTCCACTTTCCGCCCGTCATGCGAGATCCGAAGGCTTCCCCATGAAAACCAGATCCGGCTTCTTCGGCAATTACCCGATGGTCTATGCGCTGTTCGACGCGAACGGCAACCTGTCCCGAAGCGCGATGCGCAAGCAGGTCGCGTCCCTGCTCGCGCACAAGGTCCACGGCGTCGCGGTGCTGGGGCTCGCGACCGAGGTCAACAAGCTGTCGCTGGCCGAACGCCACACCGTCATGGAATGGGTGGCCGAGGACATCGGCGGTCGCGTGCCGCTGGCGGTCACGGTGGCCGAGGTCACGACGGCGGGCCAGAGCGATTTCGTCAAGGCCGCTGCGGGCTTCGGGGCGAAATGGGTGATCCTGCAGCCGCCCCCGGTCAAGGGCGTGCCCGAGATCGAGCTCATCCGCTTCTTCGGGGCCGTGGCGGAGAAATCCTCTCTGCCGCTCGGGATTCAGAACGCGCCGGAATATCTCGGTATCGGTCTGAGCCATGGCGGCATCAAGGCGCTGAACAAGGCCCATCCCAATCTCTCGATCGTCAAGCTCGAGGCGACGGCGCTGTCGATCGCCGAGCTGATGCAGGAGGTCGATGGCGCCATGGATGTGTTCAACGGCCGGGCGGGCGTCGAGATGGTCGATTCGATGCGGGCCGGCGCCGTGGGCTTCATTCCGGGCGCCGAGACCTTCGACGTCACGACGCGGATCTTCGATCTGATGGCGAGCGGCAAGGCGGAATCGATGGCGGAGGCGGAGCGGCTTTACCAGAGCGTGCTGCCGCTGCTGGTCTTCCTGATGGAATCGATGGGGACCTTCCTGATCTACGGCAAGCAGGTGCTGGGCCACCGTCTGGGCATCGCCGAGACGGCGCCGCGGGCGCCGGCCGGCGCTCCCACGCGCTTCGGCCTGGAGACCGCGCGCCGTTATGCCGAGATGCTGGGCAAGCTCTGACGCGCGACGCCGCTGGCCGCGGCGCCTTCGGCCGGCCTCCTTGCCGGGGCGGCCGAGTGCCGGGACCGTGGCCGCTGGACGGCCGCGGCCGGTCGCAATTCTGTCCGCAATTTAACGAAATCCGTTGGCGAATTGATCGCCGGCCGGGCCCGATGTCATAAATCCCATCGGCTCGAGGCGTTAAGACGGCGTGCGTGCGCCGTCGGTCGGCGGGACATCGCGGCGATTGTGAAGATGCAGGCCGGGTGCCCGGCCAAGGGAGCGAAATCATGACCATCAGGGGGTGGCGTCCACGGATTTGCGCGACGATCGGCGCCGGCATTCTCCTGGCGAACCTCGGCGCGGGGCCTGCCGGCGCAGCCGCGCCGACAACCGCGACTCCGATCAAGCATGTGATCGTGCTCTATCAGGAGAATGTCTCCTTCGATCACTATTTCGCCACCTACCCGAAGGCGCTCAATCTGTCGGGTGAGCCGGCCTTCCATGCGAAGCCGGATACGCCCAGCGTCAACGGCCTGACCGAGGCGCTGCTGACCCACAATCCCAATGCCGCCAACCCGGCGCGCCTGTCGCCGCAGCAGGCCGCGACCTGCGATATGGATCACGAATATACCGCCGAGCAACTCGCCTTCGACGGCGGGCTCATGGACAAATTCATCGAGCACACCTCCGCGGACGGAAAGAACTGCGATCCCCGCGGCGTGATGGCCTATTTCGACGGCAACACGGTGACCGCGATCTGGAACTACGCGCAACATTTCGCGCTCAACGACAACTCCTTCGGCACGAACTTCGGGCCCTCCTCGCCCGGCGCGATCAACCTCGTCGCCGGCACGACCCATGGCGCGCTTCCAACCGATCTCAAGATCGAGGACGAGGCCGTGACGGTGCAGGGCACGATGATCGGCGATCCCGATCCGCAGTTGGACGATTGCTCGAATCCGAAGGCGGGCCTCGTCGGCATGACGGGGCGCAATATCGGCGATCTCCTGAACGAGAAGCATGTCAGCTGGGGCTGGTTTCAGGGCGGCTTCCGCCCGACCGGCACCACGGACGGCAAGGCCGTCTGCGGCGCCAAATCGACCAACATCGCCAACGCCTCCGTGACCGACTACAGCCCGCATCACGAGCCGTTCCAGTATTACGAAAGCACCTCGAATCCGCATCACCTGCCGCCAAAGTCGATCGAGACGATCGGGGAGCAGGATCAGGCCAACCACCAGTATGACCTGGCGGATTTCTATGACGCGCTGAGCCGCGGCCATCTGCCGGCGGTCAGCTTCGTCAAGGCCAAGAAGTTCCAGGACGGCCATGCCGGCTATTCCAATCCGCTCGACGAGCAGGCGCATCTGGTCGCGATCGTGAATGCGGTCGAGAAGTCGCCCTATTGGAAAGACACGGCAATCATCATCGCCTATGACGATTCGGACGGCTGGTACGATCATGTGATGCCGCCGATCGTCCGGGGCTCGGCCATCGCCGACGTCGACGCGCTCAACGGGCCGGGGCGCTGTGGCAACGCCCAGCCCAACGCCGATCCCGCGCGCTGCGGCTTCGGACCGCGCCTGCCGCTGCTGATGATCTCGCCCTATGCGCGCCTCAACGCGGTCGACCACACGCTGACGGACCAGACTTCGATCCTGCGCTTCATCGAGGACAATTGGAGCCTCGGGCGCATCGGCGGGCAGTCGGCCGACGCGCTCGCGGGTCCGCTCGACGGCCTGTTCGACTTTCGCAAGCCCCGCGCCCAGGCGCTCATCCTCGATCCGAAGACGGGCCGCGCGGTGCCATGAGGGATGCCCGCCGGGGTTTCAGCGACAGATCAATAAACGGCTGCGTACATCACCGCCTCCGACGTCGCCTCCGCGGGTGAAAGCTCCTCGACGATCCGGCCCAGCCTCGAAACGAGGATACGGTCGGACAATCTCAGGATTTCCGGCAAGTAGGACGATATGACGATCACGGCGAGCCCCTCATCGGCGAGCGCGCCGATCAGTTGATGGATCTCGGCGATGGCGCCGACATCGACGCCCCGTGTCGGTTCGTCGAAAATGACCAGCTTGGGCTTCTGGACCAGCCCCTTCGCGATGACCACCTTCTGTTGATTGCCGCCGGAAAGCTCGACGACCCGCGCGTCGCTGTTCAAAGTCCTGATGTTGAGCTTCTCCGTCCAGCCGGCGGCGAGCGCGCGCATCTCGGTCATGCTGATCGCGATTCCATGCGACTCTCGGCTCGAAATCTGCCCGACATAGATGTTCTCCGCGACCGACATCGTCTCGAAGTATCCGTCACCCTTGCGATCCTCGGTGACATAGACGACCCCGTCGCTGACCGCCTGACGGGGCGTCCGGTAGCGCACCGAATGTCCGTCGAAATGGATTTCGCCGCCATGGAAGAAATCCCGCTTGGCAACGCCGGCGATGATCTTGGCCGTTTCCGTGCGGCCCGAGCCCACGAGGCCGAAAATGCCCGTGATCTGCCCCGCGAAGATCGAGAAGGAGCAGTTTCGCACGATGTTCTGCATCGAGAGATTCTGCACGGTCAGCACCCTTTCCCCGGGGCGGCGCACCGCACGGGCATCGGTCACCTGGCCATAGAGCTCATCGGTCAGCGACCGGCCGACCATGTGTCGGATGATCGTCTCGCGGGAGAGCGTGTTGGCGTCGGCGGTGACGATGTGGGCGCCGTCCCTGAGGATGGTGATCCGATCGGAGATCTCGAGCGCTTCCTCGAGCGCGTGGCTGATGAAGATGACCGAAACCTGCTCCTTGCGCAGGCGGTCGATCAAGGCGAAGAGATGATGCTTCTCCTCGGGCGTCAGGGTCGCGGTCGGCTCGTCGAATATGATGATCTTCGCCTGGAGACGAACGGCGCGCGCGATTTCGACCATCTGCCGCTTGGCCGTGCCGAGCGACTGAAGGATCGCCGCCGGATCGACGGGAAAGTTCAGCGACTGAAGAAGCTGCTGCGCCTCGATATAGGTTCCCCGCAGGCGGTTGTAGAATTTCTCGTCGCCCAGATAGAGATTCTGGGCGACTGTCAGCGAGGGGACGAGGCTGGTCTCCTGATAGACCATCGCGATCCCGTATCGCCGTGCATCCGTCGGGCCGGCGATATGGATGTGCTCGCCGTCGATGCGGAGCTCGCCCCGGGTCGGGGTGACCGCGCCCGACAGGATCTTGACCAGCGTCGACTTGCCGGCCCCGTTCTCGCCCAAAAGAGCATGCACTTCGCCGCGCCGCAGATCGAAGTCGATGTCTTTCAGCGCGGCAACGCCGCGATAATCCTTGGCGATGCCTTTCATCTCCAAAAGCGGCGGAGCGCTCATGATTCCAATCCCTCATAAGCACAGGAGGCGACGACCCCGTCACCCTTGGCCGAAAACAAAAGCCGTCCATCGACGGCCAGGCAACTGGTGACACCGTGCCGCCTTCCATTCGCCCGGCTGTGAAGGCTGGCGACCGGACGGTAGGCACGATCGAGAAGCGCCACCAACCCGTAGGACTGGCTGGGCGACCAGGGTTTCAACAGCCCAAGCTGTCTCATGCCTCCCTGTTGCATCGGCTCCTTCGGCGACCGGCCGGCGCGAAGGCTCGGCGCAACCCAATGATCTGCGTTGATCTCGCTGATCATGCGCCGACGATAGCGGTCCTCGCTCAGCACGAATTCGACGATTTGGTTCCGCGGCGCGAACAGGGCGAGCCAAACACCGCCATCGACGCTCCGCGACAGACGGCTGGGATAGGCGGGAAGATGTGCCAGCACCCGCTCGTTTCCGCTGGCTGCGCCGGGCGAAATTCGCGTCAGCGAGCTGCGCCAGCTTTCCGAGACGACGATCGAGCCGGGTTCCACAAGGAGGCCATAGGGGTAAGCCAGGCTTCCGCCAAGTTGCTGGCGATTGCGGCCGGCCGGCTCGATCCGCCACACGGAACCGGTGGCATTCTTCTCCATCAGGTCGCGTTTCCACGCAGCCGGCCCGTTCGACGCCGATCCATTGGCGACCAGCAGAGCTCCGTCCGGTGCGGGCGCGAGCGCGGTGATGCACCTCGCCTCGGGGCCGATCTCGATCGTCTTCCCGTCATGCTGCCCCCCGACGAAGGCAATCCTGCCGTCGCTCAGGCCGACCGAAGCGCCGCCATCGGGCAATCCGGCCAGTGCGCTGATCTCGGCATCGAAGGAGGCGACCGGGCTTCTTCCGGGCTTGTCGACGCTGAACAGCGAATGCCCCGACGAGACGACGACGCCGCGCGACGTGGCGGCCAAGCCGTCGGGCGCCGGCAGCTCCACAATCGTCGACGCAGAATCGAGAAGGTCGTTGGGGCGGAAGGCGCCGTCCATCGGCGGCGTCGTGATGGACGCTTCGCCACGGCCGAGCCATCGGTCTAGGGGCTTCCGGAGCGGGTTCATGGGCGTTTCGCCCAATAGGATGCCGGGCCGGTCCATTCCGGATCGGCGTCCGGGAGCTTGATCCGCCCAATCCTGTTGTTGGTGACGCCGCCGATATAAAGATAGCCGCGATGCTCCCGCATCGAGGTGATCGTCGGATGGTTCTCGCCGGCCGAATCCCAAAGCGATTCGAGAACGCGCCCTGCGGCGTCGAAACGCACCACGCAGCCGACATTGACGTTGGGGAACAGCCATTCGACGCTGGCGACGCGCCGCGCCATGCGCCGCCGGAAGGCCGGCATCGTCATCGCCAGATCGTAGGATGGCGTTCGC
Organism: uncultured Alphaproteobacteria bacterium; assembly: GCA_963696655.1. Taxonomy (GTDB): domain Bacteria; phylum Pseudomonadota; class Alphaproteobacteria; order Dongiales; family Dongiaceae; genus Hypericibacter. Next base: position 90,256 of record CAVOLB010000097.1, read on the forward strand.
GTACCGGCGAGCGCCACCCAGTAGGTTCCGCGCGACCCCCGATTGATGTTGTCGGGATATCCGGGAAGGCCGTCGAGCACGATCTCGGTCGTGCCCTGTTTCGGCCCCTCGAGCCAATAACGGCTGATCCTGCAGCCCCATGTCTCGGCGAACAGGACCGATTTGTTGTCGTGCGCGACGCACATGCCGTTCGCGAAGAGAAGGCCGCGCTTGATGGTCCGCGTGGTGTCCATCGCGGGATCGTAACGGATGAGCCGCCCGTTGCCGCGTCCTTCCAGAGCGTCGGCGACCCATTCCTCGATCCCGTAGCGGATCGTGGCCTCGCTGAAGTAGATCTTTCCGTCGGGTGCGATATCGAGATCGTCGGCAAGCCGCATACGGGAATCGTCGATGACCGACAAACGAGACCGGTTCGTCTCCGCGGTCAGTTTCCGGATATTGCGCCCCTTGTCCACGCGATAGAGGCCCATGCCGGCGATGCACACGACGAGGCTTTCGTCCTTGTCGATGGCCATACCGAGCGGCCGGCCGCCCACATGCACATAGACCTCGCGTCGCCTGTAGTCGGGCGCCAGGAAGCGAACGATATCGCCCTGACGCACGCTGCAATAGATGTTGTCGTCCGCATCGAGAATGACGTCTTCGGGCCCGTCGACCTCGCCGAGGCCGATGACCTCGACGTCGCGAAGCCGGTCGTTCATGGCGTAAGGCGAGGACGAGCCCGGATCGATCTCCGGGTCGGCCGGCAGGGCCAGATAGGCCGGGGACATGTAAACCTTCGACTGGAGCTTATGCCGCCATTTGCTCCAACGCACGTTGATGCTGATCGCCAGCAGCAACACGATGCCGACCGCCATCTGCGACGATCCGTTTCCGAGCCCGAGCCTGACGAGCCCGTTGGTCAGGAGCGATACGATGATCGCCCCCATCAGCGCTTTGGCGATCGAGCCGTGCCCGCCGCCGATGCTGTTGCCCCCGAGGAGCGCCGCCGTCACGGCAGCGAGCTCGAGGCCGAGTCCGGTGTCGGGCCCGGCGCCGGAGAGCCTTGACGCATAGAGCGCCCCCGCACAACCGGTGAGCAACCCGGACACGACATAGGTCAGGCACACCGTGAAGCGCACCGGGATGCCCGCGTTGTAGGCCGAGCGGCGCGATCCGCCGACCGCCATTATGCGCCAGCCGATGCGGAGCCGGCTCATGACGATGTGGGCCGATGCCGCGACGACGATCAGCACCACGACGCTGAAAGGCAGGCCCAGAACCGATCCCGTGCCGATGAATTCCCAGAGATCGGATTCGACGAAGCTCGCGGCGATCTGAACCTGGTATATCTGAAGAAGGAGGGTCACCACCGCGCGCACGAGCGTCAGCATGACGAGCGTGGTCAGGAAGGCCCGCAGCCGGAGATAGCCGATCAGCAGGCCGTTGATCAGGCCGACGAGGGCGCCCACACCCATCGTTCCGGCAACGACCGCTTCTGGCGGCCACCCGGCGAGGTTGAACAGTATCAGCGCCGTGATGTTCGCGAGAGCGAAGGTCGAGCCGACACTGAGATCGATGCCGCCGCCCAGCATGACGATCGTCATGCCGATGGCGATCAGTCCGAACTCGCCGATCTGGCGCGAGGTGTCGGAGAGGTTTCCGAACGAGACGAAATTGGGAATCGTCGCCACGAAATAAGACAGGATCGCGACGAGAAGGAGGACGGGGATCGTGTTGTCCATCCACCTCTTGCTGAGCACCTCGCCGACCATGTGATCGGGAAAATATCGATAGCGCAGCCTGGTGATCAAGTCGGCGATCATCTCGATGCGTTCCCGTAGCAAAAAGAAGGCGCTGAGCCGACTCTGCAGCTCAGCGCCTCACGGAAGATGTCTGCGGAGCCGTCAATTCTTCTTGATGCTTGCGGCGCTCCAGCACAGGCCGGGATGGAGGGTTTCCTTCGTGATCCTGACCGAGGGCGTGTAGATGACGAATTTGTTCTTGCCGGCCGGCTCCCCTGACTGCAGGACCGTTTGGACCATGACGGCCAAGGCGTGCCCCTGATCCAGGACCGGGTAGGCGATTTCCTCGTCGAACACGCCCTTTTCCACGTTGTCGCAGGCCATTTGCTCGCCGCCGCCCGACGTGACCAGCGCGATCTTCTTTCCGGATTCCTTGATCGCTGCGGCCGCGCCCAGATCCATCACGTCCCAGAATCCGACGACGCCGCACAGATCCGGGTTCTGCTGAATGACCGTCGCTATGATCGTGCGCGCCTTGGTCGCGTCCCAATCCGCGCCTTGGTTGGAGACGACCGTGATCTCTGGATGTTTGGACAGAATGTTCTCGGCACCCTTCATCATTCCGCTATCCGATCCGGAAGTCGGCTGGCCTTGCAGGATGGCGATCTTCTGGCTCGTTCCGGCGCCGCACCTGTCGACGATCGCCTGTGCTTCCGCCTCGCCGATGCCGATCCAATCCGCGCCGACATAGGTATCCGAATTGTAATTCGATCGCATATTGACCTGGATGACGTGGATGCCGGCCTCTTCGGCGCGCTTGAGCAGTTTTGCGTAGGACTGGATGTCCGGATTGTGGACGATGAGAACGTCCGGCTTCTCCGAAATCAGGGCGGTGATGGCCTGGGCCCCCGCGTCGGCGCTGAAATGAGGGTCGCGGATCACGAACTTCATCCCGAGGTCGTCGGCCTGGGCCTGCAAAACCGACGCCCACCCGTCGGTCAGGTCGATGCCCATTGTGACCGGCACAAAGGCAACCGTCTTGCCTTCGAAAGTCTTGAAGTAGTCGGCACGTCTGGGGTCGTCGATGCCGGCGGCAATCGATAGAGTCGCAATTCCCAGTGCCGATACGATGGCCGCAACCGCGGCAAAGGTATTTCCAATTTTCATGCTTCGTCCTCCCTAGTGAGCCGGCGCATTTTCATATGTCGCCTTGTTGTGCAGTCTGTTCGTCACGTGGATTGACCAGGCTGTCGATCACGATCGCGATGAGCAGGACCAGACTCCTGATCACGTCCTGGAGCGTGTATTGGATATCCATGATGGTCATCCCGTTCAGCAGGATGCCGATCAGCAGAGTGCCGACGACGACGTTGCGGACACCGCCGCGCCCTCCCGAAAGGCCGATGCCGCCGAGAACGACGACCAGGATGACGTCGTAGATCATCGAGGAGTTCGCGATATTGGTGTTCATGCTGGCAACGGCGGTCGCCGTGATCATGCCGGCCAGATAGGCGATCGTCGCCGAAATCGCATATTGCAGCACGATCATGGGACGCACCGGCGCGCCCGACATGCGCGCGGCGGCAAAATTGTCGCCCATCGCGTAGATGAACCGCCCCGGTTTGGTGAAGCGCAGGAACGCAAACCCAAGCAACGAGACGAGGGCGAAAAACAGGATAGGAACCGGCACGCCGAACACGAAGCCGTTGCCGATCCACGCAATGCCAGACGCCGAGTCGGGCATATAGACCACATAGAGCGGCACCAAGGCGTAGCGGGCAAAGCCATAGACGAACGAAGCCATCCCCAAGGTGGCGAAGAGGGCAGGGACTTCGACATAAGCGATGAGCACGCCGTTGAGCACGCCGGCCGACAACGCGAACAGGTAGCCGATGAACATGGCAAGCGCGATCGAGGTGCCTCCATTGGCAAGATGGAGCGTCCATCCGGCCGACATCGCGTAGATCGCGACGATCGCCAGATCGATGCCGCGACCGATGACGAGAATCGCCATTCCGACGCCGAGGATGCCCAAGGTGGAGACACCGCGCACCAGCGTCAGAAGATTGCCGCCGCTGGTAAATCCGTTGAGAAACAGCGAAAAGGCGCAAAAGAGAGCGATCGCGATCAACAGCACGATCTTCTCTTGATTCAAAGACACGCTTCCCGTCCGTCCGAGCATGGATTTTCCGCCTCGCGATTCTGTGTCGCGACCGCCCATCAGCCGGCTAAGTCTTTTCACTTATTGCCGAATCGTATCAGGTCGATGACATGACGGCTTGCATGACAGCGCACACGGCTTGCTCCGTAGCGCAGTCAGTGAAGTCGGATTGATCGGCATGCGGACTCGTTGGCCGGCGCTTCCCCCGGCCCCGCGCTTGGCGCGCGCACACGCGGCCTCACCGGGCGGGACACTCGATTTCCGCGACAGCGAACGGAGAAAATGGCGCGCATCCGGGCGCGGAACGGAAAGAAATCCGGCCGGATTCGCACCCATTCGCGAACGGGATGACAGGCGACTTCCGATTTTCCAAACCGCGCGCTTCGTGCCGGACAGCAGCGGCAGGGCGCAGCTCGGGCCACATGGAGGGGTGTCTGCGCGGACTCCCCGCCGGTCCGCGGCTATGCGGTGCCGTCCGCGATGGGTGACATCCTCCTCGAAGGGCCCGGCGGAAAAGTCGACCTCCGTACGTCCGAGGGCCGCACGCCGAATTCCGCGCGGAACAGATTGCTGAAATGGGAGGAGCTGTTGAAACCCATCGAGTAGGCGATCTCCGTGATCGATCGTGCCGCGTGTCGTGGCGAAGCGAGCAGCTCGTAGCTGTGCTGCAATCGTCGCAGCCGCAGCCACTCGGTGACCGACATGTTCAGCGGACGGAAGAGCTGATGGAGGTAGCGCAGCGAAATGCCGTTCTGAACCGCGATTTTTCTCAAGGACAAGTCGGGATCGCTCAAATGGGCTTCGATGTAGCTCTTCACCGACCGCAGGCGGGCGCGCTTCAGATTCAATTCGTCCGCAGACTGCCGGTCAGGTTCCGCGCTGATGGCGAGGGCGAGGATATCCATCAGCTGCTCGCCGAGCTTTTCCCGCGTTTGCTGACCGAGACTGGCCGTTTCGGTGATCAACGCGGCGCAAAACTCGACGGCGATCCGACCGAGACCACGGCTTGAATTGAGATGGGTGATGAGCGGCGGATGTCCCGAATCGAAGCGATCCGCGAAGACCTGGCGCGGGATCTCGATCCAGAAGCAGTGCATCGTGTCGTCGCATCGTATTTCGTAGGGCTCGCTCGCATAGTAGAGTCCGCCGCTGCCAGGATGCAGGGTCAGCAACGAGCCGGCTTGCCGAATTTGCCCGATGCCGCGTTGCACCAGGCCCACGTAGTAGCAATCCTTCTCGATGCGCGCGATATGTCGCTTTTGACGTTGCACGATCTGAGATGAGCCAAGCGTGTCGGTAAGGGTTACCTCGCCCAGTCGCGTCTCGCGAACAAAGCCGTCATAGTCCGTTTGCGGCTTGATCGCGCAATCCACCCGCAAATAGATTTCGCAGATCGCGTCCACCCAGGCTTCACGGCGCTTCGCCGCGGGCAGAGTTTTGCTGTCAAAAACGGTCTGCATGGCTACCTCCCCAAAGTGCCATTCAGGCAATCCCTCGACGCTTCGGCGCCTTCTGTTCCAGATCCGGAGGATTCTGCCGCAGGAAGAAGGTTCGGGACGCTTTGCGCGCTGCGCCGCTGCCCGTATTTTGGCCAGTCGAGTCTAGAATCTGTCCATTATTTGAGCCTAATGGGCCGGGTAAAGCAACGGGGGCGGGCGCGAAAGCCCTCGGGGGAGGGCCTCGCCTCCCCGCGTTGCAACGCGGGAACGCTTGCTGCGGGGAAAGTTGCCGGCGTCCGATTGCCGTCCGGGGCGGCCCGGTCGGCCGGTGTTGCAGTCGACAGGTGGCCCTGTCGCGGGAAGGCGCATCCTCGACGAGCTCGCCGGTGAAACCTCGGCGATCAAGGTCGCGAGGCGGCTAGGCGCTGCGGGGTGCTGGGGAGGCGCTGCCGGATCCGGTCATGCGGCCCGGCCTGCCCACCGACATCCGAACCGACAATGGTCCCGGGTCCGTCGTGGCAGACGCCCTGCGTAATCTCGCGGCGAACGATCTCACCGTCACCACGCCCGCCTCGATCCGCCCATCGGGGCCCCGTTTCCGGGGCCGCGCCCTAGTTGGCGGCCGCGGCCGCCGGGATCGCGTGCAGCGAGAAGGCGTGGCGCAGGATATGCTGCTGGATATCGCTCAGATGGCGATACATCGCCGTCTGGGCGCGCTCGCCGTCCCGCGCGGCGATGGCGGCCACGATCTCCATGTGGAAATCCGCATGGACGGCCTGGCGCTTGAAGCAATGGGCGTTCTCGCCGACGCGGCGCCAGGCTTCGTCGCGCCGCGAGGCGCCGACGGCGTCGAACACGGCGAGGAAGAGGGCGTTGCGCGAGGCCTCGACGACGGCGCGATGGAAGGCCTGGTCGGCCTGCTCATAGCTCTCGGCACCCGCGGCGGCGCGGGTCTCGGCCGCCAGTCGCTGCAGCTTCTTGATATCGCACTGCGAGGCGCGCAGTGCCGCCAGCCGCGCGATCACCGGCTCGGTCGCAAGGCGCAGCTCGATCACTTCCTGCGGATTGGTATGTTCGAGGATGTTGTCGAGCACCTCGCTGCCCGCAGTCGTGGACGCGAAGGGCGAAGCCTGAACGAACGTGCCGCGGCCCTGCTGGCGCGAGATGCGACCTTCGCTCTCGAGAATGTCGAGGGCGCGGCGCAGGGAGCGGCGGCCCACCCCGAGCTCGCTCGCCAGCACCCGCTCGGGCGGGATGCGTCCGTCCTCGCCGATGCCTCCATCGGAAATCAATTGGCGCAGTCTGGCTGCGGTCTGCTCATAGGCTTCCATGGCGTCTCGGATCCGGGTCGGGCCCCTTCGCAAAGGCGGTACCAATTGACTAAAATGGTTTGCGCCGCGCGTCAAGGCGGTTCTCCTCGGCCGAAGCGCCCTTGCGATTGGTACCGGCCTCTCCGGCGGGCCGCCGCGCGCCCGGCGCAGCGGCTCGGGCGGATCTCCGACCCCGTCACATTGCGGCCAGGCGGGCTTTCCGCGCGCTGTTCCGGAAGGATGGGAATGCCACCGTTCCAAATGGATCCGGCATCAGATTCAAACTTGACGATTGGTTACGGCCGCCGCTAGTGTTTGCGTAACAATATGAACCACTTGCGCCGCAATTGGTTCGAGGCGAGCCGCGCGATGCGATCGCCACAGGAAAAATCGCCTTGGGACGCGGAAGCCCCGGGGCAGGGAGCGGAAGAATGACGGTCAGGGTCGAGGGTGACAACCGCAAGGCGGCCATGGATCAGCTCCATGCCGATGTGTTCGAGCGCTGCATGGCGCCCTTCTGGGCGATGCAGCCCGGCAGCATCGAAGACCTGGACAGCCAGGTGAAGGATAAGAAGAAGGCGATTCCCTATGTCTGGAAGTTCAAGAGCGCCATCGAGCCGCTGCTGCATCGCTCTGCCGAGCTCATCACGATGGAATCCTCCGAGCGCCGCTCGCTGATCCTGGTCAATCCGGGGCTGGCGCCGCGCCGGGCCACCGTCACCACCATGTACACGGCCTACCGGCTCAACGACCCCAACGAGATCATGCCGCCGCACCGCCATTCGCCCAACGCGATCCGCTTCGGGCTGACCGGCACGTCGAACTTCACCGGCGTCGAAGGCGAGAACATCCTGTTCGGCCCCGGCGACATGGTGCTGACGCCGCACGACACCTGGCACAATCACGGCAACAAGGGCGACGACCCGGCGATCAATCTGAGCGTGCTCGACCTGCCGCTGACCGAGGTGCTGAACGCCACCTATTTCGAGCATGACTATCACGAGGAGGTGAAGGGCGAGCGCATCAAGAAGCAGGTTCAGACCGAGCGCTTCCCTGCCGACTATTCGCAGCGCGTCTATGGCCATGGCGGGCTGATGCCGCGCTTCCTCTCGCACGCCCGCGGCACGGGTGCTGCCTCGCCGATGTATGTCTATCGCTGGGACATGATGCGCGAGCTTCTGGAAAAGTTCCGCAACTGGGACGGCGATCCCTACGAGGCGCTGATGGTCGAGTATGTCGACCCCACCACCGGCGGCCCCGTCTACAAGACCATCACCTTCTTCGCCCAGATGCTCCGCCCCGGCGAGAAGACGATGCCTTTGAAGCAGAATGCGAGCCTGCTCTGCGCGCCCTTCGAAGGCAGCGGCTACAGCATCATCGGCGGCAAGCAGCTCAGCTGGGAACGCTTCGACACCTTCGCGGTTCCGGGCGGCGAATGGTGCGAGCATGTGAACAGCTCGCCCAAGGACCCGGCGATCCTGTTCGTGGCCTCCGACGAGCCCACGCTCAAGGCGCTCGCCCTCTATCAGAAGCATGGGCGCCGCCCGACCGGCGAGGTCTTCCGCCTCGTCTGATCCCGCGGGCGCCGGCGGCACCTGTCACTCTTCGCGTTCCTTCACCGTAGAATCGGTTGGCCTTCCTTCCATCATGGCTCGCACAAAAAACACCAAGCATCTGGCGCATATCGACTGTCCCGGCGGCGGCCAGGTCTGGGTCGATGGCACCACGCTCTATATCGGCCATATGCGCCAGCCGACCGGCACGACCATCGTCGATGTCGCCGATCCGGCGCGGCCGAAGATCCTGACCAAAGTCGAGCTGCCGGCGGGATGGCATTCGCACAAGGTGCGCGTCGCCAACGACATCATGATCGTCAACCACGAGCGCCAGGGCGCGGACGGCGTGGCGGAGTTCGGCGGCGGTCTCGGCATCTACGACGTGTCGAAGCCGGCCGAGCCGAAGCTCATCGCCAAATGGCGCACCCACGGCAAGGGCGTGCATCGCTACGATTTCGACGGGCGATACGCCTATATCTCGCCGACGGCGGAAGGTTACATCGGCAACATCGCGATGATCCTCGACCTCAAAGATCCGGCGAAGCCGGAAGAGGTCGGGCGCTGGTGGATTCCGGGCCAATGGAAGGCCGGCGGCGAGGACTATCCCTGGGACAACTGGACGCCGCCGCGCTGCCATCACCCCTTGCGGGTCGGCGACCGGCTCTATGTGAGTTACTGGCATCACGGCTTCTACATCCTCGACATCTCTGACATGTCGAAACCGAAGGCGATCTCGGGCGTCAACACCTCGCCGACCTTTCCGCATCCGACCCACACCTGCCTCGCGATTCCCGAGCCGCTCAAGGGCCGCAAGGTGATGGTGGTGGCCGACGAGGATGTCGCGAAGCTGTGGCCGGCGGCCCCCGCCTTCACCTGGATCTACGACATCACCAACGAGCATCTGCCGATCCCGATCTCGACCTTCCAGGTCGAGGGGGTCGATCCGGACGGCGCGCCGCAGCCGCCGATGCGCGGCTGCCATCAGCCCTCGGAGCGATTCAAGGGCGCGATCATTCCCTTCGCCTGGTTCGCCAAGGGCCTGCGCATCCTCGACATCGCCGACCCCTTCGCGCCCAAGGAGATCGCCTTCTTCGAGCCCGATCCGCCGGAAGGCTTCGAGCTGGCCTCGTCGAACGACGTGACCATGGATGGTCGCGGGCTGCTCTATCTGATCGACCGCCAGCGCGGCGTCGACATCGTCGAAACCTCGGTGCTTTGACATCATGAACGACGCCATCAAGCCGATCGGAAAGAAGAATCCCAACCTGCCGTTCCATCCGGCGGTCCGGGCCGGCGACTACATCTTCGTCTCGGGGCAAGTGGCCAAGGACGAGCAGGGCAATATGTGCGTCGGCAATATCGAGGAGGAGACGCGCTGGACGCTCGAATCGATCCGCCGCATCCTGGCCCTGGAAGGCGCCGATCTCTCCGACGTGGTGAAGATCACCGTCTATCTGGAAGACGCGCGGGATTTCGGCCGCTATAACGGCGTCTTCAAGGAGTTTTTTGCCGAAGGCCGCGTCGCGCGCACGACCGTCGAGGCGCGCGCGGTCATCAGCTGCAAGATCGAAATGGATGCGATCGCCTACAAGCCGCTGCGCTGAGGCGGCTGGCGGTCGGATTTCGCAAGAACAACGAGACAGGGCGGGGATGAGACAATGCTGAAGGTTCTGGGACGCGGGACGTCGGGCAATGTGCAGAAGGTGGTGTGGCTGCTGGAAGAGCTGGCCCTGCCTTACAAGCGCGAGGATTACGGCCGCCAGTTCAACAATACCGGCGGCGACTATCTGAAGCTTAATCCCAACGGCAAGGTGCCGACCCTGGACGACAACGGCACGATCGTGTGGGAATCGAACACGATCCTGCGCTATCTCGCCAACAAGAATGGCGGCAAGTTCTATCCGAGCGACCCCGCGGCGCGCAGCGAGGTGGAGCGCTGGATGGACTGGCAGCTCGCTTCGCTCAACGGACCCTATCTCTCGATCTTCAAGGACGCCAAGAAGCCGGCGGCCGAACGCGGGGCCAGCTGGGCCACGGACAGCAAGGAGCTGATCGCCCAGCTCCAGATCCTGGACAATGCGATGGCGGGCAAGGCCTGGGTTGCGGGCAAGGAGATGACGCTGGCCGACTTCGCGCTCGGCACCATCATCACCCGCTGCCTCGATTTTCCGATCGAGCATCCGCCGCTCGCGGCGCTGCGGGCCTGGCGCGAGAAATGTATGGCGCGGCCGGCTTTCAAGAAGGCCGTCGCGGGCTGATCGCGTAACAGGAGAACGGCGGGGGCGACCGGCCGGACAAGGCCGGCGCCATCGCGCGGAAGGGGGCAGACGATCACATCATGACCAGGGTTGCGCTCATCGGTCTGGGGACCATGGGGCCGGGCATCGCGGCGACGCTGACGCGCGCCGGCATGACCGTGTCCGCCTTCGACCTGTCGCCCGAGCAGCGCGCCAAGGCGCCGCAGAGCATCAAGATGGCGACGGGCGTGCTCACGACCCTGGGCATGGCGGACCGCGCGGCGGGCGAGGTCGCGATCCATGCGGATCTGGCGGCGGCTCTCGAGGGCGCCGAGCTGGTCATCGAGAATGTGCCGGAGAAGCTCGAGCTCAAGACGCAGGTCCTGGGCGAGATCGACCGTCTGGTGAGCCGGGAATGCGTGATCGCCTCCGATACCTCGGGCATCCCGATCACCAAGCTCCAGGCCGGCAATTCGGCGCCGGGCCGCGTGGTCGGCATGCATTGGTCGAACCCGCCCCATATCATCCCGATCATCGAGGTGGTGGCGGGGAAGGAAACGGCGCCTGCGACCGTGAGCTGGATGACCAATTTCGTGAAGGGCCTCGGGCTCATCCCGATCCTGGTCAAGAAGGACGTGCCGGGCTTCGTCGAGAACCGCGTGCTCTATGCCGTCATGCGCGAATGCCTGGACCTGGTCGAGCAGGGCGTGATCGACCCCGAGGGGCTCGATGCGTGCGTCTCCTGGGGCATCGGCTACAAGCTCTCGGTGGTGGGGCCGATGGCGCTGCTCGACATGGCCGGCCTCGACATCTACCAGTCGGTCGGCAGCTATCTGAACAAGGAACTCTGCGCGCGCGGCGATGTCAGTCCCTATGTGACGGCACGCACCGCGGCGGGGAAACTGGGCATCAAGACCGGCGGCGGCATCTTCGACTACACGCCGGCGAAGATCAGTGAGCTTCAGAGCCAGCGGGCACGCCGGTTGGTGGCCGTCCGCAAGGCGTTGGAGGACTAGTCCCCGCATCGGGGATCGGCGGCGCGGCAACCCCGGGAGATCATACGGGGACGTCCGGGCCGGAATAAGAAGAGCGCGTTTGCAACTGGGTGCTAATTCGTTAGGGAGGAACTAACCCCATGAAATGGACATCGCTGAATAATGTGATTCGCATGACGCCCGTCGCGGCCGCGCTGGCCCTGGGCGTCGGCTTCGCCGGCAGCGCCGGCGCCGCCGAGGTGACGAGCATTGCGGTCCTGACACCGGAGCAGGGCACGGACTATGGCTGGAACCAGCAGGCGATCGACGCCGGCAAGGCCGTCGCTGCGAAATACGGCATCAAATTCGTCCCGGCCGAAGGCCTGGGCTATGGCGATGTGCGTCCGCAGCTGCGCGAGCTCGCCGGCGACGGCGTCAGCCTGATGATCGCCCATGCTTCGGGCTACAACCAGGCCGCGCCCGAGATCGCGGCGGAGACCAAGGTGCCGGTGGCGATCGTCGATCGTCCCGACGCCAATGTCCCCGGCCTGATCGCCGACTACACGCTGAGCGGCCATGAAGGCGCCTATCTCGCCGGCGTGCTGGCCGCGAAGATGACCAAGACCGGTGCTCTCGGCATCGTCACCTCGGGCGAGCCCCCGAGCTGGAACTCGCAGTCGGCGGGCTTCGCGCAAGGGGCGAAGTCGGTCAAGAAGGACATCAAGCTCATCTATGCCGTGATCGGGCCGGCGGCCTATTCCGATGCCGCCGGTGGCCGTCGCGTCTCCGAATCCGTCATCGCCGCCGGGGCCGACATCATCTTCGGCCAGGGCGACGGCGCCAGCTTCGGCATGATGGAAGCGACCGAGACGACCAAGGCCACCAATGGCGGCCCGGTCTGGTTCATCGACGTGATCGGCGACAAGACCCCGATCGACAAGGGCCATCTCCTGTCCTCCGTGGTCTGGAACCTGGTGCCCGTGTTCAGCGCGATGGTCGATGACCTGAAAGCCGGCACCTTCGGCACCAAGCATTACTCGATCCAGGTGGCGGACGATTCCTGCCAGCTGCTGCACACCAAGCACATCCCCGACGATGTGTGGAACTCCGTCATGGCGGTCCGCAAGGACATCATCGACGGCAAGGTCAAGCTGACCCCGGTCTTCAACGCGGAAGACGTCCGCAAGTTGATGACCTCGGTCGACATCGGCACGGCCCAGTAAGAATTGGGTGCGTTGATGCAAGGGGCGACGCCGGGAACAGCCATATCGGTGCGATCCGTCACCAAGCGCTTTCCCGGCGTCGTCGCCAATGACGACGTCTCGATCGACTTCCTGCCGGGCGAGATCCATGTGCTGCTGGGCGAGAACGGCGCCGGGAAATCGACCCTGATCGGCATGCTGGCCGGCATGCAGCAGCCCGATTCCGGCGAGATCCAGGTCAAGGGCAAGCCGGTCCGGATCGGCTCGCCGCGCGAGAGCCTCGATCTGGGGATCGGCACGGTGTTCCAGCATGTGCTGCTGGTGCCCACCTTGACCGTCATCGAAAATCTGATGCTGGGCGGCCCGCGCTGGCGGCTCCTGGACCGGGCCCCGGTCCTCAAGCGTTTCAAGGAATTGTCGGATCTGCTGGGCGTGAGGCTCGATCCCGATGCGCAGGTCGGAAGGCTGGCGCTGGGCGAGCAGCAGCAGGTCGAGATCATGCGCGCGCTGTGGCGCGGCGAGAATGTCCTGATCCTCGACGAGCCCACCTCGATGCTGACGCCGCTGGGCGTGCGCGATCTGGGCGAGGTGATGAAGCGGCTGCGCGACAAGGGCGTCGCCATCATCTTCATCACCCACAAGCTGGCCGAGGCCTACGAATTCGGTGACCGCATCTCGGTGCTGCGGCTGGGGCGCTTCGCCGGCCAGCTCGACAAGGCGCGGCTGAAATCGCTGACCGAGGCGCAGATCACCGACGAGGTGCTGCGGCTCATGTTCGGCGGCCAGAAGGCTGACAGCCGCGACGCGGAAACGCTGCTCGGCCGCGGCGGCCATCTGAAGCGGGTTCCCAAGGCCGACCGCTCGAAGCCGCCGATCCTGGTGGTGAAGGACATTTCCACGATCGCCGATCGCGGCGAATGCCCGCTGACCGGCGTCAGCTTCGAGCTCTGGCCCGGCGAGGTGCTGGGGATCGCGGGCGTCGACGGCAACGGCCAGAAGCATCTGGCCGAGCTGCTGGCCGGCCAGCGGCCGGCCGCCTCGGGCTCGCTCCTCTATGATGGCCACGACCTGACGCATGAGGGCGTCGCCGCGCGCCGGCGCCATGGCTTCCGCTACATCACTGACGAGCGGCTGGGCGAGGGGACGGTGGGCGCCTTCTCGGTCGCGACCAACCTGGTGATGAAGGAGATCGGCGCGCCGCCGCTCTGGCAGCAGGGCATCAGCCGCTGGGATCTGATCCATGGCCAGGCGCGCGAGACCATCAAGCGCCATGACATCCGCACGCCGTCGGAACGCACGCCGATCGGCCGGCTCTCGGGCGGCAACATCCAGAAGGCGCTGCTGGCGCGCGAGCTGAACGGTGCCAGCCGGCTGGTCATCTTCAACAAGCCGACCTACGGCCTCGATCTGCACAACATCCGCCTGGCGCGCGACCGCATCGCCGAATGCGCCGAGCGCGGCTTGGCCACGATCCTGATCTCGACCGAGCTCGACGAGCTGCTCGAGCTTTCGGATCGGATCGCGGTGATGTTCCGCGGCCGGCTCACGGGCATCGTGCCCAACGAGGGCAATGCGGAGCGTCGGATCGGGCTCTTGATGACGGGAGCCGAAGCCGCATGAGTGCCAGTCCGGAAGCGGCGCGCAGCCCGGGGCTGCCGCCTTCGCTGATGGCCGGCCGCGCCCGCGCGCTGGCGGCGGCGATCGCGCGATTCCTGCTGCCGATCCTGCTGGCCCTCCTGGTCGGCGCCGGGATCCTGCTGCTGCTCGGCACCGATCCCCTGGATTACTACGCCTATGTGATCCGGCGCGGCCTCTTCAGCTGGCTGGGGCTGCAGGCCACCATCACCCGCATGGCGCCGCTCCTCATGATCGCGGCCGGCTTGATCGTGGCCTTTCGGGCCGGCATCTGGAATCTGGGCGCTGACGGACAGTTCCTGCTCTCGGCCGTGGTCACGGCGGCCCTGGGGCCGGCCCTCATCGGCACGATCCCGGATTGGCTGACGATCCTGCTCTGCTTCGTCGTGGCGGGTCTCGTCGGGGCGGCGTGGTCGCTGATCCCGGCCTTCCTCAAGGTGCGCTACGGCATCAACGAGATCATCAGCACGCTGATGATGAGCTTCCTCGGCGTCAGCTTCGCGAATGTGCTGGTGAAGCTGCTGTTCTTCGATCCCAGCACCACCGTGCCCCAGACCCACACGCTCCCCGTCGAGGACCGCCTGCCGCGGCTCTTCGGCAGCACGATCCATAGCGGGATCCTGATCGCGCTCGCCGCGGTGCTGATCGTGCATTTCGTCATGACCCGCACCTCCTTCGGCCTCAAGCTCTGCGTGGTCGGCGCCAATCCGCGCGCCGCCATCCATGCCGGCCTCAATGTCGGCCTGCTGACCTACGCGACCTTCGCCATCAGCGCCGGCCTGGTGGGTCTGGGGGGCGCGGTCGACATCCTGGGCGTCTGGGGCTCGGTGCGCGCCGACTGGAATCCCTCCTTCGGGTTGCTCGTCGTGCCGCTCGTCTTCCTGGCGCGGTTCCATGGCATCGCCACCATCGCCTTCGTCATGTTCTTCGCGGTGCTGCAGGTCGGAGGCGAGAGTGCCGCCGTGCGGCTGGGCGTGCCGACCTTCTACACGCTGGTGCTGGTGGCGCTGCTGCTGATCTTCCTGGCGCTGGTCGAATATCTCGATCATCGCCGCCTGGCCCGGACCAGGAGCTGATCGGATGCACGGTCTCTTCACCGAACCTTTCCTCACCTCGCTCCTGTTCGGCGCGATCACGGCTGGCGTGCCGCTGCTGTTCGTGGGTCTGGGCGAGCAGATCTCGGAGAAGGCCGGCGTTCTCAATATCGGCATCGAAGGCATGATGCTGTTCGGCGCCTATACCGGCTTCGTCGCCGCCTTCTATACGGGCTCCTTCGCGCTGGGCTTCGTCTTCGGCGGGCTGGGCGGCATGCTGGTGGCGGCGCTGATGGCGCTGCTCTGCGTGCGGCTCGGCATGAACCAGATCGTGATCGGCATCGGCCTGACCCTGGGCGCCGAAGGGCTGACCGCGCTGCTGCATCATTTCCAGTTCGCGCGCTCCTATCCGCGGCTGGGGAAGGCGCCGGTGCTGGAGATCCCCGGCATCAGCGAGATCCCGGTGCTGGGGCCGGCTCTGTTCCATCACAATCTCGTCGTCTATCTGATCGTGGCCGCGACCTTCGCCGTCGGCTGGCTCTACAAGCACAGCGATGTCGGGCTCAATCTCGAGGCCGCGGGCAGCAAGCCGGGCGCGCTCGACGCCGCCGGCGTCAGCGTGGTGGCGACCCGGGTGGGCGCCGTGCTGGCGACCGGGTTCCTGGCCGGCATGGGCGGCGCCTATCTCGCCAATGTGGGCGCCGGGCTGTTCGTGCCCTTCATGACCAACGGGGCCGGCTTCATCGGCATCGTGCTGGCCATGCTGGCGCGGGGCAAACCTTATTGGGTGCTGCTGGGGGCCCTCATCTTCGGCGTCAGCCTGGCCATGACCACGGCGCTCCAGGTGGCCGGGCTCAACATCCCGACCGACGTGGTGCAGATGCTGCCCTTCGCCATGGTGATCCTGGTGCTGGTGATCTTCGGGCGTCACAGCGTGCTGCCGGCGGCCTTGGGGCTGCCCTATGTGCGCGGCGAGCGCTAGAATTGGACGTCAAAGAGAACCGCCCGGAGGGCCGGACAGGCCCTGAGAAGGGGCGGGGTCGCGAGAGAGGGAGAACGAGCCGATGACGGACACCAAGGTTTACATTCTCGATGGCGGCTCGCTGGTCATCGACGGGTTCCACGCGTTCTGGAACCGCGGGCCCGGCGGCGAGCTTCGCTTCCCCTGCTATGCGGTGCTCATCGAGCATCAGGACGGCCGCTATATCTTCGATACGGGCTACGACCATGCCCATGTGATGCGGGTGCTGCCCTTCGAGAAGCCGATGCAGACGCCGGAGCAGACCATCCCGGGCGCGCTCGCGAAGATCGGGCTCAAGCCGACCGACATCAACTATGTCATCAACTCGCACTATCACTTCGATCATTGCGGTGGGAACAAGCATCTGAGCAAGGCCTGCACCGTCTGCCACGCGAAGGAGCTCGAGGCCTCGACCAACCACCAGCCCTTCGAGCATCTGGGCTATTCCGACATGACCTTCGCGCCCGAGCTGGCGAAGAAGGCGGGCAAGGCGCTCCCGGCCGAGCCGGCGCTCGACATGTACACGCCGAAATTCGAGACCGTGACCGGCGATCAGGAGATCGCGAAAGGCATGTGGCTCCTGGAGACCCCGGGCCACACCGCCGGCCACTACAGCCTGATGGTCGAGCTTGCGAACCGCCGGCCGATGCTGTTCACGGCGGACGCCTGCTACAGCCAGAAGAACATGGATATGAACTGCATCTCGAGCTTCCATCTCGACCCGACGGCGAGCCTGAAGTCGATGCATCGCCTGAAGCAGCTGGCCGAGAAGCACAACGCCGAGCTGTTCTACAGCCACGACCCGGACAGCTTCCCGAACTATGTGAAGGCGCCGGGGTTCTATTCGTAGGCGGCGCGCTTCCGCTCGTCGGAATCAATTTCAATTTTGTTTCCTCCCCTTCACGTAGTGAGGGGGAGGGTTGCGAAGAGTTAGTCGGAGCGGAGACTTACTCGTAGCTGGGAGAGGGTGTGTGCGCAAGAGAGGCCCACCTCTCCCAGCTTCGGCTAAGGTTCGACCTTCGGTCTCACCTAAGCCTGCGCAACCCTCCTTCGCGCAACGCGCTTCGGAGGGCAGGCCCTCTCGGCCTTGGTCCTCCGAAGCCTTGGCGTAGGAGGATCCCCCCGCTATGCGGGCGGAGAGGAAAGTGAAGGAAATCGCCGGCCCAGCGACTTACCACCGCACCATGCCGGCGTCGACGGCGAGGCACTGGCCGGTGACCCAGTGGGCTTCCTCCGAGGCGAGGAAGGCGACGGCGGGGACGATGTCGTCGGGCGTGCCGCGGCCCTTGATCGCCTGCAGCATCTCGACGAACTCGAAGGCATTCTTGTGGTCGGTCTTCTGCACGCCCTCGGTGTCGGTCAGGCCCGGCGCGATCGAGTTGACGGTGATCTTGTAGCCGCCGAGCTCGGTCGCGAGCGCGCGGGTGAAGGTCAGCACGGCGCCCTTGGAGGCGACGTAGTGCGCCATGTTGGGCGTGCCGGCGAAGATCGAGTTCGAGCAGAAATTGACGATGCGGCCATAGCCCCCTTTGCGCATCAAATCGGAGCTGGCCCGGCACATCAGGAAGAGCCCGTCGACATTGACGCGCATGATGCGGCGCCATTCCTCGAAGGTGAGCGCGTCCCAGGCGACGAAAGGCACGATCGCCGCGACATTGACCGTGACGTCGAGCTTGCCGCCCCGGTCGATCACGGCCTTGTGCAGCGCCGTGACCGAGGCGGGGTCGCCGATGTCGGTTGCAACACCAATGGATTTGCCGCCGATTTCCCTGGCGGTCGCTTCCGCGCCCTTGCCGTTGATGTCGGCGGCGACCACCAGGGCGCCCTCCTGGCCGAGGCGCAGCGCCACGGCCTTGCCGATGCCCTGGGCCGCGCCGGTGACGATGGCCACGCGGCCGTCGAAACGCTTCATGCTCGAAATCTCCCCTGAGAAGAATGGTTCGTTGGGTTGAGGGTCAGGCGCGCGCCTGGTCGATCACGGCGGTGGCGGCGGTGACGCCGGCGCCGACATCGACCTTGCGGCCCAGTTTCTTGAGGGCGCCGCCGAAGGCGGTCACGGCGACAACCGCATAGATCGGCTCGGCCACCAGGCCCATATGGCCGATGCGGATGAGCTTGCCCTTGGTCTCGCCGCGGCCGGACGAGAACACCACGCCATAGAGCGAGCGGGCGGCGGCCAGGATGTCGTCATCCTTGAGGCCATCGGGCACGCGCACGGCGGTGCAGGTCGGCGAGGCGATCTCCTCGCGCGCCGCCCAGAGCGACAGTCCCATCGCCTTGATGCCGGCGCGGCAGGCCTTGGCGGTCAGCGCATGGCGCTTCCAGACGGCCTCGGGACCTTCGGCCAAATAGAGATCGATGGCGCCGTCGAGCCCGTTCACCTCGGCGACCGAGGGCGTGAAGGGGAAGGGTTTGTCCTGGCGCCAGGCTTCTTTCCAATCGAGCAGGCTCAAGACCGAGGCGCGCGGCGCCTTCGGGTTGGCCTCCATATGTTTCCAGGCCCGGTCGTTGACCGCCATGATGGTCAGGCCCGGTGCGCCGCCCAGGCATTTGCCGGGACCGGTCACGAAGATGTCGGCGCAGCTCTCCTCGGGATGGATGTCCATGCCGCCCCAGGACGAGACCGCATCGACCAGCATCAGCGCATTGTGCTTGCGCACGATCTGGCCGATCTCCTTGACCGGGTTGATGGTGCCGGACGGCGTGTCGTGATGGACCACCGAGACGATCTTGATGTCGGGGCGCTTCCTGAAGGCTGCCTCGACCTGGGCCGGGTCGATCGCCTCGTTATAGGGCACCTCGATCTCGACCAGTTCCTTGTTGTAGCGCGCCGCCCAGTAGCCGAAGCCCTTGCCATAGACGCCCGAGGCGAGGTTCAGCACGACGTCGTCGGGGCCGATCAGGGAGGCGGCCGCGGCCTCGAGGCCGGGAGCGGGCTCGCAATGGAGGATCAGCGCCGGCGAGTTGCTGCGCAGCGCCTGGGTGACCTTCCGGTTCACCGCCTCGTAGAATTCGAGGAAGTGACGGTCATAGTCATACCCGATTGGTCTCGACAGCGCGCGCATGACGGCCGGGTAGGCAGCCACCGGACCGGCCGACAACGTGATGATAGGTTCCTTGGTGGCCATGATGGTTCCCCTCCCGGATTTGCGTCGCGCGAGCCGTTATCGGCCCATTTTTTGTGCTCGGCCTTGTGGCGGCCCCTTGCGCGATCGGACAATATCACAACTCATTTCACGGCGTCATCAGGGCGAGGGCCCGAGGGGAACCATTGCGAACCTTTGATTGGATCATCCTGGGCGCCGGCACGGCGGGCTCGGTCTTGGCGGCGAGGCTGAGCGAGGATCCGGCCGTCTCGGTCGCGCTGGTCGAGGCCGGCGGTCCGCCGACCGACCCCCAGGTCAGCCTGCCGCGCGCCTGGCCGGCGCTGCAGGGCACCGCGATCGACTGGAACTACGCGACGGTGCCGCAGCGCCATACCGCCAACCGCGTCCATGCCTGGGCCCGGGGCCGCGTGCGGGGCGGCTCCAGCACCATCAACGCCATGGCCCATGTGCGCGGACATCCGAGCGATTTCGACGCCTGGGTGGCGGCCGGCGCCGCCGGCTGGGGCTACCGCGATCTCCTGCCCTATTTCATCCGCTCCGAGGATTGGTCCTCGGAGAGCCGGGACAGCGGCGCGGCGCGCTATCACGGGCAGGGCGGCCCCGTCAGCCTGACGACGCCGGACGATCCGCATCCGATCACGCGCGCCTATATGGCAGCCGGAGAGGAAATCGGCCTGATGCCGACGGCCGAGCATAACGGTCCCCGCATGGCCGGCCCGACTCTCAACAGCCTGACGATCAAGGAAGGCCGGCGCCAGAGCACGGCCGACGCCTATCTGACGCCGGCCGTGCTGGCGCGTCCCCATCTTCACCTGCTGGAGCAGCACGAGATTCGCGGGCTGACCTTCGATGGCCCGCGCCATTGCCGCGGGGTCGAGCTTCAGGGACCTCAGGGAATCGAGCGGATCGCGGCCGAGCGCGGCGTGCTGCTGGCGACCGGCGCCATCGCGTCGCCGACGCTGCTGTTACGCGCCGGCATCGGGCCGGCCGACGAGCTGAAGGCGCTGGGCATCCCGGTGCGGCTGGATCTGCCGGGCGTCGGGCGCAACCTGCATGACCATCTGCTCTCGGGCGGCAATGTCTATCGCGCGCGCCGCCCGGTGCCGCCCTCGCGCTATCAGAACTCGGAATCGCTCATGTATATCGAGCGGCCGGGCGCCGGAACCGAATCGGCGCCCGAGCTGGTGCTGGCCTGCGTGATCGCGCCGGTGGTGACGGAGTGTTTCGCGGCGCCGGCCTATGGCGAGGCCTATACGCTGATGTTCGGGTTCACGCAGCCGCGCAGCCGCGGGCAGATCCGGCTCGCCTCGGCGGACCCGAAGGCCGCGCCGCTGATCGATCCGAACTATCTGGCGGAGTCCTATGACCGGCGGGCCTATCTCGATGCGCTGGAGCGGGCGCAGGCGGTCGGCGGCGCCAGGTCACTCGCGGATTGGCGAGAGGCGGAGCTGCTGCCGGGACCGCAGTGCCGCAGCGAGGCGGATCGCCTGGCGTTCCTGGCGCGGGCCGCCTATACGCATCACCACCCAGTCGGGACCTGCCGGATGGGAACGGACGCGGAGGCGGTGGTGACGCCGGGCCTCGCCCTGCGGGGAATCGAGGGGCTTCATGTCGTCGACGCCTCGGTCATTCCCCGCATCACCACGGGCCCGGTCAACGCCGCCATCATCGCGCTCGCGGAACGCGCGAGCGATCTGCTGCGGGGCCGACCGCCACTGGCGCCGGCGACATGGGCATGAATCGTTTGGGCTGGCGCCCGGCCGGTCGGAGATCAGACGACCGAACGGCCCTTGCCGACGCGCGGGTTCGGCCGACCGCCGTCGCTGACCGCCATGACGACCAGAATCTCGCGCGGACGCGGCGCATCGGCGACGCAGACCGTCATGGTGTCGAGCTCGTCGAAGGACCAGACATTGTCCTTGTTGCCGAGCGGCACGTCGATCAGCGTGCCGGCCGTCGCGACCTTGGTGGTCGATGGGATGATGGCTTCGCCGCCGCCGACCGCTGCGCGCATCGGCTTGCCCAGCTTCGGATGCAGGATCGCCGCGGCATGCTCGAGATCGCCCTCGACGCCGACGATCGCGGCCTTGCCGTAGGCCATGGCCGGTTGCGGCAACAGGGCCACGGCCTGAGGCATCAGCTCCTCGCCGAGCTTCAGGCCGAGATCGAACATCGGCGAGAGATCCTGCACGCCGAGCCCGGCGAAGCTGTTCTGGAGGATGGCGATCGCGGCGACCCGCGTGATCGGGCGGACGGCCGGGTTGCCGGCTTCGGCCAGCACCGTCTCCTTGACGAAAAGCGTCTTGCGCAAAATCATCCGCCGCTCCCCGGTGCGAGACGCGCGACCGCCACGATCGAACGAGGACGAAGCTAGCATGGAATTTCCCGCCCGCTCAACGACGCGCGCCGCCGCGGCGCTCCTGCTGTCGCTCGCGATGGCGGCCTGCAGCCTGCCCGACGGGACCGCCGCCGATGCGCCCGTCGCCCTGACGATCGTCAATAAGGGATCGGGCGCGATCCATTGCATGATCAATTTCGGACATTGGGTCACCCAGGATCTGGGGATGATCGAAGAGAACGCCTCGAAGACCGTGCAGTTCCATCGTCAGCCGGCGAACGGCGCGCTCTATATCCCGCGTGCGGACGGGCAGCGCCTGATGATGATCGAGAATGTCTTCTGCAGCGCGCCCGGCGATTCCGCGGCGAGCCGGGGACAGGTTCCGCTGCTGCCGATCCAGGCGGGCCGCTCGCAGCGCTACGCCAGCGTCTGCCGTGCCGGGGAGCCGGTGCGCTGCGAAACGGCCGAGGTCGATTGATCAGGGAGCGC
>CAVOLB010000098.1:0-122746 GCA_963696655.1 uncultured Alphaproteobacteria bacterium
GCCATCCCCCTCCGCAAGACGCGGGTATTACGAGAAATCCTTCCGACCCTTGCGGCCGGCGGCCCGGCTGGTCATTCTGCGCCGCGGCAGGCCGGGGCAAAGCGCCGGTCGGCCACGGAAATCAGCCATTTTTCGAGGAAGAGGCGAGGGCCATGGAGATCAAGGGACAGGCAGCGATCGTCACCGGCGGCGGCTCCGGCATGGGGGCCGACGTGGCCCGCCACCTGGCGAAGGCGGGGGCCAAGGTGACGCTGGTCGATGTCAATCGCGAGGCGGCCGAGGCGGTCGCCAGGGAGATCGGCGGCTTCGCCGCGATCGCCGACGTGTCCGACGCGGCCGCGGGCGAGGCGGCGGTCAAGGCCGCGCGCGAGCGCCATGGGCCGGCACGCATCCTGATCAATGTCGCGGGCATCCTCATTCCCGGCCGCATCGTCGGCAAGGACGGCCCGCTGGCGCTGGAGAAGTTCAGCAAGGTCATCACCATCAACCTGATCGGCACCTTCAACATGATGCGGCTGGCGGCCGCCGACATGTCGGGCACCGAGGCGCTGGCCGATGGCGAGCGCGGCGTCATCATCTCGACCAGCTCGGTCGCGGCCTATGAGGGCCAGATCGGCCAGGCGGCCTATGCCGCCTCCAAGGCCGGCATCGTCGGATTGACGCTGCCTGCCGCGCGCGATCTCGCCGGCCGCGGCATCCGCGTCAACACCATCGCACCAGGCCTGGTGGCGACGCCGATGATGCTCACCCTGCCGCTGGAAATTCAGAAGAGCCTGACCGACACCATGCCCTTCCCGAGCCGACTGGTGCGCGCGGACGAATATTCGCGGCTCTGCCTCCACATCATCGAGAACACCGCGATCAATGGCGAGGTGATCCGCCTCGACGGCGCGCTCAGGATGGCGCCGCGCTGATACAAACGATCGAGCCAGGGACGGATTGCTGCCGGATAATGCCGACACCAAGCCTTGGACAATGGCAAGGTTGCTCTATCTGGATCATTCTGACGTCGCTGCCTTCTCGAAAATGGCTCCGTAGTGAAAGGGCGGCAGCTCGACGATCCGGACAGTCCGGAATCCCTCGGGTTCGATGACGGCCACGACCGCCTCGGGCGACATGCGCATGTCGGTTTTCGGTCCTCTGGGTCGATCTAACACGACCGTCTGCTCCCTTGGCAGCGGATGCCAGTTCACGATGCCGAACATCCCCTTCGGCCGAAGCACGACCCTGACGGCGCGTGCAAGGCCGCGCTGACCCGGCACGCCATGAAACGTGTTGGCCATCAGCACATAGTCGACGGGTTCGGGGAGAAGCTGCGCGACCTCTCGCGCATCGGCGCAAATCCACCGCCGGACCGATGCCCCTTGCCGCGCGACCTCGGCCCTGGCCAGCTCGATCATCGCGGGGTCGAGATCGAGGGCATACACGCGCCCGCTGACGAGCTTGGCGAGAGGCGCGGTGAAATAGCCGTCACCGCAGCACAGGTCGAGGACGGTCATCTCGGGTTGGATGCCGAGGCATTGCAGAATCTCAATCGGATCCGGCCACAGCGTCGCCCACCAGTCCCGGTTGGGCATGGAGGTCGCCGGAAACGCTTCGCCCATGCCCGGGTCGTGACCCGTAGCTTGGTCGGATTGTGGCGCATAGGGATGGCCGACCATCGGCGGATTCCTTCGATACAGCGCGCGGCTTGACAGAATCAATCAATTATTCAATATATTAATTGAATAATATGCGAAAGCCAGCCCCTCCCATGACCAATCCGAAAATTCAGATTTTCGAACAGTTTGCAGAGTTGGCGCGCGTGCTCGGCCATGCGCACCGGCTGGAGTTGCTGGAGCATGCCTCTCAAGGCGAGCGGTCGGTGGAGCGGCTGGCGCAGCTCACCAGTTTGTCGATTGCCAATGCCTCGCAGCATTTGCAGCACCTGCGGCGGGCCGGATTTATCCAATCCCGCCGTGACGGCAAGCACGTCCTCTATCGGCTTGGCGATGGCCCGATCTTGGAACTGCTGGCCGCTTTGCGATCTTACGCCGAGCGAAATCGTGCCGAGGTCCGCGCCATCGTCTCGGATTATTTCGACCGGCTCGACGCGCTGGAACCTGTCTCTCGCGATGACCTGGTCCATCGACTTCAGGCCGGCAGCGTGATCTTGCTGGATGTGCGGCCGAAAGATGAGTTCCTGCTCGGCCATTTGCCGGGCGCGCTCAACCTGCCCCTCGGTGAGCTGGAGCGGCGGCTCTCCGAATTGCCTAAGGATCAGGAGATCGTTGCTTATTGCCGCGGACCTTTTTGCGTCCTGTCGTTCGAAGCAGTCGCCGCATTGCGGGCAAAGGGCTACAAGGCCCGACGCCTCGAGGATGGCTTTCCCGAATGGAAAGCAGCTGGGTTTGAGGTCGAGGCAGCGATCTGATGAATGATCATCGGACGGGGCGCATCGAAGGGGCGTCAGGCGATGGCTCCTCGCATGACGCCGCTTGGCCAATCACGTCCGGCAAGGACCACGGAGCACCGTCGGTGTTCCGGCCGGAAGCCCTGCTGCGCGAGGCACGCCGGCAGAAGGAGCTGCCTCTGCTTGCGGTGCCGGACGTGTGCATACTCGATCCGGACGGTGACATCGTGCGCCGGCTCAAGCGTACCGGCGCGTGTCGTCTCCATAAGGGCTGGGCCTGTTATCATACGGACCTTCTCACCTTCGACCTCGATGGCTTCGGAGAGGTCGGCATCATTGGCTGCGCGGTAGGCGCATCCTTCGCGGTGCTCGTCGCCGAACAGCTCTTTGCCTCAGGCAGCAGGCTGCTCGTCAGCGTCACGTCGGCCGGCCAGATCGCCAATCATGGGCCGACGCCGTATTTCGTTCTGATCGATCGCGCCCTACGTGACGAGGGGACGAGCTACCACTATCTTCCGCCGTCCAGATTCGCCGAGGCCCCGGAGCCCGCGCTCTTGGCCCAAATGGAAGATGCCCTTTCGCAACTTGGAGGCATCATCGTCCATCGTGGCGCGAGCTGGACCACCGACGCACCTTATCGCGAGACCGAGTCGGCAATCGACGCGGCTCAAGCTCAAGGCGTGCTCGCCGTGGAGATGGAAGCCGCGGCTCTCTACGCCTTCGCTGCTGCCATGCATTGCTCCGTCGTGTGCTTCGCACACGTCACCAACGCCATGGCCCAGACCGAGGGCGACTTCGAGAAGGGTGAGGCTGATGGGACTACGGCGACGCTTGCCGTGATCGCCGTCGCGGCGCGGGCTTGGTCGTCCGACGGGTCGAGGGGGCGATCGACAGCGCTTTAGGCTCGGGACTCATGATTGAGATAGAAGCAGACGATAGCAGTCAGCATCACGCGATTGATGGCGGCTTTATAGCTGCAAAATGCGGAGTTGAGGTCGCCAGGGCGTCCAGGATGCGGCAATCCGCGACTTTCCCTCGATGGCACTGCTTGATCAGACTCTTGAGCTCTTTCCGGAGTTGATCGAGGTCGACGATTTTCTGTTCGACGTCATCCAGATGACGTTGGGCAATCGCATCGATCTCGCCACAGGGTCGGCTCCGGTCGTCCGACAGGCGAATGAGATCGCGCACCTCATCGAGTGAAAACCCGAGATCCCGGGCGCGACGGATGAATCCCAATCGAGAGAGATGATCCAGCCCGAAGCTGCGGTAGTTGCCAGCAGTCCGTGTCGGCTTCGGCAATAATCCGACGGCTTCGTAATAGCGGATGGTCTCGACCTTGGCCCCGGTCGCCCTTGCCAAGTCGCCGATTGAAAGACGCGCTGCCATCGCTTGACCCTCTAATGACTACAGGGTCCATATAAGACGCAGCGAGACCTCATTCAACGAGAAGCCACCATGGCGGGCTGCTGTTCAGACGAGAACTGCGCTGGCGACAACAAGGGCGGGAATAGTCCCGCCTGGCGCCGGGCGCTCTGGATTGCCCTGGCCGTCAATGCGGCCATGTTCGCCGGCGAGATCATCGCGGGTGTCGCGGCCGGCTCTGCGTCTCTGCAGGCGGATGCGCTGGACTTCCTGGGAGATTCCGCCAATTACGCCATCAGCCTTGGCGTGGCCGGCCTGGGCCTCGCATGGCGGGCCCGGGCGGCTTTGCTGAAGGGCTGGGGTTTGTTGGCTCTCGGCACATGGGTATTGGGCTCGACGGTCTGGCATGTTTATGCCGGAACATTGCCCCGGGCGAATGTCATGGGGGCCGTTGGCATCCTTGCCCTCATCGCGAATACCGCTGTGGCGCTGATTCTCTATCGCTTCCGCACCGGCGATTCGAACATGCGGTCGGTGTGGATCTGCTCGCGCAATGACGCGATCGGCAACATTGCCGTCGTGGCCGCCGCGGCCGGTGTCTTTGGCACCGGCACGGGCTACCCCGATCTGATCGTCGCCGTGGTCATGGCCGGACTTGGCATTGCCGGCGGTTGGCAAATCATCCGCCAGGCGCGTGGCGAATTGCGAGCCCCTGCTCCGCCATCTTCGAGAGGCACCGCACTCCGGCCAGGTCGGAAGTCTCCCCTGACCGCAGGCCGATAGCGATCGCGGGCTCTATCCCGCGATCTTTCCGATCGCGCGGGCGAGCTTCACGTCGCGCTCCGAGAGGCCGTCGCAGTCATGGGTCGAGAGCGTGATCTCGACCCGGTTATAGACATTGGACCATTCGGGATGATGGTCCATCTTCTCGGCCATCAGCGCGACCCGGCTCATGAACCCCCAGGCTTCGTTGAAGTCCTTGAATTTGAAAGATTTGTGGAGGGCGTCGCGGCCGGCAACGGCCTGCCATCCCGTCAGTTCCTTGAGGGCCGCCGCGCGGGCGGCCGCATCGAGCTTGGCGATCATGGACTCTCTCCTTTGCTGGCCCGGCTGGACTCTCGCAAACGCGCTATCCTACATCTTCAGAGAAGCGTTGCCTCACCCTTGCCCCAGGGGCGAACGACTCTGACGCGTGAGAATGACGGGGCCAGCCCCTTGAGCGAGAGACCATGGCCGACCTGATCAAGACCGCCCGCCGCTTCGGCGCCGCCCCGGACCTGGCCGAGATCGAGGAGATCGCGGCCGCTGCCTTCGGGACGATTCCCGAGGAGCTGGCGCAGCATGTCCAGGAAGTGATCATCCGCGTCGAGGATTTTCCCGATGCCGAGACCGAGGAGGAGATGGAGCTCGAGACTCCGTTCGACCTCCTGGGTCTCTATCGCGGGCAGCCGCTGGGCGCCAAGAGCGTCAGCGATGTCGTCACCGACATCGACATGATCTTCCTCTATCGCCGGCCGCTGCTCGATTTCTGGTGCGACAGCGACGAGGAGCTCGAGCATATCGTGCGCCATGTGCTGATCCATGAGATCGGCCATCACTTCGGCTATAGCGACGAAGACATGGAGCGGCTCGAGGAAGAATCCGACAGCCGCGCCGCCGGCGCGCAGGCGTAGGCCCCCGTTGTCATCGCCGGGCCCCCGGGTCCGACCAAAGGTCGGCCCGAGGACAAGCTCGACATCACGGCGAACCAGGGCCAACGACACCGCAGCGTCAAGGCTGGATTGCCGGGTCAAGCCCGGCAATGACAAAAACAAAACAACATGAAAGCCGTCTAGTTTCCCAACGCCTTGCGCACCCGTTTGCGCAAAACCGGCAGCAACTCTTCCTCGAACCAGGGATTGCGCTTGATCCAGCCGGTATTGCGCCAGGACGGATGGGGCAGCGGCAGGAATTGCGGCAGGTAGTCGGCGAAGCGGTGCACCGTCTCGGTCATGGTGCCCCCGCGCCGCCGGCCCAGATAGAACGCCTGCGAATAGCTGCCGACCAGCAGCGTCAGCTCGACGCCTTTGAGGAACGGCATGATCTGCGGATGCCAGAGCGGCGCGCATTCGGGCCGCGGCGGCCGGTCGCCGCCGGCCCCGTCGGTGCCTGGAAAGCAGAATCCCATCGGCACGATCGCGATCTGCGTCACGTCATAGAAGCGCTCGCGGTCGATCTCGAGCCATTGGCGCAGGCGATCGCCCGAAGGATCGTTCCAGGGAATGCCGGTCTCATGCACGCGCCGGCCGGGCGCCTGGCCGACGATGAGAAGCCTGGCACTCGACGAGGCGCGCAAGACCGGGCGGCAGCCATGCGGGAGAGCCGCGGCGCAGACCTGGCAGCCCCGCGCCTGCTTCAGCAGGGTATCGAGCCGGGTCGCCATCAGGAACGCAGACGGGCCGCCGCGTCGATGAGCGCCTCGGCATAATGCGGCACCACCTCGCTCGCCGGACCATGCCGCGCCTCGGCGAACAGGGCCGCGCCCTGGCTGGGCTCGAGATTGAGCTCGACCGTGTGGGCGCCCGCGGCTCGCGCCAGCTCGACGAAGGCGGAGGCCGGATAGACATTGCCGGAGGTGCCGATCGAGAGAAAGAGATCGGCCCGGCCCAGCGCCTCGAAGATCCGATCCATCTCGAACGGCATCTCGCCGAACCAGACCACATGCGGCCGCAAGCCCCCGCGCTCGCCGCAGGCCGGGCATAACGTCTCGACCGCGAGATCGTCATGCCAGGGCAGCACCGCCTCGCACGCCATGCAGCGCGCCTTGAGCATCTCGCCATGCATATGGACGATCGCTTCGCTGCCGGCGCGTTCATGGAGATCGTCGATGTTCTGGGTCACCAGCAGGAACTCGCCGACCCCGGCGGCGGTCCAGGCCCGTTCGAGCCGCGCCAGCGCATGATGGGCCGCGTTCGGCACCACGCTGTCGGACAACAGCCGGCGGCGGCGCTGATTATAGAAGCCATGCACCAGCACGGGATCGCGCGCGAAGCCCTCGGGCGTCGCCACATCCTCGACGCGCACCTTCGCCCAGATTCCATCCGCGTCGCGGAAGGTCTCGAGACCGGACTCCTGCGAGATGCCGGCGCCGGTTAAGATGACGAGGTTGCGTGCCATGATCGAGGTCCCATTCTAGTCGCTCGCGGCGTCCCGCCAAGCCCGGCGGCCGCCAGAGGCCAACGCCATTCGTAACGCGATGAAACGGATTCTGTTCGTCTGCACCGGCAATATCTGCCGTTCGCCCACGGCCGAAGGGCTGTTCCGCCACCGCATCCGCGAGGCCGGCCTCGAAGGCCGGCTCCTCGGCGATTCCGCCGGGACCGAAGGCTATCATGCCGGCGACGCGCCCGATTCCCGTGCCATCGCCGAGGCCGCGCGCCATGGCGTCGAGATCGGCGACCTCCGCGCCCGCCAGCTCGAGCGCGCCGACTTCGAGCGGTTCGATCTGCTGCTGGGCATGGATCGCGGCCATCTGGTGTCGATGCGCCGCCTGGCGCCACCGCCCGCGCGGGACCGGATCGGCCTGCTGCTGGCCCACGCGCCCGATTGCGGACAGGCGGAAGTTCCCGATCCCTATTATGGCGGCGAGGCGCAATATCGGTTGAGCTATCGGCTGATCGATGCCGGCATCGCCGGGCTCATGCGCTATTTGGCCGAGACCGTCGCGCGCGACAACTCGTAGGAACATTCGGCGCGGTAATAGGGACCCTCGCCGCCGATGAAGCTCGAATAGATGGTGAAATGCGTCACCTCGAAGGGCCGGCTGCGATAGAGCCCATGCTGGGCCAGGAAGGCCTGCATCTTCGAGGGCGGCGGCGGCTGATTCGGCCGCGCCAGCGTGACATGCGGGCGGAAGCGCTGGCCGTCGGGCCGCGCACCCGCGCGGACCACGGCGGATTCGATCTTGTCGTGAAGATGCTGCAGGGCCGGCTGCGGACGCACCCCGGCCCAGACAGCGCGCACCTTGGAATCGTCGCCGAAATGGCCGACGCCGGCGAGCTCGAGCGTGAAGGCGGGGGCGCGGATGCCGCAGAGGGCAGCGTCGATGTCGTCGGCGGTCCCGCCGTCGACCTCGCCGATGAAACGCAACGTGATGTGCAAATTCTCCGGCGCCACCCAGCGCACGCCGGGCAATCCGCAGCAGAGATGCGACAATCCGAGGCGGACCTCGTCGGGCAACGAGAGGGCGACGAACAGACGCAAAGCAACCAGCCCCCTTTATTGGCGATCAGGCGACTCGGGGTATAGCGACTCGGATTCCTTTATAGCGTCCGCGGTCAATTCGGCAAAATGACATCGTGGAAGAGCCGTACGCCCCTGTCATGACTTTGCAACAGTCAGCAGGACTGTCCTGACCGAACCCGCTGTTCCAGGCCGCTAAAAGAACACCGCGAGCACGCCGGTGAAGCTGCGAATGCGGTTGTAACAGATCTCGCCGGAACCGAAGAAGCCGATGACCGGCGCGCCCGTCAGGCTGTCCCCGATGATGGCGAACTCTTCCTCCGCCGAGCCGAACAATTGCGGACCGCGCCGCGTGCAGGAAAAGTAAACGGCCCCCTTCGCCGTTCTCTGCCCTTGCGTCACGACCCGCGCCAGCATGGCGCGCAGATCGGCCTCGGCCGCTTCTCGCGAGAGCCGCATGAAGGAGAGGCTGCTGCCGATCTGAACCGTCCGGTCGATCGACAGCCAGCCGCGATCGGGATCGGCGCCGAGGATGCCGTGGGCCATCAGGCTGGTGCCGGTGCCGACACTGTCCTCGAGCCCGACATAGCAATCCCAGCCGATCCGTTCGAGGCTGGCCTCCGAATGAGGCGACAGCTCTTCCTTCAAGACGGCCAGCGCCGGGCGCCCGTCCACCTCGGTCAGCAGATTGCGCGCGGCGCCCGTGACCCGATGCGACGGACCGATGGGAGCGCAGCTCTGGGTGAGGCCGGTCGCCGCCCCCACGCCGGTCGCGAAGAGCACGCCGGAGAAGCCGCCTTCGACCACGCGTTGCGCCACTTGCGGGAAAATTCCGGCGCGCGAGGAGGTCATGCCGCCCACCAGGAAGCTGCCGGTCAGCTCGGCCAGATCGGTCACGATCGAGGGTGCCAGGGGATTGCGGGGATCGCCATGAACGATTCCGAGCAGGGGGTGAGCGCGGGCCAGCCAATCCCCATATTCACGGCGGAAGGCACCGAAAGCGCCATGAACCGGTTCGAACACGCGGAAACTGTCGGACGGCAGACGCCCCACCATGGCCACCAGGGCCGGCTGGTCGAAATGACCGACCGCGGCTTCGCCCGCGAGCTTGGCCCCGATCCCGATCCCGACGGTGCCGACCCAATCGACGATGCCGGTCGATTGCCGAAGTTCGGCCAGAATCTCGCCCAGATGTCGTGCCAGATAGTCGGTGGCATAAAGCAGCCCGATATTGTCGCCATGAGCCGACGCATTCAGCCGTTCCGAGAGCTGCGCGACCAACGCCCTCCAGTCGCCCCCGGCTGCATGTGCGGCTCGAAAGACCGCCATCGCTTGCGTCCCCCCGCCTGCGTCGTCTCAGCCCGACATGTCTTCCTTGCGCGCCTTGATGAGCGCGATGACTTCGGGCGTTATGCGTTTCACGATCGCCGCGACCCCGGCGGCGTTCGGATGAATGCCATCGCTCTGGTTGAGCGCCGGATCGCCGGCGACACCGTCGAGATAAAAGGGATCCAGCGGCACCTGGTACTGACGCGCCAAATCCTCATAGAGCGGATCGAACGCCGCGACATAGTCGGCGCCCAGATTGCGCGGCGCCTTCATGCCCAGCAGCAGCGTCGGGATCCGGTCCTGCACGAGGCGCGTCAACATGGCGGCGATGTTCTTGCGCGTCGCCGCCGGATCGAGACCGCGCAAGCCGTCATTCGCACCGAACTCGAGCAGCACCAGATCCGGCTTGTCGGCGAGCGTCCAATCGAGCCGCGCGAGACCGCCGGCCGACGTGTCGCCCGCGACGCCGCCATTGACCAGCTTCACATTCTCGCCGGCCGCGATCAGCGCGCGTTCGAGCTGCGACGGAAAGCTGTCCGCATCGGGCAGTCCGAAGCCCGAAGTCAGGCTGTCGCCGAACGCCAGGATGCGGAGAGGTTCTGCAGCCATTACGGGCAGCGCGAACGAGGCGAACGCCGACGACAACATCAGCGTCAGAAATCCACGTCGTGCAAAATCGAGGAGGTCCCGACGGCCACCCTCGCAAGGATGACCGGGACCGGCAGCGACAACAGCGAAAGCGGAGCGCATGATTCGACTGGAAGCCATTGAGCTAAGTTTGGGTAGCCAGGAGCGAAAGGTCAACGTGTTGCGCGGCCTCGATCTCGCCGTGGCGGCGGGCGAGACGATTGCCGTGGAAGGGCCTTCCGGATCAGGAAAAACCAGTATGTTGATGGTGATTGCGGGGCTTGAGCGGCCCACCGGCGGCCGGGTGCGGGTGGACGATGTCGAGCTCGGGCCTCTTAACGAAGATGCCCTCGCCCGCTTCCGGCGCGACCGCGTCGGCATCGTGTTCCAGGGCTTCCATCTCATCGCAACCATGACCGCATTGGAAAATGTCGCGGTGCCGCTGGAGCTTGCGGGACGGGTCGACGCTTTCGTGCGCGCCCGCGAGGAGCTGACCGCGGTTGGGCTCGGACGGCGCTTGTCGCATTACCCGGGGGAGTTGTCCGGCGGCGAACAGCAGCGGGTTGCGCTCGCCCGCGCTTTCGCCTGCGAACCTCGGTTACTTTTGGCGGATGAGCCCAGCGGCAATCTCGACCCGGATACTGGACATGCGGTGATGGATCTCATGTTCGCCGAGGTCGCGCGGCGCGGCACCACCCTCCTTTTGATCACGCACGATCCCGCCCTGGCGTTGCGTTGCGGACGGCGATTAAGACTGGTCGAAGGCCGGCTGGTCGACGGACCCGCCCTGGGCAGCCTGCCCCATGGTTGACGCCCTGGTCTTGTCCGCACGCGCCAACCGGAGGCCCCAGGCGCTGGCGCTGCGGTTCGCCTGGCGCGAGCTTCGGGGCGGGATCGCGGGGTTTCGCCTGTTCCTGGCCTGCCTCGCGCTGGGTGTCGCGATCGTCGCGGCCGTGGGCTCGCTCGCGGCCAGTCTCGAAGCGGGAATCGCGGCCGATGCCACGCGTCTCCTCGGCGGCGATCTCGAATTGCGGCGCGTCTATCGCCCGCTCGAGCCCGAGACACTTTCCTTCCTCCAGGCGCGCGGCCCGACCTCCACCCTGGTCGAGACGCGCAGCATGGTGCGGCCCGTCATCGGCGATGCGGCCCCGCTCCTGGTCGAGCTCAAGGCGGTCGATGCGCCCTATCCTCTCGTGGGTCAGGTCGAGCTCGATCCGCCGCAAAAACTCGCCGAAGCCCTGGCCTCGCATGACGGTGCGCGCGGTGCCGTGGCCGATCCGGCGCTGTTCGATCGCCTCGGCGTCCATATCGGCGATCGCATCAAGCTCGGCGCCGAGGAGTTCATCCTGACGGCCCATCTCGTCACGGAGCCCGATCGCGGCGCCACCGTCTTCTCGCTGGGGCCCCGCCTGATGATCGCCGAGGACGCATTGCCGGCGACGGGTCTGCTGGTGCCGGGCAGCCTGGTCTATTACGAGACGCGCCTGTCGCTGCCGCCGACGGCCACGGAAAGATCGGACGCGCTCGCCAAGGCGGTGCGCGCCGAATTTCCCGATTCCGATTTCCGCGTGCGCACGCCGAGCGATGCCGGCCCCGGCATCAAGAGCTTCGCGCGCCGCGCCGCGCTCTTTCTCAATTTCGTGGGCCTGGCCGCCCTTCTCATCGGCGGGGTGGGCGTCGCCAACGCGGTCGGCGCCTATCTCGAGGGCAAGCGCACGACGATCGCGACCTTGAAATGCCTGGGCGCCAGCGCCGGCCTGATCGCGCGGCTCTATCTGGCGCTGGTGCTGGGCTTGGCCGCCGGCGGCGTTCTCATCGGCTTGATGGTGGGAGCAGCCGCGCCTTATATCGCGGCCCCGTTCCTCGCCGCCCATTTCAGCGTGCCGTTCCGTGCCGCGATCCATGCGCTGCCCCTGGCGGAAGCGGCGGCCCTGGGGCTGCTCGCGGCCCTCGCTTTCGCCTTCCTGCCGCTCGCGCGCGCGCGCAAGGTGCCGGCGGCCGATCTCTTCCGCGCCACCGCGCCGCGCTCGATCGATCTGCGCGACCGCCTGCTGCTGGGCGGCATCTGCCTCGTCCTCGCCGGTCTCACCGTGCTGATTTCGGCCGACAGGCTGTTGGCGCTGGGTTTCGTGGTGGCGGCCGCGCTGTGCTACCTGCTGTTTCGCGTCCTGGCCCAGGCGCTGGGGCGGCTCGCGCAATATCTGGCGCGCCGCCAGAGGGGACATCCGGCCTTGCGGCTCGCGCTCGCCAATCTGGCGCGGCCCGGTGCTCCCACCACCAGCGTGGTGCTGTCGCTCGGGCTGGGGCTGACCGTGCTGGTCGTGGTGGTGCTGGCGCAGGGCAGCCTGCATCGACAGATCGCGCAGACATTGCCGGCGGTCGCTCCCTCTTTCTATTTCATCGATATCCAGAACGATCAGGCCGAGCCGCTCCGCGCCGCGGTGGCTCGGACGCCGGGCGTCAGCGCCTTCCGCGAGGTGCCGATGCTGCGCGGGCGCATCGCCGCGGTGAACGGTACGCCGGCCGATCAGTTGACGGTGCCGAAGGATCAGCAATGGGTGCTGCAGGGCGACCGCGGCCTGACCTGGTCCGAGACGCTGCCCGAGGGCAGCCGCCTGACCGCGGGCCAATGGTGGCCGGCCGATTATCGGGGCCCGCCGCTGGTCTCCTTCGAAGAGGACGCGGCGGCGGCCCTGGGTCTCAAGCCCGGCGACCATGTCACCATCAGCGTGCTGGGCCGCGAGATCACGGCCGAGGTCGCCAGTATCCGCGCCATCCGCTGGACCGATCTCACCATCAATTTCGTCATGGTGTTCTCGCCGGGCAGCTTCGCCGGCGCGCCCGCGACCTGGCTCGCCACCGCGAGCCTGCCGCCCGAAAGCGAAGCGGCGCTGGCCCATGCGGTGGCGGCCCAGTTCCCGAGTGTCTCGACCATCCGGGTCAAGGATGCGCTGGCCGCGGTCGACGGGATCTTGAGCGCCGTCGGCGCCGCCATCACCGCGACCGCGGGGTTGGCGCTGGCCTCCGGCCTGCTGGTGCTGGCGAGCGCCGTGCTGGCGGAGGAGCGGCGCCGGATCTATGAGGCGGTCGTGCTCAAGGTGCTGGGCGCCACGCGGCGCGATCTCGCCCGCGCCTTCCTGCTGGAGCAGGGCTTGCTGGGGCTGGTGACGGGATTGCTCGCGATCCTGCTGGGCTCGATCGCCTCCTGGGTGCTGGTCACCTACGGCATGGAGAACGAGTGGAGCTTCTCGGGGCCCGCCGTCTTCGCCATCGCGCTCGGCGGTGCAGCACTGGCGCTGCTGATCGGATTGGGCGGCACCTGGCGCGCGCTCTCGACGCCGGCGGCGCCACATCTGCGCAACGAGTGAGCCTCGCCTCGGATCAGGCCTCGCCGCTGGCGTCCTTGTCGGATGAAGCGGGCGGCGGGACCGCGGGCGCCGTGCCCTTCTTGCGCGAGAGCGCCTTGGAGAAATCGGAGCGCGCGAAGGCGCCGAACAGCAGCCCCAGCCCGGCATAGGCCACGAGCCCGACCGTCACCAGCACCACCAGCATGATGAGCCGCAGCCAGCCGCCGGCCGCGATGAAGGGATCGATCGCCCAGGTCGTCCCCAGCAGGATCGCCGTCATGCCGAGGCTGGCGAGCAAGATGCGCGGCAGGCGCCGCTTCAGCCGCTGATCCATCACGAAATGCTCGAGCCGGAAGAGCCTCACGCCCAGGAGCGTGGCGTTGAGCGTCGTCGCCAGGGTGGTGGCGATCGGAATGCCGATGAAGCCGATGGTCTGGGACAGTCCGATACTGAGCGCCACATTGGTCACGACCGCGATCAGCGCGACGCGGAAGGGCGTGGTGGTGTCCTCGCGCGCGAAGAAGCAGGGAGCGAAGGCCTTGACCAGGGCGAAGGCCGGCAGGCCGGCGGCGAAGGCCGCGAGCGCCCAGGCCGAGGCACGGCTGGCCTCGGCGTCGAAGGCCCCGCGCTCGAACAGCGTGGTCATGATCGCGACCGGAATGGACAGGAGCGCCATCGTCGCCGGAATGATCAGCGTCATCGAGAATTCGACGCAGCGATTGAGATTATGCATCGCGACGTCATGCCGGCCGGCGCGCAAGGAACGCGTCAGCGTCGGCAGCAGCACCACGCCGACGGCGGCGCCGATGATGCCCAGCGGCAGCTGGAACACGCGATCGGCGTAATAGAGGTAGGAGACGGCGGCCGGGAAGCTGGTGGCGATGATGGTGCCGACCACGATGTTGATCTGGGTGACGCCGCCCGAGAGCAGCCCCGGGACCATCAACTTCAAGAGCCGTTTGATCTCGGGATCGATCCGCGGCATCGGCAGCGACAGCGCCATGCCGGCGCGGTTGCAGGAGAAGACCAGCCAGATGAACTGGCAGAGGCCCGAGGCCGCGACCGACCAGGCCAGCACCAAGCCGGGTCGCCCGGTGAAGGGCACGACGAAGATGAGGGCGCCCGCCATCACCACATTCAGCAAGATGGGCGCGGCCGCCGGCGCGCCGAAGCGATGGAGCGAGTTGAGGATGCCGCCCTGGAGCGCCGTCAGCGACATGAAGAGGAGATAGGGGAAGGTCACTTGCGTGAACTGCACCGCATAGCCGAACTTGACCGGATCCTCGGTGAAGCCGGGGGCGATGATCCACATCAGCCAGGGCATGGCGAACTGCGCGGCGATGGTGAAGAGCAGAAGCCAGAACAGCAGCACCGACATGACGCGCTCGGCGAAGGCCTTGGCCGCGGCCGGCCCCTGCTGCTCGAGCCGGCCGGCGAACATCGGCACGAAGGCCGCGTTGAAGGCGCCC
The DNA here is from genome assembly GCA_963696655.1 of uncultured Alphaproteobacteria bacterium. Classification (GTDB taxonomy): domain Bacteria; phylum Pseudomonadota; class Alphaproteobacteria; order Dongiales; family Dongiaceae; genus Hypericibacter. The sequence continues at coordinate 14,751 of CAVOLB010000098.1, forward strand.
TCGGCGAACATCTGGCGGAACAGGTTGGGGAAGCGCATCGCCACGAAGAAGGCGTCGGCGATGGGCCCGGTGCCCAGCGCATGGGCGATCAGGATGTCGCGCAGGAAGCCGCCCGCGCGGCTGACGCCGGTGAGCGAGCCGACTTTGACGATCGAGCCGATCAGCGCCATGAGAGCCCGGCGGGCTGCGGGCGCGGTGTCGGCTTCCTCGTCTTCGTCAAATGGACCTCGCCTCGGGGACTCGGGGGATGGGATCAGGGCGGAAGAGAGCCCCAGTCTCTAGCCGATTGCGGCATTTTTCGGAAGCTGTGGCCGGGCCCTACTCGGCCGCGGCCGAGTCGCTGTCGGGGTCGCCCGGCGAAGGCGCGGCCGGGGGCGACGCGGTCCTGGTCTCGCCCTCCTCGAGCACGGCCATCAGCGCCTCGCGGATCGGCTTGAGGCGGGCATCGCCCTCGACCTTGAGGCCGAACTTGTCCTTCACATAGAACACGTCGACGGCGCGCGCGCCGAAGGTCGAAACCTTGGCCGACATGATCTGCAGCTTCTGCGCGGCGAGCGCCTTGGTCAGCCCATAGAGCAGGCCGCGCCGGTCGCGGCCATTGACCTCGATCAGGCTGTGCTCGGCCGAGCCCTTGTTGTCGATCAGGACGCGCGGCGCCACCTTGAAGAGCTCGGTACGCCGGCCGAGCGGCGAGGGCGGGAACACCAGGTCGGGCGGCGCCGGCTCGTCGTCCGCCAGCATCCGCTCCAGGCATTGGCGGATGCGCTTCAGGTCCTCCGGCCGCTCGATCTCGCGGCCCTCGCTGTCCTGGACCTGGAAATTGTCGAGCGCCTTGCCGTTGGCGAGCGTGAAGATGTCGGCGGCCGCGATGTTGGCGCCGGCCAGCGCCAGCGCGCCCGCGAGCCGCGCGAACAGGCCCGGCCGGTCGGCGGTATAGACCGTCACTTCCGTGACCGCGCGCCAATGGTCGATGCGGGTATCGAGAGCGAGCGCATCGCCGGCGCGTTCCGCGCGTTCGACCAGCCGCGCATGGCGCGCCAGGGTCTCCTTGTCGTAGGCCAGCCAATAGGAGGGCGTGCCGCGCGCCACATGGGCGGCGAAGGTGGCGTCGGTCCAGTCGCCGAGCTCGCCGCGCAGCGCATCGATCGCGACCTTGACCCGTTCCTCGCGCTTCTCGGCGATGAGCCCACCCGAGATCAGCTCCTCGGCGCGCCAATAGAGATCGCGCAGCAGCTGCGCCTTCCAGCCGTTCCAGACCTTGGGCCCGACCGCGCGGATGTCGGCCACCGTCAGCACCAGCAGCAGCCGCAGCCGTTCGAGCGACTGCACCGCGGCGACGAAATCCTGGATCGTCTTGGGATCGTCGATGTCGCGCTTGAAGGCGGTGTTGCTCATGATCAGGTGGTAGCGCACCAGCCAGGAGACGGTCTCGGTCTCCTCGTCGCTGAAACCCAGCCGCGGTCCCATCTTGAGCGCGATCTCGGCGCCCAGCTCCGAATGATCGCCGCCGCGGCCCTTGGCGATGTCGTGCAGCAGCACCGCCAGATAGAGCACGCGGCGGGACTGCACCAGATGCACCACCTCGCTCGCGATCGGCACCTCGTCCTTGATCAGCCCCTGCTCGATCTTCCACAGGATGCCGATGGCGAAGATGGTGTGCTCGTCGACCGTGAAGTGGTGATACATGTCATATTGCATCTGCGCCACGACGCGGCCGAAATCCGGCATGAAGCGCCCGAAGACGCCGGCCTCGTTGAGGCGGCGGAGCGTGATCTCCGGCCCCTTCTTCGAGGTCAGCATCGCGACGAAGAGCCGGTTGGCCTCGGGATCGGCGCGCAGCTTCGCATCCACCAGCTTCAGATTGCGCGTGACGAGCCGCAGGCTCGCCGGATGGATGTCGAGATCGTGGCGCTGCGCCACCTCGAACAGGCGCAAGAGATTGACCGGGTCCTTCACGAAGGCGTTCGCATCGGGGACCGCGAGCCGGTCGCCATCGACCGGGAAACCTTCGATCTCGCGCTGGAACAGGCCAAAACGCGCGCGCGACAGCAGGGATCGCTTCTGATGCTGGGCTTCGAGCACGGCGCAGAAGATGCGCGTCAGGTCGCCGACCGTCTTGGCGATGAGGAAGTAGTGCTTCATCAGCCGCTCGACGCCGCGCGAGCCGGCATGGTCGGTATAGCCCATGCGGCGCGCGAGCTCCGGCTGCAGATCGAAGGTCAGCCGCTCCTCGGGCCGGTCCGCCAGGTAGTGAAGATGGAAACGCAGCGACCAGAGGAAGGCCTCGGCCTTCTCGAAGCGCCGCGCCTCTTCGGCCGTAAACACGCCGCGATCGACCAGGGCCGCCACGTCGTCGACGCGGTAGAGATATTTCGCGATCCAGAACAGCGTATGGAGATCGCGCAAGCCGCCCTTGCCGTCCTTGATGTTGGCCTCGAGCGAATAGCGCGAATCGCCCATGCGCTTGTGGCGCAGGCTGCGCTCGGCGAGCTTGGCCTCGACGAAGGCGGGTCCGCTGCCGGCCACGATCTGCTTGAGGAACTTGGCGCGCAGATCCTGATAGAGCGACTGCTCGCCCCAGATATAGCGCGCCTCCAGGAGGGCGGTGCGGATGGTGAGGTCGTTCTTCGCCTGGCGGATGCACTCATCGACCGAGCGCACCGAATGCCCGACCTTGAGGCCCAGATCCCACAGCCGGTAGAGCATGTATTCGATCACCTGCTCGACATAGGGCGTGCGCTTGTAGGGCAGCAGGAACAGGAGATCGATGTCGGAGTGCGGGGCGAGCTCGCCGCGGCCATAACCGCCGACCGCGACCACGGCGAGGCGCTCGCCGGTCGAGGGGTTGGCCAGCGGAAACACCAGCTGCGTCGCCGCGTCATGGAGCGCGCGGATGATCTGATCCATGAGATAGGAGAGCGTGCGTGCGGCCATGCGGCCGTCGCCGGTAGCGTCGAAGCGCCGCCGCACCTCGGCGCGGCCTTCCGCGAGCGCCGCCTTCAGCACCCGGGAAACCGCCGCCTCGTCGAGCTTGCCCTCGTCGGCCAGCGCCGCCAGCTCCACGGTCAGCCGGCGCCGGTCGATGACCTTGCGGGGATCGGAGATTTCTCCCATGGCGCCATTATATGGTGCCGACGCCATTCCCGCCAAATCGGGACCGGTGCCGCTTCTCTCTTTCCTCTCCCCCTGCTGAGGGGGCGAGGATGGTTGTTGTTCCGAATCCCCTGCCCCGGAACCCATTGCCGGAGGGGGCGTTTGACACCAACTGGTGATTGCGGGGCCCGGACCGCTCATACTGGGCGGGAACGCGGATTCGAGCCGCCGCCGGACAAGGCCCATTCTCATGCCCTCCAATTCTGCCCATCCGAGCCCGTTATCGCGACCGCGCGCCCTCGCGCCCGTGCTGATGGTCTGTTTCGCCCTGGCCGCCTGCGCCGACGACAAGCCGCCCCCGCCGGCCCCGACCCTGTCGCCCGGCCAGTCGCCCAACGCCTCGGCCTATGACAGCACAGCCACGACGCCGATGGGTTCCGAAGCCGCCCAGACGGCGCCGACCGTCGGCTCGCAGCCCATGGCGCCGGCGCCCCTGCCGCAGACGGCGACCTCGTCCCCCTCGTCGAACAAGCCGGGGTCGCCGTCGATCGGCCAGGGGGCGGGCGGCATCCTGCTCCCGGTGACGGCCAAGTTCCTGGTCGACCGTCCCGACACGATCGAGGTCTCGATCCGCGATGCCCAGGCCGCCGACCGGGTCCAGCTGGTGGCGCCGGACGGCAGCCTGGCCGATGCCTTTCAGCTCGACCGCGAGACCATCCACGCGCAGGACACCGGTTCCTCCGGATTCAATTTCGGGGTGGGGGTGAGCGGCGGCTCGAGCTCGGGCGTCCAACCCAGCTTCGGCATCGGATTTCCGATCTTCGGCGGCGCGCCCAACAGCTCGCAGCGCGACGAGGTCCAGACCAAGGCCCTCATCAAGGTCCCGGACATGACCGCCTATCGCGCCAACTGGCAGCACACGGTCGTGCGAATCTATCTCGGCGAGAAGAGCGTCAGCCCGCGCAAGATGGAGATGGCGGCACCGCCGCCGCCGTCCTGAGCGACGGCGCCGGCATCGAACTGAATATCCGGTTATGCGGGATCGATCACGGGAGTCGCGGCGCTTGGTGCTGCCGCGCCATCCCGGAAAACCGGTCTCGGAATCGTTCGTCGGGAGCCGATCACGAGGAAGCGAGTAGGGCCTTGAGGCGATAGAGGGCTTCCAACGCTTCCTTCGGGCTGAGCTCGTCGGGATGGAGCTCGGCCAGCGCGCTGTCGACCGGACGCGGCTCCGCGAGGCCGCCCGGCGCGGCGCGCGCGGCGGCGGCCGAGAACAGCGGCAGATCGTCGGCGAGCTTGGCGAGCGCGCCCGCCTGCTGGCCCTGCTCGAGGAGCGTCAGCACCGCTTCGGCGCGCGCGACCGCCGCCGCCGGCAAGCCGGCGAGCTTGGCGACATGGATGCCGTAGGAACGGTCGGCGGCGCCCGGCGCCACCTCATGCAGGAACACCACCTCGCCCTGCCATTCCTTGACTCGCATGGTGTAGGGCGCGAGGGCCGGCAGCTTGGCCGCGAGCGAGGTCAGCTCGTGATAATGGGTCGCGAACAAGGCGCGGCAGCGATTGACCTCGTGCAGATGCTCGACCGTGGCCCAGGCGATCGAGAGCCCGTCGAAGGTCGCGGTGCCGCGGCCGATCTCGTCGAGGATCACGAGCGACTTCGGGCCCGCCTGGTTGAGGATGGCCGCGGTCTCGACCATCTCGACCATGAAGGTCGAGCGGCCGCGGGCGAGATCGTCGGCCGCACCCACGCGGCTGAAGAGCCGGTCGACCACGCCGATGCGCGGCCTGCGCCGCCGGCACGAAGCTCCCCATCTGCGCCAGGATGGCGATGAGCGCGTTCTGGCGCAGGAAGGTCGATTTGCCGGCCATGTTGGGCCCGGTGAGGAGCCAGAGCCGGCGTTCCGGTCCGAGATCGCAATCGTTGGGCACGAAGCGCGTATCGCCCTTGGCCTCGAGCGCCGCCTCGACCACCGGATGGCGCCCGCCCTCGATCGCGAAGCTCTGATCCTCCAGCACCACCGGCCGGCAATAGCCGCGCTCGGATGCGAGGGTGGCGAGGCCCGCCGTCAGGTCGGTCAGGGCCAGCGCCCGCGCCGCCTCGGCGATCGCGTCGCCCTGGCTGCGCACCCGTTCCACCAGCGCCTCGAACAGCTGCAGCTCGATCGCGAGCGATTTGTCGGCGGCCGAGGCGATCTTGCGCTCGAGCTCGCCCAGCTCGACCGTGGTGAAGCGCATGGCCGAGGCCATCGACTGGCGATGGATGAAGAGGCTGTTGTCCCTGATCTTGTCGGCATGCGTCGCCGTGGTCTCGACGAAATAGCCCAGCACATTGTTGTGCCGGATCTTGAGCGAGGGCGTCGATGTCTCGTTGCGATAGCGCGTTTCGAGATCCAGGATCAGACGCCGGCTGTGATCGCGCAGGGTCCTGAGCTCGTCGAGCTCGGCGTGATAGCCCGCGGCGATGAAGCCGCCGTCGCGGATGAGGATCGGCAGCTCGGGTGCCAGGGCCTGCGTCAAGAGCTGCACCAGACCGCCGTGATCGCCCAGATGGCGCGCGGCAGCCGCCAGCCCCGCCGGCAGATCGGTCTCGCGGTTCAGCAGCGCGCGGATCTCGCCCGCGACGCCCAGGCCCGCCTTCAGCGCCGTCAGATCGCGCGGGCCGCCGCGGCCCAGGACGAGGCGCGACAGCGCGCGTTCGATGTCGGGGGCGCGGCGCAGGAGCGCGCGCAGATCGTCGCGCAGATGACCGTCGGCGACCAGCCGTTCCACCATGTCGAGCCGCGCCGCGATGATGGCGGGCTCGGTCGAAGGGGCCGCCAGCGCCGCGGCCAATGCGCGCGCACCCGCCCCCGTCACGCTGCGATCGATCGCCGCGATCAGCGAGCCGTCACGCTGGCCCGAGAGGGTTTCCGTGAGTTCCAGATTGCGCCTTGTCGCGGCGTCGATCTCCATGACCGTGCCGCGCGCCAGGCGTCGCGGCGTCGAGAGGCGCGGCAGTTTTCCGCGCTGGGTCAGCTGGACATAGTCGATGAGCGTGCCGGCGGCCGCGATCTCGGCGCGCTCGAAGCCGCCGAAGGCATCGAGCGCCTTGACGCCATAGAGCGCCTCCAGCCGCCGGCGCGCGGCCTCGCTGTCGAAGCGGCTCGACGGCAGCGGCGAGAGGATCGCGGTCCAGTCGCCGAGCTGGTCGCGCACCGGCCCCTGCGCCAGCAGCCGTTCGGGCAGCAGCAATTCGCCCGGCGAGAGGCGCGCCAGCACCGCCGCCAGATCGCGCGGCTCGACCGGCTGCAGCTGGAAATCGCCGGTCGAGATATCGAGCCAGGCGAGCCCCAGCCCGCCGGCCGCGTCGGCCAGGGCCGCCAGATAGTTATGCCGGCGCGCATCGAGCAGCGTGTCCTCGGTGAGCGTGCCAGGCGTGACCACACGCACCACGTCGCGCTTCACCACGGCCTTGGCGCCGCGCTTCCTGGCTTCGGCCGGATCCTCGATCTGCTCGCAGACCGCGACCTTGAAGCCCTGCCGGATCAGCCGCGCGAGATAGGCGTCGGCCGCGTGGACAGGGACACCGCACATGGCAATGTCCTGGCCGTCATGCTTGCCGCGCTTGGTGAGCGCGATGTCGAGGGCGGCCGAGGCCTTGACCGCGTCCTCGAAAAACAGCTCGTAGAAATCGCCCATCCGGTAGAACAGCAGGCAGTCGCGGTTCTGGGCCTTGAGGGCGAGATACTGGGCCATCAGAGGCGTGGCGCCGCCTTCGGCCGCGATCAGCGCAGCCGGATCCTCGGGCGCGTCGGGCGCGCCGCCGGCAGGCTCTCGGTGATCGCGGGGCGGGCGGGTCAGGGACATCGGTTCGGAGTCGCGGATTCCCATAAAAAAGAGGCGGTTCCCCTCATGACAGGGGGCAGGCGGCGCGTGTAGGTTGCCGCCCAACTTGCGCCTGTCGGCGCAGCATCGGCAACTCGACCGCAGCCAGGGTTGTGGCGCGGTTTTTCCGGAGGATCAACCCCCATGGCGCTCGCCCGCCGCCGTCCCGAGACTCAAGCCCAGTTCGACAAGCTCAAGGCCATCATCCGCCGCGAATCGCTCCTCACCGGCGGCGACTTCAAGCTCGCCTCCGGCGCTCAGAGCAGCGTCTTCTTCGACATGAAGAAGACGCTGTTCGATCCCGAGGGGGCCTCGCTGGTGGGCGAGCTGATCCTCGATGTCATCGCCGGCGACGCCGTCGAGTTCGTGGGCGGGCTCGAGCTGGGTGCCGTGCCGATCGCGACCGCGGTCTGCGTGAAGAGCGTGGGCAAGCGTCCGCTCAAGGGCTTCTTCGTGCGCAAGGAGCCCAAGGGCCATGGCACCAACAAGCTGGTCGACGGCCAGTTCAGGGACGGCGCCGACGTGATCGTGCTCGAGGACGTCACCACCACCGGCGGCTCCTCGCTCAAGGCGGTGAACGCGGTGCGCGAGCGCGGCGCCAAGGTGCGCAAGGTCGTCACCATCGTCGATCGTCTGGAAGGTGCCGAAGCCGCCTTCGCGAAAGACGGCATCGAGCTGGTCGCGCTGTTCGATCGCAACGACTTCCTGGATCGCTGAACCCATCGATCTCGCAAGATTTGCGCGACAATACAGGTTTTCGCGCGCTGTTCAGCCGGCTGTACGGTGTTTGACCCGCTAGTCAAGCGCCGGCCAAACATGCAAGCCTTGGCGTTCGGGTGGACCGTGAGCGCGGGAGGCGCAGCCACACCTTGGACGACCGATTGAGCATCACCGAGCAGGAAGCCCTCCTGCTGCATTCCAGCGGCAGGCCGGGCAAGATTGCGATCCAGCCCACCAAACCTTTGACGACACAGCGGGATTTGTCGCTGGCCTATTCGCCGGGCGTGGCTTTTCCCTGCCTCAGGATCCACAAGGACCCGGCGGCGGCCTATGACTACACGGCCAAGGGCAACCTGGTCGCGGTGATCTCGAACGGCACCGCGGTGCTGGGTCTGGGCGATCTGGGCGCGCTCGCCTCCAAGCCGGTGATGGAGGGCAAGGCCGTCCTCTTCAAGCGCTTCGCCGATATCGACGCGATCGACCTCGAGGTCGATACCCACGACGTGGACGAGTTCATCAATTGCGTGCGGTTCCTGGGGCCCTCCTTCGGCGGCATCAATCTCGAGGACATCAAGGCGCCGGAATGTTTCATCATCGAGCAGCGCCTGCGCGAGCTCATGGAGATTCCCGTCTTCCATGACGATCAGCACGGCACGGCCATCATCACCACGGCGGGCCTCATCAACGCGTTCGATCTCACGGCGCGCGATTTCAAGACGGCGCGGATGGTGGTGAACGGCGCGGGTGCCGCCGCCATCGCCTGCGTCGAGCTGATCAAGTCCATGGGCATGCCGCATGACAATGTGATCCTATGCGACACCGCGGGCGTGATCTATCAAGGCCGCGAGAAGGGCATGAACCAGTGGAAGTCGGCCCATGCGGCGAACACCAAGCTGCGCACACTCGAGGAGGCGATCAAGGGCGCCGACATATTCCTCGGCCTCTCCGCCAAGGGTGCCATGACCGGCGACATGGTCAGGAACATGGCGCAAAAGCCGATCATCTTCGCGATGGCCAATCCCGATCCCGAGATCACGCCCGAGGAAGTCCGCGCGGTGCGCTCGGATGCCATCGTCGCCACGGGCCGATCGGACTATCCCAACCAGGTCAATAACATCCTGGGCTTCCCCTACATCTTCCGCGGCGCGCTCGACGTGCGCGCCTCGACCATCAACGAGCCGATGAAGATCGCGGCCGCGCGCGCCCTCGCCGAGCTCGCCCGCGAGGACGTGCCCGACGAGGTCGACGCCGCCTATGCCGGCCGCCGGTTGCGCTACGGGCCGGAATACATCATCCCGGTGCCGTTCGATCCGCGCCTGGTGTCGCGCATCCCCGCCGCCGTGGCGCGGGCCGCGATGGACAGCGGCGTCGCGCGCCGGCCGATCATCGACATGCGGAACTACGAGTCCGAGCTGTCGGCCCGTCTCGACCCGACCGCGGCCGGCCTGCATTTGATCTTCGAGAAGCTCCACGCCAATCCGCAGCGCGTCGTCTTCGCCGAAGGCGAAGAGGAGCGCGTGATCCGCGCGGCGCTCGCCTTCCGCAATGCGGGCTACGGCACGCCGGTCCTGATCGGGCGCGAGGAGCGGATCCAGGAGACCCTCAGATCCGGCGGCTTGGGCGAGATCGACGGCGTCGAGATCCACAATGCCCGGCTCTCCAAGCGCAATGCGCAATATGCCGAGTTCCTCTATCGGCGCATGCAGCGCTCGGGCCTGTTGTTCCGCGACTGCCAACGGCTGGTGAATCAGGATCGCAACATCTTCGCCGCCTGCATGGTGGTGCAGGGCGATGCCGACGCGATGGTGACGGGCATCACCCGCAGCTTCTATGACGCGCTCGACGACGTGACGCGGGTGATCGATCCCCGGCCCAACGAACAGCTTCTCGGGCTGTCCATGGTGTTCGCGAAGGGTCGCACCGTCTTCATCGCCGACACTTCGGTCAATGAATTGCCCTCGCCCGAGCAGCTGGCGGACATCGCCATTCAGAGCGCCGCGGCCGCGAGGCGCATCGGCCACGAGCCGCGCGTCGCGCTGCTCTCCTTCTCGAATTTCGGCAATCCCCCGCGCGAGAAGGCCGAGCGCATCCGCGAGGCGGTGGCGGTGCTCGACAGCCGCAAGGTCGACTTCGAATATGAAGGCGAGATGCAGGTCGACGTGGCGCTCGACTTCGAGCTGATGCGCCGGCTCTATCCGTTCTCGCGCCTCAAGGGCCCGGCCAACATCCTGGTCATGCCGGCGCTGCATTCGGCCAACATCTCGGCCAAGCTGATGCAGCAGCTGGGCGGCACGGTGATCGGCCCGGTGCTGATGGGTCTCTCCAAGCCCGCCCAGATCGTCCAGGCCGGCGCCACGGTCTCGGATCTGCTCACGGCGGCGGCGCTCGCGGGGCTGGCCGCGGTCCGCTAAATCTTCGGAGCGTCAGGCGTGCGGCGATACCGGTTCGACCGGGCCGCCCGCCTTGCGCCAGGCGCCGAACCCGCCCTCGATATGGGCGACCTTCTCCAGCCCCATATCCTGCGCGGTCTTGGCCGCGAGCGCCGAGCGCCAGCCGCCGGCGCAGAAGAACAGGAACCGCTTGGGCTCGGCGAAGGCCTTACGGTGATAGGGGCTCTCGGGATCGATCCAGAATTCGAGCATCCCGCGCGGGCAATGGAACGCGCCCGGGATGCGCCCGTCCTTCTCCAGCTCGCGCGGGTCGCGCAGATCGACGAACAGCACGTCCTTGTCGCCGTGAAGCGCCAGCGCCTCGGTGACGCCGAGCGTCTGGATTTCGACGTTGGCCTCCTCCAGGAGCTGGCGAAATCCCTTCTTCATCGCGCCGGCTTAGTTGGTGCCGTCGATCGTCACGGCGCGGATCGCGTAACGGCCGCCGCTGTTGATGATCAGGAAGCCGTCGAAGGACTTGGTGATCGTCGTGTCCGTGACCGTGATCAGCGCCTTGCCATCGACCGACGCGGTCATGACGCCCGCGCCGTCGCGCAGGAGCTCGATCGAATGGGGCTTATCGCCTTCGAGCACCAGCGGCTTGGCGTAGCTGCCGATGGTCGTGGTGGCCTGGCTCGTGACCCGCTGCAGCGCCAGGCTCGGATTGCCGCCCGGAAAATAGGTGACGCGATAGGCGGTGCTGCCGCCAGGGCCCTGATAGGGACCGAAATCGAGCCGTCCGAACTTCTCCTTCGAGATCAGATCGAGCCGGGCCTTGAAGACGTTGGAAATACTGACCGGGGTATAGATCGAGGCGTAGGTCGCGTTGGCCGAGGTCTGGTTGTTCTGCGGCTGCAGCAGCGCGCCCAGCACGTCGTTCAGCTTGATGTTCTGGCTGGAGGTCTGGCCCGGCGGGATGATCGTGCTTTTGAGGCCGGTGTTGTTGCCGAGCACATCCACGGTCCAGACGCCGGCCGTCACCTTCCAGACCGGATTGGAGGTGAAGTTGCCGTCCTGGAAATTGTCATAAAAGAGACGCAAGGTCGGCTGGGCCGCGGGCGTCGCCGGGGCCGCCGGTGCCGAGGCCGAGGCGATCAGGTCGCGCAGATCCTGGATGAAGAGCGGGTCGGCGGCCTTGGCCTTGTCGGCCTCGTCCACCATCGACTTCAGCTTGGCGGCGAAGGCCTGCAATTGCGGGTTGGCGGCCCCTCCCTGCCAGGCGGAATAGCGGGTGGTCGAGGTGTCGTCGGCCCGGGCACCGCTGATCGCCAGCGCCGTGAGGCCAAGCAGGACGCTGGCGAAGGCCAGCATCGGTGCGCGCATCCATCCCATAAATGTTTTATACAAGCGACGCGCCGATCGGCAAAGAGCCGATCGGCCGGCCGGCTGCGGCCGTTGGCATGAACGAGACGAAGCCGCTCGCGACGGAGACGATGCAACTCGGGCCTGGCGATATCTGGCGTGTGACGGGGGTGGCCATTCTGCCGCCCCTTCTGCTGCTGTTGCTGCTGGCCGGCGGCGGCTGGCTGGCGATCGAGCCGGCCCTGATCGGCGCCGGCCTCGCGATCCTGTTGGTGGGGCTGGGTATCTATGCCTGGCGGCGGGGCCTGAAGCGAATCGAGCCGCCGGTCATGGTGGCACCCGTCGAGCCCCCGCCCGAGCCCGTCCCCGCGGAACCGCCCACCCTGGCCGTGGCCGACCGGGTGCTTCAGGCCCTGCCCGATCCGGTGCTGCTGGTCGATGGCGAGCGCCATGTGATCCAGGCCAATGCCGCCGCGGAAAGCCAGTTCGGGCGCAACGCCGTGGGCCGCGATCTCTCGGCCATGGTCCGTCATCCGGCCTTGATCGACGCGGTCGAGGCGGTGCTGGAAGGCGGTCCCGGCCGCGAGGTCGAGCTGGTGTTTCCGGTGCCGGTGGAGCGCGTGCTTCGCGCGCGCGTCGAGCCGCTGGTGGGCGAGGCCGATCAGCTCCTGGCCCTCATCGCCATCCAGGACATGACCGCCGCGCGGCGCACCGATCAGATGCGCGCGGATTTCGTCGCCAATGTCAGCCACGAGCTGCGAACGCCGCTGGCGAGCCTGATCGGCTTCATCGAGACCCTGCAGGGACCGGCGCGCGACGATCCGGAAGCGCATGAGCGCTTCCTCGCCATCATGCAGCAGCAGTCGCAGCGCATGGCGCGGCTCATCGCCGATCTGCTGTCGCTCTCGCGCATCGAGCTCAACGAGCATAAGCCGCCGACCGGCGAAACCGAGCTGGGGCCGATCCTGGGCGGGCTCGCCGATGCGCTGGGGCTCAAGGCCGCCGAGCGCAACATGACGATCCGGCTGGGCGCACCCGCACCCATCGCCGGCGTCGAGGCCTTTTCGGACCTCGGCAGCATGCCTGCGGTCCAGGGCGATCGCGACGAGCTGACTCAGCTGTTCCAGAACCTGATCGACAACGCCATCAAATATGGCCGGACCGGCACCGCGGTGCGGGTGGCCTGCTGGCGCGAGCCGGTCGAGCTGCCCGGCCGGCGGTCGGGCGGGCGGCCGTCGCTGGCGATCGCCGTGATCGACGAGGGCGAAGGCATCGCGCGCGAGCATCTGCCGCGTCTGACCGAGCGCTTCTACCGGGTCGACAAGGCCCGGTCCCGGGATATCGGCGGTACCGGGCTCGGGCTCGCCATCGTGAAGCATATCGTCAGCCGCCATCGGGGCCGGCTGTCGGTCGACAGCACCCCCGGCGTCGGATCGATCTTCACGGTCCACCTGCCTCTGGCGGAGGCCCGCAAGCCCGCTCGGGCCCTGGCCTAAAACATAATATTCACAGTATGTTAAACAATGACCCGCAGAAATCCTGGCGGTGTCATCTGATTGTCACAAATTTGTATTATTTCTGTTGGCGGCGGCGAATAGGTTCGGCCGCGTGACGTCGGGGAACGAGGCCCCGGGCCGGCTCGTCGGTGGGACGACCGGGCATGACCCGGGCCCCTCGAAACCCTGAAGACCGTCATCGTGACTCGCAAGGTCATCACCCTGCCAATGGAGCCCTCTCTCATGAAACATTCCCGCATCCTCGCCGCGACCGCAGCGCTCGCGGTCTTCGCGCTGGCCGGCACGGCCGAAGCGCGCGACCAGATCCGCATCGTCGGATCGAGCACCGTGTTCCCCTTCACCACCGCCGTCGCCGAGCAGTTCGGCAAGACCGGCAAGTTCAAGACTCCGGTCGTGGAATCGACCGGCACCGGCGGCGGCTTCAAGCTGTTCTGCGCCGGGGCTGGCGAAGACTTGCCGGACATCTCCAATGCCTCGCGCGCCATCAAGGCCAGCGAGATCGAGGCCTGCAAGAAGAATGGCGTCAATGAGATCACCGAGATCAAGATCGGCTATGACGGCATCGTCATCGCCAATTCGAAGTCGGGCCCGCAGTTCAATCTGACGGTCGAGCAGGTCTGGAAGGCGCTGGCCAAGCAGGTGCCGGTGGACGGCAAGCTGGCCGACAATCCCTACAAGAGCTGGGCCGATATCGATCCGTCGCTGCCGAACGAGAAGATCGAGGTCTATGGCCCGCCGCCGACCTCGGGCACGCGCGACGCCTTCGTCGAGCTGGTGATGGACAAGGGCTGCGAAGCCTCGGTGAAGCCGCTCGGCCTCGATGCCGACGCGACCAAGAAGGCCTGTCAGTCGGTTCGCGAAGATGGCGCCTTCATTGAAGCTGGCGAGAACGACAATCTCATCGTGCAGAAGCTCGAATCCAACCCGCAGTCGCTGGGCATCTTCGGCTTCAGCTTCCTCGATCAGAACGCCGACAAGATCCAGGGCAGCAAGATGGACGGCGTCGTGCCCAGCTTCGAGACCATCGCCGACAGCTCCTACGAAGTTTCCCGGCCGCTGTTCATCTATGTGAAGAACGCCCATGTCGGCGTCATCCCCGGCATCAAGGAGTTCGTGGCCGAGTTCATGAGCGACAAGGCTTCCGGCGACGAAGGCTATCTGGCCGACAAGGGCCTGATCCCGCTGCCGACGAGCGAGCGTTCGGGTGTGGTGACCAAGGCCATCGCCCTGACGCCGATGGGCAGCTAGCCCGCGGGAACCTAAGACCAAGACCGCTTGCCAGGGAAGGGCGGCCGGCTTCGATCCGATCGAGACCGGCCTCCCCGACCTTCCCGGCGGAATGACGACGCGGCGCCGGCGGACCTGGCGCATCGAAACGAGATCGGCGAAAGGAAACCGGGAGTCCCCTGCACATGACCACCGCGATCCTTGCCGCCCTGCTCCTTCTCACCGTCATCGGCTTCACGGTCGGCAAGAACCGCTCGATCGCGCTCGCCGGCGGAAACTGGAAGAAGCTGCATTCGCTGCCGAGCTATTACGGCGCCTATGTCGCGCTCTGGTGCGGCCTGCCCGCGCTGATCCTGTTCGGGCTCTGGATCGCGCTCGAGCCGCGCATCCTCGAAACCATCATCGTCCGCGATCTGCCCGTCGCCATGATCGAGAGCGGCCAGGCGCAGCTGGGGCTGATCTTCAACGACATCCGCAACATCGCGGTCTATGGCGTCGGCGACCGCACCATCGATCCGGCCGTGGTCGCCGCGGTCGACCACTATAAGAGCCTGAAGTCGATCAGCTTCGCGGCTCTGGCCGTCGCGGTCCTGGCGCTGGCGACGCTCGGGCTCGGCTGGTCGCAGCGCCGCGTGGCGCCGGCCATGCGCGCGCGCAACCGGGTCGAGCGCATCGTCATGGTGCTGCTGATCGCCTGCTCGACCCTCTCGGTCCTGACCACGGTCGGGATCGTGCTCTCGCTCTTCTTCGAATCGCTGCGTTTCTTCCATGCCGTGCCGTTCTGGGATTTCCTCTTCGGCGTGCAATGGAGCCCGCAGACGGCGATGCGCGCCGACCAGGTCGGCAGCTCGGGCGCCTTCGGCGCGGTGCCGCTCTTCGCCGGCACGCTGCTGATCACGATCATCGCCATGGCGGTCGCCGTGCCGGTCGGCCTGCTGGTCGCGGTCTATATGTCGGATTATGCCAGCCGGCGCGGCCGCGCCTTCATCAAGCCGGTGCTCGAGATCCTCGCCGGCATCCCGACCGTGGTCTACGGCTTCTTCGCCGCCCTCACCATGGCGCCCTTCATCCGCGAGATCGGCGAGGCCGTGGGCCTGTCGGTCGCGTCGGAAAGCGCGCTCGCGGCCGGCCTCGTCATGGGCATCATGATCGTGCCCTTCGTCTCCTCGCTTTCCGACGACGTGATGAACGCGGTGCCGCAGGCCCTGCGCGACGGCTCGGCGGCGCTGGGCGCCACCAAGAACGAGACCATCCGCCAGGTCGTGATCCCGGCGGCGCTGCCCGGCATCGTCGGCGGCGTGCTGCTGGCCGTGTCGCGCGCCATCGGCGAGACCATGATCGTCGTCATGGCGGCCGGCCTCTCCGCGAACCTGACCGCCAATCCGCTCCAGGCGGTCACCACCGTGACCGTGCAGATCGCGACCCTCCTGGTCGGCGATCAGGAGTTCGACAGCCCCAAGACCCTCGCGGCCTTCGCGCTGGGCCTGGTGCTGTTCTTCGTCACGCTCTCCCTCAACCTCGTGGCGCTCCACGTCGTCCGCAGATATCGGGAAAGATATGACTGAGATCACGGCCCCCGCCATGCCCGTCAGACGCCCCGATCTCTCGCAAGCGCGCCTCAAGCGCCGCTACGCGGCCGAGCGTCGCTTCCGCCTCTATGGCATCGTCGCCGTGCTGATCGCCGCCGGCATGCTGGGGGCGCTCCTCGTCACCATCGTCGGCAAGGGCTACAGCGCCTTCTACCGCACCGACGTCCGTCTCGAGGTGACGCTCGATCCGGCGGTGATCGACCCGGCGGGAACGAAGGATCCCGATGCGATCATGCAGGCCGACTACACCAAATTGCTGCGCGACGGCCTGCGCCAGCTCTTCCCCGACGTCACCAGCCGCGAAGACAAGCGCGACCTGAACTCGCTGATCAGCTCCGGCGCCGACACCCAGATTCGCAAGATGGTCCAGGCCGATCCCTCCCTGATCGGCCGGACGGTCACGGTTTCGGTCCCGATCGGCCCCGATTTCGACATGCTGGCCAAGGGCTTCATCTCGCGCGACCTGCCGGAGAGCGCGCGCCGCGTCTCCGACAAGCAGATCGGCTGGTATGACGCGCTGCGCCAGCAGGACCGGGTCGAGCATGGCTTCAATTGGAGCTTCTTCACCGCGGGCGACAGCCGCGAGCCCGAGCTCGCCGGCGTGGCCGGATCGGTGGCCGGCACCCTCCTGACCATGCTGGTAACCCTGTCGCTGGCCTTCCCGCTCGCGGTCGCGACCGCCGTCTATCTCGAGGAATTCGCGCCGAAGAACCGCTGGACCGACCTGATCGAGGTCAACATCAACAATCTGGCGGCGGTGCCCTCGATCGTGTTCGGCCTGCTCGGCCTTGCCGTCTTTATCGGCTTCTTCGGCCTGCCCCGCTCGGCCCCCCTGGTCGGCGGCATGGTGCTGTCGCTGATGACGCTGCCGATCATCATCATCGCCACCCGCGCGGCGCTCAAGGCCGTGCCGCCCTCGATCCGCGAGGGCGCCTATGGGATCGGCGCCTCGCCCTTGCAGGTGGTGACGCATCATGTGGTGCCGCTGGCGATGCCCGGCATCCTGACCGGGACCATCATCGGCATGGCCCATGCGCTGGGCGAGACGGCGCCGCTCCTCATGATCGGCATGGTCGCCTTCATCGTCGGGGTGCCCCATGGCGTCACCGACGCCGCCACGGTGCTGCCGGTGCAGATCTATCTCTGGGCGGACAGCCCCGAGCGGGGCTTCGTCGAGAAGACGAGCGCGGCGATCATGGTGCTGCTGGTCTTCCTGGTGCTGATGAACGGCATTGCCGTCTATCTGCGCCGCCGCTTCGAACGTCGCTGGTAGGAAAGGATACTCTGATGTCGATGGTGACGCTCGCAGCCGCGCCGGCTTCCGCCGCCGCGACGGGCACGCCCCTCAAGGGCAACGCGCAGGTCAAGATCTCGGCCCGCGACGCCAATGTCTATTACGGCGACAAGCATGCGCTGAAGCATGTCGAGCTCGACATCCGCCGCAACGAGGTGACGGCGCTGATCGGCCCCTCGGGCTGCGGCAAGTCGACCTTCCTGCGCTGCCTCAACCGCATGAACGACGTGATCGAGAACTGCCGGGTGACCGGCAAGATCACGCTCGACGGCGAGGACATCTATTCGCGCGATCTCGACGTCGTGGTTCTGCGCGCGCGGGTGGGCATGGTGTTCCAGAAGCCCAACCCCTTCCCCAAGACGATCTTCGACAACGTGGCCTATGGCCCGCGCATCCACGGCATGGCGACCAACCGTCGCGAGCTGGAGGAAGTGGTGCAGACCAGCCTCGAGCGCGCCGGCCTGTGGAACGAGGTCAAGGACCGCCTCAAGGACGCCGGCACCGGGCTTTCCGGCGGCCAGCAGCAACGCCTCTGCATCGCGCGGGCGATCGCCGTCAGCCCCGAGGTGATCCTGATGGACGAGCCCTGCTCGGCGCTCGATCCGATCGCGACCGCCCGCATCGAGGAGCTGATCGACGAGCTCCGCCAGAACTACACCATCGTGATCGTCACCCACTCCATGCAGCAGGCCGCGCGCGTCAGCCAGCGCACGGCGTTCTTCCATCTGGGAGAGCTGGTGGAGACCGGCGACACGCCGCATATCTTCACCAGCCCGAAGGATCAACGGACCCAGGGCTATATCACCGGCCGCTTCGGCTGATCCGAAGCGGCATTGAGACGGAACGACCCAAGGGAGCAGGACGCGACATGACCGCGGAACATATCGTCAAGTCCTTCGACGACGAGCTCAAGCTGCTGAACCGGACGATCGCCCAGATGGGCGGGCTGTCCGAGGTCCAGCTGCAGACGGCGACCGACGCGCTGTTGCGCCGGGATGCCGAGCTCGCCGGCAAGGTGATCCAGGCCGACAAGCGCATCGACGAATTGGAACATCAGATCGGGGAGATGGCCGTGCGGATGCTGGCCTTGCGCCAGCCCATGGCCTCGGACCTGCGCGAAGTCGTGGCGGCGCTCAAGATCTCGGCCGATCTGGAACGGATCGGCGACTACGCCACCAACATCGCCAAGCGCGCCATCGCCATCTCGCAGACCCAGCCGGTGAGCACGTTGCAGGCGATTCCGCGGATGGGCCAGCTGGTGCAGAGCATCATCAAGGACGTCCTCGACGCCTATGTCGACAAGAACGCGGAGCGGGCGCTGGCCGCCTGGAGCCGCGACGAGGAAGTCGATTCTCTCTACAACAGCCTGTTTCGCGAGCTGTTGACCTACATGATGGAGGATCCGCGCAACATCGGCTCCTGCATCCATCTGATGTTCATCGCGAAGAACATCGAACGCATCGGTGATCATGCAACAAATATTGCGGAGACCGTCTATTTCCTCGTCCACGGTCGCGGGATCGAAATCGCCAGACCCAAAGGGGATGTCACAAGCTATGCAATCGCACCCACGCCCGGCGGACGCGCCGGCGCCTAGGCCGCAATCGATGCAGAAGCAGCAGGCCAAGCCGCTCGTCCTCGTGGTCGAGGACGAGGCGGCGCTCGTGACGTTGCTGCGTTACAATCTCGAGCGCGAGGGCTTCGAGGTGATCGAGGCGCGCGACGGGGAAGAGGCGCTCCTGCTCGCCAAGGAACGCCGTCCGGATCTGGTCCTGCTGGACTGGATGCTGCCGCTGGTCTCGGGCATCGAGGTCTGCCGCCAGCTCCGCCGCCTGCCCGAGACCCGGGCGGTGCCGGTGGTGATGCTGACGGCGCGCGGCGAGGAGGCCGACAAGGTTCGCGGCCTCGACAGCGGCGCCGACGACTATGTCACCAAGCCCTTCAGCCCCGGCGAGCTGATCGCGCGGCTGCGGGCCCTGCTCCGGCGCTCGCGGCCGGCGCTCGACGGCGACAATCTGCAATATGAGGACCTGATGATGGACCTCATCGCGCACCGGGTGCGTCGCAACGGGCGCGACATCCATCTCGGGCCGACCGAGTTCCGCCTGCTGCGCCATCTGATGGAGCATCAGGGCCGCGTCTTCACCCGCGAGCAGCTGCTCGATGTGGTGTGGGGACCGGACGTCTATGTCGAGCCGAGAACGGTCGACGTCCATATCCGGCGGCTGCGCAAGGCGATCAATGACGGGGCGGATTTCGACCTGATCCGCACCGTGCGGTCGGCCGGCTACTCGCTCGACCGCGAACAATAGGTCCGGCGGCCATCGGAAGCGGGGGCACCCGCTTCCGATGGCGCGCGCGAACCCGCAGCGTGCGCCCGCGCAGGACATCTGTCAGCGCATCTGTCCGATCCTATCGACTTCGTTAACCATGCGTCGGTTATCGATAGGCGAAGGATCCTCGTCTTCGGCCGCAGGATTTGCCGGGACCGATCCCCCTCCGTCTTTCGCAAAAACCGTTCGGGGACCTCGCATGATGATTCCGGCACGCAAGCTGGCGGTGGCTTTCATCGCCGCTGCATCGGGCTTGCTCTCGCTGGCGCCGGTCGCGTCGGCCGAGGATCTCGATCCTCAATTCGAGGCCGTGGGTCTCGCCGGCGCGACGCGGCTCACGGATCAGGGCATGGAGGGGTCGCGAGGCGGCGGATTCGCGACGGGCCTTTCCGGGTTGCTTCTGTCCCTCCTGCCGGGCGTCGACGGCCGTTCGATGACGGCCGCCGCGCCTGCCGGTGCGCGGGGTTCCCTCGGGGGCTTCCTTCCCGCCCTTCTCGAGGGGCTGCCCGCCATCAATCTGGTGGCGGCCCAGCTCGACGATCAGCCGACCGTGATGCGAATCGGAACCGGGGCGCAATCGCTCGGTTGCGGCAACGGCCTGTCATGTCCCGTCGGAATGAGCGTTTCTCTTTACGCCAACAACAGCGCGCCGGCGGGCCGCTTCGCGCTGAACCTCGACATCGCGCATTGAAACGTCGGAAGCAGGTCAGCCCTGCTTGCGATTGGGCATGACGAAGATTTGAGGCGCGATCTAACTTTTGATGGTACCTCCGTTCTAGATCGCCGGAGGGGCGGGTGGTAGGTTCTCGCATCATCCGATTCCCCAAGGCCCAGTGTCGCAACGGAGGCCTTCCATGCTGGTTTCAGCAGGCAAGCTGGCGTTTCTCGGCCTTGCCGGTGTTCTCACGCTGTCGTCCTTCCCCTGCCTCGCCGATGATGCGGTTCTCCGCGCCGATCGCATCGGGCTCGTCGACGCGGTCGCTTTGAACGATCGCGAGATGGGCGAGATGCGCGGCACCGGATTTCTCGGCGCCCTGACGCAGGGAATGCTCGGCACATTGACACCGGCGGCCAGGACCGCGCTCGCCAATGGCAGCCAGAGCACGCTCAACGCGCTCACCGGTTTCATCCCCACGCTTCTGAGCGCGCTGCCGCCGGGCAACACCGTCTCGGCGCAGATCGGCACCGGGCCGGCCGTGACCCAGAACGGCACCGGGCCGCAGTCGCTCGGCTGCGGCAGCGGCCTCGCCTGCGGTCCCGGGACGTCGGTCTCGCTCTCGAGCAGCAGCAACCCTGCCTCGGCGAGCGCGAGCCTCAGCTTCTCGCTGCATTGAGGCTGGCGATGAATCGGCCCGAGGCCTCTCGACGTGAGAGACCTCGGTGGATTCTCGGGCTCACTTGCCGCGAATGTCCGACGCGGCCCGCCGCAGGATCGCCGCGATGCGGGCCTGCTCTTCCGGCGACGCATCCTCGAGTTCGTTGAGCGCGCGTTTGATGTCGCGCCGCGCCTCGAGGATCTCAGGCAGCACGCCACCGCGCCGGCGCCGGCCCAGGGGCCAGGCATCGCGATCCTCGCGGCGATCGGAATCGCCGCGCTCGCCGGCCTCGCCACCCTCTTCCATCAGGCGCTGCGCCTGCGCGAATTTGGCGCCGACCTCGGCCAGCTCCGCCAGGATCGCGTCGGCGGTCGCGCGGTTCTCCGCGAGAAAGGCCTGGCCCGCCTCGTTGATGCGGTAGAGCTTCTTGTTGGCCTCGGCCTCGACCGTCGCGAACCCGATCTCCTCGAGATAGGTCAGCGCCGGATAGATCATGCCGGGGCTCGGCGCATAGAAGCCGTGGCTGCGCTCCTCCAGCTCCTTGATCAGCTCATAGCCATGGCGCGGCTGCTCCGCCAGGAGCGCCAGCAGGATGAGCTGGAGATCGCTCGAGCCCAGCCGGCGTCCGAGGCGGAAGCCCCGCCCGCCATGATGGCCCGAGCCGCCATGACCGCCGCGGCCGCGCCCGCCGAACAGGCCGCGGAACTCGCCGTCCCGTCCGCCCCGTCCCGCACAATCGCGGTCCCGGCCATGGCGATGCCGGTGCCAGCCGCGCCCATCATCTTGATCGTCAATGTGAATTCTCATTGTCCAGGGTTTCCTTTTCATCGTTAGACATATCGTAAGATATGTTTTCCGATGAGAATGTCAAGGTCCTGGAATCGGGCCGCTCAGTTCGGAGAGAGGGCCTGCCGATACGCCTCGGCCACGTCGGGCCCGAAGCAGGCGAAGATCACGCGCTCCGGGGCGCCAGGCCGCGCCAGCTCCTCGCGCACCGTGGCGACCGCGACGCGGGTCGCGGGTGCGAGCGGATAGCCGAAGATCCCGATCGAGATCGCCGGAAAGGCGATCGAGCGGCAGCCCCGGTCGGCCGCGATCCGCATCGAGGCGCGATAGGCGCCCGCGAGCTTGTCGGGCGCGCCATTGCCGCCGCCCTGCCAGACCGGCCCCACCGCATGGATGACGAAGCGCGCCTTGAGCTTGAAGCCCGGCGTCGCCCGCGCCCCGCCGGTGGCGCAAGGCGCGAGGCGCGCGCAGGCCGCCGCCAGCTCCGGCCCCGCCGCGCGATGAATGGCGCCGCAGACCCCGCCGCCCGGCGCGAGGCGCTCATTGGCGGCGTTGACGATCGCGTCGACCTCGAGCGCCGTGATGTCGCCTTCGAAGATCTCGATGCGGGGATCAGTCGTCATCGCTCGGCTCAGCCAGCAGGAAAGCCAGGGGCTCCGGCAAATCTCGGGCGAAGGGATTCACGATCACGACCTGGCCGAGGCGTGCCTTGCTGTCGAAATCTTCGCTCAGCAGGAGATAGCATTCATTGGCCTCGAGGCAGGCAATCTGCGTCGCCTGTGCCAGCTCGGCCCGGCCTGCCGTGACCAGGGCCAGCGCCGCATCCAGATTCGCTGCCGTGGGCGAGACCACGGGAAAGATCGAGATCCAGTCGCGCACCAACTGCGCCGCATCGCTCAAGGACATCTTCTCCCCGCGCGTGACGGTCGCGAAGAACTCCGTCACCGCTTGCAGCGAAAGAATGCAATCGCCGTCGAGTGCCTTGGTCACAAGCTGCGTCGCGATCCGATGCTTTTCGCCGCCCGCGCGGTCTACCGCCTGGACGAGGATGCCGGCATCGAGCGAAAACCGATCAACCCCCATAGATGTCTTTGCGGCTAAAGCCCTTGCCGCCCAGATTGTAGCCCTTCTCCATGATGCGCTTGAGGCGCTTCCAGGCGGCTTCCTGGGCTGGCGTCAGCTTGCGCTTCTTCGAAACGGGCTCGATCCGCGCCACCGGCTCGCCGCGCCGCGTGACGATATAGGTCTGGCCGGATTCGACCTGGCGCACGATCTCGGCGAATTGCTGGTTGGCATCTCGCAGCGAGATGGTCTTCTCGTCCATGGGAGCGGCACTCCTTGAAGGGGCTACAAGCGTAGCCCTTAAGGCGCCGAGGGCAAGGGTTTTGCCGGCGTGGGATAGAGCCGCATCAACCAGAACAGCAGCAGCAGGCCCGGCACCGCGAGGAAGGCCGTCGAGATGAAGAAGGGGGCCCAGCCCAATTGTGCTGCGAGCCAGCCGGAGCCCGAGGACAGCATGGTGCGGCCGGCGGCCATGAAGGAGCTCAGCAGCGCATATTGCGTGCCGGTGAAGGCGACGTTGCAGAGGCTCGAGAGATAGGCGACGAAGGCGGCCGAGCCCACGCCATTGGCGAAATTATCGGCGCCGATCGTAACCGTCAGCGCCACCAGGTCGTGGCCTTCGACGGCGACCCAGGCATAAAGCAGGTTCGTCGCCGCCTGCAGCACGCCGCCCAGCAGCAGCGCACGATAGAGCCCGTAGCGCGCGACGACGAGGCCGCCGGCGGCGACGCCCACCAGCGTCATGATCACGCCGAAGACCTTGGAGATGGCGGCGATCTCGGTGCCCGTGAAGCCCATCTCGGCATAGAAGGGATTGGCCATGGTGCCGCCGATGGCATCGCCGAACTTGTAGAGCAGCACGAAGGCGAGCACGACGAGGGCACCCCGCCGGAACAGGAACTCGGCGAAGGGATCCCAGACCGATTGCTTGATCTGCAGCAGCACCGGCTGGCGCGCCAGGTTGCGCCAGCTCTCGGGCGGCGTTGGCTCCGGCGCCACCAGGACCGCGACCATGCCGATGCCGACCGCGGCGGCGAGGCCGGCGAAGATCACCGGCCAGCCGATGAAATCGGAGGCCGCCAGCGCGCCGGCGCCGGCGAGAATCAGCCCCAGCCGGTAGCCGGCCTGGGTCGCGGCGGCGCCGGCCCCCTGCTCCTCCTCGGTGAGGATCTCGATGCGGTAGGCATCGATGGCGATGTCCTGGGTCGCCGAGAAGAACGCGACGAGCAACGCCGCCAGCGCCGTCCACCAGGGATCGGTGGCGGGGTCGGTCGCGCCCATGAAGAGGATCGCGGCCACCAGGCAGGCCTGGGTCAGGAGCGCCCAGCCGCGCCGGCGCCCGAGCCAGCGCGTCAGCAGCGGCAGCCGGATCTGATCGACGATCGGCGCCCAGACGAATTTGAAGCTGTAGGGCACGCCCACCAGCGCGAACAGGCCGATGGTGGTGAGATCGACGCCGGCCTTCTTGAGCCAGTAGGACAGGGTCGAGAGGGTGAGCAGCAGCGGCAGGCCGCTCGAGAACCCCATCAGCAGGATGACCAGAATGCGCCGGTCGAGATAGACCTTGAGCGTGTCCCGCCAATTGCGGCGCGCTTGCGCCCGCCCTGCGCTGCTGCTGTCCATCGACTCGGGGTCCCGCGAAATGCCGCGGCCCTTATAACGCACCGGGCGACGGATGTCGCCCGGCCGGGACCGTCGGTTTTACGAGGCCTGCGCCTCGGCCGAGCGCGAGGCGCGCTTGCGGGCGTTGGGATCGAGCAGCTTCTTGCGCAGCCGGATCGATTTCGGCGTCACCTCGACCAGCTCGTCCTCCTCGACATAGGCGATCGAGGCCTCGAGCGACATCTGGCGCGGCGGCGTCAGGCGGATCGCCTCGTCCTTCGAGGTGGTGCGGATGTTGGTGAGCTGCTTGGTCTTGAGCGGATTGACCTCGAGGTCGTTGCCGCGGCTATGCTCGCCGATGATCATGCCCTCATAGACCGCCTCGCCCGGATTGATGAAGAGCGGACCCCGCTCCTCGAGATACCAGAGCGCGTAGGCGACCGCGGCGCCGCCGCCGGTCGAGATCAGCACGCCGTTGCGCCGGCCCTCGATCGGGCCCTTATGCGGCGCATAGCCGTGGAAGAGGCGGCTCATGATGCCGGTGCCGCGGGTGTCGGTCAGGAACTCGCCGTGATAGCCGATCAGGCCGCGCGACGGGACCAGGAAGTTGACGCGGGTCTTGGCGCCGCCCGAGGGGCGCATGTCGGTCATCTCGCCGCGGCGCTGGCCCAGCTTCTCCACCACCACGCCGACATAGTCCTCGTCGACATCGACCACGACCTCCTCGATCGGCTCGAGACGCTGGCCGGTGGCGGGGTCGCTGCGATAGATCACGCGCGGCCGGCTGATCGACATCTCGTAGCCTTCGCGGCGCATGGTCTCGATCAGCACGCCCAGCTGCAGCTCGCCGCGGCCGGCCACCTCGAAGGCGTCCTTGTCGGAGGATTCCTTCACGCTGATCGCGACATTGCCCTCCGCCTCGCGCATGAGCCGCGCGCGGAGCATGCGGCTGGTCACCTTGTCGCCCTCGCGGCCCGCCAGCGGCGAATCGTTGATGGTGAAGGTCATCGACAGCGTCGGCGGATCGATCGCCTGCGCCGCGATCGGCTTCTCGACGGCGGGATCGCAGATCGTGTCGGCGACCGTGGTCTCGGTCAGGCCGGCGATGGCGACGATGTCGCCCGCCTCGACCTCGTCGACCGGTACGCGCTCGATGCCGCGGAAGGCCAGGAGCTTGGTCAGGCGGCCCTGCTCGATCACCTCGCCGCTGGGACGCAGGCTCTTCACCATCATGTTGGCGCGGGCGCGGCCGGAATGGATGCGGCCCGTCAGCACGCGGCCCAGATAGGGATCGTATTCGAGCGTCGTCACCAGCATGTCGAACGGCGCGTCGGCATCGGCCTCCGGCGGCCTGACATGGCGGACGATCAGGTCGAACAGCGGCGCCAGGTCCTTGCGCTCGCTCTCGAGATCGACGGCGGCCCAGCCCTGCTTGGCCGAGGCGAACAGGGTCGGGAAATCGAGCTGCTCGTCATTGGCGTCCAAGGCCGCGAACAGGTCGAACACCTCGTCATGGACTTCATGCGCGCGCGCGTCCGGACGGTCGGCCTTGTTGATGACCACGATCGGACGCAGGCCCTTGGCCAGCGCCTTGGTGGTGACGAACTTGGTCTGCGGCATCGGCCCTTCGGCGGCGTCCACCAGCACCACCACGCCGTCGACCATGCTCAGGATGCGCTCGACCTCGCCGCCGAAATCGGCATGGCCCGGCGTGTCGACGATGTTGATCTGCATGCCCTTCCAGGTGACGGAGGTGCATTTCGCCAGGATGGTGATGCCGCGCTCGCGCTCGAGCTCGTTCGAATCCATGACGCGTTCCGCCACCTGCTGGTTGGCGCGGAAGGTGCCGGACTGCCGCAGCAGCTGATCCACCAGCGTCGTCTTGCCGTGGTCGACATGGGCGATGATGGCGATGTTGCGAATGTGATTGTGACCGGTCATGGCGTCGAGCCTTGCTTCTTTCTTCAGACGAAATCGGACAGCACCTGTTCGGCGAGCGGCACTTCCGGCCGCGCGCCCAGATGCTGGATCACTTCGGCGGCCGCCAGGCTGGCGATCCGTCCGCAGGAGGCGAGACTGCGACCGGTGACGAGCCCGTAGAGGAACCCCGCCGCATACTGGTCGCCGGCCCCGGTGGTATCGACCAGACGCATGACAGGCGCCGGATCGATCACGTGAAGTTCCTGGCCCGACAGCACGACCGAGCCCTTTTCGCTGCGCGTCAGCGCCGCGATCCGGGTCTTGCCTCGCGTCTGCTGCAGAGCCGCGTCGAAATCATCGACCTCCCAGAGCGAGCAGATCTCCTGCTCGTTGGCGAACAGGATGTCGACATGGTTCTCGACCAGCTGCTGGAACTCCGCGCGATGGCGATCGACGCAGAAGGCATCGGAGAGGCTCAAGGCCACCATCCGGCCCGCGCGATGCGCCGCCTCGGCCGCCTTCAGGAAGGCGAGCTTGGCGTGCGGCGGATCCCAGAGATAACCCTCCAGATAGGTAATCTTGGCCCGCTCTACCAGGGCCTCGTCGATATCGAGCTCGGTCAGCTCGAGGCAGGCGCCCAGGAAGGTCGCCATGGTGCGCTGGCCGTCCGGCGTCACGAACACCAGGCAGCGCGCGGTGGGGGCGCCTTCGGTCGCGGGCAGGGTGTCGAAATGGATGCCGAGCGATTTGATGTCGTGGCGGAAGATGCCGCCGAACTGGTCGTTCGAGACCTTGCCGACGAAGCCGGCGCGCGCACCCAGGATCGCGAGGCCGGCGATGGTGTTGGCGGCCGAGCCGCCGGAGGCTTCCATGGCGGGGCCGGCGGCGCGATAGAGCTGGTCGGCGCGGGTCGCGTCGATCAGCTGCATGCTGCCCTTGGCCAGATCCGAACGCGCCAGGAAGCGCTCGTCGGCATGGCTCAGCACGTCGACAATGGCGTTGCCGATGCCGAGCACGTCGATATCCGCGGGAGCCGGGGTGTTGGCCATGCGTCGATCTCGATTCTGGAGGTCGCCGAAGAGCGCCCTCTGCTGAACGGGCCCAGGCCCCTCACGGGCGGGCGGGTCTGTGCCGGGAAAAACAGGCGCCGCCCAAAGGGCCTGAATTCGAGTTCAGGCAGATCCGGGCGGCGCGCGCGGCGGAGTATAGCCAGCGGCCGCCCAATCTCAAGCAAACTCAGGCCCCTCAGCGCTTCCGCCGCAGCCCGGACCTCCGGGCGAAAAGACCGGTATTTCCAGGGCTTCGGGGCCGGGACCCCTGGCGCCGGAGGGCCCGCACCCCCAATTCCAGCGGCGGGTGCCATTGAACGCCCTGCCCCGCCCGGCTAAATCATTGTCCAGAAACGCCTTTCCTTCCCTTCCGACAACCCCCCGAGGCCCCCTCCCATGTTCAGTGCCCTTGCCGCCGCCTTCGGCGACCTCGGCAACCCCCGCGTCCGCGCCGTGCTGTGGAAGAGCCTGGGGCTGGCGCTGGTCGTGCTGGTGCTGCTCTCGGTCGGGCTCTGGTTCCTGACGGCCTGGCTGGCGCATTTCGACATCGGCTGGCTCGACAAGGTGATCGAGTTCGCCGCCGGCTTCGGCGTGGTGATCCTGGCCTGGTTCCTGTTTCCAGCCGCCGTCACCAGCACGCTCGGCGTCTTCCTCGACGAGGTCAGCGAAGCGGTCGAGCAGGCGCATTACCCGCTGCTCCCGCGGGCCCGGCCGCAATCCTGGGGCGAGATCATCCGCCAGACCCTGGCCTTCACCGCGGTCGCCGTCGGGCTCAACCTGCTGCTGCTCCCGTTCTACCTGCTGCTGCTCTGGTTTCCGCCGGCTTATGCCGTGCTGTTCTATGGCGTGAACGGCTATCTGCTGGGCCGGGAATATTTCGAGCAGGTCGCCATGCGCCGGCTCGATCCGGAAGTGGCACGCCGGCTGCGCCGTGCACATCAGGGGCGAATCGTTCTCGCTGGCATCGCCATCGCCGTCCTCCTGACGGTGCCGATCCTCAACCTGATCGCGCCGGTCCTTGCGACAGCCTTCATGGTGCATCTCTCGATGACGCTGATGGCGCCGCCATCGCGTCGCTGACGCGTCGCTCCGTCGCACCGGTCGAGCGGAATCCCCTCCCAGGTCACCGCCTCGAAACGATGAGTAGAATCCGAATGGCTGCGCCCCAAAAAAATCTTAGGAAAATTTTCCGAAAATGCGGGACAACCCGGTGACGAATCAGTAACGATTGTGTCATAGCATTTGGGCGCGACGAGATTGGTGCGGCACCCCTGGCTGGTTGGTCTCGCATCGAACTGTTGGATGGGCATCTCGGTCGCGCAGGGCGCCGGACTCCGGCGATGGGTTTTATGTTGAGTTTCAACAGGTTAGTGGGGATGGTCGCGACCGGGCTGATGGCCCTGGCGCTGACCGCCTGCGCCAGCCGGACCCTGCCGCCGAGCGCTTCGGCCGCGCCCGCCACCAGCACCGTCGGCACCGCGCAGAGCACGGCCCCGTCCGTTCAGCAGGCGACCGCCACCGCGCCGGCCGGCACCGAGAGCGCGAACTCCAAGGACCTGATGGGCATGGGTCCGGACCAGCTGCAGCATCTCTTCGGTCATCCGCAGCTGGTTCGCAGCGAGACCGGCGCCGAGATCTGGCAGTATCGCGCCCAGGCCTGCGTCCTCGATCTCTACCTCTATCCGCAGGAAGCCGCAGGTACGCCGTTGCGCGTGACCTATCTCGAAGCGCGCGACCGTTCGGCGGCGAGCCTCGCGGCCGATCCTTGCGTCTCGGCGCTCATGACCGAGAAGCGCATCAGCGCTCTCTAAGCCGGCCCCTTCTTTCTCATCTTCAGTTTGGCGCGCTTGGGCGAAGGCTTGCCTTTGGCTTTTCCAGAGCCTTTGGCACCTGCCGATTTTCCTTTCTTTGCCAACGACTTGAGAGGCGGCGTCGCGGCCGGATCGACGGCCAGCAGCTTGCCTTTGAACTGGCAGAGATCGTTGATCAGGCAATGCGGACAGTCGGGCTTGAGCGCCTTGCAGACATAGCGCCCATGCAGGATCAGCCAGTGATGGGCATGGAGCTTGTAGGCGGGCGGCACCACCTTCTCGAGCTTGTCCTCGACCTCGCGCGGCGTCTTGCCCGGCGCCAGGCCGGTGCGATTGCCGACGCGGAAGATATGCGTATCGACCGCGATGGTGGCTTCGCCGAAGGCGATGTTGAGCACGACATTGGCGGTCTTGCGTCCGACGCCGGGCAGCGTCTCCAGCAGCTCGCGCTGCTTCGGCACCTCGCCGCCATGCTGCGCCAGCAGGATCTCCGAGAGCCGGATGACGTTCTTCGCCTTGGTGTTGAAGAGACCGATGGTGCGGATGTAGGGACGCAGCCGCTCCTCGCCCAGCGCCACCATCTCGGCCGGCGTCCGCACGATCTTGAACAGCGGCTCGGTCGCCTTGTTGACGCTGGCGTCGGTCGCCTGGGCCGAGAGCACCACGGCGACCAGAAGCGTATAGGGATTGATGAACTGGAGCTCGCCGCGCGGATCCGGGTTGTGGGCCTGGAAGCGGCGGAACATCTCCTCGATCTGGGCGGGCTTCATGAGCGGAATTTCTGGCCTCCGGCGCCACCGGTCGCGCCGAGGGCGGGAACGGGATGAGAACCTTCTATAGCAGGCGGGCCGAGGCCGGCGAAACCATTGGGATATCCCCTGAAAATTGCCAAGACCGTCACTTTGCCAGGGCGCCCCTCGGACTTATAGTGGCGGCCCATGGGCAATGAACAGGGCACCCCCCTGCCGCTCGGTCGCGACGAGGCGGCGGCACAGGAAAGCGACGTCACGGCACCGGCGGAGGCCGTGCTGCTGGACGCCGTGCTCACGCCCTATCGCAGCCTACCGCCCGCGGGCTTCGCCATCCTGATGACCGCGATCGGCGCCGTCGGCTTCTTCGCCGGCATCGCCTTCCTCACCATCGGCGCCTGGCCCATCACCGGCTTCGGCGTGATCGAGATCGGTCTCTTCTATCTGCTGTTCCGCCTCAATTATCGCAGCGCCCGCCAGTTCGAGCGGATCCGGCTCACGCCGAGCCTGCTGACGGTCGAGCGCCACGACCTCAAGGGCCGGGTCCAGCGCTGGAGCTTCCAGCCCTACTGGCTCAAGGTGCAGCTCGACGAGCCGATCGAATCCGACACGCCGCTGCTGCTGCGCTCGCACGGCAACGCGCTCGCGATCGGGCGCTTCCTGTCGCCGGCCGAACGGCTCGACTTCGCCAACGCGCTGAAAGCCGCCCTCGTCTCCGCGCGGCGCTGACGCTTCAAGGGAATTATCGGTTCTTCCCGAGCGCGCGGGCGATCTCCTCGGCGGCCGCCTCGCCCGAGGTGACGGCCCCCTCGAACCATCCGGCATGGGCCGGCGCGAAATCGGAGCTGGCGAAGGCGAGACGTCCTTCCGCCCGCCAATTCTCATAATCGAAGAGCGCTTCCGATCCGGCGATCGCCGAGACCCAGGTTCCCAGCGAATGGCGATCGGCGATCCAGTCATGCCAATCGACGGCGAGGATCTTCGCTTCGGGAAAGAAGCGCGCCATGGCGATCTCCGCGTCGCGCGGCATCGAGGGCGTCCAGCCGTCGGCGGCGACGCCGAAGCCCACCAGCAGCGTCGCGCCATCGGCGGCTTTGCGCTCGGCGAACAGCCATTCGATGCCGCTGCCGCCACCGGTCGCGAGGATTCCGACCGGAACGCCGGTCGCCTTGACCCAGATCTTCACCGCGCGCCCGATATGGCCCCTGGCAATCGCTTCCGTCTTGCCGGTGCTCAAAACAGGCTCGAAGCGGATGTTGCGCATCGGGTTGAGGCCCGTCGCGATCACCGCCGCCCTTGCCTCGAGCGCTGTGCCGTCGGCGAGCGTCACGACGATCCCATCCGCCTGGCGACGGATCGCGGCGACCGGGCGGCTCTCAAGGAGCGTGGCGCCCGAGGCCGCGATCATCCGGGCGGAGAGTCCCGAGACGCCGCCCACCAGCGTCTCGACCCAGACATCGATCATGGCGTCGGTCAGGCCTTCGCCATAGGCGCTGCTGCCGAGCAGCTCTGAAGCCGGGGCGACACTCTTCTCGGCATTGCCCGAGACCGTCCACCAGGCGCTCAGCAGATCGCGGGTCGCCGGGGGCGGATCGAGGCGATCGAGATAGTCGATGAAACTGACACCGGCGATCGGGCGGCCTTTCTCGTCCTTGTCGTGACCCGATTTCAGCAGGATCGCGTCGGCCGCGATCCGCGCGATCGCCCGCTCATGGCGGTTGCGGTCCTCGGGTGAGGTCGGTCCGTCGCGATGGAGCGCGCCGTCGCGATACCAGCGCCGCTCGGTGACGGCCGCGCGCGGCCGCAACGCCACCCCCTGCCGGCGGCAATGCTCGCGAATGCGGTCATGGGACGGCGTGATCCAGCCGCCGCCGAACTCGAGCGATTCGTCGGTCCCGGCGAAGCTGCGGGCAAAGCCGCGGCCCCCGGTGCGGTCGCGGGCCTCGATCACCGTAACTTTCAATCCGCGCGCGGCCAGCGACGACGCGGCCGAGGCGCCGGCCAGCCCGGCACCGACGACGATGACGTCGCTCGAGGCGCTGGCCATGGGCCCCTAGCCCTGCACCGAATAGCCGCCATCGACCGCGATCGTGGCGCCGGTGATGAAATCGGACGCCGGGGCCGATAGGAACACGGCGACACCGGCCATGTCGCGCGGCTCGCCCCAGCGCCGGGCCGGCGTGCGGGCCTCGATGCGCTCATGCAGGCCTTCGACCTGGCGGCGCGCCGCGCGCGTCAGGTCCGTGTCGATCCAGCCCGGCAGCACGGCGTTCACCTGGATATTATCCTTGGCCCAGGCGGTCGCGAGCGCCTTGGTGAGCTGGACGACCCCGCCCTTGCTCGCCGCATAAGGCACCGCGAAAGAGGCCCCGAAGATCGACATCATCGAGCCGATATTGACGATCTTGCCGCCGCCGGCCCGGCACAAAGCGGGATAGGCCGCCTGGCTGCAGAGAAAGCTGCCGGTGAGATTGATGTCGAGCACCCGGTGCCATTCTTCGGCCGAGTAGCTCTCCGGCGCTTTTCGGATATTGATCCCGGCATTGTTGATCAGGATGTCGAGCCGGCCGAAGCGCGCGACCGTCGCCTCGATCAGCGCGCGGCAGGAGGCGGCGTCGGTCACATCGACCGCGACGAAGGCGGCCTTGGCGCCCGAGGTGGCGAGCTCCGTGACGGCCGCCTCGCTCTTGGCCGCGTCGCGGGCGGCCACGACGATCGCGGCCCCGGCCTCGGCTAGGCCCTTCGCCATCCCGAGCCCGATGCCGCCATTGCCGCCGGTGACGATCGCAACCTTGCCGGTCAGGTCGAACAGGCCCTGACTGCCCGTCTTCGCGCTCACAGCCCCAGCACATCCTTCATGGCATAGAGGCCGGGCGGCTTGCCCTGGGCCCAGATCGCGGCCTTGACGGCGCCGCGCGCAAAGATCGCGCGCGAGGTCGCGATATGACCGATCTCGATGCGCTCGCCCTCGGCCGCGAAGATGACGCGATGCTCGCCCACCACATCGCCGCCCCGGAGCGTGGCGAAGCCGATATCGCCCTTGCGCCGCTCGCCAGTGATGCCGTCGCGTGACCGTTGCGCCACGCTGTCGAGCGACACGCCCCGGCCCTTGGCCGCCGCGCGGCCGAGCCCCAGCGCCGTGCCAGAGGGCGCATCCACCTTATGGCGGTGATGCATCTCGACGATCTCGATATCCCAGTCGGCGTCGAGCGCCTTGGCCATCTGCTCGACCAGCAGCATGGCGAGATTGACGCCGAGGCTCATATTGGGCGCCAGCACGATGGGCGCGCGCTTGGCCGCCGCCTCGATAGAGGCGCGCTCGGGACCATCGAGGCCCGTCGTGCCGATAATATGGGCGTGGCCATGCTTGGCGGCCAGGGCCGCATGGGTCGCGGTCGCCGAGGGGGCGGTGAAATCCAGCACCGCGTCGGACGCCGCGAACAGCGCATCAGGATCCGTCGTGAGCAGGACGCCCACGGGTTCGATGCCGGCGAGCTTGCCCAGATCCTGGCCCAGCGCCGGATTGCCCGGCCGCTCGGTGCCGCCGGCGATGACGCAGCCGGGCGCCGCCGCAATGGTCGCCAGCAGCATGCGCCCCATGCGCCCTGCCGCTCCGACGACGCCGATCCTGATGGCCATGGTCCCGCCTTCCGTCCGTTCATGACGGTTCGATGTTGTTGGACCGGCATTTAGCCGGGCTGGGGGCGACGGCGCAAGGCAGGAGCGACTGCGATTGAGGCGCAACGCATCATCGAATAAGCTGGAGATCGATAATCTCGATGGTTGCAAGAAAATCGAGCGAGATGCGACCCCTTCCCCACTCCCTCGGGCTCCTCCTTGGAGCCCTGCTGATGTTGCTCCAGGCTTGCACGTCGGTGCAAGCTGGGGACGACGCTTGCAAGGCAGATACGGCCAAGGCCTGGCAGGCCTGTGGCGACGATGCTCGCGAGAAGGGTGACAACCGTAGTGCTCTCGCCGCCTATAGCGAAGCCTTGCGCCTCGACCCGCGGCTGTTCGCCGCCTATTCCGGTCGGGCATTGACCTACTTTCACACGGGAAATCTTCAAGCACCGATCGATGAACTCAACGCCTGCATAAGGGTCGAGGCGACATACGCCAACGCATACTATTACCTCGCCTTCTATCTGATAAAGGCCGGCAGGCTCGAAGAAGCACTGGCCGCCTATACCAACGCGATCAGATTCTACACCGAGGCCGCTGCCGATCCGCCGAGCGAGCGAGTTCGCGGCTGGTTCAGCAACGACCCCTCCTTTGCGAGCCATCCGATGCAGGGATCGAGCCTGCGCAGCATCGATTTCTACCTGGCCGATGCCTACTACTGGCGAGCGGAAGTCAATCACCGGCTAGGCAATGCGGAGGATGCGACAGTGGACCTGGCAAAGGCGCACCAAATCGATGTCGACATCGATTGGCGCAACAAGGGAATCGCTGAGAAGCTCTAGGCGATCCGCTGGCGGCAGAACTGAACGCCCCCTACTCCTTCAGCTCCTGCCAGAACTCCTTCACCTTGGCGAAGAAGCCTTCGGCCTCGGGGCTGTAGGGTTTGCCCTTGGTGGCGGACTTGTCGAACTCGCGCAGCAGCTCCTGCTGCTTCTTGCTCAGATGCACCGGCGTCTCGACCGCGAGATGGACATAGAAATCGCCGCGGTGGTTCTGGCGCAGCACGCTCATGCCCTTGCCCTTGAGGCGGAACTGCTGGCCGGTCTGGGCGCCCGCCGGAATCTGCAGGCGCACGCGGGTGCCGTCGATGC
The DNA here is from genome assembly GCA_963696655.1 of uncultured Alphaproteobacteria bacterium. GTDB lineage: Bacteria > Pseudomonadota > Alphaproteobacteria > Dongiales > Dongiaceae > Hypericibacter. The sequence continues at coordinate 49,186 of CAVOLB010000098.1, forward strand.
CGGGCACCTCGATCGGGCCGCCCAGCGTGGCGGTCACCATCGAGATCGGTACCTTGCAATGGAGATCGGCGCTGTCGCGCTCGAACAGCTTGTGCGGCTCGATCGAGAGGAAGATGTAGAGGTCGCCTGGCGGCGAGCCGCGCAAGCCCGCCTCGCCTTCGCCCGCGAGCCGGATGCGGGTGCCGTCCTCGACGCCCGGCGGCACATTGACGTTGAGGTTCTTGTCGCGGCGCGTGCGGCCCGAGCCGCCGCAGGTCTTGCAGGGCTTCTCGATGACGCGGCCGGTGCCGGCGCAATGCGTGCAGGTCCGCTCCATGGTGAAGAAGCCCTGCGTCATGCGGGTCCGGCCCGAGCCATGGCAGACCGGGCAGGAGATCGGATGGGCGCCCTTTTCGCCGCCCGAGCCGCTGCAATCCTCGCATTTGACCGAGGAGGGCACGCGCACGGTCGCGGTCTTGCCGGTGAAGGCCTCCTCGAGCGTGATCTGCATGTTGTAGCGCAGATCGCCGCCGCGCGAGGTCGCCTGGGGCCCGCGGCCGCGGCCGCCGACGAACTCGCCGAACATCTCCTCGAAGATGTCGGCGAAGCCGCCCGCCCCGAAGCCGGCACCGCCGCCGGCCCGGGGACCGGCGCCGTTCTCGAAGGCGGCATGGCCATAGCGGTCATAGGCGGCGCGCTTCTGCTCGTCCTTCAGGATCTCGTAGGCTTCGCTGATTTCCTTGAATTTATGCTCGGCCGCCTTGTCGCCGGCATTGCGGTCGGGATGGAACTTCATGGCCGCCGTGCGATAGGCCTTCTTGATGGCCTCCGCGCTCGCGTCCTTCGCAATCCCGAGGGTCTGGTAATAGTCCTGCTTGGCCATGGTCGTCGGATGTCGTCGCTTGCCGGAGCTTAGGGCTCGAAGGTTGAAAGACCGTTTTCACATAACAGAAACGGGGCCGGCGAGCGATGGAGCATGATCTGAACACTCCCTCAAGGCCCGCCGGCCCCGTCGTTATCCCGTCTCTCTGATCCGAACCGGGTGTCGGTTACGCCTTGTTCTTGCGGTTTTCGTCGACTTCCTCGAAGTCGGCGTCGACGACACCGTCCTTGGGCGCACCGGACCCGCCGGCACCCGCACCCGGACCCGACGCCCCGGCACCGGGGCCGCCGGCCTGGGCTTCGGCTTCCTTCTGCTTATAGAGCTGCTCGCCCAGCTTCATGGCGAGCTGCATCAGGGCCTGGGTCTTGCTCTCGATCGCTTCCTTGTCTTCGCCCTTCAGCGCTTCCTTGAGATCGGCCGAGGCCGTCTCGATGGCGGTCTTGTCCGAGGCCGCGACCTTGTCGCCCGCCTCCGCCACCGACTTCTCGGTCGAGTGGATCAGGCTGTCGGCGTTGTTGCGGGCCTCGATCAGCTCCTTGCGCTTCTTGTCGTCCGCGGCATGGGCCTCGGCATCCTTCACCATCTTCTGGATGTCGGCCTCGTTGAGACCGCCCGAAGCCTGGATCCGGATCTGCTGCTCCTTGCCGGTGGCCTTGTCCTTGGCCGAGACCTGGACGATGCCGTTGGCGTCGATGTCGAAGGTCACCTCGATCTGCGGCACGCCGCGCGGCGCCGACGGCAGGCCCACCAGGTCGAACTGACCCAGGATCTTGTTGTCGGCCGCGAGCTCGCGCTCGCCCTGGAAGACCCGGATGGTGACCGCGTTCTGATTGTCTTCCGCGGTCGAGAACACCTGGCTCTTCTTGGTCGGGATCGTGGTGTTGCGCTCGATCAGTCGGGTGAACACGCCGCCCAGCGTCTCGATGCCGAGCGACAGCGGGGTCACGTCGAGCAGGAGGACGTCCTTGACCTCGCCCTTGAGCACGCCGCCCTGGATCGCCGCGCCGATGGCCACGACCTCGTCCGGATTGACGCCCTTATGCGGCTCGCGCCCGAAGAAGGACTTCACCGTCTCCATCACCTTGGGCATGCGGGTCATGCCGCCGACCAGCACCACTTCGTTGATCTCGGAGGCCTTGAGGCCGGCATCCTTGAGGGCCGCGCGGCAGGGCTCGATCGTCTTCTGGATCAGATCGTCCACCAGCGCTTCGAGCTTGGCGCGCGTCAGCTTGATGTTGAGATGCTTCGGGCCGCTCTGGTCCGCGGTGATGAAGGGCAGGTTGACCTCGGTCTGCATCGAGCCCGAGAGCTCGATCTTGGCCTTCTCGGCCGCTTCCTTCAGGCGCTGCAGGGCGAGGCGATCCTTGCGCAGATCGATCCCCTGCTCCTTTTTGAACTCGTCGGCGAGGTAATCGATGATGCGCGCGTCGAAATCCTCGCCGCCGAGGAAGGTGTCGCCGTTGGTGGACTTCACCTCGAACACGCCGTCGCCGATCTCGAGCACGGAGATGTCGAAGGTGCCGCCGCCGAGGTCATAGACCGCGATGGTGCCGGTGCCCTTCTTCTCCATGCCGTAGGCGAGTGCGGCCGCCGTCGGCTCGTTGATGATGCGCAGCACTTCCAGACCCGCGATGCGGCCGGCGTCCTTGGTCGCCTGGCGCTGCGAATCGTTGAAGTAGGCGGGAACGGTGATGACGGCCTGCGTGACCTTCTCGCCGAGATAGTTCTCGGCCGTTTCCTTCATCTTCTGGAGGATGAAGGCCGAGACCTGCGAGGGCGAGTATTTCTTGCCATGGCTTTCGACCCAGGCATCGCCATTGTCGCCCGGAATGATCTTGTAGGGGACGAGGCTCTTGTCCTTCTGGGTCAAGGGATCGTCATAGCGCCGGCCGATCAGGCGCTTGATCGCGAACAGCGTGTTTTCCGGGTTGGTCACCGCCTGGCGCTTGGCGGCCTGGCCGACCAGACGCTCGCCGGACTCGGTGAACGCCACCATCGAAGGCGTCGTGCGCGCGCCTTCGGTATTCTCGATGACCTTGACGTCCTTGCCCTCCATGACGGCAACGCAGGAGTTGGTCGTACCGAGATCGATGCCGATAACTTTGCTCATCTCTTCCTCATTTCCATGGCAGGTCCGCCCGCGGCCTTCTCGGGTTGGCGAAGCACCGCCCGGGACCCCCGAATTTCAAGCTACCCTGCGGCACCCGGCAAAGCCCAGTACCGCTTGGGAAAATGACCTTTCGGCCCGACGGGATATATAGGCGCCAATGGTCAGGGCGCAAGCACCTGATGGTCGCAGAAACGCCAGATTCTGCGTGCTGCCGACATGATCGCTGACCCTTCCGGCCCCCTCGCCCCGCCGCGCGCCCGATCCTATGCTGGTCCCCGCTTCCAACAGTAAGCGCCAAACGCCAGGAGTCATGATGGACAAGCCGGGGTCCGATCCGAGAAGCAGCGGCATCTATCGCATCATCCGGGTCGTGTTCGGGGCCGATCTGGCGATCGGCCTGGCCCTCGCCGTCGCCGGCTATTGGCTCTGGAACCGGGTCGAGATCTGGACCGCGGGCCTCGGCCTCGCCGCCGTCGGGCTGCTGATGTTGCTGCTCTTTCCGATCCTGATGCGTCGGTCCGGGCCGCGTGATCGATAGTCCCTCAGCCATAACGTCTCGCGTTATAGTAGCCAGGCCTGATGTCGTTGCAGCGAAGGGGCGCGAGAATGTCGAAATCGTCGACGACCATGGTTGACCGCAAGCGATTGCCCAATCCGCATCCCGGCGAAATTCTGCTGGAAGAGTTTCTGCGGCCGATGGCGCTGAGCCAGAATGGGCTGGCCCGCGCCGTCCATGTGCCGCCACGGCGGATCAATGAGCTGGTGCTGGCAAGCGGTCGGTGACGGCCGACACCGACCTGCGACTGACCCGGTATTTCGGCCTGTCCGAAGGTTTCTTCCTCGGCCTGCAATCCGATTACGACCTGATGGAGCGCCGGCGCGAGATCGAAACCGAGCTCAGATCGATCAAGCCGCGCGCCGCCTGACCCCGCAGGCCGCTCGAGGCGGCGGCGTCACGCCACCGTATCGATCCGGCTGCCGGGCTGGGTGCCTTCGCCGTTCGGCCGGGTGCCGGCAGGCTCGGCCTTGGCGACGCCGACCATGGCGGCGCGGAGCAGGCGGTCATGCATCACATAGCCGGGCTGCAGCACCTGGACGATCGTGCCGGCGGGCTGGCCCGTGCCCGGCACCTCGAACATCGCCTGATGCAGGTTGCTGTCGAATTTCTCGCCCAGGGGCTCGATGCGCTTGATGTTGTGGCGCTCGAAGGCCGAGAGGAGCTGGCGCTCGGTCGCGGCGACACCGTCATAGAGCGTCTTCAGGGCGGGATCGCTGTCGAGCTGCTCGGCCGGGATATGCTGCAGCGCGCGGCCCAGATTGTCGGCCACGGCCAGCATGTCCTTGGCGAAATTCGAAGCGGCATAACGCTGCGCGTCCTCGCGCTCGCGCTGGCCCCGCCGGCGCACATTCTCGGTCTCGGCCAGCGCCCGCAAGAGCTGGTCCTTGAGCCGGGCGGCCTCGGCCCTGGCTTCCTCGAGCAGGTCGGCACCCGGCGCCTGGCCCGCCGGGTCGGCCGGCGCAACGCTGTCATTGGCGGGCGCGGGCGCGCCCTCGTCTCTCTTCTCGTCCGTCATGCTCATCCCTTGGGTCCGCGGATCCGGCGATCGGCCGGGATCAGGACCGGGTTATGGGGTCCCCGGGCGGCCGGATCAAGGTCCCACCGGTCCCCAAGACGCGCCCGATCACCTTGGCGGTGTAGTCCACCATCGGGATGATCCGGGCATAATTGACGCGGGTCGGGCCGATCACGCCCACCGCCCCCACGATCCGCTCCTCGGAATCGCGGTACGGCGCGATCACGACCGAGCAGCCCGAGAGGCTGAACAGCTCGTTCTGGGCGCCGATGAAGATCTGGATGCCCTCGGCCCGGTCGGCGGCATCGAGCAGCCGTGCCAGCGATTCCTTGGTCTCGAGCGCGGCGAAGAGCGCCCGCACCCGCTCGAGGTCGGCCATCTCCTTGACGTCTTCGAGCAAACGCGACTGACCGCGCACGATGAGCGCGCCGTCCTTGTTGCCGCCGGCCCAGCTGGCGAGGCCCGCCGACACCACCTTGGTCGCGAGCTGATCGAGCTCGGTCCGTTGGCTGGCGATCTCCGCCATGATCTCGGCGCGGGCCTCGTCGAGCGTGCGGCCCACCAGCTTCGCCACGAGATAATTGCCGGCCTCGATCAGCGAGGAAGGCGGCAGGCCGATCGGCAGGTCGAGGATGCGGTTCTCGACGATCCCGTCCTCGGTCACCAGCACGGCCAGCGCACGGCCCGGTCCCAGATGCACGAACTCGATATGTTTCAGCGGCCGCGCCGATTTGGGCGCCACCACCAGGCCGGCGCAATGCGAGAGCCCGGCCAGCATCTGCGTCGCCTGCTCCAGCACCTGCGGCAGGCTGCGGCCCGAGGCCGCACATTGGCTGTCGATGGTCTGGCGCTCGTCTTCGGTGAGTCCGCCGATCTCCAGCAGCCCGTCCACGAACATGCGCAAGCCCAGCTCCGTCGGCAGCCGGCCGGCGGAGGTGTGGCGCGCATAGAGCAGGCCCGCCTCCTCCAGGTCGGCCATCACGTTGCGGATGGTCGCCGGCGACAGGCCCATGCCCAGCTTGCGCGAGATCGTGCGCGAGCCCACCGGCTCGCCGGTCTCGACATAGGCATCGACGATATGGCGGAAGATCTCGCGCGAGCGCTGACTGAGCTCGGCAACGGCGTCGGGGCGACCCGGCGCCTGAATCGTCCGTTTGAGTGGGAGGGGCGTTGTCATCATGGGTTCCTGGCGCGTCACGAAAAGGTAGTAACGCAGGCCATGCCCGTCAATGCAACGGCCCTGGGCAACGACCCCGGGGCCATGGGGGCTGGCACGGGGCTGAACGACGTCGGCCCGGGGTCGGTTCCCGGCGCTCCGGCCCGTACCCGCAGCCCCGGCAAAACTGGACCGGTCGGACGGCAGAGGATAGGTTGCGCCCTCGAACGCCAGATCCTGAAACCCTTTCCTCCAGGCCTTTGACCCATGCGCCCTTCCGGTCGCGCGCCCGACGCGCTTCGCTCCGTCCGTCTCGATGTGAATGTCAGCAAATACGCGGAAGGCTCCTGCCTCGCCGTCTTCGGCGACACCCAGGTGCTCTGCCTGGCGACCGTCGAGGAGAAGGTGCCGCCCTTCCTGCGCAATTCAGGCAAAGGCTGGATCACGGCCGAGTACGGCATGCTGCCGCGCGCGACCAACGAGCGCATGGAACGCGAGGCCGCCAAGGGCAAGCAGAGCGGCCGCACCCAGGAAATCCAGCGGCTGATCGGCCGGTCCTTGCGCGCCGTCATCGATCTGGGCGGTTTCGGCGAGCGCCAGATCCGGCTCGATTGCGATGTGATCCAGGCCGATGGCGGCACCCGCACCGCCGCCATCACCGGCAGCTATGTGGCGCTCCATATCGCCTTCGCCCATATGCGCAAATTGGGCGCCATGCCGGCGATGCCGCTGAAGGACCATGTGGCGGCGATCTCCTGCGGCATCTTCCAGGGGACGCCGGTGCTGGACCTCGATTATGCCGAGGACAGCAATGCCGATGCCGACGCCAATTTCGTGCTGACGGGTGCCGGCCAGATCGTCGAGATCCAGGGCACCGCCGAGAAGAAGGCCTTCACCGAGGCCGAGTTCCACCAGCTCTTCGAGCTCGCGCGCACCGGCATCGGCCAGCTGGTCGAGCTGCAGCGCGAGGCGATCAAGAAAGCCGCGCCTTGAGCGCCCTGAATTGCCGCGTCACGCGGCCTGCAGCGCTTTCTGTACCGCCTTCGGCGCGCGATCGATGACCAGAAGATAGGCTCGCGTCGGTCCTTCCGGCTGGCGCTTACCTTGCTCCCAGTGGCGCAGCGTATTGACGCTGAATCCAAATCGGCCGGCGAATTCCTCCTGGGTCATGTCGAGCTTCTTGCGAATGGCGCGCACATCGATCAAGGCCGGCACATGGACGCGGTAGGCGCTTTCCTTCGCCTCGCCGCGCGCATAGGCAACAGCCTCCTCCAGCCCGCGGCGGATGCCGTTAGCGACCTTGCTCATCGCTTCTTCCTTCCATAGGCCTCGGCCAGCAGCTTCGTCAGTCGCCGAAAGTCGTTTCGGTCCTGCTGGCTTAAGTTCGCCCGCTCGTTCTTGGCATATGCCGTCAGCGCGAACAGCGGAATATCGGCGTTGCCGTAAAAATAGATCACGCGTGCGCCGCCGCGCTTTCCACGCCCTTCCAGCCCCCACCGCAGCTTGCGCACGCCGCCGGTTCCCGGAACCAAGTCTCCAGCGGTGGGATTGTGGGCCAAATAATCCACCAGCAGCGCCCGCTGTTCCTCGGTCAGGAGCTTCCGCACCGCAGACAGGAACTCCGGCGTCTCGACAACCGTGATCGGGACTGCCTCAGACATAAGAAAATATAGTCCATTGGATCAGTCAATTCAAGGGCCGCCGAAGGGAGAAACGCCGGCTTCCTGGCGATCCGTCCCCGATCTATGGTCGGGACAGACCCCCAGTCTCCCGATGATGAAGGCCCCTTGATGACGAGACGGTTCGAAGGAAAGACGCTGCTGGTGGCGAGCCACAACGCGGGCAAGGTGCGGGAGATCGCCGAGCTGTTGCGGCCCTTCGGGGTCGAGCCGGTCTCGGCCGCGAGCCTCGGCCTGCCCGAGCCCGAGGAGACCGAGACGAGCTTCCGCGGCAATGCCGAGCTCAAGGCCCGCGCCGCGGCCCTGGCCGCCAAGCTGCCGGCGCTCGCCGACAATTCCGGCCTCGCGGTCGATGCGCTCGACGGCGCGCCCGGGATCTATTCGGCGCGCTGGGCCGGCGAGACCCGCGATTTCGGCGCCGCCATGAAGAAGGTCGAGCAGGAGCTGATCGCCCGCGGCGCCACTACCGCCAAGAATCGCCGCGCCCGCTTCATCTGCGCGCTGTCGCTCTGCTGGCCCGACGGGCATTGCGAGACCTTCGAGGGCAAGGTCGAGGGCACCCTCGCCTTCCCGCCCCGCGGCTTGCGCGGCTTCGGCTATGACCCCATCTTCATCGCCGACGGCCGGACGATCACCTTCGCCGAGATGGACCCGGCCGAGAAACATGCGATCAGCCACCGCGCCGACGCCTTCCGCCAGCTGGTGGCCGCCTGTTTCGCCTGAGAAGAACCGGATGAACCCGACGACGCAGAGAATGACGGTGCCGAGCGACGGCGCCGAAGCCGCGCCCGTGCCGGGCGGCTTCGGGCTCTATATCCATTGGCCCTTCTGCAAGTCCAAATGCCCCTATTGCGATTTCAACAGCCATGTCCGCGCCGCGATCGACGAGACGCGCTGGCGCGACGGGCTGCTGCGCGAGCTCGATCACTATGCCGCCGAGATCGCGGGCGCGGGCGGCTCCCCTCGCCGCCTCGACAGCATCTTCTTCGGCGGCGGCACGCCCTCGCTGATGGCGCCCGACACGGTCGCGCGGCTGATCGAACACGCGCGGCAGCACTGGTCCTTCGCCCCCGACATCGAGATCACGCTCGAGGCCAACCCGACCTCCGTCGAGGTGGCGCGCTTTCGTGCGCTTTCCCAAGCCGGCGTCAATCGCGTTTCGATCGGCATCCAGGCGCTCGACGACGCCTCGCTGCGATTCCTCGGGCGCCAGCACAGCGCGGCCGAAGCGCTCGAGGCCTTCGACGCGGCGCGCGAAAATTTCCCGCGCTTCACCTTCGACCTGATCTATGCGCGGCCCGGCCAGACGCCCGCGCAATGGCGCGAGGAACTGAAAGCAGCATTGTCACGCGCCGGCGGCCATCTCTCGCTCTATCAACTGACGATCGAGCCCGGCACCGCCTTCGAAGGCGCTGTCGCGCGCGGCGAGTTCTCGATTCCCGACGAGGCGACGCAAGCGGCCCTCTATGAGATCACGCAAGAGCTGACCGAGGCGGCCGGCATGCCGGCCTACGAGATCTCGAACCATGCGCGGCCCGGCGAGGCCTCGCGGCATAATCTCGTCTATTGGCGCTACGGCGATTATGTCGGCGTCGGGCCCGGCGCCCATGGCAGGCTCACGCTCGGCGGTCGCAAATGGGCGACGCGCCAGCATCGCGCACCCGAGCCCTGGCTCGACATGGTGGAGCGCGGCGGCCATGCCACCCGCCAGCGCGACGCGGTGCCGGTCGAGGCGCGGCTCGAAGAAATGACCCTGATGGGTTTGCGCCTGAGCGAAGGCATCGCGCGCCAGCGCTTCATCGACGAGACCGGATCGGCGCCGGAAGCTCTGTTCGACCGCGCCAAGCTCGACCGGCTCGTCGCCGGCGGGTTCCTGACGCTCGACGCGTCGGGCCTGAAGGCCACGGCCGAGGGCCGCCAGCGCCTCAACGCCCTGCTTCCCGCCCTCCTCGGCTGAACTCCAGCTGTCGATGGGCGATCGTCAAAAGGTCGCCGATCCGCCGGAACGACTCACAGGTGGCCAACTCGCAGATGATTTCTCGAAGCGCCTCGTTGCGCGGGGTCTCATCCAATTCGAAACAATCGACGCAGTCGCTGCCGAGGACGAAGAACGCCCACTCCGCCAAGGAAGCAGGGTCGGATTCCAAACTCCGAATTCCTTCAATCAAATCCTCCGCAGGAACCTTGAGCCGAGAAGGACAGCGCCCGAAGCTCCAGCGCCAACGGCCGGGCGATTTCTCCAGCTCGAGCTCGAACCCATGGTCCCGAAGCGAGGACCAGTGAGCCAGGCCGCGAACGACGTGACGGATCTGTTCCTCGGCTTCCATCCCTTGCCCCCTGCCAATCAAGCCAGATCAGCATAGGCGATAAAGCGAAAGGGCCCGCCGTCAGAAACGGCAGGCCCTTGGTAGGATACTCATCGGTGTCTATCCGGGCGGGGGTTTGTCCCGCCCGTCCCTGGCAGTTCAGCCGCAGCCGACCGGGCTGTGGTTCGAACGATGGCGAAGGCGCGAGACGCCGTTCGTCAGGGCCGAGATCCCGCTGTCGAGACCTTCGAGCAGCTTGTAGGTGCCCGCCGCGATATCGAGCGAGAGCGGGTCCCGCAGGCTGTTCTGCTGCTGCGAGGTCGTCCGGCTCGAGCCGAACCAGGTTTGCACCAAGCCATCAAAGAAACGATCGATCATAATACTCTCCATCCGTTCGGCCGGTCCCTCTCGACTTAATAATTCCTTCACTGAAGGAACGTCGGTACCGGCTCCTTGGACGTGAAGATGGGCGAATTTCCGCCATTTGACAAACGAGACCTTCTAGCCTAGAAGATTAGAAAATCTATTCTGAAGGAGAGGGCATGAATTCCTTTCCGCTCAATGCGTTGCGGGTCTTCGAGGCGGCCGCCCGGCATCTTTCCTTCGCCAAAGCCGCAGAAGAACTGCATGTGACCCCGGCCGCGGTCAGCCAGCAGATCAAGACCCTGGAGGCCCGGCTGGGCCAACCTTTGTTCCGCCGGCTGAACAGGCGGCTGATGCTGACCGACGCCGCCCAGCTCTGCCTGCCGGGCCTGCGCGAGGGGCTGGACCGGATCCAGGCCGCCATGCGGCTGGTCACCCGGTCCCACATGAACACCTTGACGGTCTCCTCGGCGCCGACCTTCGCCGCCCGCTGGCTGGTGCCGCGCCTCGAGCGCTTCGCGGCGCGCCATCCCGAGATCGAGCTCCGGATCGACGCCACCGACCATGTGGTGGATTTCGCGGTCGAGCCGATCGACATCGCGATCCGCTATGGCGCCGGCCATTATCCGGGCCTTCGCGTCGACAAAATGATGAGCGCCCCGGAATACCCGGTTTGCAGTCCGAAATTGCTCGAAGGCCCGCACCCCTTGCGCAAGCCCGAGGACCTGAAATACCACACGCTGCTCCACAGCGACGTGCAGCCCGACAGCGACCTCTATCCCAACTGGCGGATGTGGTTGCTGGCGGCCGGCGTCAAAGGCGTCGATCCGACGCGGGGCCCGCGCTTCTCGCCCGAGACCATGGCGATCGACGCGGCGATCAAGGGGCAGGGGGTGGCGCTCTCCAGCCTCGTCATCGTCCAGGACGAGATCGCGGCCGGCCATCTGGTGAAGCCCTTCGACGTGATGCTGAAGCTGCAATTCGCCTATTACCTGGTGGCGCCGCGGGCGACCGCCGACCGGCCCGCGGTGAAGGCCTTCCGCGAATGGCTGCTGGAGGAGACGAAAGCCATCCGCGAGGCCGAGCCGAAAGCGGCCTGACGCTTTCGGCGGGCGGGCGCTATGCTCGGGCCTCTCGGCGCGTGAGGAGGAGGAGCGTGGCACTCACCGATCGCTGGGGCGAGCCGACCGACACCGACAACCGGGCCGCCCTCGATGCCTATGAGCGCGCCCTGCAGGGCATGGTCGCGCTGAGCGGCGATCCGCTGGCCGAGATCCGCGGCGCCGTCGCGATCGAGCCGGGCTTCGTGCTCGGCCATCTCGTCGAGGCCCTGTTCCACCTCTATCCGATGACCCGCGCGCAAAGCCAGGCGGCGCTGGGCAGTCTCGCGCGCGCCGAAGCGGCGCTGCGTCCGACGACGCCGGCGCGGCTGCGCGGCCATCTCCATGCCGCGCGCGCCTGGTCGAGCGGCCACTGGCAGGATGCGACGGCCGCCTGGGAAGCGGTGCTGCTCGATCATCCGCATGACCTGCTCGCGGTCAAAGTGCTGCAGGATCTTTATTTCTTCCTCGGCGACGCCGCCAACATCCGCGACAGCGTCGCGCGCCTGCTGCCCAACTGGAGCGAAGCCGAGCCCGGTTACAACTATCTCCTCGGCATGCTGTCCTTCGGGCTCGAGGAGAACGGCGATTACCAGCAGGCGGAACGGATCGGGCGGGCGGCGATCGCCCGCGATGCCTACGATCCCTGGGCCCATCACGCGATCGCCCATGTGCTGGAGATGCAGGGCCGTGTCGGCGACGGCGTCGCCTTCCTCTCGGGCGGCGCGCCCTACTGGGCGCAGAGCTTCTTCGCGGTCCATAACTGGTGGCATCTCGCGCTCTACGAGCTGGACCAGGGCGATGGCAATGCCGCGCTCGATCTCTATGACGGCCCGTTGCGCGGCGGCGTCAGCGATCAGCCGCTCGACCTGGTCGATGCCTCGTCATTGCTCTGGCGCCTGAAGCTGGTGGGGTTCGAAGCGGGCCAGCGGCGCTGGCAGGCGCTCGCGAAGCTCTGGCAGCCGCATGCCGAGGACATGGTCTATTGCTTCAACGACGCGCACGCGATGATGGCGTTCGTCGGCGCCGGCGAGGACCGGCAGGCCGAAGCGCTGCGCGCGCGGCTCGCCGCCCGCGCGCTGGGCCAGGACAGCAACGCGATGATGACGCGCGAGGTGGGATTGCCCCTGGCCGAAGCCCTCGTCGCCTATGGCCAGGGTCGCGACAGCGAGGCGGTGGATCTGCTCCTGTCGATGCGCCGCAAGGCCCATCTCTTCGGCGGCAGCCATGCGCAGCGCGACCTGATCGAGCAGACCTTGCTGGCGGCGGCGATCCGCGGCGGCCGGCGTCATCTGGCGCGGGCACTCGCCGGCGAAAGGCTGGGCCGCAAGGAGACCAGTCCCGGCAATTGGCGCTGGATGGCGCGCGCCTGGCGCAGCCTCAGCCAACCCGCGCAAGCGGACGCCGCCGACCGGCGGGCGCGGGAGCTGGCCCAGCTGAACTGATCCCGTGGCGTGGGAGGCGTCAGGCGCCGGGCGGGGGGAAGCTCTGCGGCGCCGGATCGATGACGCCGAAGGCGCCGGTCTGGATCTCGTAGATGTCGAGCCCGCGCTCGACCGTGCCGTCGGGACGGAAGCGGAAGATGCCGTCGATGCCGGCGAATCCGTCGGGTCCCGTCAGGGCGCTGTCATCGATGGGCGGATGGTTCGGATCGCGCGTCAAGGCGCCGGCCAGGAGCGTCGCGTCATAGGCGACGCTGGCGATGCGCGGCGGCTGGGATCCGTAGTTGGAGCGATAGCGGTTGGCGAAGCCGGCCCAGGCCTGGTTGTCCGGGGCCGCGAAGATGCCGCCCACCAGCGCCGGCTCGCGCAGCAGCGCCTGATCGTTCCAGAGCGAGGTGCCGAGCAGATGCACCTTGGTCTGATCGAGGCCGTAATAGGAGAGGAGGGGCGCCACCAGATGCAGCACGTCGCCGCCTTCGGGAATCATCAACGCGTCGAAGGTGCCCTTGGCATTGCCGAGCCGCTGCAGGAAAGGCGAGAAGTCGGAAGTTCCCGTGGGATAGAACTGGACCGCGGCGAGCGACCCGCCGGTCGCCAGCACGGACTGCTGCAATTGTCCGACCACCGTGCGCCCGAAGGCCGTGTCGGGCACCAGCGCCGCGATCCGCTTGCGGTCGAGCGTCGCCGCGTAGCGGACCACGCGATCGACCTGAATCTGCGGCAGGATGCCCATGACGTAGACGCCGGTGCCTGCGACCGAGCGGTCGGTCGAGAAGGCGATCATCGGCACCTGCACGTTGCGGACCGCAGGCGCGGCCTGGGTCACCGCGGAGGCGAAGATCGGCCCCAGCACCAGCTGCACCCCGGCGGCGACCAGCTGCTGCGAGGCGGCGGCGGCTCCGCCAGCCTGCTCGGTGTCGCGCACCTCGAGGGAGAGATTGTCGCTGCCCGATTCGAACAGGGCCATCTCGGCCGCCTGCAGCATCGCCTGGCCGAGGCCCGCATTGCTGCCGGAGAGCGGCAGGAGCAACCCGACCTTGGCGGGGCCCTGCGGTACGGGTGCCGGCGTCGGCGCCGGTGTCGGCTCCGGTGCCGGGGGCGGCTCTGTCGCTTGTTGCGTCGGCGGCGGGGCCGTTACAGTCTTCGGCGCGCAGCCGGCGAGCAGGCCCGCCGCCATCAACGCGGCGATGACGGGCAGGGCCACGCGGCGGGCGGGAGCGAAGAATGGCCAAACGGGCAGAGGGCGGGCGAGGGCGAGGGCGAGGGAAGGCGACACGGGCCGTGCGCTCCGGCGTCGATGAGGATGATGAGACCGAGCCTAGCGATCAGGTCCCGTCAAGTAAACCCGAGCCATCCCCGGCGGCGCAGGGCGAGCGGGAAAGGATCGGCGGATCGCCGGCGCCAGGATTGCATCTGGTGGCGACGCCGATCGGCAATCTGGGCGACATCACGCAGCGCGCGCTCGAGCTGCTGCGGACGGCGGATCTGATCGTCTGCGAGGATACGCGGGTCACCGCGAAGCTCCTCGCGCGTTACGGGATCACCACGCGGATGCTGCCTTACCATGAGCATAATGCCGAGCGTATGCGGCCCGAGCTGCTGCAGCGCCTGGCCGAGGGGCGCGCCATCGCGCTGGTGAGCGATGCCGGCACGCCGCTGGTGTCCGATCCCGGCTACAAGCTGGTGCGCGAGGCGATCGCGGCTGGCCACGCCGTGACGGCCCTGCCGGGTGCTTCCGCCTCCCTGACGGCCTTGCTGCTCTCGGGATTGCCGCCCGATCAATTCTTCTTCGCCGGTTTCCTGCCGCCCAAGAGCGGCGAACGGCGGCGCGACCTGGCCGGCCTCGCGTCCATTCCGGCCACGCTGATCTTCTACGAGAGCGCCAACCGGCTGGCCGAGTCGCTGGCCGACATGCGCGCCGCCCTGGCCGATCGGCCGGCCGCCGTCGCGCGCGAGCTGACCAAGCTGCATGAAGAAGTTCGCCGCGGCAGCCTGAGCGCCCTGGCCGATCACTATGCGAAGGCGGGGCCGCCCAGGGGCGAGATCGTCATCGTGGTGGGGCCGCCTCTGGCCGAGACGGCGGCGGTCTCCGACGCCGATCTCGACGGCGCCTTGAAGCGGGCGCTGGCGCATATGAGCCTGAAGGATGCGGCGGCGGCGGTCGCGGCCGCCACCGGCCGGCCGCGCCGGGAGATCTATGCCCGCGCCCTGGCGCTCGCCGGCGACGATCCGGACGAATGAGCGCCCGCATGGACCCGCAGTCCCGCGATCCGATCGAGAAGCGCCGGGCGGCGCTGCGCCGCGGTTCCGGCGCCGAGACGCTCGCCTGCTGGTGGCTGCGGCTCAAGGGCTATCGCATCCTCGGCCGCAATCTGCGGCTGGGCGTGGGCGAGATCGACATCCTCGCGCGGCGCGGCGATCTCCTGGTGGCGATCGAGGTCAAGCATCGTCCCGATCTTCTGACCGCGGGCGAGGCGATCGACCGGCGCGGCCGCGAGCGCATCGTCCGCGCGCTGTCGCGCTGGCTGGCCCAGCATCCGCGCCTCGCCGATCTCGATCTTCGCTTCGATGCGATGCTGATGGTGCCGGGCCATTGGCCGCGTCACCTGACGGACGCCTGGCGTCCGGATTGACGCGCCTTCGGCATTCGCTTCGAGCATCCCCGCCACGAATTCGCCGGATTGCTTGGCGCGACGACGGAGTCGCGGTCTAGAATCGGACCCGATTCGCATGATGGCGCCGGTCCACGCTCTCACCCGTCGCCCTGGACGCGTGCGCCTTTTCCCGGCGCCCGCTTTGGGCATGCTCCTGCTATTGCCGGTCTTTGCCGGCTGCAGCCCGATCGGCACCGCCGAAACCGCCGGCGTCTTCGTCGCGGTGCAGGCGACCCAGGAGCGGGGGCTCGGGACCGCCCTTTCCGACGACTACATCTGGACCAAGGTGCAGGCGCGCTGGCTCAACAGCGATCCCGACATGTTCATGCGGGTGCGGCTGCAGATCCAGGAGGGGCGGCTGCTCCTGACCGGCGTGGTGCAGCGGCCCACCGCCCGGGTGAACGCGGTGCGCCTCGCCTGGGAGGTCGAAGGCGTCAAGGAGGTGATCGACGAGATCCAGGTCTCGGAGCCCCTCGATGTCGGCCAGGCGCTCCAGGATCAGTGGATCGCCCAGGATCTGCGCAACCGGATGCTGCTGGACAGCGGCGTGCGCTCGGTCAATTACAGCGTCGAGGCCGTCGACGGCACCCTCTATCTCATGGGAATTGCACAGGACAAAACCGAGCTGCAGCGCGTTATTGACCATGCACGCGACATTTCCTATGTCCGGAGAGTGACCAGTTGGGTCCGCATCAAGGGCGAACCGCCGCCGCCCCTGCCCGCCGAGACCGAACCCGCCCAGGATCCGACCGGGCCCGAGCCCACCGTTCCTGCGGCCAAATCCACCACCGCCGCCTCGTAATTGGCATTTTCGTGAATCGAAACAACCCTTTATGACGCCCTCGGCCGACCCCTCCCGCGCCTCGACCGGCCTGCCCTGGCCGGAGGCGATGCCGGCCCGCGATTATCTGGCCCTGATCGGGACGGGGGCCGAGGACCAGGTCGATTTGGCGGCGGCGGCCCTGGCGCTGGCCTCGCTGGACCGCCCCCAGGCCTCGCTGGGGGACGCGCGCTCCCATTTGTCGGGCCTGGGCCGGGCGGTCGCGGCGGCTTTCGATGCCGTCGGCCGCGACGATCTGCGCGCCCGCAGCTTCGCGCTGGCGGCCGCGCTCGCCCGGCAGGAAGGCTATGACGGCGATCGCGATCATTATGACGATCTCGCCAACGCCAATTTGATCTCGGTGATCGAGCGCCGCCGCGGCCTGCCGGTGGCGCTGGGCATCGTCTATCTCCATGCCGCCCGGCTGCAGGGCTGGGCCGCCGTCGGACTCGATTTTCCCGGGCATTTCGTGATCCGGCTCGAGCATGGCGGCGGGCGGGCCATCCTCGATCCCTTCAATGGCGGCGCCGTGCTCGAGGTTGCCGATCTGCGCCGCCTGCTCAAGGCCGCCCACGGTCCCACCGCCGAACTCGAGACGCGCCATTACAATCCGCTTCCCGATCGCGCCGTGCTGCTGCGGCTCGAGAACAACCTCAAGCGTCGTCTGATCGCGGCGCGGGCGCTCAGCGGTGCTGCCGAACATGTGCGCCGCATGCTGCTGGTGGCGCCCGACGAGATCGGCCTCTGGCGCGAGCTGGGATTGATCGAGGCCGAGAGCGGCAATCTCAAGGCCGCTGCCGCGGCGCTGGAACGCTTCGTCGGCATGGCGCCCGAAGGTGCGGAGCGTCAGCAGACGCGCAAGCTGATCCAGGAACTGAAGTCCCGGCTGCACTGACCGACCCAGGGAGCCGCAGCCATCGGGACCGGGCAGGGTTTGCATTTCCAGATCTCTGGAAAGCGCGTAGCCTCCGGTCCTCGGATCCCCGGTGCCCTGCGCAAATACTGCCCAGAAGAGAGGAAGACGGTTTGCCGCTGGAGAGCGTTGAAGGGTGGGGACGCTTTCACACAGGTCTCCACCATGTCTCGCGCCCGGCCTTCCTCAATTCCGCCCGCGCCGAGATCGAACGCGGAAACCTGCCCACCCTCGCCTATGGACAGGGGCGCAGCTATGGCGATTCCTGCCTGAATGCGAATGGGCGCCTGATCGAGACCCGCCTCCTCGACCGGATCATCGCCGCGGATTGGCGGACGGGCGTTGTTCGCCTGCAGGCGGGGTTGACCCTCGATGAGCTGCTGCGGATCTCGGTCCCCCGCCATTGGTTCCCGCCCGTCTGCCCCGGCACGAAATTCGTCAGCATCGGCGGCGCGGTCGCCAATGACGTGCATGGCAAGAACCATGAAACCGCGGGAACGATCGGCGGCCATGTCAGGGCCATCGGACTTGCCCGTTCGAACGGCGATCTGCTGGAGCTGTCCCCGTCGCAAAACGGCGCGATGTTCGCGGCCACGATTGGCGGCCTCGGGCTCACGGGCCTCCTCCTCTGGGTCGAGCTGCAGCTGGCGCCCATCGGCTCCGCCTGTTTCGAGACCGAGACTTTGCCGCTGTCGGATCTGGACGGATTTTTCCGGATCGCGGAGGAAGACTCCGATTGGAGCTATTCCGCCGCCTGGATCGATGGCCTGGCGAAGGAGTCCCGTCTCGGCCGCGGCCTCTATATGCGCGGGCGGCTTGTCGATGGCGGCGGATTCGACATCCATCGCGATCCCCCGTTCGCCCTGCCGTTCGACATGCCGGCCTGGTTGCTGAATTCGCATTCCCTTCGCGCCTTCAATGCGATCTATCGCAACCGGCCCTGGGCCTTGGGCCGGAAAAGGATCCATTACGATCCCTTCCTGTTTCCACTCGATGGAATCCGCTGCTGGAACCGGCTTTACGGCAGGCGGGGTTTCTTTCAGCACCAATGCGCCATCCCGACGGCTTCGGCGCCCGGCACGATCCGGAAGCTGCTGGCGCTCACCGCCAAGCGGAGCGAAGGCTCGTTTCTCGCCGTGCTGAAGAGGTTCGGCGCCCGGCCATCGCCGGGAATTCTTTCGTTCCCGACGCCCGGCGCCACGCTCGCCCTCGATTTTCCCAATCTCGGCGCGAGCACATCGGCCTTGTTGAAGGCACTGGCCGATATCGTGCTCGAATCCGGCGGCCGGCTCTATCCCGCCAAGGATGCGACCATGTCGCCCGAGCATTTCCAGGCCGGCTATCCGGACTGGAGAACGCTCGAGGCGCAGCGCGACCCCGCCTTCATCTCGGATTTCTGGCGCCGCGTGACGGGGATCGCGGCATGAGCGGCCTGCGCCATCTGCTCGTTCTGGGCGCGACATCGGCGATCGCCCAGGCCTATGCCCGGCGATGCGCGGGCGAGGGCGTCTGCTTCACGCTGGTCGGCCGGCGCGAGAGCAACCTGCGCGAGATCGCGTCGGACCTCGTGGCGCGCGGCGCCTCGGCGGCGGACGTCGTCGCCGCCGATCTCGCGGATATGAGCGCTGTCGAGAGCCATGCCGAAGCGATACGGTTCCGCTTCGGCGACCCGGACGAGATCCTCATCGCCTATGGAATTCTCGGCCGCATGCCGGACACCGTCTCGGATCTGTCGCAGGCGCGCCGGCTGCTCGAAACCAATTTCTCCAGCGCCGTCTTGTGGACGCTGGCGCTGCTCAAGAACCGGAAGCCCGACGCGCCGCTTTCGCTGATCGCCCTCGGCTCTGTCGCCGGCGACCGCGGCCGGGCGAAGAACCCGGTCTATGACGCCTCCAAGGGCGGGCTCGACATCTTCCTGCAGGGGCTTCAGCGGCGCTATGACGGCAGCCCGGTGCGCATCCTGATCGTCAAGCCCGGCCCGGTCGATACGCCGATGACCGCGGCGCTGGAGAAGAAGGGCCCCTTTCTTTCGTCGCCCGACCGGGTCGCCGCCGACATCCGCCGGGCGGCCCTGCGAGGTCAGCGCATCCTCTACACGCCCTGGATCTGGCGCCCGATCATGCTGATCATCCGCCATCTGCCGTGGTTCGTCTTCCGCCGGCTCCGGATCTGACGGTTCATGACCTCCCTTTTCAAGATTCCGATCTCCCGCGCCGCCGGTCTCGAAACCTTTCTCCATCCCGTGCGTTCCGGGCGCCTGCCGGAGCTCCGACCTTGAGCCGCATCATCGTCGTCGGCGCCGGGGTCATGGGCCTTGCCGCGGCCTACCACGCCGCGAAATGCGGCCACGAGGTGACGGTTCTCGAGGGCGCGCCGGAGGCGGGCGGCATGGCTGCCCATTTCGATCTCGGCGGGCTTTCCATCGAGCGCTTCTATCATTTCGTGTGCAGGGCGGATCGGCCCCTGTTCGCTCTGCTGTCCGAGCTCGGGCTCGCCGACACTGTGCGATGGGCGCCGACCTCGATGGGTTATTACTTCGGCGGCGCGCTGCATCCGTGGGGCGATCCGGTTTCGCTGCTTCGCTTCGATGGGCTCGGGCCCGTCGAGAAGATTCGTTACGGGCTGATGATGGCCTTGTCGGCGTGGCGCAAGGAGGCGGGCCGTCTCGAGACTGTTTCCGCAAGGGAATGGATCACCGCCTGGTGCGGGCGCCGCGTCTATGAGCGGATGTGGGCGCCGCTCTTCAGGCTCAAATTCCACGAATATGCGGACGACATCTCGGCGGCCTGGGTCTGGAGCCGGATCAAGCGCATCGGCACCTCGCGTCGTTCGATGTTCCAGGAAGAGCTGGGTTACATCGAGGGCGGATCGCAGACTCTGATCACGGCCCTGGTGGACGCGATCGCCAAGTGCGGCGGGAAGATCCAGCTTTCCGTGCCGGCGACGCGCATCGACGTCGGCGACGGCAGGGTTAAGGGCGTCGAAGCCGGCGGCGCCTATCTTGCCGCCGACGCCGTGATATCGACCGTTCCGACTCCCTTCGTGAACGGTCTGATCCCCGGCCTGCCGGCCGAAGCACGGGCGCGCTACGAAGCGATCGGGAATATCGGCGTGGTTTGCACGGTGTTCCGCCTGAGAACCTCCGTCACGCCGTATTTCTGGGTCAACATCGCCGACCCGCGCTTCGAGATCCCCGGCATCATCGAGGCCTCGCACCTGCGAAAGGTCCAGGATACGGTCGTCTATGTTCCCTATTACATGCCACAGACCCATCCGAAGTTCCGGCGGCCGGACGATTTTTTCCGGGCCGAGGCGTTCGGATATCTGAAGCTGCTCAATCCGTCATTGCGCGACGACGACCTCGTCGCTTGTCATATCGGACGCCTCCGATACGCGCAGCCCATATGCCCGCCGGGATTTGCCGCGATGCTGCCGCCCGTCCAGACCTCTGTCGCGGGCTTGCAGGTCGCCGACACCTGCTTCTATTACCCGGAAGATCGCGGAATCTCGGAGAGCGTGCGTCTCGGCAGGATGATGGCGCAACGGGTGGCCTGAAGCCGCGCCGCGAACCCCCGCGGCGCCTATCCGCCCGGGCGCGGCTCAAGGGCCTCGATGCTGATCTCGTAATTCTGCCTCCAGAACAGGTCGGACCCTCTGCCCGTTATCCGAAAGCTCTTCACTTGCTTGCCGGCCAGGGACGCCCGATCCTGATACAGGGCGGCGAATTCCTCGATGGTTTCGACGACCGGAGAGATCACGAAGCCGGTTTCCGTCATTCCCGGAACCAGTCGATATCGCTGTGTTTCGCCGTTCGCCAGCTCGGCGACGATCCAGAGGGATGGGTTCCTGAACAGCGCCGACGCAAGATTGCCGAGCAGGGTCTTGTGGAACCGTATTTTCATGAAAAGCGGGGTCCGGGAATCGGGCAGGCCGACTTCCTCGTTGAAGCGATGGACTCCTTCCTCGACCGGCCGCATCGCCGGCACCGAGACATCGCTCCTTCGCCGCAGATAGAGACAACCGCCGGCCGACCGGTCCAGGCGGTAGTCGTCGAGCAGCACCGGCCAGCTCGATCCGTCCTCGAGCGAGGGGAAGCGGGTGTCGATGGTCTCGATCCGGAAGATCACATTGTCGGGGCCCCGTTCGAGAAGATAGTCCCGATCCGCATCGGCGAGCGCCGGCGTATAGGCGGCGTGTGATTGCAGATTGGGTCGCGGCGCCCATTGGTTTCCGGACGCGATCAGCGCCGTCTGACCGTAGGAATAGATATCGACCGTGCCCTCCAGCGGTAGAATCCTCGTCTCCGAACGGATCTCTTCCAGGCGGGCGACATAATCCGTTTCCAGATTCGCTCCGGATATTTCCCGCTCGATTGCCTTTGCCGCCGCGATGTAGGGGTCGGTAATCCGGGACACCGACGGCTCGATATAGTGAAAGTCGATGAAACCCGCACCCGCGAGGGACGCCAACACGATCGCAGCAACCGCCCGGTTGGCCGGGATGGCGAATTTCAGCAAGGCGGCCGCGACCACAAGGCCGGCGGCCGCGGCCGTCGCATGCGTGTCATGCCTCACGAAGCCGGCCTTGAACGAGACGAAGAGAAAGACGCCGCAGGAGAAGAGCAGGAGAAGACGGGACGGCAGGGACCCGCGGACCGACAGCATGATCGCGAGCGTTATCGACAGCGCCGCCAGCAGATAGACGACGATCTCGCTGACCGGCCCGCGGTTGGACATCGCGTCGCTATATCCGAATATGACGGAAGACCCGCTTGCGAAATAGTCGGGCAGGCCTTGAAGCGGCTGGCCGGCCAGGAGCCAGCTTGCGACGAGCGTGGCCAGCGGCACGGCCACGCTGCAGGCCGCCAGCCCGCGTCGACCGTTCAGCCAGAGGAATGCGAACTGGGCGGGAATCAGCGTGGCCGTGAAGAGAAGCAGGTTGAGCTTTGTCAGCGGCAGCAGTCCGAGCGGCGCAAACAGGATCGCCAGGAAGAGCGATTTTTGCCAGCCTTCTCCCCGAGGAGCCTCGGCGCAGTGACTCACGAGAACGATCGACAAGATCAGACCATAGGCGCCGAGCAATTCGACCCTGGCGCCCGGGGCGGCCAGGATCGCCAGCAGCAAGGCGCAGCTCCACAAGGCACCCGTCCCGCGGGATATCGCCTGGATGGCGGCGAAAAGAAAAGCGGCGAAAAAGAACGCGACGGCGACGGCCCTGAGATATGTCGCGGGATGATACTGACCCGTGATGAGCGCCGCATAGGGACCGCAGGTAAAGATGACGTCGCGGCCGAACACGAGCCCGTCCTCGACGGCCTGATTGAGGCTGATCTGCCATGACGGATCGAGCGCGGCCACCGGCATCGACGGCTGAAACGGGACAAGCAGCACGACGAATACGCTGGCGGCAAACAGGGAGGTCAGAATCCGGGCCCGTCGCATGGTGCTCCTGGGTTCGCTTGCTAAGGCAGCCGCTCCGCCGGGCGGTGGCGAGCCCGGCCCCTGGCGAAGCGCCGCGTCTCTCCGAAGGAAAAGGAAGGTGTCACAAGGCGAGGCAGAATGCCCCCGCGGTGGCGAGGCCCAGCCCCAGGCTCGTGAGGTCGGTCAGCGCGAAGATCACGGGGTCGGTGCGGAACTCGCCGCGTTGCGCGAGCAGCCATATCCGCATGAGCCAGGCGGTCAGCGCGAGCGGAACGATATAGAGCCAGGTGCGATCGCTGTAGTAGCCGGACGGCATCGCGTCGTTGGCGAGATAGAGCAGCATGATGACGATCGACGCCATGCCGCTGCTGATGCCGAAAGCCAGCGTCAGGGGCCAGTCCTCGCGATGGTAGCCGCGGTTGGAGATGTTCCTTTCCCGGTCGGCCGCGCCGATGAGCTCGGCATGGCGCTTCGCGAAAGCGGACGACAGGAAGAAACAGAGGGAGAAGGATTGCAGCCAGGGCGATGGCTCCAGGCTGATGACCAGGGTGCCCATCAGGATGCGGAGCGAGAACAGGATGGCGATGGCGAGGACATCGATCAGCGGCAACCGCCGCAGCAGGGTCGAGTATAAGAGCGTCAAGGCCAGATAGGCGATCAGGCCGAGCAGGAACGGCACGGAGAGATAGCAAGCCGCCACGAGCGAAATCAGGCCCATGATGCCGGCGACGGCGTAGCCGGTGGCGACGGAGATCTGCCCGCTCGCGAGCGGCCGCCGCTGCTTGGTCGGGTGCCTGCGGTCCGCCTCGCGGTCGAGAATGTCGTTGACGACATAGTTGGCCGAGGCAGCCAGGCACAGGATCACGAAGGCGGCGACGGCCGTGGCAATCTTGGCGGTATCGCCATAGGCATGTCCGACGACCAGGGGAATGAAGATCAGAAGGTTCTTCGACCACTGGTGCCAGCGAAGAGCCCGAGCCCAGGTTCTTATCCACTGCATTCTAAGAGGCCCCGGAATCCAAATGCCATCGCTGGCGGCGGCTGGCGTCGGACGCCCGCCCGGTCGTCAAGAATGTCCCCATCGGCGGGATCGCTTCCCCGCGGCACAATTTGCAGGATAATTGTCGCGCCGAACAGGCCATTCGGAACGGGACGCCGGCCGCGGCGATCTCGGCCAGCGGCTCCCCCCGGGTAACAGGGGAAGACGCGGCAACTGGCGCGACGCGGGCACGCCGGCTTATAGTCGCAGGCCCCAAGACAGAGGTATTGCCGGTCATGAGCCTTGCCGTCGCCATCCAGATGGATCCGGTCGAGAGCATCAATATCGATGCCGACAGCACATTCGTCCTCGGCCTCGAAGCGCAAAAACGGGGTCATGCGCTGTTTCATTACGGGCCGCGTCAATTGTTCCTGCGCGACGGGCGCGTCTATGCCCGCGCCCGGCCGATGCAGCTCCGGCGCGAGCGCGGCAATCACTACACGATGGGCACCGAGCAGACGCTGGATCTGGCGACGCTCGACATCGTGCTGATGCGCCAGGATCCGCCCTTCGACATGGCCTATATCACCGCCACGCATCTCCTGGAGCATATCCATCCGGCGACGCTGGTGGTGAACGATCCGGTCCATGTGCGCAACGCGCCCGAGAAGCTCTTCGTCACGCATTTTCCGGGCCTGATGCCGCCGACCCTGATCACCTCCGATCGCGCCGAGGTCCTCGACTTCCGCAAGGAGCATGGCGACATCATCATCAAGCCGCTGTTCGGCAACGGCGGTTCGGGCGTGTTCCATCTGGTCCCGGCCGACGAGAATCTGAACGCGCTGCTGGAGCTCTTCACCCAGCTCTATCGCGAGCCGGTGATCGTGCAGCGCTATCTTCCCGAAGTGCGCGAAGGCGACAAGCGCATCATCTTGGTCGACGGCGAGCCGATGGGGGCCGTGATGCGCGTGCCGGCGGCGGGCGAGGCGCGCTCCAATCTCCATGTCGGCGGCAAGGCGATGAAGACCAAGATGACCCACCGCGAGCGCGAGATCTGCGAGGCGATCGGGCCGGCGCTCAAATCGCGCGGGCTGGTGTTCGTCGGCATCGACGTGATCGGCCATCATCTGACCGAGATCAACGTCACCTCG
This sequence comes from uncultured Alphaproteobacteria bacterium, assembly GCA_963696655.1. GTDB lineage: Bacteria > Pseudomonadota > Alphaproteobacteria > Dongiales > Dongiaceae > Hypericibacter. Next base: position 73,715 of record CAVOLB010000098.1, read on the forward strand.
CCGACCGGGATCCAGGAGATCAACCGCTTCGACGGCGTGCAGATCGAAGCCAAGATCTGGGACGCGATCGAGCAGCGCTATGCCGAAGGCGGCAAGCGCCGGCCGACCTGAGGCCCCGTCGCCCTCCCGAGACCCCCCTCGTCAGCCCGAGGCCGGCGCGGCGCGGCGTTGGCGCCCGACCATCGCCTCGCGATGGACGATATAGATGCCGCTGGCGACCACGATCGCGGCCCCCGTCACCAGCCAGACATCCGGCAGGTCGCCCCAGACCAGATAGCCCAAGGTCATGGCGAAGACCAACCCCAGATAATCGAAGGGGGCGATGATCGCGACCGCCGTCCGGCGGAAGGCCGCGGTCATGGTGAATTGCGCGACCCCGCCGATGAGGCCGATCCCCACCAGGAGCGGCATCTCCGGCCAGGTCGGCATGACCGCGTCGAAGGGCAGCGTGGCGGCGCCGACGATCGTGGCGAAGAGCGTGAAATAGAACACGATGGCGGTGCTGCTCTCGCTGCGGCTGAGGCGGCGGACCTGGGTCATGGCCAGCGCGTAGCAGAGGGCGGCCGTGATCGCGACCAGCGCCGCGGGCTGAAACACGCCGCTGCCGGGGCGCATCATCACCAGCACGCCGACGAACCCCACGATGACCGCGCTCCAGCGGCGCGGGCCGACCTTCTCGCCCAGGAGCGGGACCGAGAGGGCCGTCATGAAGAGCGGGCCCGACGAGGCGAGCGAAACCGCCTCGCCCAGCGGCAGCAGGGCATAGCTCAGGAAAAAGCAGGCCATCGACAGGATGCCGACACCGCCGCGAACCAGATGAGAAAGGATATTGCGGGTGCGGATGGCGGCCCATCCGCCGGACCGCGCAACCACGATCAGGACCGGCAGGAAGGCGAAGAAGTTCCGCACGAACACGATCTCGCCGATCGGAAAGCGCTCGGAGGCCAGCTTTACCAGCATGTCCATGGTGGTGAAGAGCAGCACCGAGAGCACCATCAGCCCGATCCCGCTCAAGGCCGAAGGGCGGGCGGCGGCCGTGGCGGGCAGGGACATCGGTGGCTTTCCGGGAGGGAGGCGGGCGGGGACGGCCGCACTCTAACCTGACCGCAGGAACAAGGGACCGCTGATTTGGAACCGGTCTCATATTGGGCTTAATCCAATATGCCGATGCCCTTGTTTTAGCGGCGTTCGTTTGGTTTCCCCCTTGGCGCGGCCGGGGTTTTTGCCTAGCTTCGCGATCAGCGATTTTCCGCCGAAGTCAGGCCAAAGGGGGTGCCGTGGCGCGACAGGTAGCGGTCGAAGCCAAGGGCGCGACCAAGATTTTCGGTTCGGGGGAAGAGGCCGTTCACGCCCTCGACAACGTTTCCGTGGCCATCCGCGAGAACGAGTTTTTTACCCTGCTGGGCCCCTCGGGCTGCGGCAAGACCACCCTGCTGCGCCTGATCGCCGGCTTTGAGCTGCCCAGCGCGGGCGACATCCTGCTCGCCGGCGAGTCAGTCGTGCATCTGCCGCCCTATCAGCGCCCGGTGAACACGGTGTTCCAGTCCTACGCGCTGTTCCCGCATATGACCGTGGCGCAGAACATCGCCTTCGGTCTCGAGATGCGCGGCATCTCCAAGGCCGAGACGGCGGCGCGCGTCGAGGAGATGCTGGCGCTGGTGCGGCTGGGCAAGCTCGGCGGCCGCAAGCCCTCGCAGCTCTCCGGCGGACAGCAGCAGCGCGTGGCGCTGGCCAGGGCACTCGCCAACCATCCCAAGCTGCTGCTGCTCGACGAGCCCCTCTCCGCGCTCGATCTCAAGCTGCGCAAGGAGATGCAGATCGAGCTCAAGCGCATCCAGCTCGACACCGGCATCACCTTCATCTTCGTCACCCACGACCAGGAAGAAGCCCTGACCATGTCGGACCGGATCGCGGTCATGAGCCAGGGCAAGATCCTCCAGATCGGCACGCCGACCGAGATCTACGAGCATCCGACCAGCCGCTTCGTCGCCGATTTCATCGGCGAGACCAACCTGATCGAGGTGACCCTGGGCGCGCGGACCAACGGCCAGGTGGCGCTGAAGCTGCCGGGCGGCCGCGACATCGCCGTGCCCCTGCCGGAGGGCGTCACGCTGGGCGACAAGGGCACGGTCGCGATCCGGCCGGAGCGCACCTCGCTGACCAGGGACGCCGACCGGCAGCTCGCCGGCAGCATCGAGAACATCGTCTATTTCGGGACCGACACGAGCTATTTCGTGACGCTCGCCGACGGCAAGCCGTTCCATGTCCGGGTGCAGAATCGCGAAGGGGCCCGCATGGGCTTCAGCAAGGGCGAGGAGGTCGGCATCCGCTTCGCGACCGACGCCGCCCAGCTCCTGCGCGATTGAGGCGTCAGGCGCTCATGGCGAGTATCGACGCGACCGCAACCCCGACAGGCAACGACAAGCTGGCCCAGACCCGCGCCGAGGTGAGGCGGCGCGAGACGCTGAAACGCGCCGGGCTGCTGTCGCCGGCGATCCTGATCATCGTCGTCTTCGGCATCCTGCCGCTCTTCATCGTCCTGTTCTATTCGTTCCTCGAGGCCGGCGCCTATGGCGGCGTCGAATGGAAGTTCTCGGTCGACGCCTATGTGACCTTCCTCTTCAACCGCGACCTGTTCGATCCGACGATCCTGCATTTCTCGCCTTCCTATCTGCAGATCTTCGCGCGCTCCTTCATCGTCGCCGGCGTCGCCACGGCCATCTGCCTGCTGGTGGGATTCCCGGCCGCCTATTTCATGGCGACGCGTCCGCCCAAGACGCGCAATCTCTGGCTCTTCCTGGTGACGCTGCCCTTCTGGACCAACCTCCTGGTGCGCAGCTTCGCGATGATGCTGATCATCCGCGACCAGGGGCTGATCAACGGTTTCCTGATGTGGACCGGGATCATCCAGCAGCCGATCGTGATGCTCTACACGCCCTTTGCCGTGGCGCTGGGCCTGCTCTACGCCTTCCTGCCCTTCATGGTGCTGCCGCTCTATGCCAGCCTCGAGAAGATCGACTTCCGGCTGGTCGAGGCCGGGTTCGACCTCTATGCGACGCGCGGCCAGGTGCTGCGGCGGATCATCATCCCGCTGGCCAGGCCCGGCATCATCGCCGGCTGCATCCTGGTCTTCATTCCGGGTCTCGGCGCCTATATCACGCCGGCGCTCCTGGGCGGCGGGCGCGATCTGATGATCGGCAATCTGATCGCCCAGCAGTTCGGCACCGGGCGCAACTGGCCCTTCGGCTCGGCCATGGCGCTGATCCTGATGGCCGTGGTGCTGGTCTTCCTGATGATCTATGCGAGCGTCACCGGCCGCCAGAAGGTGCGCCATGGCTGACGTGACAGCGCCCGCTCCCTTCGTCGCCACCCGCCGCCAGCGGCGGATGCTCGACATGACTTATCAGCCGGGCTTCCGCACGATCGCCTATTTCTGCCTCTTCATGCTCTATGCGCCGATCCTGGTGCTGGTGATCTATTCCTTCAACGCCAACCGTTCGGTCACGATCTGGACCGGATTCAGCATCGACTGGTTCATCAAGGTCGTGAGCAACGACCAGATCAAGAATGCGGCGCTGACCTCGTTCAAGATTGCGGTGGTCGCCACCATCGGCGCCACCATCGCCGCCACGGCCGCCGCCCTCGCCACCACGCGCACCACGCCCTATCGGGGCCTCGCCAGCGTCTATGTCGTCATCAACCTGCCTTTGATGGTGCCGGAGATCGTCACGGCGGTCGCGACCCTTTCCTTCTTCGCCATGGGACGCACGCTGCTGGGGATCGACCTGGGCCTCGCCAATCTGATGCTGGCCCATATGGTCTTCTGCATTCCCTTCGCCTATCTGCCGATCCGCGCCCGGCTCGAGGATATGGACCGGACGCTGGAGCAGGCCGCGGCCGACCTCTATGCCAGCCCCTGGCACGCCTTCCGGCGGGTGACCCTGCCGCTGCTGACCCCCGGCATCGTCGCCGGCGCGATGCTGGCCTTCATCACGTCGATCGACGACGTCACCATCACCACCCTGGTCGCGGGTCCCGGCCAGACCACGCTGCCGATCTACATTTTCGGCCAGATAAGGCGCGGCATAACGCCTGAAACCAATGCGGTTTCGACGATTATGCTGGTGGTTTCCGTGCTATTGGTTAGCTTGTTCTTCTTCCTCGCGCAGAGGCGGAAGAAGTAACTCCGGCCTTCGACCGGATCGTTTGAGAGAAAGGAACTTTCTATGAGGAATCGCCTTTTCGGCGGCCTGGTCGGCGTGGCGGTCGCCTTTGCGGCGCTGACGCTGGGCGGCTGCGACGAGAAGAAGGAAGAGCAGGCATCAAGCTCGACCTCGACCACCGACAGCAGCTCCTCGACCGCGTCGACCACCACCGCGACGACGGACACGAGTGCGAGCTCCTCGAGCACGACGAGCACGCCGACCACCACCACCCAGGAAGCGGCGGCGACGCCCGAGGGCGGCGAGCTCCATATCTACAACTGGGGCAACTACACCAACCCCGACCTGATCAAGAAGTTCGAGGACACCTACAAGGTGAAGGTCACCCTCGACGATTACGATTCCAACGAGGTGATGCTGGCCAAGATCAAGGGCGGCGCCACGGGTTACGACATCGTCGTGCCGTCCGACTACATGGTCGCGGTCATGATCAAGGAAGGCCTCCTCGAGGAGACCAAGCCCAATACGATGGAGAACTTCAAGAACGTCGATCCGCGCTGGGTCGATGTCTATTGGGACAAGGGCCGCAACTACACGGTTCCCTGGCAGTGGGGCACGACCGCCTTCACCGTCAACACCGACGTCTACAAGGGCGACATCAACACCTACAAGCTGATCTTCGACCCGCCGCCGGAGCTGCAGGGGCGCATCAACATGCTCGATGACATGAACGAGGTCATCAATGCGGGCCTGCGCTATCTGAACCTGCCCCGCTGCAACAAGAACCCGGACGACCTGAAGAAGCTCACCGAGCTCCTGATGGGTTCGAAGAAATACTGGCGCACCTTCGACTATGCGACCATCGAGAAGCTGACCTCGAAGGACGTCGACCTGTCGCAGCAGTGGAACGGCGCGTCCTTGCGCGTCCGCACCCAGATGCCCTCGATGGTCTATGCCTATCCGAAGGAAGGCCTGACCGGCTGGATGGACAATGTCGCCGTGCTCAAGGGCGCGCCCGACCTGGAGAACGCGAAGAAGTTCCAGAACTTCGTGATGGATCCGGAGAACGCCGCGCTCATCTCCAACTTCGCGAACTATGCCAACGGCATCGTCGGCAGCGAGAAGTTCTTGAAGAAGGAAATGGCCGACGCGCCGGAGATCATCATGCCGGCGAGCGCCCCGGCGCCCGAGTTCCTGCCGCCTTGCGACGACGATACGGTCAAGATGTACAACGCGATCTGGACCGAGCTGAAGAAGTAGGCGCCTTCGTCCGGCTTCGGCCGGGCGCCAGGAAATCGAACGAGGCCGGGTGGCATCTGCCGCCCGGCCTTTTTCTTTGCCCGGCTCGGCAGCCATGACGGGCCGAAAACCGGGGCTTGCGGAACCGCCCCGCGCTGCCGATTGTTCTCCCATTGCGCCCGGGTCCGGCCGGGGGCATTAAGAAGCCCGACCCTCGAGACCCATCCCAGGAATGCGACCCGCATGAAGACCATTTTCACGGAAGACCACCGGCTGCAGGACGGCAAGTCCGAGCTCATCGACGGCAAGCTGATGCCTTGCTTCGAGATGCCGCGCCGGGCCGAGATCGTGATCGCGCGGGTGCGCGACCGGAAGCTGGGCGAGGTGGTGGCGCCGGAGAAGTTCGGCACCGACCCGATCCTGCGCGTCCATAGGCCCGACTTCGTGCGCTTCCTCGAGACCGCCTGGGGCGAGTGGGTGCAGCAGCATGGCAGTTACGATGCGCTGCCGCTCAACTGGCTCGCGCCGGGCATGCGCCGGATCCTGCCCGAGACCATCGACGGCAAGCTCTCCTATTACTCCTTCGATGCCGGCACCCCGATCACCGCCGGCACTTGGCGCGCGGCCGTCGCCGCGACCGAGGTGGCGATGACGGGCATGAAGCTGGTGAAGGGCGGCGAGCGCGGCGCCTTCGCCCTCTGCCGCCCGCCCGGTCATCATGCGGGTTCCGACTATTACGGCGGCTACTGTTTCTTCAACAATGCCGCGATCGCGGCCCAGGGCTTCCGCGACGGCGGCGCGGCGCGGGTGGCGGTGCTCGATGTCGATTACCACCATGGCAACGGCACCCAGGAGATCTTCTACAAGCGCGACGATGTGCTGACGATCTCCATCCATGCCGACCCGAAGCAGGAATTTCCCTTCTTCCTCGGCCATGCCGACGAGCGCGGCGAGGGCAGGGGCGAGGGCTTCCACCTCAACCTGCCGCTGCCCTGGGGCATCGGCTGGGCCGAATATGGCACGGCGCTCGACACCGCCATGCGCCGGCTGACCGAGTTCGCGCCCGACGCCATCGTGGTCTCGCTCGGCGTCGACACCTTCGAGAAGGACCCGATCTCGAAATTCAAGCTGAAGCATGAGGACTATATCCGCATCGGCGAGGCCGTCGCCGCCGCCGGCAAGCCGACGCTCTTCGTCATGGAGGGCGGCTATGCCGTCGAGGAGCTCGGCGTCAACGCCGTGAACGTCCTGCAGGGTTTCGAAGCGAAAGTTTAGTTGTCCACCCGCGAACGGCCGCGTTGGTTTGTTTTCCGCTTGCGGACGACCGCCCCGCCAACCCCGTCCGCAAGCGTAAGGTAAGGATCGCCTCATCTCATGATCACGATCGCCAGCGAGGATCACCGGCTTCATGCACCCAAGGGCGAGTTCTCGTTCGGCGAGTTCGTGCCGCCTTACGAGAATCCGCGCCGCGTCGACAGCATCCTCGCCCGCATCGCCGAGACGCGGCTGGGGCCGGTGCGCCCGCCCGAGCGCTTCGGCGCCGAACTGATCCGCAAGGTGCATAACGCGCCGCTGCTGGGTTTCCTCGAGAGCGCCTGGACGCAATGGCAGGCGCAGTTCGGGCCCGACGCGCCGCCGGCGCTGCCGCTGAGCTGGCCGGTCGGCGGCATGCGCCAGATCGAGCCCGAAGGCATCACCGGCAAGTTCGCCTTCTTCGCGCTCGACGCCTCGACCGCGATCACGCCCACCTCCTGGGCCGCGGTGCGCTCGGCCGTCGACGTGGCCCTGAGCGCACAGAAGCTCGTCGCCGGCGGCGAGCGCACGGCCTTCGCGCTCTGCCGCCCGCCCGGCCATCATGCGACGCCCGACAATTACGGCGGCTATTGCTTCGTCAACAATGCCGCGGTCGCGGCCGAGGCCTTCCGCCAGGCGGGCGCCGCGCGGGTCGCGGTGCTCGATGTCGACTACCACCATGGCAACGGCACGCAGGCGATCTTCTATCGCCGCCCGGACGTGATGTTCGCCTCGCTCCACGCCTCGCCCGAGACCACCTATCCCTATTTCAGCGGCTATGCCGACGAGATCGGCGAGGGGCCGGGGGAGGGCCTCAACGCGAACTACCCGCTGCGCCACGGCACGACCTGGAGCGCCTATGGCGCGGCGCTCGATCACGCGCTCGCGCGGATCGAAGGCTATGGTCCCGATGCGCTGGTGATCTCGCTCGGCGTCGATACCTTCGAGAAGGACCCGATCTCGCATCTGAAGCTGCGCAGCGAGGATTACATCCGCATCGGCGAGGCGATCGCGCGCCTCAAGCGCCCGACCCTGTTCGTGATGGAAGGCGGCTACGCGATCGAGGAGCTGGGCCTCAACACCGTCAACCTGCTGCAGGGCTTCGAGGGCAAGGCCGGCTGAAAACTCAGCCGCCGCTGCCGGTCCAGAGCCAGACGCGCAAGGGACCCAGCGCGCGGAAGCCCGCGTCCTGCGCCAGCGCCAGATCCTCGTCGCGCTCATAGCCCACGACCGGCAAACCGGGTGCCCGCGCCTGCGCCTCGCGGCGGCAGTCGTTCCAGACCGAGGCGCGCGCGGCCTCGGGCCCGAACAGGTTCGACAGCCCGACCGCGCCGGCCGACAGGTTCAATACGCAGCCGGCCACGATCTCGTCACCGAGACGGCCGGCGAGGAGCGCGATCGCCGGATCCTGCAGCAGCGCCGGCTGGAAGATCGCGGCCGAGCCCGCCGAAAGATCGCGCCGCCAGGCCGTCTCCCAGGCCACGAGCTCGTCGGGACGCTCGACCCGGTGCCAGCGGATCGAAAGATCCTCCGCCGGCGCGGAAACCTCGTCGGGCGGCAGCCCGATCCAGCTCGCCTCGAACAGGCAATCGAACCCCAGCGCCGTCAGGTCCAGCGCCGAGAAGCTGTCCTTGACCGCCCAGGGCAGGGGCGGGCCGTTCTCGAGCAGCGCCGCCACGCGCTCGCGCTGCGCGGCCTGGCCATCGGCGGTCAGGGTGATCAGGTTGGGATAGAACAGCGGCAGCTTGCCGTCGCTGAACCAGAGCTCTCTCGTGAAGCGGCCGCCGGCCCCATGGCTGCGCGCGACCGCATCGCACCAGTCGGCATTGTTGCGCGCCGCTTGCACGGTCGCGATGTCGCTTTCCTTGGTCATTCAGTCGGGCCGGCCGATGGGCTCGGCGTCGCGGCCCTGCACCAGCCAATCCGCCAGCGCCCGCTCGAGCCGGGCGAAGACGCCATCCCAGTCGCCGACCGCGGTCTGCCGGAACAGCCGCAGGTTCGGGTACCAGCTCGACCGCTCCGGATCGAAATGCCACATCCAGCCGGCGCGATGGGGCAGCAGCACCCAGCCCTCGGCCCCCAGGGCGCCCGCGAGATGCGCGACCGCCGTGTCGATGGTGATGACGAGATCGAGCCGCGCGATCGCGGCCGCGGTGTCGGCGAAGTCGCGCACCAGCGGCGCCAGATCGACGATGCGGCCCTGCCCCTCGCGCGCGATGTCGGCGGCGGCCGGCCCGATCTGCAGGCTGAAGAAGGAGAGATCGAAACGCTGCGCGAGCCGCACGAAGCGATCCAGCGTCGTGCTGCGATGGGGGTCGGGATGGCGGTTGCCGACCCAGACGATGCCGATGCGCGGGGTTGTTGCCGACTGCAGCTCGTTCCAGGGCGCGTCGGCGTCGGGCGCCTTGAGATAGGGGATCGGACCCGGCAGATCCTTCGCCTGGATGCCCAGGGCCAGTCCCAGATCGAGCAGCGGGTAATGCGCGCCATAGGGCGGCAAGGTCGCTGCGAAATCCGCCGCCTCGCCCAGGCCCGGCAGCCCAGCCAGCAGACGCAGCAGCGGCGCCTGGCAGGCCAGGATGAGATGCGGCGTCAGACGGGCGACGGCCGGCAGGTAGCGCGCGAACTGGATCACATTGCCGTAGCCCTGCTCGCCCCAGACCAGCAGCGGCTTGTCGATGGGCTTGCCGTCCCAGAGCGGACCCGGCGGCGGCGGCACCCGTTGCGGGCGCTCGAAGCGGCGCGCATAGCGCTGCCAGCCCTCGGGCCAGCGCTGCAGCCGCATCAGCGAATGCGCCAGGTTCCAGGTGAGGGACGGATGGTTGGGCGCCGCTGCGGCCGCCCGTTCGAGCAGTGTCACCGCCTCGGCCTCGCGTGCCGGATCGCGGGCCGCGAGCACCGCCGCCAGGGTCAGCGAGGATTCGGGCACCTGAGGGGCGAGCGCGAGCAGCCGGCGCGCCAAGGTCTCGGCTTCCGGCAACGCGCCCTGCCGGCGCAGCAGCATCGCCAGATTGTTGAGCAGGGCCGGATGCTGCGGCGCCAGCGCGACCGCCGCGCGCAGCGATTGCTCGGCTTCTGCCAGATGCGCCGCCTCTTCCGCCGGATCGAGATCGGCCCAGGCGATCTCGATCTCGGCCCGCGCGCGCAAGGCCGCCAGCCGCTCCGATGGTGGCGTCGCCGCGCTCACCTCTTCGAGCAGAGCCCGCGCGCGACGGAATTCGGTCTTGGCCGCGAGCAGCCGCGCCAGTTCGAGGCGCACCGGCACCGAGCCGGGCTCGAGCGAATGCGCCAGCTCGAGCGGCGCCTGGGCCGCGGCGGGATCGCCTTCGGCGAGGAAGATGCGCGCCAGCATGAAATGCGTCGCGGCGTCGGCCTCGGGGCTGGCGATGAGCTCGACCAGCAGCGCCTTGGCTTCGGCGAAGGCGCGCCGTTCCAGCAGCAGCAAAGCGAGGTTGTGGCGCGCCGAGCGGACGTCGACGCCGGCCGCGATCGCCTGCCGGTAGAGAGCTTCGGCGGAAGCGGCCTGGCCGGCCTGATGCGCCCGAAGGGCTTGCTTGAAATAACTGGTCATGACGGAGGGAGCCGCGTCGGGAGATCGGTCGGACGATCAGCCCATCTTCCCCAACCCGGCCGGCTTGGCAATGGTGGCTTGACAGGGAACAATCTATGAACGAGTATCGACGATATAAATACTAATATAGGTTGTAGATGCCCAGGCATTGGAAGCAGCGACATTCGAACCGGCGGCATCAGAAGGAGCGGCGATGGATGGCGCGGTGACGGCGGCGGCCCCGGAGACCGGCCGCGCCCGCCCGGCCGGATGGGGCGGCACGCCCAAGCCCGGCGGACGGATCGCCAGCGTGGCGTTCCACGGTATCGAAGTGCTGGGGGTCGATGTGCAGGTCCAGACCGCGAGCGGCCTGCCCGTCTTCGCCGTGGTCGGACTGCCGGACAAGGCGGTGGGCGAAAGCCGCGAGCGGGTCCGCGCCGCCCTGGCGTCGCTGGGGCTGGCGCTGCCCCCCAAGCGCATCATCGTCAATCTGGCGCCCGCCGACCTCAACAAGGAAGGCAGCCATTTCGATCTGCCGATCGCGCTGGCGCTGCTGGCAACGATGGGCGTGCTGCCGGGCGCCGAGCTCAACCGCTATGCGGCCCTGGGCGAGCTGGGGCTGGACGGACGGATCGCCGCCGTGGCCGGCGTGCTGCCCGCCGCCATCAGCGCCGCGCAGATGGGGCTGGGCCTCATCTGTCCCGCCGAGCAGGGCGGCGAGGCCGCCTGGGCCGGCGAGATCGAGGTGGTCGCGGCGCCCAGCCTGCTCGCCCTCATCAATCATTTTCGCGGCAGCCAGGTCTTGCGCCCGCCCGAGCCCAAGATCGCGCTGCAGGAAGGCGCATTCCTCGATCTCGCCGACATCAAGGGCCAGGAGAGCGCCAAGCGCGCGCTCGAGATCGCCGCGGTCGGATCGCACAACCTGCTGATGATCGGCCCGCCTGGTTCCGGCAAATCGATGCTGGCCCAGCGCCTGCCGGGAATCCTCCCGCCGCTCGAGCCGGCCGAGGCGCTCGAGGTCAGCATGATCCATTCGGTCGCGGGCAGTCTCGCCGGCGGGCGCTTGCTGCGCCGCCGGCCGTTCCGCGATCCGCATCATTCGGCGACCCTGGCGGCCCTCACCGGTGGCGGCCCGCGCGCCAAGCCCGGCGAGGTCTCGCTCGCCCATCTGGGCGTGCTGTTCCTCGACGAGCTGCCGGAGTTCCCGCGCAGCGCGCTCGAATCGCTGCGCCAGCCGCTGGAGAGCGGCCGCGTCACGGTCGCGCGCGCCGCCGCCCATGTCACCTATCCCGCGCGCTTCCAGCTCATCGCAGCGATGAATCCCTGCCGCTGCGGCCATCTCGGCGACATGACCCGCGCCTGCGGGCGCCAGCCGCGCTGCGGCCAGGATTACCAAGCGAAGCTGTCGGGACCGCTGCTCGATCGCCTCGATCTCGCGATTGAGGTGCCGGCGGTCAGCGCCAGCGACCTGACCCTGCCGCCCTCGGCCGAGCGCAGCGCCGACGTCGCGGCCCGCGTCGCCGCCGCGCGGGCGTTCCACCATGAGCGCGTCAAGCGCCTCCTCGACAGCATGAGCGCACCGCCGTCCTCGGCGCCGCGCTGCAATGCCGAGCTCGACGGACGCTGGCTCGAGGAACTGGCCGCCCCCGACAGCGAAGGTCGCCGGCTCCTCGGCAACGCGGTCGAGCGTTTCCACCTCTCGGCGCGGGGCTATCATCGAATCCTGAAATTGGCCCGCAGCCTCGCCGACCTCGAAGCCGAGCCGCAGATCCGCCGCGTCCACATCGCCGAGGCGCTGTCCTACCGGCAGATTCAAGCCGGCCCGTAGCCGCGATTCTTCATGCTGCTGCGAGGCTCGTCTCGATCCGCACCGACGAGGTCAGCGTGCGGTGGACCGGGCATTTGTTGGCGATCTCGAGGAGCCGCGTGCGCTGGCTGTCGTCGAGCGCGCCGATCAACTCGATGCGGCAGTCGATGAAATCGATGCCGACATCCTTGTCGGCGCAGTCGCGGCAATCCTCGCCATAGCGCTTGTCATGACGGAGCCGCACCACGGTCCGCTCCAGCGGCCAGTGCTTGCGCGAGGCGTAAAGCCGCAAGGTCATCGAGGTGCAGGCACCGAGCGCCATCAGCAGCAGGTCGTAGGGCCCGGGCCCGGCATCGGCGCCACCGTCGGCCACGGGCTCGTCGGCCAGCGCGATGTGACGGCCGCTGAACAGCAGCTGCTCGAACCGCCCGCGACCGCTGTCGGTGACGATGACGCGCTCCGGCCTGGTCTCGGCTTCGGTCTGCAGCGCCAGGCGGTCGCGGTCGTTGAGCAGCGGAGCATGGGTTGGGGCGGGGCTCATGGCGGATCCTCCGGGGACGGACGGCACGGCGCCGAGCCTCGCATGACGGGACCGTGAAGGCTGGTAGGAATCGCCCGTTCCGAAGCCCCCGAACAGCACTCGCGCCATCGGCAGCGTCAGCTGAAGGCGCCGCGCGCCTCGACCGGCCAGAGCGCCTCGACATGGCCCTGGCGAATCCCGACCAGCCAGTCATGGAGATTGACCGTCGGGTCGCAATGGCCCGGAATGAGGCGCAGCTGCTGACCCAGCTCGGGCAGCAGCACCTCCGGCGAGGCCGGAAAGATCTCGCCATGCTCGTCGCTCGGCCGGTCATAGAACAGATCGGGGCGGCCCGCGATCGCCGGCATGCCGCTGTCGATGCTGTGCGACTTATGCCCGGCATCGACGACGGCCTGGCGCGCACGCCGGCTCATCACGGTCGTCAGCAGGAACAGGCTGTTCTCGAAGCGCCCGGCTTCGGCCGCCCACTCATTGTCGCCATAGTCGCGATCCATGAAGACATAGGAGCCGGGCTGGATCTCGTCATAGGCACCGCTCGCGGCCTCGAGATAGAAACTGCCGGTGCCGGCGCCGGTCACTCGGAGCTCGCCGGCGCCGCGGTTCATGAGCGCCTCGCGCAAGCCCAGCACGCGCGCCACCGCCGCCTCGATCGCGGCCTTGCGCTCCCCGGGCCTGCGCAGATGCTGCGCCGAGCCCTGATAGGCCTGGATGCCCGCGAGCGAGAGATTGCGCGCCGCGACGATGCGGTCCATCAGCCGCAAGCCGTCCTCGACATGCTCGATGCCGCAACGGCCGCCGCCGACATCGAGCTCGATATAGACATCGATCGGCCGTGCCGCCTCGGGCGCCGCCGCGATCAGCGCGTCTAGCCCCAGGGGATGATCGACGCAGATGCCGATCCGCGCCTGCGCCGTCAGGGCCGCAAGCCGGCGCAGCTTCGCCGGCGCCACGATTTCGTTTGAAACCAGCACATCCTCGATCCCGCCCGCGACGAAGGCCTCGGCCTCCGACACCTTCTGGCAGCAGACGCCGACGGCACCCGCCTGAACTTGCGCCCGCGCGATCGTCGCGCATTTATGCGTCTTGCCATGCGGCCGCAGCCGCACGCCCTTGGCTTTCGCGAATTCCGCCATGCGCGCGATGTTGCGCTCGAAGGCATCGAGCTCGACCAGCAGCGCCGGCGTGTCCACGGCCTCGACCGGATCGCCGAAGATGGCGGGCGCAGGTCTGACGATCCGTTGTTGGGTCATGAAGGAGCTATTTCAATGACGCGACCGCGCGCGGAAAGCCCGGGGCTTCAGGCCTTGCGTTCCACCGCGATCATGCGGCCCAGCGCCTGGCCGCCAAAGATATGCACATGAAGGTGCGGCACCTCCTGATGCGAGTTCGGTCCGTGATTGGCGAGCAGGCGATAGCCGCTCTCGACCACGCCGAGAATCTCGGCGGTCTTGCCGATCGCGCGCACGTAACCGGCGATCTCCTGGTCGCTGGCCTGGGCGGAGAAATCCGCCATCGAGACATAGGCGCCCTTCGGAATCACCAGCACATGGATCTTCGCCTGCGGATTGATGTCGTGGAAGGCGAGCGCATGCTCGTCCTCATAGACTTTCTTGCAGGGGATCTCGCCGCGCAGGATGCGCGCGAAGATGTTGCTCTTGTCGTAGGCGGCGATCGCGGCGCTCATTTGCCCTGACTTCTCGCTTTCTTCTCCGCAATGCCGGATACCCCTTCGCGGGCCGCCAGCGTGTCCCAGACATCCTGCGGCTTCAAGCCCCGGTCGGCCCAGAGCACCAGCAGGTGATAGAGCAGGTCGGCGCTTTCGAGGGCGAGATCCTTCTTCCGCCCGCGCACCCCTTCGATGACGGTCTCGACCGCTTCCTCGCCCACCTTCTGGGCAATCTTATCGGTGCCCTTGGCGAACAGCCGCGCGGTGTTGGAGGTGGTGGGATCGCCCCCTTTCCGGCTTTCGATGATTTTGTAGAGTTTGTCTAGAATTGTTCCATCTAGACTTATTGGGGCCCGCGGCATGCCCTCGATCCTTCCGGAAATCTGCGAAATTTCACCCTACACCCCCCAGATGTGGGGGGCAATGTCATGAAACTATCACAATTGGTGGGGGTCGCAGCGGAAGGCGCTAATCTCCGGAGGCACCGAGGCGGGTGGGCAGGATCGCCACCCAAAGCTGGGACATGACCGGCTGGTCCTTCTGGTTCTTGGTGACCACCCGCATGACGACGATGCCGCGCTCGGGCCGGGTCTTGGAGGCGCGCCGCTCCAGCACCTCGCCCTCGGCATAGACCTGGTCGCCCGGCCGCACCGGACGCTCGAACTTCATCTCCTTGATCTCAAGCCCGACGAGCGGCGTCGATCCGAGCGGCCTTGCATCGACCATCAGCCGGAAGGTGACGCAGGCGGTTTGCCAGCCGCTGGCGATAAGCTCGCCGAAGAAGCTCGTCGCAGCGGCTTCCTCGCTCAGATGCATCGGCTGCGGGTCATACTGGTTCGCAAAAGCGAAGATGTTGTCGGGCGAGAACGTGAAAACGGCGCTGCGCACCCGTTCGCCGACCTCGACATCGTCCCAGAGACGCGGCTGGTCGCCGCCGATGGGGGCACCCGAAGACGCGGCTGCAGTCATGAGGAAGCTCCTGGTTCGAGGGGCCGTGGTACCCAGCCTAGCCTGCAACTCGACATGCTTCAATTCTTGAAGTATGAAACCCCATGCGTGTTTCGGACATTGCCGCGGCCACCTGCTCGATTGCCCGCGCGCTGGGCGCGATCGGCGACCCCTGGACCCTGCTGATCCTGCGCGAGCTGTTCCTGGGCCAGCGCCGGTTCGAGGAGTTTCAGGCCCAGACCGGAATGGCGCCTTATCTTTTGTCGCGCCGCCTCGCCAAGCTCGCGGCCCGGGACATCGTCGCCCGGGTCCCCTATCGCCAGCGCCCGGTCCGCTATGAATACCGCCTGACCGACAAGGGCCGCGACCTTCATGCCGTGGTGGTGGCGCTCGCCGGCTGGGGCGACCGCTGGGCATCGGGGCCCGAGGGCCCGCCTTTGACGCTGATCCACAAGGCTTGCGGCCAGGAGACCCATCCGGTCCTCGCCTGCTCGGCCTGCGGCAAGCCCGTGGAGGCCCACGATCTGCGTGCCCGCCTCGGTCCCGCCATGCAGGCAGAGCGCGGGCTTAATCGCGAGCGCTTCCGCGCCCGGACCCGGCGCGCCGCCAGGCCCGCCCCATCCGACAAGACGGGGTCCGCGCCGAAATGACGATGACCTTCGACACCAAGATTGCCGTGGTCCTGCGCGAGGATCTCCCGGTCTGGCAGAAGCTCAACGTGACCGCCTTCACGGTCAGCGGAATCGCGGCCAAGGTCGAGGGCGTTACGGGCGAGCCCTATGAAGACGGCTCGGGCCATCGCTACCTGCCGATGTTCAAGCAGCCGGTGCTGGTCTTCAGCGCCGACGCGGCCGCAATCCGGCGCGCCTATGACCGCGCGCGCGAACGCAACCTGGTCTTCTCGCTCTTCACCGAGGAGCTCTTCGCCACCGGCAACGACATCGATAACCGCGCGGCGATGAAGGCCGTGCCAACGGAGAGCCTGCGCATCGTCGGCTTGGCGCTGCGCGCCGAGAAGAAGACCGTCGACAAGGTGCTCAAGGGCCTGTCGCTGCATCGTTGAGCCCGTGCCGCGCAGCCGCGCGAGAAACCCACGCGGCGAGCGTCAGGATGATGGCGAGCAGAGGAAGCCAGGCTTGATGATCGCCCATCGTCCAGAGCGTCGCGCCGCTGAGCAACAGCCACAGCAGCGGAATGGGCAGGAGCAGGGGAAGTAGCCGGCCGTGCGCCGTCAGCAGGAATCCCAGCGTCGCGATCACGGTGGGATCGGGCGCGATACCGAAGATTTCGGCCTCAGGCCAGGGGCGTCCAAAGAGCGGCGGCAACAGCGGATAGGCGATCAGCCCAAGCGCGGCGAGAAGGAGGCCGATCGAGCCGGCGATGCCGCGGCGGTCGAAGGCGAGACCGCCGAACGCCGTGCCGACGATCAGCAGGAGCGCCGCCTGGAGTGCGAAGAGCGGCGCGACATAATCCATCGCCCAGTTGATCTCCGCATAGCGGTTCCAGACGAACGACCATCCGACGAAGATCCAGACCAGGGCGAGCAGCAGCGCGATCCCGCGTCCATGACCGGCAGGCCGTCGAAGAATCAGCAGGCCGATCGCCAGACCGGCCACGAGCGTGAAGAGATGCAACGGCCAGAACGCGCCGTTCTGCAGATCGAACAGCCGCCAATAGGCGCGCGGAGAGAACAGGAGGAAGTCTTCAGGCCGGTAGGTCCACCATTCCGACATCAGAGATCGCGGACATAGGTCGCCATCCGATCGCGCAGAGCCGCGTCGGGCAGCGGTCCCGAGGCCGCCGCCAGGTTTTCGCGCACATGATCGACTTGTGCGGTGGCGGGGATCGCGACCGTGACCGCCGGATGCGAGATGATGAATTTCAGGAGGGCCTGCGCCCAGCTCGAGGCGCCGATCTCGCCGGCCCATCCGGGCAAGGGCTTGCCCTCGAGCCGTTGCGTCAGCGCACCCCGCTGGAAGGGTCGGTTGACGATCACGGCCATGCCGCGGTCGGCCGCGAGCGGCAGGAGCCGGTCCTCCACCTCGCGATCGACGATGTTGTAGGTGAATTGCACGAAGTCGAGCGGCTGGCTGCGCATGATCTCCTCGAAGAGATCGTGGCGGCGGCCCTCCGAGGTGGTGATGCCGACATAGCGGAGCTTGCCCGCCGCCTTCATGTCGAGAAGCGTCCGCAAATTTGCCTCCCAGGCGAGCAGATTATGGACCTGGAGAAGGTCGAACCGGTCGACGCCCCAATAGCGGCGCGTCTGCTCGATTTGCGCGGGCCCGTTCTCGGCCGACGAGGTCCAGACCTTTTCCGCCGAGAACAGGGCCGCGGGCCGGCCGAGCTTTTCGAGGCCATAGCCGATGACCGGCTGGGACGAGCCATACATGGGCGAGGAATCGATCACGCGCCCGCCCGCCTCGAAGAAGGCGGCCATCACAGCGGCGCATTCGTCTCTCAGCACCGGATCGTCGCCGACATTGAAGGTGACCCAGCTGCCGAGCCCGACGGCCGGGATCGTCTCGCCGCTGGACGGGATGGGGCGCGTCATCGGCGCCGAGGGCTGGCCGAGCGCGGCCGCCGGCAGAACCCCCGCCGTCGCGGCCGCCGCGACAACGCCCTGCATGAACGTCCTCCGCGTCACCGTCATCGACGCCTCCCTGGTCCAGCCTTCCGCAACAGCCTAGATCGACCCTTAACCCTTAACCCCTCCCCCTCAAGCGGGGAGGTGAAGAAAGCGAGCCGCGGTGAAGAGCGGATGCTTCTTTTATGTCGGATCGAGATGAGCCCGCGCCAAGGGTGAACCCCCGCGGCCTTCTCCGCCCGGCGCGGACGACCTCAGCCGATCGGCCGGACTGGAACCCCGGCGGCGGCGAGCGCGGCCTTGGCCTGCGCGATCGAATAAGTGCCGAAATGGAAGATCGAGGCGGCCAGCAGGGCACTGGCATGGCCATCGCGCACGCCGGCGACCAGATGATCCAGCGTGCCGACGCCGCCCGACGCGATCACCGGCACCGAGACGGCGTCGCTGACCGCGCGCAGCAATCCCAGATCGTAGCCCTGCTTGGTGCCGTCGCGATCCATCGAGGTCAGCAGGATCTCGCCCGCCCCCGACGTGGCCATGCGCCGGGCCCATTCGACCGCGTCGAGCCCGGTCGGTTTGCGCCCGCCATGGGTATAGACCTGCCACTTGCCGGCGCCCTCGGCCTTCGCGTCGATCGCGACCGTGACGCATTGCGCGCCGAATTTTTCCGCGGCCGCCGTGACCAGCGACGGATTCTCGACCGCCGCGGTGTTGACCGAGACCTTGTCGGCGCCGGCCAGAAGCAATTTCCGGAAATCCTCGACCTGGCGCACGCCGCCGCCGACCGTCAGCGGCATGAACACCTCCGAGGCCGTGCGCGCCACCACGTCGAGGATGATCGCGCGCTCCTCATGGCTGGCCGTGATGTCGAGGAAGCAGAGCTCGTCGGCGCCGGCCTTGTCATAGGCGCGCGCCTGCTCGACCGGATCGCCCGCATCGACGAGGTCGAGGAACTTCACGCCCTTGACCACGCGGCCGGCATGCACGTCGAGACAGGGGATGATGCGGGTCTTCAGCATATTTGCGTCTTTCGGGGATTTCGTTCCGGCACTTGGGCGCGCGCCGAGGCCAGCAGCGCCAGCGCTTCCTCGAGGATCAGCCGCCCGTCATAGAGCGCGCGCCCCGCGACCACGCCGGCGATGCCGCCGGCCGCCAGCAGCCGGCGCAGATCGTCGAGGCCGGCGACGCCGCCGGACGCAATCACCGGCGTCTTGATGCGCCGCGCCAAGGCGGCCGTCGCCTCGACATTGACGCCCTGCAGCAGCCCGTCGCGGTCGATGTCGGTGTGGATGATCGCCGCGACGCCGGCATCCTCGAAGCGCAGCGCCAGCTCCTCGACCGTGAGCTCGCTGGTCTCGGCCCAGCCCTCGACCGCGACGCGGCCGCCCTTGGCATCGATGCCGACCGCGACGCGGCCCGGGAATTGCCGGCAGGCCTGGCGCACCAGATCGGGATCGCGCACCGCGACGGTGCCGAGGATGACGCGGGAGACGCCGCGCTGGATCCATGCCTCGATCGCGTCGAGATCGCGGATGCCGCCGCCGAGCTGGCAGGGCCGGCTGGCTGCCTTCAGGATCGCCTCGACCGCGGCGCCATTGACCGCGCGCCCTGCGAAGGCACCGTCGAGATCGACGACGTGAATCCATTCCGCGCCCGCCGAAGCGAAGCGGCGCGCCTGGTCGGCGGGATCGCTGTTGAACACGGTCGCCTGCGCCATGTCGCCCTGGCGCAGCCGCACGCATTGCCCGCCCTTGAGATCGATCGCGGGATAGAGGATCACCGGCGGCCTCGAGTCCGGGGCTCCCCCCTCCCGGCGCTGCGCGCCGACCTCCCCCACAAGGGGGGAGGTGACAACAAGAAGAAACGCGATGGAATCTTCATCACCTCCCCCTTGATGGGGGAGGTCGCGCGCGAAGCGCGCGGGAGGGGGTGACCGCTCGGTGCCGGCGCCATCGTCCTCACACCAGATCCTTGTAATAGAACAGGCCGGCGACGCTCTTGCCCTGGACCTTGGCGTAATGGGGATGCGTGCCCCAATGCACATAGCCCAGCGACTGATAGAGCTGGATCGCGGCCTCCTGGCTTTCGCGCACGTCGAGATTGAGCACCTGCGCGCCGATCTCGCGCG
The DNA here is from genome assembly GCA_963696655.1 of uncultured Alphaproteobacteria bacterium. GTDB lineage: Bacteria > Pseudomonadota > Alphaproteobacteria > Dongiales > Dongiaceae > Hypericibacter. The sequence continues at coordinate 93,637 of CAVOLB010000098.1, forward strand.
CCGCTTCCTCGACCGCCACCAGGATCGCCTTCGCGAGACCGTGGCCGCGCGCCCAGGGCGCCACGAAATGCGTCGTCATGGTGGCCCAATGCGCCTGGGCCTCATTGTTCTTGCCGGGCCGCAAGAGCTGCGCCGAGCCGACGATGGTGTTGTCGAGGCGGCCGACGAAGAGCCGGCGCTCGGGCACCAGCAGCACGCCCTTCCAATAGGTCTCCATCACGTCGCGCGTCGGCGGCGTCAGCCAGCCGAAGCCACCGCCGGCGCGGATGCCGTCCTCGGCCGCGTCGCACAGATCGGCGAGATCCGTGCCGGAATATTTCTTCAGAAGCTCGACCACCGTCTTGGCCATGGCGACGTCCCCCTCAGGGGCTCCCGCAAATGATTGTCGTTCAGGGCTTCCAGGCGAGAAAATTCGCCAGCAGCTTCAGGCCCAGCGCCTGGCTCTTCTCCGGATGGAACTGCGTGCCCACCATATTCGCGCGGGCCACCGCCGCCGTCACCGGGCCACCATAGTCGCAGGTGGCGAGCAGGTCGGCCGGGTCCTCGACCGCCAGATGATAACTATGCACGAAGTAAGCATGCGATCCGGTGACAAGGCCGTCGAACACCGGATGCGGGCGCAACAGCTGCAGCTCGTTCCAGCCCATATGGGGGATCTTGAGCGGCATTCCATGGCGATCGGCGCCCGGCTCCAGCAGCCGCACCTCGCCCGCGATCCAGCCGAGCCCCGGCGTCACGCCGAACTCGCGGCCCTGTGTCGCCATGAGCTGCATGCCGACGCAGATGCCGAGGAAGGGCTTGCCCTCGCGCCGGACCGCGCGCTCGAGCGCGTCCAGCATCCCGGGCCGCGCCTCCAGGCCGCTCTTGCAGTCGGCGAAGGCGCCGACACCGGGAAGCACGATATGGCTGGCCCGATCGAGCGCAGCGGCGTCGGCCGACACTTCGACCGATACATCCGCCGGCGCGGCGCGCTCCAGGGCCTTGGCCGCCGATCGGAGGTTGCCCGAGCCATAGTCGACGATGACGGCCTTCACGTGAGCGAGCCGCCCAACACGCCTTTGGTCGAGGGCACCTCGCCGGCTTTGCGCGGATCGATCGCGATCGCGGCGCGCAGCGCGCGGGCCAGGCCCTTGAAGCAGCTCTCGACGATATGGTGGTTGTTCTCGCCGTAGAGATTCTCGATATGGAGCGTGAGGCCCGCATTCTGCGCGAAGGCCTGGAACCACTCCTTGAAGAGCTCGGTATCCATCTCGCCCAGCTTCGGCTTGGAGAAGGCGACCTTCCAGATGAGATAGGGACGGTTCGAGGCGTCGAGCGCGACGCGCGTCAGGGTCTCGTCCATCGGCACCGTCGCCTCGCCCCAGCGCGTGATGCCGCGCCGTTCGCCCAGCGCCTTGGCCACGGCTTCGCCCAGCACGATCCCGGAGTCCTCGGTCGTGTGATGGAAATCGATATGGAGATCGCCCTTGGCCTTGAGGGTGATGTCCATCAGGCTGTGGCGGGCAAGCTGGTCCAGCATATGGTCGAGGAAGCCGATGCCGGTCGAGATGTCCGACCGGCCCTGGCCGTCGAGCTCGATCTCGGCCTCGATCTGGGTTTCCTTGGTCTTACGCGAGACACTGGCGCGGCGCATGGGCCCCACCTCCTGGGCGATTGGCAAAGCGGCGCGCCGGCATTCCCATGAGAAGGAACCCGGCGCGGGCCGACTTTTACCAGTAACGCCCCCGGGGGGCTAGCGGGGGACCGGGACTGCCGGGCCACTAGCCGCGGGCGCCGCCGAAACCAGTGCTGTTTCCGTGGGATGAGGGGCCCGAAAGCGGCCAATTCCCAGGGCCTACGGGATTGGCCGACCGGCCAATCCGCGCTTCCCTCGGCGAGAGGCCGATATCCCGCAGCAACCGCTCGTCGAGCGCGCCCAGGGCCTCGGCCTGGCGCCAGCGCGACTCCACCGAAGCCGCCAGGTAAAGGGCCGGCTCGCGCAACCAGCCCATCATGCGTTCGCGCCAGAAACTCGTCATGGTCCGGATCCTCGAAAGGGGCGGGCCGCCGGGGCCTGCCGTTACCGGACAACTTGTGGCCTCGCATTGAATAAGGAAAATTTGGAGATATTATGCTTTCCATAAGGAAAACTTTGACATGCGCAGGCTCAATCCGGACCATCTCCATAGCTTTGCCGCCGTGATCGAGCATGGCAGCTTCTCGGTCGCCGCCGCTCATCTCCATCTGACGCAACCGGCGGTGAGCCTGCAGATCAAGGAGCTCGAGCGGCGCCTGAGCGTGGCATTGATCGAGCGCGTGGGGCGACGTGCGGCGCCGACCGCCGCGGGCACCGAACTGCTGGTCCATGTCCGGCGGATCGACGGCGCGCTCGCCGACGCGCTTGAAGCCATGGCCGGCCATGCCACGACCGTCGGCGGGCGCGTGCGGCTCGGCACGGGCGGCACCGCCTGCACCTATCTGCTGCCGCCGTTGCTCAAGGATCTAAGGCGGCGCTTCCCCGCGCTCGAGATCGTGGTCTTCACGGGCAACACCGGCGACCAGGAGAGGGCGCTCGCGGACAATGCGATCGATGTCGGGTTTTGGACCTTGCCGGTGACGGGTCGCGGCTTCCAGGTGACGCCGGTGCTCGAGGACGAGTTTGTGGCGGTCTTCGCCGCCAGCGAGGAACGCATCCCCGCGGCCGCGACACCGGCAGCGCTGGCCCAGCTGCCGGTGGTTCTGGAGGATCCCGGCGCCACCTCGCGCGACATCGTCGAGGCCTGGTTCCTGCGCGGCGGTCGGCGCGTCAAGCCGGTCATGGAACTCGGTCATGTCGAGGCGATGAAGCGGCTGGTGAGCGCCGGGCTCGGCTGCAGCATCCTGCCGCGCATAGCCGTGACCGCCGACGGCAAGCGCGACGGTCTGCAGGTGAGGCCGCTGGTGCCGCGGCTGTCGCGCCGCCTGGGCGTCGTGCTGCGCCGCGACAAGCTGCTGCAGCGGGGCCTGCGCGAGCTGGTGAACGCGCTCCTGGCGATCGAGACGAAGCCGCGTTGATGGGAGCGCCACCGCGCCTGGAGCCCCGGGTCAAGCCCCCGGCTGTCCGGTTGGCGCCATCGAAGAAGAATTTCGTTGCTCCGCTTTCTTCCCCTCCCCCCTTGAGGGGGAGGCTGGGGTGGGGGTAGCCACGAACTCAATGCTCGCCAAGCTCGTGTGGCGCAAGGCTCCGTCGTCATCGCGTTCTTCGATCACCCCCCACCCTAACCTCCCCCTCAAGGGGGGAGGGGCAGAGACGATGACGAGGCGGACTCAGTTTCGCAGTCCCGTGTCTCGACCCTCGGGGGTGACATAAAAAAAGCCTGTCATTGCCGGACTTGATCCGGCAATCCAGGGCCCTCTATGCGGGGTCGGCCAGGACGAGGGGCCTTCGCTCTTCGCTCAGAACGACAGCGCCGTCGCCTGCACCACGTCGGGAATCTCGCGAATGCGCGCGAGGAGCGCGTCGTCGAGGCGCTCATCCACCTCGATCAGCGCGATCGCGTCCTCGCCGGGACCCGAGCGGCCCAGATGGAAGGTCGCGATATTGACGCCCTCCGTGCCCAGGAGCGTGCCGAGCCGGCCGATGAAGCCCGGCTTGTCGCGGTTGGTGACATAGAGCATGTGGCGGCCGAGCTCGGCCTCGACCGCGATGCCCTTGATCTGCACGAGCCGCGGCTTGTCGCCGCCGAAGAGCGTGCCGGCGACGTCACGGCTCTGGCGGTCGGTCGTGACGGTCAGGCGGATCAGGGTCTGATAGTCGCTGGGGCGGCTATGCTTGATCTCGCTCACCTCGATATTGCGCTCGCGCGCGATCACGGGCGCGTTGACCATGTTGACGCTGTCGAGCAGCGGCCCCAGCAGCCCCGCCAGCGCGACGGCCGTCAAAGGCCGCGTGTTGAGTTCGGCCGCATGGCCCTCATATTCGATCGTCACCGCCTTCAGGCCGGAATGCGTCATCTGGCCGGCGAAGGAGCCCAACTGCTGCGCCAGCGCCATATAGGGCTTGAGGCGCGGCGCCTCCTCGGCCGTGACCGAGGGCATGTTGAGGGCGTTGGTGACGGCGCCCGTGAGCAGGAAATCCGCCATCTGCTCGGCCACCTGAAGAGCGACCTTTTCCTGCGCCTCTGCCGTCGAGGCGCCCAGATGCGGCGTCGCCACCAGCTTGTCCGAGCCGAAAAGCAGGTTGCTCTTGGCAGGCTCGACCGCGAACACGTCGAGCGCGAGGCCCGCGACCTGGCCCGAGGCGAGCGCCGCCTTCAGATCCTCCTCGACCACCAGCTCGCCGCGCGCGCAATTGATGATGCGCACGCCGGGTTTCATCTTGGCGATGGCGCCGGCGTTGATCATGTGGCGCGTGCCGTCGGTCAAAGGGGTGTGCAGCGTGATGAAGTCGGCGCGGGCGAAGAGCTGGTCGAGCGAGACTTTCTCGACATTGAGATCCTTGGCGCGGTCGTCGGAGAGATAGGGATCGAAGGCGATCACCTTCATCTTCAGCCCCTGCGCGCGGTCGGCCACGATCGAGCCGATATTGCCGCAGCCGACGATGCCCAGCACCTTGCCCATCAGCTCGACGCCGACGAAGCGCGACTTCTCCCATTTGCCGGCCTGGGTCGAGAGGTCGGCGGCCGGGATCTGGCGGGCGAGCGCGAACATCATCGCGATCGCATGCTCGGCCGTGGTGACCGAATTGCCGTGCGGCGTGTTCATCACCACAATGCCGCGCTGGGTCGCGGCCGGGATGTCGACATTGTCGACGCCGATGCCGGCGCGCCCGATCACCTTGAGCCGGGTCGCGGCGGCGATGATCTTGGCGGTCGCCTTGGTGGCGGAGCGCACCGCCAGGCCGTCATAGCCGGCGATGATGGATTCGAGCTCGGCGGGCGTGAGCCCGACCTTGACGTCGGCTTCGATGCCGCGCTCGCGGAAGATCTCGGCGGCGCGCGGGCTCAGATCGTCGGCAATCAATACGCGGGTCATAGCGACTCCTGGCGAATCAAAAACGAAAGGGGCTCAGATCGCCTCGTTGCGCAGACTGGCATAAGCCCAGTCGAGCCAGGGGAAGAGCGCCTCCAGATCGGCAGTCTCGACCGTGGCGCCGGCCCAGATGCGAAGGCCGGAGGGCGCGTCGCGATAGGCGCCGACATCGAAGGCGGCACTCTCGGCCTCGAGCCGGTCCGCCAGGGCCTTCGCGGTCTTGGCCTGCTGCTCGGCCTCGAGCTCCCAGAACCAGGGATCGACCAGCCGCAGGCAGACCGAGGTCGGCGAGCGCGTCGCCGGATCCTCGGCCAGGAAATCGACCCAATCGCTGCGCTCCACCCAGCGCTCGATCGCGTTGAAATTGGCCTGGGTGCGGATCATCAGCGCCTTGAGGCCACCGATCTGCTCGGCCCATTTCAGGGAATCGATCGCATCCTCGGTCGCCAGCAGCGAGGGCGTGTTGATGGTGTCGCCCTTGAAGAGGCCTTCGTTGAGCTTGCCCTTCGCCGTCATCTGGAACAGCTTCGGCAGCGGCCAAGCCGGCTTGTGGCTCTCGAGCCGCGCCACCGCGCGCGGGCTCAAGACCAGCATGCCATGCGCCGCCTCGCCGCCCAGCACCTTCTGCCAGGACCAGGTCACGACATCGAGCTTCTCCCAGGGGAGATCCATGGCGAAGACGGCGGAGGTCGCGTCGCAGATCACGAGCCCGTCATGGCTCGCCGGAATCCAGTTTCCGTCCGGCACGCGCACGCCCGAGGTGGTGCCGTTCCAGGTGAAGACGACGTCGCGCGCGAAATCCACGCTGCGCAGATCGGGCAGGCGTCCATAGGGCGCTTCGAGCTTGCGCACATCGGTCAGCTTCAGCTGCTGCACCACGTCCGTGAGCCAGCCCTTGCCGAAGCTCTCCCAGGCCAGCATGTCGACGCCGCGCGCGCCCAGCAGCGACCAGAGCGCCATCTCGACCGCGCCGGTGTCGGACCCCGGTACGATCGCGATCCGATAGTCCTTCGGGATGCCGAGGATCGCGCGGCTGCGGTCGAGCACCTCGGCGAGCTTGGCCTTGCCGACCTTGGCGCGATGGGAGCGTCCGAGACAGGCCCCGGCCAGTGCCGCCGCCGACCAGCCCGGCCGCTTCACGCAAGGACCCGAGGAGAATTGCGGGCGCTGCGGCAGGCGGGAGGGCTTGGGCAAGGCGGGCAAGGCGGCGGGGGCGGGGGCGGGGGCGTTCGACATCGGCGTCAGCGTTCCTCTTCGCTCGTTCGAGCGACGCCTTGCCGGTTTCAGGGTCCCGCGACAGCGCCGCCCGATCAGGGGCAGCGAGAGTAACGCATCCTTCGCAGGTGCAAAGCGCTACTCGCGGAATTCAGTCGCATGGTAGCCCTGCAGATAGAGCAAGCCCGTCAGGTCGGCGTGATCGAGGCGGAATGTCGCGGCCGCCGCGACCGCGGGCTTGCCGCGGAAGGCGACGCCGAGCCCCGCCGTCAGCAGCATGGGGATGTCGTTGGCGCCGTCGCCGACCGCGGCCGCATCGGCCGCCATGATCCCCCGCGCCGCCGCGATCTCCAGCAGTGAATTTTTTTTCGCCGCAGGATCGAGAATGGGTTCGCTGACGCGGCCCGCCAGCCCCTCGCCGTCGATCACCAGATGATTGGCACGATCCTCGTCCATGCCGACAAGTTTGGCCGCAATCCCGGTAAAGCAATCGAAGCCGCCGGAGACGAGCGCGGTATAGGCGCCATGGGCCCGCATGGTCTGCACCAGCGCGCGCGCACCCGGGGTCGGCTCGATCAGGGCGGCAACCTGCTCGAGCAGCGCGGCGGGCAACCCCTTCAGGAGCGCCACGCGCTCGCGCAAGGACTGCGCGAAATCGATTTCACCGCGCATCGAGCGTTCGGTGATCGGGATGATCCGGGGACCGATCCCGGCGATGATCGCCAGCTCGTTCAAGAGCTCGCGCGTGATGATGGTCGATTCCATGTCGGCGACGAGGAGCCTCTTGCGCCGGTTCTGAGCCGGTTGGGCGGCGAGGTCGAGCGCGGCGCCCGCGAAGCGCTCGCGCAGCGCGCGCTCGGCCGAGGCGGGCTCGAGATTCTCGAACGGCAGATCGAACGCCTGCCCCGGCGCCAGCCAGTCGGCGGCACCCACGGCGGCGCCGAGCCCGAGCAGCGCATCGCACGCGGCGGCGAGCGCGTCGTCACGGAGAGCGCCTGGTGTCGCGGCGATGAGGGTCAGAACGGAGTGCATGGGAACCTCATTTCCATCTTCCTCGCCACAGGCCGTACTCATCGTCATCCCTTGCTCTTCCTGTCATCCCCGCGAAAGCGGGGACCCAACTCTAAGCTGGACGCGCTGGATCAAGATGGGTCCCCGCTTTCGCGGGGATGACGGTTGTTGGACGCGGGGATGACAGGAGGAGCAAGGGATGACGAAAGACGCAGAGGCGATGTTAAGAGAAGGGCCGTCGCCCCGAGATCCTGTCCGTCACCGCCACGGCATGAAATGCTTGGCGAGCGTCAGCCCCTGGTTCTGATAGTGCGATCCCAGGTCGCGGCCATAGAGCTTCTCGGGCTCGGCCATCAGCCGCTCATAGCGCAGCCAGCCGACGATCTGCTCATGCTCGAGGATGAAGGGCACCTCGTGCGAGCGCACCTCGAGCACCGCCTTGGTGCCGCCGCCGCGCGCATCGTGGTAGCCGAAGCCCGGATCGAAGAAGCCGGCATAATGGACGCGGAACTCGCCGACCAGCGTGTCATAGGGCACCATCTCGGCCGCGTGATCGGGCGGGACGGTGACGCCCTCCTTGGTGGCGAGGATATAGAAATCGTCGGGATTGAGGATGATGCCGCGGCTGGCCTTGTCCTTGCTGCGGGCATAGATCGGGTCCCAGAAATCCCTGGGATCGAGCGCACCCTTGCGATCGATATCGATGACATCGGCATGGCGCTTGGCGCGGAATCCGACGAGGCCGGTCTCTGGATCGCCCGAGAGATCGAGCGTCAATCCCAGATTGTCCTCGCGCAGCGTGACGCGCTCGGGCGTATCGACCAGCGGCACCTGCTCATGGAGCCGGCGCAGCGCCGCACCGCTCGTCGGCGGCGAGCCGCGGCGCAGACGGAGCTGATTCAATCGCGAGCCCTGGCGCACCAGCACCGAGAAGGTCTTGGGCGCGATCTCGGCATAGAGCGGCCCGCGATAGCCGGGCTCGATCCGGTCGAAGGCGACCGCGCCATCGACGATGAGACGGGTGAAGATATCGAGGCGGCCCGTCGAGCTCTTCGGATTGGCGAAGGCCGAGAGGCGGGAGCCCAGCGCCACATGCTCCTGCAGCGGCACGACATAGACGCAGCCGCGCTCCAGCACCGCGCCCTCGCTTAAGTCCACCGGATACAGGCCGAAGGCTTCGAGCTTCGACATGACCGTGGTGTCGGGACCCGGCAGGAAGGAAGCGGGCACCCGATAGGCGACCGTGCCCAGCCGCAGATCGAGGCTGGCCGGCTGCAGCTGGTCCTCGTCGATCCCGGCCAGCGCGTCGATCTCGCGATCGCGCACCAGCTCGCGGATCGACTGGTAGGGCAGGATGCCGGTGGAGAAGGCGGGTTTGCCGCCAGTCTCGGCCGGTTCGGCCTGAAACAGGGCCATGGCGCTCGTCGAACCTTTATCTATCCCGCCGCCTGGGAGGCTCCGACCGGCGGCGGCCGGGGAAACCCCGGCCGGGATGGTCGTTCGGGGCGGACACTAACAAGCGAATATGGGGTGGCCCAAGCGCGAAAACCGCCCCCGCAGCCCGCCTCTCTACCCTCAGCTTTATCCCCATGCGGATATCTTCCTATAGATTTGATATCACTGATTAATATCCATTATCCCCGAGTCCCCGAACGGACGGCTTAAAGATTTTCCACAAGCGGTTCCGGACGGGGTGGCCTAGGAAAGGCCCTGTCGCCCGGATGGCGAGGGGCGCATAACCGCACCCCGGCTTGCGACCCCGAACCCAACCCCCCATTTGAGCGCCATGTCATTCGACCCTTCCATGAATTCCCCCGCCGCCTCTTCCTCGACGCTCTGGCACGGCACGACCATCCTCGCGGTCCGTAAAGGGAGCGAGGTCGTGATCGGCGGCGACGGTCAGGTGAGCTTCGGCAACACCGTGATGAAGTCGAACGCCAAGAAGGTGCGCCGGCTGGGCGCGGGCAGCGTCATCGCCGGCTTTGCCGGCGCGACCGCGGACGCCTTCACGCTCTTCGAGCGGCTCGAAGCCAAGCTCGAGCAGCATCCGGGCCAGCTGACGCGCGCCTGCGTCGAGCTCGCCAAGGATTGGCGCACGGATCGCTATTTGCGCCGGCTCGAGGCGATGATGGCGGTCGCCGACAAGAACGTCAGCCTGGTGCTGACCGGCAATGGCGACGTGCTCGAGCCCGAGGACGGCATCATCGGCATCGGCTCGGGCGGTACCTTCGCGCTCGCCGCGGCGCGTGCGCTGTTCGATCGTCCGGAACTGACCGCGGAGGCGATCGTGCGCCGTTCCATGGAAATCGCGGCCGATATCTGCATCTACACCAACCGCAATCTGACGCTGGAACGGCTATGAACGTGCAACCCCCCGCCCGCAAATCCGAGCCCGCCACCCCTGCCGCCGCGAATTTCAGCCCGCGCGAGATCGTCTCGGAGCTCGACCGCTATATCGTCGGCCAGCAGGAAGCCAAGCGCGCGGTCGCGATCGCGTTGCGCAACCGCTGGCGCCGCCAGCAGCTCGCCCCCGAGCTGCGCGAAGAGGTGCAGCCCAAGAACATCCTGATGATCGGGCCGACCGGCGTCGGCAAGACCGAGATCGCGCGGCGCCTGGCGAAGCTGGCGCAGGCGCCGTTCCTCAAGGTCGAGGCGACGAAGTTCACCGAGGTCGGCTATGTCGGCCGCGATGTCGAGCAGATCATCCGCGACCTGATCGAGATCGCCATCGCCATGACCAAGGAGCGGCTGCGCCGCGACGTCGCCGCCAAGGCCGAGATCCTCGCCGAGGAGCGCGTGCTGGACGCGCTGGTGGGCGAGGGCGCCTCGGCCGAGACGCGCGCCAAGTTCCGCAAGATGCTGCGCGCGGGCGAGCTCAACGATCGCGAGATCGAGATCAAGGTGAAGGATTCCGGCGGCATGCCGACCTTCGAGATTCCGGGCATGCCGGGCGCCCAGGTCGGCATGGTCAATCTCGGCGACATGCTGGGCCAGGCCTTCGGCGGGCGTGCCAAGAAGCGGAAATTGACCGTGGAAGAATCGCACGGCGTCCTGATGGCCGAGGAAAGCGACAATCTCCTCGATCAGGAGAAGGTCGTTGCCGAGGCGATCCAGTCGGTCGAGCAGAACGGCATCGTGTTCCTCGACGAGATCGACAAGATCTCGGCGCGCTCCGAGCGCATGGGCGCCGATGTCAGCCGCGAAGGCGTGCAGCGCGACCTGCTGCCGCTGATCGAGGGCACCACCGTCACCACCAAGCATGGCGCGGTCCGCACCGACCATATCCTCTTCATCGCCTCGGGCGCCTTCCATCTGGCGAAGCCCTCGGACCTGCTGCCGGAGCTGCAGGGCCGCCTGCCGATCCGCGTCGAGCTCAAGGCGCTCTCTCGCGACGACCTGAAACGCATCCTGATCGAGCCCGAAGCCAGCCTCATCAAGCAATATGTGGCGCTGCTCAAGACCGAGGAGGTCGAGCTGCAATTCACCGAGGACGGCATCGACGCGCTGGCCGACCTCGCCGCCGAGATCAACGGCGCCGTCGAGAATATCGGCGCGCGCCGCCTCCACACCGTGATGGAGCGCGTGCTGGAAGAGATCAGCTTCACCGCGACCGACCATGCGGGCGCGGTGCTGCGGATCGATTCCGGTTACGTGCGCGACCGCCTGGCGCCGCTGGCGAAGAACGCGGATTTGAGCAAGTTCATTTTGTAGCGCTGCATTTCAAAAAAATATGTCACCCCCGCGAAAGCGGGGGCCCATCTCGATCCAGCGGAGTTGGTTGATGGTTGGGTCCCCGCTTTCGCGGGGATGACGACGGGGGCGTGACGCGCTCGTTGTGCATCTTACTCTGAGTCACCCCGGCGAAGGCCGGGGTCCATGAACACCCGTCGCGCAAAATTGGGTGAGGTTTGTGTTCATGGATGCCGGCCGTAGCCTGTCCTCGTGCGCGCCTACGGCGCGACACGGGGGCCGGCATGACGAGAGAGGCGCGAAGAGCCTGCGCCCTTATTCCTCCAGCTTCTCCCTGATCGCCGCGATCGTCGCCTCGTCGAGCTCTCCGATGCGCTCCGCCAGCATGTTGGCGAGTTCCGTCGCCGCCGGCGACAAGCCCGAGGTGTCGATCGTCACGCGCGGATCCGAGATCAGCGCCAGGCGCTTGAGCTCGTCGACATCGTCCCAGGCGAGGTTGAAATAGGCGGCGATCTGCTGCACCAGGCCTGAGGACGGCTTGCCGCGGTGGCCATGCTCGAGGGCCGAGAGATAGGCCGAGCTCACCTTCAGCACCGCCGCCATGTCTTTCAGCGTGCGCTTGCGCTCGGCGCGCAGCTCGCGCAGGCGCTGGCCGAAGGGCGTCACGATTCGCGCCTCCGTTTCAGGAGCGCGTAGAGCGCGCCGGCGCCGCCATGGCGCGATTGCGCCAGCGAGAAGGCCAGCAGATGGCGGCGCATCTCGGGCTCGTTGAGCCAGCGCGGCACCGCATCGCGCAGCACGCCCCAGCCGCCGGCACCCTTGCCGGTCACGATCAGCACGCAGCGCTTGCCGGCGGCGGCCGCCTTGGCGAGGAAGCCCTGCAGCTTGTCATGCGCCTCGGCCTGCGTCAGGCCATGGAGATCGATCTTGGCGTCGATCGCCATCTCGCCGCGCTTGAAGCGTTCGCCGGTTCGCTTGTCGAGATCGGCGATGCGGCCCGCATCCAGCGGCGGCTTCGTCTTCGGCGCCGGCGCCACCGGGCCACCCTTCCGTTTGTCGTCCCCGCGAAAGCGGGGATCCATGGGGCCGCCGGCGGTGTCGGCTGAGGCTTGGGCCCCCGCTTTCGCGGGGGTGACAGCGGAAGCGGCGTCGACGACGACGCGCGACACGCGCTTCTTGCGCGCGATCGGCTTGGCGCCCTGCATCGCCTCGCGGAACAGGGCCTGTTCGTCGGCGCTAGGCTTGCGCGTCGTCATCGACCAGCAGCACATGGATCCGGCGCGGGCCATGGGCGCCCAGCTGCGGCACCAGGCCGATATCGGCGCTGCGCGAGGGGCCCGTCACCAGATTGACCGTGCGCGGCATCTCGCCCCCGCCGGTCGACGCCCGCAGCTTGGCCCAGGCCTCCTCGAAGGGACCCACCAGCCGCGACAGCGGCAGCACCACGATATGATGGTCGGGGAGGAAGTGGAGCGTGGTCGGCGTCTCGGCGCTCGAGGTCAGCATCAGCGTGCCGGTCTCGGCGATGGCGGCGAAGGCCGGCGTCAACGACACCAGATCGTTGCCGTCGCTGCGGCCCGACGAGAGCTCGATCATCGGCTGCCCCGACCAGTCGAGCTGGGAAAGCATCGGCGCCGGCGCCAGCTTGACGGCGGCCGGCAGATTATGGCGGGCGAGATATTTCGCGACCGCCGCCGGAACGTCGTTCAGCGAATCCAGCCGCTCGACCGTGCCCGCCACGCCCTGCAGCTTGCTGCTGAACAGCGCGATCAGGCCTTCACGATCCAGTCGGGTGCGGGCCGGAATGGGACCGGGCGCATGGGTCGCCAGGCGGGCTTCGATGCCGGAAGCAGCCTTGTCGTCCAGGGCGTCGCGCTTGAGGGCGCGGCGCAACCGGCCCAGGATCTCGGCGCGTGCGTCGGTCATCGCGATGACCGTGTGATCGGAATCAAACTCTGTACTCTCGCGGCGCGAGGCGCCGCCCTCGACGTCAATCCGAAGCTGAAGGGACGATGCGGATCGCCTGCCATCCAGACGATCCGCATCCCATCGATCTCAATCGACCAGGTCTTGCGTGAAATCGCGCTTGTCGCCCACTTCGACCTCGAAGAAGTCGACCGAGTAGTAACCGCGCGACTTGCATTCGGAATCGCCGACGATCGTGAACTCGTCATCCGAGGCGCAGAACGGATATTTGCCCGACCAGGTGTAGTCGTGGTCGGTCGATTCCGCATAAACGTAATACTTCTCCTGATCGAGATTCGGCTTGTAGACGATCTGGCAATCGCCCTTCTCGAGCGTCCACCAGCCCTCGGAGGTCCAGGCCTTGTCCTGGGCGCTCCAATAGCCGAACGCCACGAAGATCTTGTAGGAGCTCTTGTTGCAGACCGAGAAATCCGCATGGGCCGGTGTCGCCGCAAAGGTCATCCATGCCGCCGCCACTGCAAGCCCCAGCCACTTCACCCAACGCGCCATTATAGCCTCCCCCACTCGCTTCGCCGCCGAAGCGTCCATGGACAATTTTCAACGAGTGCCGGGAGAAAAACAATCGCCTCCCCGATCATTTCGCCGGGAGGGAGGGGAATGGCCGCCCGTTCCGGTCACGGACGGGCGCGGCGGCGCCACTGCTCCTGGAAGGTGCGCCCGGAGGCCGCCGGGAAGTCGCGGCCGGCGGTCCAGGCCCCGCCTAACGGGAGATGCCGGATCCGGCCGGTGGCCGGCCGGCGCAGCAGCCGGGCGGCCAGGGCCGTGCTCCATCGGTAGAGTTGCGGATGCCGGGCGAGCCAGGCCCAGGCTTTGATTCCCCAGCGCTCCCGAGCCGGGGCCAGATGGCGCTCGAAACTGCGCTCGCGCCATTGCCGCAGCATCTTCGGCAAGGGGATCTGCATCGGGCAGACGCTTTCGCAGCGCCCGCAGAGGGTCGAGGCGTTGGGCAGGTCCTTGGAATGCGCCAGCCCGAACAGGGCCGGGGTCAGCACCGCGCCGATCGGGCCCGGATAGACCGAGCCGTAAGCATGGCCGCCGATCGCGTGATAGACCGGGCAATGGTCCATGCAGGCGCCGCAGCGGATGCAGCGCAGCATGTCCTCGAACTCGGTCCCAAGCACGCCGCTGCGGCCGTTATCCAGCAGGATGACGTGATATTCGCCCGGTCCGTCCAGGTCGTGGGCCCGACGCGGGCCGGTCGAGACCGTCGTATAGACCGACATCTCCTGGCCCGTGGCGGAGCGCGCCAGCACCCGGAAGATCGCGGTCGCATCCTCGAGCGTCGGGACCACTTTCTCGATCCCGGCCAGCACGATATGGATCTTGGGCAGGGTCTGGGTCAGGTCGCCATTGCCCTCGTTGGTGACGATGACGCTGGAACCGGTCTCGGCGATCAGGAAATTGGCGCCGGTGATGCCGACATCCGCCGCCAGGAACCGGGCCCGGAGCTTGCCGCGGGCCTCGGCCAGCATGGCCGTGATCTCGGACAGGGGCCGGTTCGGGTCGAGGTCGGTATGGTGGGCGCGGAAGGTGTCGGCGACGCCCTCTTTGCTGACATGGATCGCCGGCGCGATGATGTGGCTGGGCGTCTCGCCGCGCAGCTGGATGATATATTCGCCGAGGTCGGTCTCGACGGGCAGGATGCCGTTGGCCTCGAGATGGTGGTTGATGGCGATTTCCTCGCCCACCATCGTCTTGCCCTTGGTGACGGTGCGCGCACCGGCGGACCGGCAGATCGCCAGCACCTTGTCGCGCGCTTCGGCCGCGTCGTTGCACCAATGCACATGGCCGCCGGCCGCCGTCACCTTGGCCTCGAACCGCTCCAGGTAATAATCGAGGTTGGCCAGCACATGCTGCTTGATCGCCTTGGCATGGTCGCTGAGCGCCTGGAACTCGGGCAGGCCTTTGCGCGCCGCTTCGTTGCGGCCCTTGAAGCTCGAGCGCATCTCCGCCAGCGCCACCTGCAGCTTGGCGTCGCCCAGCGCCAGATCGGCGTTGTGCTTGAACTGGTCGCTGACGCCGTGGCCGACGGCCGAGGGGCTGCGCGGGCCTTGAGCAGGATCGGAGATGCCGACGAAGGGAGCCGTGGGTGCGTTCATGGCGCGATCCTACAACGGCTCGACTTGACCGCGCCCGATGGGCGGGCCGTCGGTCATGTCGGCCAGCACCTCGGCCACATGGCGGCAGTCGATCTTGTGGCCCTGGCGCGTGAGCTTTCCGGCCATGTTCATGAGGCAGCCGAGATCGCCCGCCAGCAGCAGGTCGGCGCCGGTCGCGGCGATATCGGCGGTCTTGTCGGTAACGATGCGATCGGAGATGGCACCATATTTGACGCAGAAGGTGCCGCCGAAGCCGCAGCAGACCTCGCTGCCCTCGAGTTCCTTGAGCGTCAGCCCGGCCACGGTCTTGAGCAGCTTGCGCGGTTGCTCGCGGATCTTGAGCTCGCGCAAGCCCGAGCAGGAATCGTGATAGGTCGCGACGGCGTCCAACCGCGCCGGCACGCTGGTGACGCCGCGCTGATCGGTCAGGAACGAGACCAGCTCATGGGTCTTGGCGGCAATGGCCTCCGCCCGCGGGTGCCAGAACGGATCGCCGGCGAAGAGGGCGGGGTAGTGGGCATGGAGCATGCCGGCACAGGAGCCCGACGGCACCACCACATAATCGAAGGGCTCGAACGCGGCGATGACCTGGCGCGCGATCGCCTGGGCGTCGGCGCGATCGCCGGAGTTATAGGCCGGCTGGCCGCAGCAGGTCTGAGCCTCGGGCACCGAGACGCGGCAGCCCGCCTGCTCCAGCAGCTTGACCGCAGCGAACCCGATCTCCGGTCGCATCAGATCGACCAGGCAGGTGACCAGCAGCGCGACATGGGGTTTGTCCTGTATGCGCGCCTCGCTCATGCGTGACACCAAATTTCTCTCGCCCCCTCCCCTTGCGGGAGGGGGTAGGGGGAGGGGCGACGCAGGCTCGTTTCCATCAAATGCACACCATACCGTTTCGCATCACGGGCACCACGACAGGACAGGTGATGGAAAGCTCGTGGCGCATGAAGCCGACGAATCTCGCACGGTTCACCCCTCCCCCTACCCCCTCCCGCAAGGGGAGGGGGCGTGAATAAAACGCAACGTCGCGCTTTTCTCGGTCGAAGCTTCAAAGTGGAGCGTAGCGATCACATCAGTTTGTTGCGGCGCGCTTCACCGCGACGGCCCGCGGCAGCAGCAGATAATAGCGTCCCGGCTGCTTCATGCGACCGGCATAGTCGAGCGCCTGCTCGCCCGAGCCGAAAAAGATGTCGCCGCGCACGGCACCCTTGATGGCGCCGCCGGTGTCCTGCGCCACCACGAGACGCTGCAGCTTCTGATCGGCCTCGGGCGTGTCGGCGGGCCAGGTGGTGTCGAGCCAGATCGGCGCGCCCAGCGGCATCAGCTTGGTATCGACCGCGAGGCTGCGTCCCGCCGTCAGCGCCACGCCTTGCGCGCCGATCGGGCCGTCGCCCTTGATCTCGCGATAGAAGATATAGGAGCGGTTCATATACATGATCGAGGCGGCGCGGTCGGGGTGCGTGCGCAGCCATTCCTTGATCGACTGCGTCGTGACCTGGCCCTTCTGCAATTCGCCCTGATCGAGCAGCGTCTTGCCGATGGCGACGAAGGGCTGGCCGTTCTTCGCCGCATAGCCGACCTGCATCGAGCTGCCGTCGGCGAAGCGGATCAGACCCGAGCCCTGGATATGGAGGAAGAAGGCGTCGATCGGATCGGCCACCCAGACCAGCTCGAGCTCCTTGCCCTTGAGCGCGCCTTCGTCGATCTCCTGATAGGTGTAGTAGGGCTTGAGCGTGCCGTCGATGACGCGGCCCGCGATCGAATCGCCTTTCAGATCGGCGCGGAAGTCGCCGAGATTGACCAGGATCAGATCATCGGGCCGGCGATAGAGCGGCACCGAGTGGGTCGCGTCGGGCGTTCTGGATCCTGCGAGCTCCGGCTCATAATAGCCGGTGAAGAGACCTTGCGGATCCTTGCGGTCGGCCACGACGAAGGGCTGGAACGCGCCTTCGAAGAAACGCCGCGCGGCTTCGGCGTCGCCTGCGGGCAGCGACTTCGCGCTCTGGCAGGGTCCCAGCCAATCGGCGACCGTGCCGGCCATGCCGTCGGGCCCGACGGGCTTGTCCGCCGGCTGCTTCTCCAGCCGCGCGCAGCTGCGCAACAGCGCCGGCACCGCCTGGCTCTGATCGTCGCCGGTCCAGCCCGAGAGCTTCGAGAACTCGACCGGCGCCAAAGTGAGCAGCGGCACCGGCTTCTCGGAGGGCTTTTCCGCGCAAGCCGCGAGCAGCAACAGCGCGAGGCCGATCCAGGCCTGGCGCGGAATCGCCTTGATCGGAATCATGAAGGGCAGGGCTCGGGCGATCAGTTCGGGCTGCGGGTCGCAACCAGCGACCAGTTGGGGTCGCGCGTGCGGGTGTTGCGCGTGAAGGTCCAGATGTCGGTGACCGTCGTCACCTGCGACGCGTCGCCATCGACCGTCTTGCCGCCGGCATCGGTCGTGACATTGACCTGCTCGGAGACGAACTTCACCGTCACGCTGGCGATGCGATCCTGCAGGCTCGCCTCGATGATCTCGGCCGACTTGATTCCGACCAGCGTGGTCGAGAGCGTCTCGCCCGCCTTGCGCCGCTGCTCGATGGCGCCCTTGAAGCGCTCGAAGACGTCGTTCGACAGCAGTGGGCGCAGCGTGCCGACATCGCCGGCCGCGTAGGCGCCCACGATCATCTCGAACGCCGCCTTGGCGCCGCCGAGGAAACCGTCCTTGGAGAAGCCGGAATCGACCGCGCGGATCTGCGCCAGCCCGAGCTCGAGCGGGCCCGCCGGCGCCGCGTCGGCCGCGGGCTCGCCCGCCGCACCGGGCTTCGCATTGCGATCGCCGCTGCGATCGGGCAGCGCCACGACCTTGTCGTCGTCGCGCCTGACGTCGTTGGCCGGTTTCTCGGGGTTCAGCCGCTTGTCGGCATAGTCGCGCGCGTTCTTCTGCTCGGTGCCCACGCGTTTGCCCAGCACGCTGCGCAGGCGAAACACCAGGAACACCGCGATCGCCGCGAAGAACAGGATGTCGAGAAACTGGAAACCGCCGCCCATGAAGCCCGCCTTGCTGGGCCAACCCTCGATCTCCGGTCGTCAAGACCGGCCGAGAAGCCGCCATTCGATCGATATTCGGGAGCCGCTGGACGGCGGCCCCAGCCTTGGGCTAGATCACGCCGCCTCGGCCGGGCGGAAACCCCGCGCCGGCACTCGCGCTCCGGCTTGATGCTATCCGGTTCGTGTCTGTTAGATAGGAAAATCGCCGGCCCAGGGCAAGGCATGTTCCATGTCAATGGTTTGGCATATTGGGGTTTGGCCCTTCGGCGTTCGGCGCTCCGGGAGCCGATGGTTCGGAAAAGAGCAGGCCAGGACTTGAGGAACCGGGAGCGGGCCAAGTGGTTCCCGAGGAGCCGGTTCATTGCCGGGGCCGGCTGTTCCTCGGCCGTCCGGCGGGAGAGAGGGCGATGATCCTGGTGCGACATGGCCAATCGGAATTCAACGTCGTCTACTCGAAAACCCGCGTCGATCCGGGCATCCATGACCCGCGTCTGACCGAAGAGGGCCGCAGCCAGGCCCTGGCTGCGGCCGAACGCCTCGCCCGACAGAATCTGACACTGCTCTTGTCCAGTCCCTATACCCGCGCGCTCCAGACCGCGCAGATCATCGCCGAGGAGCTCGACCTTCCGATCGCGATCGAGCCGATGGTGCGCGAGCATTGCAAATTCCACTGCGATGTCGGGACGCTCCGCAGCGAGCTGGCCCTGGCCTGGCCGGAGCTGGATTTCGGCACCCTGCCCGAGCGCTGGTGGCATGGCGCGCTGGACGAAACCCCGGAGGAGGTGATCCTGCGCAGCCGGCAATTCCGCGAAAGAATGGCCGGACACGAGGATTGGAGCCGGGTCGGCGTGGTCACCCATTGGGGCTTCATCCGCAGCCTGACAGGGACCGAAGTCACCAATGGCGAATTGCTCCGGTTCGATCCGATCCTGGGCAAGGCCTCGCCGCTCGTGGATCGGGCCCCGTAATCCTGGCGGGTCCGCCCTCTGCGCCGGGTTTCGCGGTCGAGCAATCGGCCATTGAGCCCCGTGGCGCTTCCATGCTACCCCGCGCCCCATAAGGCCGAACCCTGGCTCGATGCCCGAGCCGGTCCGGCTTTCTCAACCCTCGGCGCCCGTCCGGGCGCCCCAGACATCCTGCCGGAGAGCTCCCAGCGATGGCCGACGCGCCCTTTCAGCCCGTTTCCGATCCTTTTGCCACGAACCCGCCCCCGGCCGGCGCCCCCATCACCGTGATGGGCCAGTTCCTGAAGGACCTTTCCTTCGAGAGCCCGAACATGCCGGCCCTGATGGAACATGCGGGTCGCGTGCCGCAAGGCCTGATCAAGGTCGATGTGAAGGCGAGAAAACTGCCGCAGGCGGAGCAGCAATATGAGGTGATGCTGTCCTTGCGCGCAGAAGCGCGCCACCAGGACCAGCTCGCCTATATCGCCGAGCTGCAATATGGCGGCATTTTCCAGGTCGGCCAGATCGGGGCCCGCATGATGGAGCCCCTGCTGCTGATCGAGGCGCCGCGGCTGCTCTTCCCCTTCGCCCGCGAGATCATCGCCGGCATCATCCAGCAGGCCGGCTTCCGCGCCATGCTGATCCATCCGATCGATTTCGCGATGCATTACCGCGAACAGAAGGCACGGGGCGCCGCGCCCGCGGTGGTGTGAGGAAGGTTTCGTGAAGTCTGTCCCCTCCCCCCTTGCGGGCTAGGGAGGGGGACGTCTCGGTCCAAGACACAGACTGAGAGCGGCACCTCTCCTGGATCGGAAATCGCGTCATCCCCCTCCCTGGCCCTCCCCCTGAAGAAGGGGGAGGGAACTGGAGAGTCAGTCCCCTCACACCTTCAGCCAGATCGGATCGGCCAGGCTCTTCAACAGCTCGGCATGGGCGGCGAGCTCTTCGGGGCTGGGCGCGAAATGGCGCGGCGGCCGCGCCGCCGTGGTGCGCCCGACCAGCTCGGGATCGGCCGAAATACCGTCGGCAGAGCCGGGTTCCGCCAGCAACGCCAATCCGGCCTGGCGACCGCCGACCAGCTCCAGATAGACCTCGGCCAGCAGCTCGACATCGAGCAGCGCGCCATGTTTGGTGCGCGCCGAATTGTCCACGCCGAAACGCTTGCAGAGCGCATCGAGGCTGGCGGGCGCGCCCGGGAATTTGCGCCTGGCGATGGTGACGGTGTCGACCGCGCGGGCCGGGTCGAGGGGCGGGCGGTCGAGGCGCGCCAGCTCGGCATTGATGAAGCCCATGTCGAACTCGGCATTGTGGATGACGAGCGGGCTGTCGGCGATGAAGGCCTCGAGATCGGCCAGGATCTCGGCGAAACGCGGCTTGTCGGCGAGGAAGACGTCGGACAGGCCGTGGATCGCGAACGCATCCGCCGAAACGCCGCGCTCGGGATTCAGATAGCGCTGGAAGTTGCGGCCGGTCGGGATGTGATTGAAGAGCTCGACGCAGGCGATCTCGATGATGCGGTCGCCGCCGATAGCACTCAGTCCCGTGGTTTCCGTATCGAGAACGATCTCGCGCATGGTCTTCCTTCGTCTCCGCAATCCGATCTGGCGCAACAGAATCGCATACTGCCCCCGCCCGGATGAAACGAAAACGCTGTCGCCTCATAGACCGTCCTTCGCACAGTAATCATTCCGCCAGTGCAGCGATCTCCTCCGGCGATCAAGGATGAGCGCTAACCCCTGGGGTTATGGCCTGGGTGATCCGCAAACTCTTATGGATGCGGCGAAAGTTGAAATGCACGAAGTGCGGCGCCGGCGCGCGAGCGTGGTTCTCGACTCTTTTCGAGAACGCATTAGTTAACCGCGCAAGGTTCTGGCACTCCACAAAGCTGGCGCTGATGTGCTTGGGGTCAGGCTTGCCGGTTTGCCGGTGACGGATTCACAACAGCTCCCACTTATGCTAGAAAAGTGGTGGGTGCGCCGGGTGACGATCCCGGAACCTAGCGATTAGTAATCGCTCGCTCTGTCCAATTGAGCTACGCGCCCACCGTGAAAGGGCTTCGGCCTTTGGCGTCTAGGCGGGGTGCAACCCGTCCTAGACGCCTCCACCCTTCAAGCGCGAGGGTGTTTCAGGCAGCGTGTCTGTCTATTGCGACGTAAGCATCGGGATCTCATCGCCCGCAGCCCTGGCCCAATTCTCCGATATCTCTCGGAGTTTGGTTACGGCGGCGAAGACTGCGGCACGCTTGGGGTCGGTTTCCGGCATGTTTGGCTCCATTGCTGAGATCAATCATGAACTTCCCCCATCATAGAGTCAAACAAGACGAACCGAGTATGTAGTAGTTTTGATTCCCCTAGGCTTTCCAATGGGTTAGAGCCGCCTTTCTGGCGATCTCTGACCGGCGCTTCTTGGAAAGCTTCTTCGCCCGTGCTGTACCGCCCCCTTTTCTCCCGAGTCGCCCTGGCAACAGCGGCCGACTGCCGCAGGCGGAGGAAACGAGCGGATGGCGCGAATAACCCGTTGACCCGACCCCTGGGGCCGGCCCGATAAGGAGAGCGGTCAGCGAACAGCGAGGTGATTCGTGAGCTCCTCCGCCCGATTTCTGAACCCTTCCGAGGCGGCTCAGCGGCTCGGCGTCTCCGCCAAAGCCCTGCGGCTCTACGAGCAGCGAGGCCTGGTCGCGCCGGGCCGCAACGCGGCCGGATGGCGGACCTACGGTCCCGACGAGATGGCCCGCGCCGCCGAGATCGTGGCGCTGCGCACGCTCGGCCTCAGCCTCGCCCATGTGGCGCAGGTGCTGGCAGGCGACCCGCAGGGTCTGGAGCCGGCCCTGGCCGCGCATCAGGCCATGCTCGAAAGCCGGATCCGCCAGCTCGGCGGTGCGATCGGGAAGGTCCGCGGTCTTCGGGCCGATCTCGCCCGGGGCCAGGCCCCTTCCGCCGGGGAACTGGTCCGCCTGCTCGGGCCCGCGGCCGGGCTCAGCGTCGCCTTCGAGCTTCCCTGGCCCTGGGGCGGCGAGCGGTTCGAGCTGAGCGACATCCGGCCCCTGACCTACATCATCGGCCCGCTCGGCAGCGGCAAGACAAGGCTCGCCTTGCGCTTGGCCGAGACTCTGCCGAACGCGGCCTTCCTCGATCTCAATCGGCAGATCGTGCCGGGCGTCCGACTGGCCGAGACCCCGTCGAACGCCGCCTTCCTCGGCCTGGAGCGGTTGGCGGACGGTGGCGCCGCGGCACAGGCGAGATTGGATGCCGACCCGGCCCTCAAATCGCGGGTCGATCGATCACTGGCCTGGCTCCTCGATGACGGCGCCACCCTGTCGCCGGCTCTCACGGCCCTGCTCGTCGGCCTGGAATCCGAAGGCCCGGACATCCTGGTCGTCGACATGGTGGAACAGGGGCTGGATCACGCCACCCAGGAAGCCCTGATCGCGCGGTTGCGCCAACGCGGCACCGGCGCCCGCCCGCTCTTCCTGATGACGCGCTCTTCCGCGATCCTCGACCTGGGCGCGGTGGGTTCCGGTGAGGCGATCATCCTCTGCCCCGCCAATCACAGCCCGCCGACCCGCGTCGCCCCCTATCCCGGCGCCCCCGGCTACGAGGCCGTCGCCACCTGCCTGGCCTCGCCCGAGGTGCGGGCGCGGACCGAAGGCGTCATCGCCTGGCGTGCCGGCGCAAGCATGTGACCGCCCGGCGGATCGCCTGCAGGCTGTGACGCCGGCCGAGGCCGGTGTCGATCACGGTGTCGGCCCGCGCCCGTTTCAGGCGATCGGGAAGCTGGCGCGCCTCGATGCCGGCGAGACGCTCGCGCGTCATGCCGGGCCGGCGCAACACCCGGGCAAGTTGCACGCGCCGCGGCGCGGAGACCACCATCACATGGTCGCAGCGCTGCTCGCCATGGGTCTCGAACAGCAGCGGAATGTCGAGCGCCACCAGCTTGCGGCGATGGGCGCGCGCCTGGGCGATGAATTTCTGCTCCTCGCGGCGCACCAGCGGATGAAGGATCGCCTCGAGCTTCTTCAAAGCCGCCTTGTCGGCGAAGACGATACGGCCCAGCGCCTGACGGTCGACCTTGCCCTCCTTGACCGTGCCGGGAAAGGCCGCGGCAATGGGGGCGACCGCGGCGCCGCCCCGGGCCTGAAGCCGATGCACGGCGGCGTCCGCGTCATGGACCGGAATCCCCAGCCGGCGCAGCAGGGCCGCCGCCGTGCTCTTGCCCATGCCGATCGAACCGGTGAGGCCGAGGACGATCATGGCTGCCTGGGGACATAGGACCGCAAGGCCGGCGTGACCTTGGGCTCGACGCCGAACCAGGCGGCGAAACCGAGCCGCGCCTGATGCAGCAGCATGCCGAGCCCGTCCACCACCGGATTGCCGCGCCGTCTTGCAGCCGCCAGCAAAGGCGTCTCCAGCGGCACATAGACGATGTCGTTGACCACGGCCTCGGGCGGCAACCGGTCGAGCGCCAGGTCGAGCGGCGGCTGGCCGACCATGCCCTGCGTGGTGGCATTCACCAGCAGCCCGGCATTCTCCAGCGCTTGGGCACGGTCCTCCCAGTCCACCACCTCGATCGGGCCGCCGAGGCTGGTGGCGAGACCTTCCGCGCGGCTGGCGTTTCGATTGACGAGCCGGATCTCCGGCACGCCGGCATCGGCGAGCGCGACCAGAAGGGCCCGCGAGGCGCCGCCGGCACCGACGACCACGGCCGGGCGGTCCTTGGCGCGCCAGAAGGGCGCCCCGTCCTTGAGATTCTCGATGAAGCCGAAGGCGTCGGCGTTGCGCGCCTCGATGCGGCCCTGCCCGTCGATGACGAGGGTGTTGGCGGCACCGATCCGTCGGGCCTCGGGGCTCGCGGAATCGGCCAGGGCCAGCGCCGCTTCCTTATGCGGCAGGGTGACGTTGGCGCCCCGAAAACCCAAGACCGGCAGGGCTCGGAAGGCCCGCTCGAACTGGTCGGGCCGCACGGGCAGGGGCACATAGGCGCCATCGATCCCATGCTCGGCCAGCCAATAGCCATGGAGCCGCGGCGAGAGGGAATGACCGACCGGCCAGCCCATCACGCCGGCCAGGCGGGCCTTTCCGGTGATGGCGGGATAAGGCTGGGCAGGGTTTTGCGCGACGCTCATGCCGGAACCAGACCATGAGGCCGCAGGAAATCCAAGAGCGGCAGCAGCGGCAATCCCAGGATGGTGAAGTAGTCGCCTTCGATCCGGCTGAAGAGCTGCGCGCCCAGGGCCTCGAGCTGGTAGCCGCCGACCGAGCTCAGGATTCCGGGCATCGCGCGCGCCAGATACTCGTCGAGGAAGGCGGGGCTGAAGGGCCGCATGGTGAGCGTCGCGCGGTCGAGGTGATGCCAGAGGCGCTGGCCGTCGCGCACCACGACGAGCGCGCTGATCAATTGATGGGTGCGCCCGCGCAAGGCCATGAGCTGGGTTCGCGCCGCCGCCTCGTCGCGCGGCTTGTCGTAACGCCGGCCGCCGCAATCGAGAACCTGGTCGGCGCCGATGACGAAGGCGCCCGGATGGCGGCGCGCCACGGCCATGGCCTTGAGCTCGGCCAGCGCTTCGGCGAGGGCCGGTCCGTCGGCCCCCTCGCCCTCGAGGGCGAGCTTGGCCTCCTCTTCGTCGATGGGCGCCGCCTCGGCCGAGAATTCGAGGCCGGCCTGCTCCAGCAGGCGCCGGCGCGTCGGGCTGGCCGAGGCCAGGAGCAAGCGCGGCCGGATCGTCTCAGTCGCCGTTGCCGACATTCTCGCCGTTCCGGTGCTGCGACAGGAGCTGCACGATCGTGGCCGCGGTCTCCTCGATCGACCGGCGCGTCACATCGATGATCGGCCAGCCATGCTCGCTGCAGAGCCGGCGCGCCTGGATCACCTCGCGACGCACCATGTCCGGATCCACATAGTCGGTCTCTTCGTCCTGGGAGAGGAGCCGCAGGCGGTTGCGCCGCACCTGGACGAGCGAGGTCGGATCCTTGGTCAAGCCGATGATCAAGGGCTTGCGCGCCGCCAGCAGCTCGGGCGAGACCGGAAAATCCGGCACGATCGGCACGTTCGCGGCCTTGATGCTGCGATTGGCGAGATAGATGCAGGTCGGCGTCTTCGAGGTGCGGGAGACGCCGACCAGGATCACGTCGGCATCGTCATAGTCCCAGCTCGACTGCCCGTCGTCATGGGCGAGCGCGAAATTCATCGCATCGATGCGGCCGAAATATTCGGCATCCAGCTCATGTTGCCGTCCCGGCTGGCCACGGCTCTGCCGGCCGAAGAAATTGCCGAGCGCGCCGATGACCGGATCCAGCACCGGGATGCAGGTGACCTGGAGCCTGCGGCAGCCTTCGGTCAGGGCCGCGCGCAGTTCCTCGTTCACGAGGGTGTAGAGCACCAGGCCCGGATGCTCCTTGATGCCCTCGAGCACCTTCTCCATCTGCCGGCCGGTGCGGATCAGGGTCCAGTTATGCTCGACCGGATCGGCATCCTCGAACTGGGCCAGGCAGGCGCGCGCGACCGAGGAGATCGTCTCGCCGGTGGCATCGGAAACCAGATGGAGATGATGGGTCAGGCCGTTCGCCATGATCGGGGTTGCCGAGTTCCTGGGAGAGGGGTGGGGCCGAAGCGGGCGCCCTTTTGGTTTTAGGCTGCCCGTCGAGGCCCGGCAATGGGGCGCGGATCCGGCGGCGGTGCCAGGCCCTGTCCCGTTCGGCCGGCACGACAGCAAGGGACGGCGCGAAAGCGATGGACAGGATCGAGGAATCCGGGGCATGGCTGGCCCCGCACCATGACCTCGATCGCGACCGATCCACCCGCCGAGACCAGGCCCCCGCGCCGCCGCAGGGCGGTCTTTGCGGTCATCGTCAGCGTCTCGGTGTTTGCCCTGACGCAAGGCCTGACCTATCCGCTCCTGGCGCTGATCCTGGATTCCATGGGCCAATCCCGGGTCATGATCGGCGCCTCGACCGCCATGACCTTGCTGGCCATGCTCCTGACCGCGGGGCTGGTGCCGCGTCTCGCGGGGCGTTTCGGCGCCTGGAATCTGGCCGTGACCGGCATTCTGGGTGCCGTCTCCTGTTTCGTCCTGATCGGCCTGACGCGCGAGCCGCTGCTGTGGCTGCCGCTGCGTTTCGTTCTCGGCGGCTGCATCACCGTCACCTATGTCATCAGCGAGATGTGGATCAACCAGCTGGCCGACCCGGGCTCGCGCGGCCGGCTGATCGGGCTCTATGGCACGGTGAATGCGGGCTGCTTCGCGCTGGGACCCTTGATCGTAACGCTCACCGGGGCCCAGAGCTGGATTCCCTTCGCGATCGGCACGGCCATGGCGTTGAGCGCCCTGCTGCCGCTGCTGGCGAGCCGGCGCGATCTGCCCGTCGTGCGCTACAAGTCGCCGACCAGCATCGCAAGCTTCATCCGCTATGCGCCGGTTCTGTTCCTGACGGTTCTGGTGTTCGCGGCCTTCGACCAGATCGCGCTCTCGCTCCTGCCGATCTATGCGATCGATCACGGCTTGAGCGCGGCGATGGGCACCTTCGTTCTCTCGCTGCTGACGATCGGCAATGTCGGGCTGCAATATCCGGCGGGTTGGCTGGCCGACAAGCTGACCGCCGCGCGGCTGGTGCGCATCGTCGCCTTCGCGGCGGCGATCGGCGCGCTGCTGCTGCCGCTGGCCGCGGACTCCGCGCTCGCCCTGTCGATCCACTGCTTCCTCTGGGGCGGTCTCGTCGGCGTGCTCTACGCCCTGACCCTGATCGAGCTCGGCCGGAATTTCCAAGGCGACCTGCTGCTTGCCGGCAATGCCGCTTTCACCGTCGGCTGGGGCCTTGGCGGCGTGCTGGGACCGCCGCTCGGCGGCGCCGCGATGCAGTTTCTCGGACCGACCGGTCTGCCGGCGGTGCTGTTCTTCATCTTCGCCGCCCTCAGTCTCGCCTGGTGCTCGCCGCGCCTGCGCCGCTACGAAACGACAGCCTTTGTTCACCGTTCAGCGGGGGATTGAATCCATGCGAACGGGGACAAGTCGGGCTTTGCAGGAGTCAAGCACCAATCGTCGCCCGTTCGAGGGATTCGCTGCGAGGAGTCCGGTATCGGGAAGGGCCTCGCGGCGAAATCGGGTATGACGCGAAGGACACCGTCGAATCCGATCGTCACTCCCATGATTCACAGGGCGGCATTCCGCCGCTGAATCCTCGCGCGATGAAGCCTTATGATGAAGCTGTCCCCGGTCCGAGGCGCGATCCATCCCGTGCTGTTTGAATCGGGGGTGGAGTGGGGACAAGTTCCAATCCCCATGTTGCACAGCCATCCACTACAACCACTCCTTACTAATCTATAAATCTAAGAATAGAAGTAGAGGCCATGAACTCCCCGCCACGCGCCGGACGATCGACGAGCGACAAGCCGCTGCTGCGCGTGCTGGCCGGTGAGCGATTGAATCCGCCGCCCTTCTGGCTGATGCGCCAGGCCGGTCGTTATCTGCCCGAATATCGCGCGCTGCGCGCCAAGGCCGGGACCTTCCTCGATCTCTGCCTGACGCCCGATCTGGCGACGGAGGTGACGCTGCAGCCGATCCGACGCTATGGCATGGATGCGGCGATCCTGTTTTCCGACATCCTCGTCGTGCCGCTGGGATTGGGCCAGGCGGTGAGTTTCGAGGAAGGACGCGGTCCCGTGCTCGAGCCGTTGCGCGATGCAAGCGAGCTTTCGCGGCTGCGGCTCGATGGCATGCGGGAGAAGCTGGCGCCGGTCTATCGAACCGTTCGGCAGGTCGTGGCCGCGCTGCCGGCGCCGGTGACGATGATCGGCTTTGCCGGCGCGCCCTGGACCGTGGCGAGCTACATGGTGGAAGGCGGTTCCAGCCGCGAGTTCGCGATCGCCAAGCGCTGGGCGAACGAAGATACCGATGGTTTTCAGCGCCTGATCGATTTGCTGGTGGAGGCCACGGTCGAGCATCTGTCGGCGCAAGTCGAGGCGGGGGCCGAAGCGCTGCAGATCTTCGACAGCTGGGCCAATGCCTGGGCTGCGGAAAAAAACTCGCATGCCCTGCGGCGTTGGTGCCTGGAACCCTGCCAGCGCATCATCGCCAAGCTCAAGGCCCGCCATCCGCGAGTGCCGATCATCCTGTTTCCGCGCGCGGTGGGTCCGCATCTGGCGCTCTTCGCCAAGGAGAGCGGTGCTTCGGCTTTGTCGCTCGATGACGGCGTGCCGCTCGCCTGGGCCCGCTCGACTTTGCAACAGATGCTGCCGCTGCAGGGCAACCTGCCGCCGCGGATCCTGGTCGAGGGCGGACCCGCGCTGGCGATGCAGACGCGCCTGATCCTGAGCGAGCTGGGGCAGGGACCGTTCGTCTTCAATCTCGGCCATGGAATCCTTCCAGAGACGCCGCTCGAGCATGTCGCGGAACTGGCGGCGCTGATCCGCGAGGGCGTGCCGGCATGAAGACCGCGATCGTCCTCTTCAATCTCGGCGGTCCCGACGGGCCGGATTCGGTCGAGCCTTTCCTGCGCAATCTCTTTTCCGATCCGGCGATCCTGCGCGTGCCGGGTCTTGTCCGCGGGCTGCTGGCGTGGCTCATCGCGCGCCGGCGCGCGCCGGTGGCGAAGGCGGTCTATGACAGGCTCGGCGGCGGTTCGCCCTTGTTGCCGAACACGCAAGCCCAGGCACGGGCGCTCGAGACCGAGCTCGAGGATCTGGGCGAGGTCCGCTGTTTCGTCACGATGCGCTATTGGAATCCGTTCGCCCACGAAACCGCGATCGAGGTGAAGCGCTTCGCCCCCGATCGGATCATCCTGCTCCCGCTCTATCCGCAGTTCTCGACCACGACCACGGAATCCTCCTTCGCCGATTGGAACCGCGCCGCGACCCTGGCCGGGGTCGATATGCATCGTAGTCTCTTATTATTTCCAGGCCATCGAAATCAAATTCGGAAACATTCTGCATAAAGGCAGAGACGATATGGTCAGCCGCCTTTCAATATCGCTTATGGATGAATTTTCCTGATTATCGAGAGTTATCGTCGTCGTATACGAGTTGAGCAGATCCGACGGCAGCTCTTCTCTTTATGTTTATGAGAAACACATGAATGAGATTCTGCACGCAGCCTCTTTGTAGATAGCCCCACTGAACATCAGATTTGGTCTGAATTCGGAGGTCGGGTTCCCCTGACTA
>CAVOLB010000099.1:0-19502 GCA_963696655.1 uncultured Alphaproteobacteria bacterium
CACCATCGCTCTCGGCCGATCGCGATGCCTTCCCCCCGCAGCAGGTCGCGCAGCATCCGCGATCCGGCAAACGGATAGTCCAGATGCAGCGCGTCGATCCGGCGCATGATCGCCAGGTCCGCCGCCGGCACCGGGCGCGGCTGGTAGTAGACCGTGCTGCGGCTGAGCTTCAGGAGTGCCGCTTGGCGCTTGAGCGGCAATGCGTGGCCCCGGTCGATCATTTCTTTGCGCTCAGCAATCCGGCCTTGGTGAGCGCACCGGCTAAAAAATCGTTCTCCAAAGTCAGCTGCCCGATCTTGGCGTGCAGCTCCTTCAGATCGACCGGTGGCGAGGCGCCCGCCGAAGCCGACCCGCCAAAGACCCCTTGCGCCCCTTCCAGCAGCTGGGTCCGCCAGGTCGAAATCTGGTTCGGATGAACGTCATACTGCTGTGCCAACTCGGCCAGCGTCTTGTCGCCCTTGAGCGACGCCAGCGCCACTCTCGCCTTGAACGCCGGCGTGTGGGTCCGGCGGCTTCGCTTCGTCATCTTTCTTCTCCTGATCCGCGGCTATCTACGCCGCTCTCAGGCAGAAAATCCACTCATCCCTCTGTCCGAATTTGCCCGGCCAGCTCTTTGAACGGATCGCCTCCGGTAGTACGATCAAGACCATCGGCCTTCCGTTCTTCAACGCCATGCGAATAACTGTCCCCCGGCTCGCCGAGCAGCAGCGGATCGCCGCGTGTCTTTGTTCGCTGGACGGAATGCTCGCCGGGCAGTCGCAGAAAGTGAAGGGTTTGAAGGTCCACAAGCAGGGCCTACTGCAGCAGCTCTTTCCCTCTTCAGATGGCAATGGATAATGAGCGGTACGCCGAAGATCCATGAGTTCAAGAATTTGACGACTCTCGCGCGAAAGCTCCGTAGCGACGTGAACGGTCTCCACTGTGTCTTACTGTACGCATATAACCGCACGGGGAAGACGCGTCTGTCGATGGAGTTCAAGGATCAAGGGAAGCGGAAGGGCAACGGCACCGCAGACACGCTCTATTTCAATGCATATACCGAGGATCTCTTCGTCTGGCACAACGACCTTGACGGAGATTCGGATCGGTACCTGAAGATCAATGAAACCTCGGCATTCTTTAAGGGCCTCACCGAGCTCGCACTGGATGAAACCATCGCGGGCTACTTGTCACGCTACACCGATTTCGATTTTGACATCGATTACGAAAAGTGGGTCGTGACCTTTCGCAAGGGCGATGAAGAGCGGATTAAGATCTCCCGGGGCGAAGAGAAAATCTTCATCTGGTGCATGTTCATGGCGATCTGCGAGCGGGTCATTGATCGGCACCCCTCCTACGAGTGGGTAAAGCACCTTTACATCGATGACCCCATTTCGTCGCTGGACGATAACAATGCGATCGCTCTTGCCTGTGATCTGGCGGCACTTCTCCGCAAAGCCGCGACTCGCCGAAGCGCTAATGGCGAGCGAGATCCACTTAGAACTGTTTTCTCCTCTCACCACGCATTGTTCTTCAACGTCATGTGCAACGAGCTTGGAAGGACGAGGGAAGGTCAAGAGAAAGTCAACACTAAACGGTACTTTCTGCATCGACCGGACTCCGAGGGGGTGTTCACGCTAAGAGCGACTGGAGATACACCCTACTTTCACCATGTGGCGACTCTCGCTGAGCTGCGGAGGTGTTTGCAGGCAGGAACGCTCTATACGTACCACTTCAATGCCCTGCGCAGCATCTTGGAGAAGACGGCGAGTTTCTTCGGCCACGAAGACCTCAGGGTCTGCCTGGCCGGGCTGCAGGACGAAGCCCTCTATAACCGCGCATTGAATCTGTTGAGCCACGGCAAGTACGCCATCAACGAGCCGGTTGAGATGGTGGACGACAATAAAGAGCTGTTTCGCAGAATTCTCAACGATGTACTTGACCGTTTTCAGTTTGCACTTCCCGAGCTTGTTCCTGAAGCCGCCCCACAGAGAGCCAACTCATGACTGATCAAGACCAGAAACAGCTCGGCAAGACGCTCTGGGCTATCGCCGATCAGCTCCGCGGGGCAATGAATGCGGACGACTTCCGCGACTACATGCTCGCGTTCCTGTTCCTCCGCTACCTCTCGGACAACTACGAGCAGGCCGCGAAGAAGGAACTCGGGCGCGACTACCCTGACCCGAACGCTATCGGCAACGGCGGGCGGTCCTCCCTGTCTGTCTGGTACGAGCAGAACCCCGGCGACGCGCCGGCCTTCGAGAAGCAGATGCGGCTCAAGGCGCATTACGTCATCCGCCCCGAGCACCTCTGGGCCAGCATCGCCCACATGGCTCGCACCCAAGACGGCGAGCTGCTCAACACGCTCCAGGCCGGCTTCAAGTACATCGAGAACGAATCGTTCCAGAGCACGTTTTCCGGGCTTTTCTCGGAAATCAATCTCGGCTCCGATAAGCTCGGCAGGACCTACGCGGACCGGAACACGAAGCTCTGCACGATTGTCAGCAAGATTGCCGAGGGTCTCGCCCAGTTCTCCACGGACAGCGACACTCTAGGCGACGCCTACGAGTACCTGATCGGCCAGTTCGCGGCGGGTTCGGGCAAGAAGGCCGGTGAGTTCTACACACCACAGCGAATCTCGGACATCCTCTCCGCGATCGTCACGCTCGACAGCCAGGAGCCGAAGACCGGCAAACGGAAGCACCTCGCCGGCGTGATGGACTTCGCCTGCGGCTCGGGCTCGCTGCTGCTCAATGTGCGCAAGCGCATGGGGCCGCACGGTATCGGCAAGATCTTCGGTCAGGAGAAAAATATCACCACCTACAACCTCGCGCGGATGAACATGCTGCTGCATGGGGTGAAAGATTCGGAGTTCGAAATCTACCATGGCGACACGCTGACGAACGACTGGGACATGCTCCGCGAGACGAATCCAGCAAAGAAGCCCTACTTTGATGCCGTGGTCGCTAACCCGCCGTTCAGCTACCGCTGGAACCCGAACGAGGCGTTGGGCGAGGACGTGCGCTTCAAGAACTACGGACTGGCTCCGAAGTCGGCGGCGGACTTCGCATTCCTACTGCACGGGTTTCACTACCTCAAGGAGGAGGGCGTGATGGCGATCATCCTGCCGCACGGCGTGCTGTTCCGCGGCGGGGCGGAGGCGAAGATCCGTCGCAAGCTCCTTGACGACGGTCACATCGACACCGTCATCGGCCTACCGGCGAACCTGTTCTACTCGACCGGCATCCCGGTCTGCATTCTCGTCCTGAAGAAGTGCAAGAAGCCCGATGATGTCCTGTTCATCAACGCGTCCGAGCATTTCGAGAAGGGCAAGCGGCAGAACTACCTGACCGACGAGCATATCGAAAAGATCATCGACACCTACCAGCAGCGTCCGAAGCGCATCGAGCTGTACGCCAGACGCGTGGAGATGGACGAGATTGAGTCCAACGACTTCAACCTGAACATCTCGCGCTATGTCAGCACTGCCGAGCAGGAGGTCGCGATCGATCTGTCGGCCACGCATAGGGAGTTGGTCGAGATCGAGAAGCAGATTCGGGACTCAACCGCAAGGCACAACAAGTTTCTGAAGGAACTTGGCCTATCCCCATTACCAGCGCCCGATAAGTAATCGAAGCGACCCCTCCCACATCTTCCGCCTTCGTCGGCAACATGGTGTATGCGATCACAAACTCGCAGTAATGTGGCACCGCAAGAAAACGTACATCCCGCGTTTGCGTTCCTGCGTCTTTATTTTAATCCCCCTCCCGCCGCATTGGAAACCTTGAATAGTCCTACCCCTTCCAGTGCGGCGGAATCGTCTTCTCGTAATACGGCAGCTTCTCGATCGCCCCCTTCCACGCTCGCAGCTTCGGCGGCAGGCGGTCGTCGGCGATGCCCTGGCCGGGCTTGCGTGCCTCGATGCGGGCCAGCATCCGCACGAACGGGAACATCGTGAAATCGGCGATCGAGAGCTCGCCGGCGAGGTAGGGGCCGACGAAGGCGGCCTCGAAGGGCTGGAGGGCCTCCAGCATCTTCTTGTGCGCGGCGGCCAGCTCGTCCTTCGTGGCGGGCGTGTCGCGGAAGAGCGTCAGCTCGCTCAGCTCGTTGCTGGCGGTCTTCACATAGTCGCCGATCTCGGTCGCGAGGCGGCGCACCGTGGCGCGGGCCTTGACGTCCTTCGGAAGCAGCGGCTTCTGCGGATATTTCTCCTCCAGATATTCGAGGATCACGGCCGACTCCCAGAGGGCGAAGCCGTCATCGACGATGGTCGGCACCAGGCCGCGCGGATTGATGGCGCGGAAGGCCGGCGCCTTGGTCTCGTCCTTGTCGAAGGACAGGACCTTCAGCTCGTAAGGGAGGGCCTTGTGCTCGAGGGCAAGCCAGACCTTCCAGGCGAAGGGGGAGCCGGAGCCGTAATAGAATGTCAGCGCCATGGGGAGACCTCGGAATGATGGGGTTTCGGCTGGGTTTGCCGGGTCTTCTGACACTGCCCCTCCCCCTACCCTCTCCCGCGAGGGGAGGGGGCTTGGAGGGTTGTGGCCGGCGCCTAAAGAATCGGCAATTCGGGCAGGAGCTTAGCCCAGCTGCGACGGGCTGGCGACCGCGTGGGCAACAGGGTTATGCTGGATGTTGCACTGCGGTATCGACTCGATCCCGACCGTCTCCGGACGGTCAGGATCTCCTTGATTGAGTGAGGGAAAGATTCACGGACCCGCGGATTGGCGGGTCCGATCTTGCCCTTGGCATTTACCACATCTTCGGACGTCCCCTGCCATCATGCCTGCTCCGAATCCGCCCGCTTCGGCCCTGAAAACCTTTACCCCAGCGCCCTTCGCAGCCGCGAACCCACCCTCCTCCAGACATCGAAACGCCCCATGGCCCCACTCGACCGCCCCGGCCCGACCGGTCTCCCCAGCAATGCGCCCCTGCCCGAGCCCCAGCGCGCGAGCCGCCCGGGCGTGAAGAACATCTCTTTGGCCCTCCAGGGTGGCGGGTCGCACGGCGCCTTCACCTGGGGCGTGATGCACCGGCTCATGAGCGAGCCGCGGCTCTATATCGACGGTATCAGCGGTACCAGCGCCGGCGCCATGAACGCGGTCGTCTTCACCGACGGCTTCGTCAAGGGCCGCCGCCAGGGTGCGATCGACGCGCTCGCGCATTTCTGGGACCGCGTCGCCGACCTCTATCACCTGCCGCGGAGCGCCGCGATGGCGATGCCGGGCTTCGGCATTCCGGGCTTCGGGCAGCACAAGAACGGCAATGGCTGGCAGGTCGATCGCGACCCGACCTTCATGGCGGTCGATTTCATGACCCGCATCTTCGCGCCGACGCAGTTCAACCCGCTCAACATCAACCCGCTGCGCGAGGTGCTCGAGGACATCGTCGATTTCGAGGGCCTGCGCCAGCATCCGGACATCAAGCTCTTCGTCACGGCCTCGAACGTGCGCACCTGCAAGTCGCGCGTGTTCCGCACGCCGGAGCTCACCGTCGACACGCTGATGGCCTCGGCCTGCCTGCCGCTGATGTTCAAGGCGGTGGAGATCGACGGCGAGCATTACTGGGACGGCGGCTATCTCGGCAATCCCGCGATCTACCCGCTGATCCATGAATGCGCCAGCCGCGACGTGGTGATCGTGCAGATCAACCCGATGAACCGGCCGGAGGTGC
Organism: uncultured Alphaproteobacteria bacterium; assembly: GCA_963696655.1. GTDB lineage: Bacteria > Pseudomonadota > Alphaproteobacteria > Dongiales > Dongiaceae > Hypericibacter. The sequence continues at coordinate 5,650 of CAVOLB010000099.1, forward strand.
CGACCTCGGCGCGCGACATCCTCAACCGCATCAACGAGATGACCTTCAATGCCAGCCTGGTGCGCGAGATGTTCGGCGTCGCCACCATCACCTCGCTGATCGAGAGCGGCTCGCTCCATGACGAGCGCTACGCCGCGGTCCGTTTCCACCAGATCGGCGCCGAATCCGAGATCGCCCAGCTCGGCGCCCTCAGCAAGCTCAACACCGAGCGCAGCTTCCTCGAGCATCTGCACCAGATGGGCTATGAGGCCGCCGAGACCTGGATCGAGCAGAACATCGACCGGATCGGGTGGGAGAGCACGATCAATGTGACGGATACGTTTGTGTAGATAGATCGCGCGCGCGCCCGCACTTTCCTGACGGCTCTTTCCTTTTTCTTGTCATCCTCGGGCCGGCCAACGGCCGGACCCGGGGAACCAGCCTTCGCCGGCCCTGGATTGCCGGATCGAACCCACGGCTGTTGTCCGATTGGCGGCGCCGAAGAAGAATCTCTTTGCTCCGCTTTCTTCCCCTCCCCCCTTGAGGGGGAGGCTGGGGTGGGGGGTGGCCGCAAACTCGATGCTCGCCAAGTTCGTGTGGCGCAGGGCTCTGTTGTCATCGCGTCCTTCGATCACCCCCCACCCTAACCTCCCCCTCAAGGGGGGAGGGGACAAGATGACGTGGTGAAGGGCAGAGACAATGACGTGGGTGGGCGTGGTCATCGAAGGATGCGAGCCGCCCGTTCCCCAAGGCCTGCCCGTCGCGCGCTTAATAAACCTCGGCATAGCGGCGGCAGAGCTCCTCGCCGTCCCAGTCCTTGGTGAGCTCCATCTCGGATCGCTTGTTGTCGCGGTAGGCGGTGAGGAAGCGCGGCGGGAGGAAGGCCTGCACGGTCTTGTCGGCGTCGAGGGCGGCGAGCGCTTCGGCCAGGGTGGTGGGCAGCCTCACGATGCCGCGTTTCCGGCGTTCGGCTTCGCTGAAATCGCCTGGGTCCTGGTTCACCGTCGGCTCGGGCAGCGGGAGGTTTTGGCGCAGGCCTTCGAGGCCGGCGCGGAGCATCACCGCGAGCTGGATATAGGGATTGGCCGTCGCGTCGGCGGCGCGGAACTCGAAATTGAACTGCTCGGCCTGGCTGCGTTCCGAGGTGGCGAAGGTCGGGCAGATGCGGATCCCGGCCTCGCGGTCGCGATAGCCGATGCTCGACCAGGCGGCGCTCCAGACATGAGGCACCAGCCGCAGATAGGAGACCGGCGTCGGCGCGGTGAAGGCGCAGAGCGCCGGCATGTGCTTGAGAATCCCGGCGAGGAACTTGCCGGCGGTGGCGCCGACGCCACTTGGGCCCTCGGGATCATGGCTCACAGGTTTGCCGGCCTCGTCCCACAGGCTCATATGGATATGCAGGCCGTTGCCGATGCCTTTCGTCGCGACCCGCGGCGAGAAACTCACCGTGTGGCCGAAGCGCGCGGCCGTGGCGCGCGCCATCTCGCGCACGAAGATCGCCTTGTCGCAGGCCAGCAGCGGCTCCTCCGGCGGGAAGGTCACCTCGAACTGATTGAGCGCGAACTCGGAGAGATAGCTGTCGGCATCGACGCCGCACTGGTCGAGGGCCGCGAGGAAGACCTCGCCGAAGCTGCCATGGCGGCGGATGGCATCGAGCCCATACATGTCGCCGGTCCGGCCGTTGGCGCCGCTATAGACGAACTCATGCTCATAGGCGATGCCGAGCCGGATCCCCGCCTCGCGCCGCAGGTCGGCCGCGGCGTTGCGCAGAAGCGTGCGCGGGCAGCAGTCCCAGGGCGTGCCGTCGGTTTCGAGCATGTCGCTGAGGAAGAAATGCTCCTTCTGAAGCCCGTCGCCGAAATCGACATTCGCCTCGGCCCCGCGGTCGGGCATCATCAGCACGTCGCCCCAGGGGCCCCATTGCGAGGGCGCGATGGTGCCGAGCGCGGTGAACATGAGGTTGGTCGGCGTCCAGCCGACGCCGCTCTTCAGCCGCTTCTCCAGATGGCGGGTCGGGAAGCCCTTGCCGCGCAGCTGCCCCGAGAGGTCCGCGTAGCAGAACATCGTGAACGGTTCCCGATTCATCCGGTGGACCTCCGTCTTATCGGGCGTAGATCCCCGTGAAGCTGGCCGAGGCGATCTTGTTGGCCTGGATGAAGATGCCGACCAGGGCGGGCGTGGCCTCCTGGTCGACCGGAATCTTCGCCACCCGCAAGGCGGTGATCGTGAAGATGTAGCGATGGGCCGTGCCCACCGGCGGGCAGGGGCCCCCATAACCGGGCGTGCCGAAATCGGTGCGGGTCTGCATCGCGCCGGTCGCCTCGACGGCGCCATCGGCGCTCGCCCCCGGCGGCAGGGAGTTGACCGTGTTCGGGATATTGACCACGACCCAATGATACCAGCCCATGCCGTTGGGCGCGTCCTTGTCGAACACCGTCAGCACGAAGCTCTGCGCGTCTTGCGGCGCGTTCTCCCAATCCAGATGCGGCGAGAGATTGCCGCCCGAGCATCCGGCGCCATAGTTGCTGCTCTGGACCTGGTCCCGCTTCATCATCTGGTTGACGATGTCGCTGCTATGGAGCCTGAACTCGTCCGCGCGAGCGGGCGCGGCCAGCAGCGCGACACCGCCCAGCATCGCCAGGGCCATGGCGGTCAGGCGTCTCTTCATCGAATGCATCGGATCCGTCTCCCCTTCCCCATTGATCGGGCGCCGCAGTCTGCCACGGCGCGTGCCGGCTTGTGACATCCGGATCCGGCTTATCGCTGATAGCTCGCCGTGAAGCTCACCGCCGCGATCTTGTTGCCCTCGACCAGGGCGGCCACCGCTTTCGGCGTGGTGTTCTTGTCGACGGCCAACTTCGCGACGTTGAGCGCCGTCAGCGTGACAATGTAGTGATGGGTCTGGCCCGGCGGCGGACAGGGGCCGCCATAGCCCGCCTGGCCGAAATCGTTGCGCGTCTGGAGGGCGCCGACCGCTTCCACGGCGCCGCTCCCGCCGGCACCGCGCGGCAGGGAGTTCACCGTATAGGGGATATTGACCACGACCCAGTGGGTCCAGCCCTTGCCGGCGTTGGCATCCTGGTCGAACATCGTCAGGACGAAGCTCTTCGTGCCCTGGGGCATGCCCTCCCAATTGATGTGAGGCGAGAGGTTGCCGCCCTGGCACCCGAGGCCGAAGGCCTTGCTCAGGACCTGCTCTTCCTGGAACTGACCGTCCTTGATGTCGTGGCTGTAGACCCTGAAGTCCGTGGCGCCGGCGGACGCCACCATCAGCGCGGCGCCGGCCAGCAGCGTCAGCATGAGGAGCGTCAACCGAGTTTTGATTGAAATCATAGGTTCCGAATCCCCTTCCCGGATCGAACGAAGGGGGCAGTCTGCCACGGACCGCCGCCGCTTGCGACGTTCTCGCCGCAATCTGCGGGTTGCGGCCGTCCGGCAGAACCGCTAGGCCAGAGCCCGCATCGGCGGCAGCAATCCCAAAGGCCGCATTGGCGGCAGAAATCATCCGGAGTCTGGTCCTCGCATGGCTGAGTTCGATTTCCTCATCGTCGGCGCCGGCATGGCGGGCGCCTCGGCCGGCTATGCGCTGGCGGCCCAGGCCCGCGTCCTGATCCTCGAGCAGGAGGACCAGCCGGGCTACCACACCACGGGCCGCTCGGCCGCCCTCTATGCCGAAACCTATGGCAACGCGACCGTGCGGGCGCTCACCACCGGCGGCAAGGGCTTCTATCTGAACCCGCCGCCCGGCTTCGCCGCCCATCCCCTGCTGCTGCCGCGCGGCGTCGTCTTCGTCGGCCGCGCCGACCAGCGCGCCTCGCTCGACGCGTTCCTCGAGGAAGTCTCGGGTCTGCGCAGCAACATCCGGCGCATCGCCGCGACCGAGGTCGAAACCCAGGTCCCGGTGTTCCGGCGGGGCTATGTCGCCGATGCGGTGCTCGACCCCGACGCGATGGATATCGACGTCCATGGGCTGCATCAGGGCTATCTGAAGGGGCTGAAGGCGCGCGGCGGACAGGTCGTCACGGACGCCCAGGTCCGCGGCCTCTCGCGGCATGCCGGTCTCTGGCGGGTCGAGAGCAAGGCCGGCCGCTTCTCGGCCCGTGTCGTCGTCAATGCGGCCGGCGCCTGGGCCGACGAGATCGGCGCGCTGGCCGGCGCCCAGCCGATCGGGCTGGTGCCCAAGCGCCGGACCGCGATCCGGTTCCGCCCGCCGGCGGGTCTCGACGTCACGCGCTGGCCCACCATCATCGATGCCGACGAGCAGTTCTATTTCCGGCCCGATGCCGGGCAGATCCTGGCCTCGCCCGCCGACGAGACGCCGATGCCGCCCTGCGACGTGAAGCCGGAGGATCTCGATATCGCGATCCTGGTGGACCGGCTGGAACAGGCCGTCACCCTGCCGATCCCGCGCATCGAGAGCCGCTGGGCGGGGTTGCGCAGCTTCGTGGCCGACAAGACGCCGGTGGTCGGCTATGACGACCGGATCGAGGATTTCTTCTGGCTCGCGGGCCAGGGCGGCTATGGCATCCAGACCGCGCCCGGCATCTCGGCCCTTGTGGCGGCGCTCGCGCGGCGCGAACCGGTTCCGTCCGATCTGGCGGCGCTGGGCGTGACCCAAGCGGCGCTCTCCCCCATTCGGCTGCGCTGATGGCTTGAGGGCCGCCGGGAGCGCCCGCGTGCCTTGACGCTTCCGGCACCCCGCCGGATACTTGCCGCATCGCCTGCCACGAAGCCGCAACGAAACCGACAAAGACCACCCCGCAGGCGATCGGGGACCGTTCCGCCACGCATCCGCCGACGCTCGGAATCCGACAGCGCGGGCTGCAGCGCAGGACGCCTGACTGATGGCACCAGAGGGAGAAACCCATGAGACTGAATTTGAAGGCCATGCTGCTCGGCGCGGCCGCGCTGCTGGCCACCGCGATCGCCGGCACTCTGCCGGCCGCTGCCGCCGGCGATCCCACGACATTGGTGGTCGGCAAGGCCGGCGACATCGACAGCATGGATCCGGCCGTCACCGTGACCAACAACAGCTGGACCGTGACCTATCCCGCCTATGAGCGGCTGGTGAAGTTCAAGGTCGAGAACGGCAAGGGCAGCACCGAGGTCGAGGGCGACGTCGCGAAATCCTGGACCGTCAGCGACGACGGGCTGCAATGGACTTTCACGCTCAATGACGGCCACAAGTTCGCCGACGGCTCGCCGGTCGACGCCGCCGCCGTCAAATACAGCTTCGACCGCCTGTTCAAGGTCGCCAAGGGCCCCTCGGAGACGGTCGGTCCCGTCACCGAGGTCCAGGCGATCGATCCTCATACGGTCAAGTTCATCCTGAAGGAGCCGTTCGGTCCCTTCCTCGCCGGCCTCGCGACCAACGGCGCCTGCATCGTCAGCCCCGCCGCTCAGCAGCATGAGAAGGACGGCGATCTCGGCCAAGCCTATCTCGCCGAGCACACGCTGGGCTCCGGCCCCTACCAGGTGACGAGCTGGGAGAAGGACCAGCAGGTGGTGATGGAGGTCAATCCGAACTATGCGGGCCCGGCGCCTTCCTTCAAGAAGGTCGTGGTCAAGATCATCAAGGAAGCCTCCGCGCGCCGCCTGCAGCTCGAGAAGGGCGACATCGACATCGCCGAGGACCTGCCGGTCGACCAGTTCGACGCGCTGAAGAAGGTGGACGGCGTCACGGTCGTGGACGAGCCGAGCTTCCAGGTGACCTATCTCTATCTCAACAACACCCGCAAGCCGCTCGACGATGTCCGCGTGCGCCAGGCGATCTCCTATGCCGTGGACTATAAGGGCATCATCGACGGCATCCTGCTCGGCAACGGCGTGCAGATGCGCGGACCCGTGCCGGAAGGCCTCTGGGGCCACGACGATGCGAGCTTCCAGTTCACCACCGACGCCGCCAAGGCCAAGCAGCTCCTGGCCGATGCCGGCGTGAAGGACCTCAAGCTCGGCTATCTCTATTCCAAGAAGGACCCGAACTGGGAGTCGATCGGCCTGGTGCTGCAGCAGAATCTGGCGGCGATCGGGGTCACCGTCGAGCTGCAGGAGTTCGCCTATCCCACCATGCGCGAGAAGCTGAACAGCAGCGACTTCGACATCGCGGCCGGCAACTGGACGCCGGACTATGGCGATCCCTACATGTTCATGAACTACTGGTATGACTCCGACCTGCACGGCCTGCCGGGCAACCGCGCCTTCTACACCAACCCGAAGGTGGATGAGCTGATCCGCAAGGCGGCGACCGCGGCGAATGTCGAGGAGCGGAAGAAGATCTATGCCGAGGCGCAGAAGATCGTGATCGAGGAGGCGCCCTACGTCCTCCTGTTCCAGGCGAACTACCAGGTCGCCATCCGCTCGGACGTCAAGGGGTTCGTCTACAACCCGATGACGCTCCAGATGTTCAACTTCGAGACCATGTCGCGGGCGCAGTAGGCGCCTCAGGAAGTCCGGGGGCGGGCGCGGTCGCAAGATAAGCCCTCCCCCGAGGCTTCCGGATCTCTGCCGACATCAGCTCTATTGCCAGCCGCCGCCCCTATCGTCATCCCCGCGAAAGCGGGGACCCAACGCCGAGCTTGGTGCGCTGGATCAAAATGGGTCCCCGCTTTCGCGGGGATGACGTTGGAGCGCAATCCCTGCACATCGTCTCGATGGTTAGTGCAGAAGCAGGAGATTCTGTACATGCGGTCAAAGGAATGGGAGAAGTGAGGCGACGCCCATGTCCTACCTGAACATCGTCCGGCGCCGGCTGCTGCTGCTGGTCCTCGTCGTGATCGGGGTCTCGATCGTCACCTTCGCGATCTCGCATATGATCCCGGGCGATCCGGCGCGGATGATGGCGGGAGAACGCGCCTCCAACGAGCTGGTCGCGCAGATGCGCGCCAAGCTCGGGCTCGACCGGCCGCTCTATGAGCAATATCTGACCTATGCCGGCGACCTGCTGCGCGGCGATCTCGGCATCTCGATCCGCACCCAGCGCCCGGTCGCGGACGACATTCTGCGCTTCTTCCCGGCCACCATCGAGCTGGCCCTGGCGGCCATGATCTTCGCGATCGTCCTGGGCATTCCGCTCGGCGTGATCTCGGCGGTCGCCAAGGATCGCGCCATCGATCAGATCACGCGCACCCTGTCGGTGACCGGGATCTCGACACCCGCTTTCTGGCTGGGGCTGCTGCTGATCTATCTCTTCTATGGCCGGCTCGAGTGGCTGCCCGGCTCGGGACGGCTCGACAGCGCGCTGACACCGCCGCCCTTCGTCACCGGCTTCTATACGCTGGACGCGCTCTTTGCCGGCGACGGCAAAGCCTTCGTCAGCGCCCTCCGGCATCTGCTCCTGCCGGCCGCGACGCTGGGTTTCCTGCATCTGGGCATCGTCACCCGCCAGATCCGCTCCGCCATGCTCGAGGTGCTTACCGAGGATTATATCCGCACCGCCAAGGCCAGCGGCCTCTCGCGACGGCGCATCCTGTTCGACCATGCGCTGCGCAACGCGCTGATCCCCTCCGTCACCATGATCGGGCTTGCCTTCGGCGACCTGCTCTATGGCGCCGTCTTGACCGAGACGGTCTATGCCTGGCCGGGCATGGGCAATTATGTCGTCCAGTCGATCAACGCGCTCGACTTCCCCGCGATCATGGGTTTCACGGTGGTGGCTTCGACCGCCTATGTGCTGCTCAATCTCTTCGTCGACCTGACCTACATGCTGCTCGATCCCCAGATCCGGGGCGTGGGCTGAGCCATGGCCAGCGACAGCAACCTCGCCACCACGCCGCCGGCACCCGGCCCGGTGCCGGAGGTGGCGACGCCCGCCGGCAGGATCGATCTCGCCTATATCTGGTATCAGCTCAGCCGCAGCCCGCTCACCCTCGCCGGCCTCGCGATCATCGTCTTCGTGCTGCTGGTGATGCTGCTGGCGCCCTGGATCTCGCCCTACGATCCCAACGCGCTCGATCTGCGCGCGCGCCTCGCGGCGCCCGGCGCGGTCCATTGGCTGGGCACCGACCAGGTCGGCCGCGACCTGCTCTCGCGCATCATCTGGGGCTCGCGCGTGTCGGTCACGATCGGCGTCGCCATCGTCTTCTTCTCGATGAGCATCGGCACGATCCTCGGCGCCTTCTCCGGCCTCGTCGGCGGGCGCACCGATACCGTCATCATGCGGCTGATGGACGTGCTGCTCTCCTTCCCCTCCTTCGTCATGGCGATGGCGCTGGCGGCGGCCCTGGGCCCCGACCTCATCAACGCCATGCTGGCGATCGCCGTGGTGCGGATCCCGTTCTATGTGCGGCTCGCCCGCGGGCAGGCGCTCTCCTTGCGCGAGCGCGCCTATGTGAAGGCCGCCGTCACCTTCGGCGCCTCGAAGCGCCAGATCGTGCTGCGCCATATCGTTCCCAACGCCATGGCGCCGATCATCGTGCAGAGCACGCTCGATATCGGCGGCGCCATCCTGACGGCGGCGGCGCTCAGCTTCATCGGCCTCGGCGCGCAGCAGCCGACGGCGGAATGGGGTGCCATGGTCAGCAGCGGTCGCGATTTCCTCTTGGACCAGTGGTGGTATCCGACCTTCCCCGGCCTCGCGATCCTGGTGACGGCGGTGGGGTTCAACCTGCTGGGCGACGGCCTGCGCGACATCTTCGATCCGCGGCTCAAGGGCAAATGATGGCCGAGACCGCCGCCAGCGCCGGGACCAAGCCCGCGCCCATCGTCGAGGTGCAGGAACTGACGCTCGAATTCGCGACCTATCGCGGCGCCGTCCGGGCGCTCGACCGGGTGTCGCTCACCGTGGGCGCGGGCGAGATCGTCGGGCTGGTCGGCGAATCCGGCAGCGGCAAATCGGTCACCGCCATGTCGGTGATGCGGCTGCTGCCACCCCATGCAGCCCGCATCGCCGAGGGGCACATCGTGCTGCTGGGCGAGGATGTCGTCTCGGCATCCGAAGCGAAGCTCGAGGATATCCGCGGGCGGCTCGCCTCGGTCGTGTTCCAGGAACCGATGAACGCGCTCAACCCGACCATCCGGATCGGGCGCCAGATCACGCAGGTGATCCGCCGCCACGAGACGGTGAGCGAGGCCGAAGCCTTGACGCGCGCCGAGACGCTCCTGACGGAGATGCAGGTCCCCGACGCGCGCCGGGTGATGCGGAACTACCCCTTCGAGCTCAGCGGCGGCATGCGCCAGCGCGTGCTGATCGCCATGGCCTTCTCCTGCAACCCCAAGGTCCTGATCGCCGACGAACCGACCACGGCGCTCGACGTCACGGTCCAGGCGCAGGTGCTGGCCCTGTTGCGCGAACGGGCCCGGGAACGCGGCATCTCGGTGCTCTTCATCACCCACGATCTCGCCGTCGTGGCGCAGCTCTGCGACCGCGTCTATGTGATGTATGCCGGCAAGGTGATCGAGGAAGGCACCACCGCGGAGGTGTTGCGGCGTCCCTTGCATCCCTATAGCCGCGCCCTGCTGCGTGCCCTGCCGGAATTCGTGGCGCCGAAGCAGCCGCTGGCCTCGATCCCTGGCACGGTCCCCAACCTCATCGACCCGCCCGAAGGCTGCCGGTTCCGGCCGCGCTGCGGTTTCGCCTTCGAGCCTTGCGGCCAGACGCCGCCGCTGATCGAAGGCCCGGGTGAGCCGGCCCATCGCGCGGCCTGCTGGCTCCTGAAGGAACAACGGGTCGCCCTGCTGGAACCCCTGACCTCCGGCGCCAATGTTCTGCCGCCGCCCCGGATGGGCAGCGCGCCGCTGGTCCGCTTCGAGAATGTCCATATGCGCTTCCCCATCGGCGCCAATTGGAGGGGGCGGCCGCGGGCGCAGGTCCATGCCCTCAATGGCGTCGATCTCGAGATCCGGCGCGGCGAGACGCTGGGCATCGTCGGCGAGTCAGGCTGCGGCAAGAGCACCCTGGGCCAGGTCGCCATGGCGCTGCTCAAGCCGAGCGAGGGCCGCGTTCTCTTCGACGACACGGATCCCTGGAGCCTCCGCGGCGGCGAGCTGCGGCGTTTACGCCGGCGCTTCCAGGTCGTGTTCCAGGACCCGCAATCCTCGCTCGACCCGCGCATGCCGGTCTGGCAGGTGATCACCGAGCCGCTCGGTGTCGGCGAACGCCACCCGCGGCGCTGGCTCAAGGAGCGCGCCGGCGCGCTGGCCGCGCAGGTCGGTCTCCGCACCGACCAGCTCGACCGCTATTCGCATGAATTCTCCGGCGGGCAGCGCCAGCGCATCGCCATCGCCCGCGCGCTTGCGCTGGAGCCGGACCTGATCGTGCTGGACGAGCCGACCTCGGCCCTCGACGTCTCGGTGCAGGCCCAGATCCTCAATCTCCTGATGGAGCTGCAGAGCCGGCTGAAGCTCACCTATCTCTTCGTGTCGCACAATGTCTCGGTCATCCGGCATATCGCCGACCGCGTCGCGGTCATGTATCTGGGACAGGTGGTCGAATCCGGTCCGACCGGCGCGCTGCTGCGCCAGCCCGCCCATCCCTATACGCGGGCACTCCTCGCGGCCGTGCCGACGCTCGATCGGCACACGGAAATCTCGGCGCCTCTGCGCAACACCGATCTGCCGAGCGCCATCAATTTGCCGAAGGGCTGCTTCTTCCGCGAGCGCTGCCCGGTCGCGATCCAGGGTTGCGAGAAGCCGCAGGCGCTGCAGGGAACTTCGCAGCCCGATCACCTCGCCCGCTGCCTGCGGGCCGAGGAGCTGCTGAAAGGGCGGGTCTAAAACCGACGACCTGCCGCCCCGAGCCGCCACGGTCTCCTTTTCTGTCATGCCCGGACTTGATCCGGGCATCCAGGGCCGCAGCCCCCTCTTGCCCTGGATTACCGGGTCAACCCCGGCAATGACAGCAGCGCGTGTCACGCAAACGGGTTCGCGACCTTCGGTCAGAAGCGCCGCGTGATGTGCCGGCTTTCTGTCATGCCCGGACTTGATCCGGGCATCCAGGGCCGCAGCCCCCTCTTGCCCTGGATTGCCGGGTCAAGCCCGGCAATGACAGCAGCGACGCGTCACGCAAACGGGTTCGCCACTTTCGGCCAGAAGGGCCGGGTGATATTGCGATAGGGGATCTTGGCGAAATCCTTGGTGAGCGCACCCGGCGCCGCCGCATAGAGCACCTTGCTGGCGATCGGCGCGAAGCCGGCGTGGAAATGCTGGGTCGATTTCACCACCACGAGCTTGCGTTTCGACAGGTCGATGCCGAGCTTGGTCATGCCTTCGGGATGGAACACCTGCGTGCGCAGGGTGGTCAGGACCAGATCGACGCCCTGGGCCGAGACCCAGACCGAGGGGCCCATTGGATCGGGCGCATCGCCGAAACGCTGCGTCACCATGTCGGCGACGGCCCGCACCGTGACCTTGAGATCCACCGGATCGCCGGAGGTCGGCCCGCATTTGCCGCCCACGCGCAGGTCGAGATTGGCGCCGACGCCCGCATCCATGCAGAACCGCACCGCGATCGGATCCCAGTAATAGCCGCTCGCCACGTCGGTGAGGCCGCGCTCGAGGATGCGCCGCAGGAAGAATGTGGAATCGCCGGGCGCCCCGCCGCCGGCATTGTCGGTCACGTCGGCGATGACGACCGGGTTGCCGTTATGCGCCATGGCCGCGTCCAACGCCTCGTCGACGGTCAGGAATTTGGGCGCGATCGCCTCGCGCATGGCGAAGACCTCCATCCCCAGCTCCTTGGCGACCGCCTTGGCCTTGCTCTCGTCATGGTCGGCGATGACGAGCGTCTTGACGCCTTCGTCCTTCACGTCGCCATAGGGAAAGCCATGGCCGAGCGAGACCGACAGGATGCCGTCCTTGCCCTCCATCGCCTTCATCTTGTCGACGAAAGCGCGCAAGGGCTGTTCGGTGGTGCGGAAGGTGCCGATCATCCGGCAGTCGAAGACCGCCATCCTGGGCCTGGTGTGCCCTTCGGCCGCGTCGGCGCAGAGCGCGAAGAGCTCGGCGGCCCGCTCCGGAATGTCGACATGCGGATATTCCTTGTAGGCCACCAGCGCCGTCGCCTGCGTCACCATCGCGTCGGTGATGTGGCAATGGAGATCGAGCTCGGCACCGATGACCGCGTTCGGACCGACGATTTTGCGCGCATGGGTGAGGATGTCGCCCTCGCAATCGTCATAGCCGTCCGCGACCATGGCGCCGTGGAGTGCCAGCAGCACGATATCGACCGGCATCGCCTGCCGCAGGCCCTCGAGGATCTCCTCGCGCAGGCCTTCATAGGCCTCCCGGGTGATCACCCCCGCCGGCTCGGCATAGCTGCAGAGACCCTCGATCACGTGATAGCCCCTGGCTTCGGCCAAGCGGCGCCAGACGAACAGCTGCGAGGAGCAGTAGTTCTCGGGCCGGCGCGTCGCGTCGCCGCGCGCCAGGAACCCGTCCTCGAAGCCGCGCACGCTGGTGGGAATCGGCGAAAACGTATTGGTTTCGGTATCGAGGCCGGCGATAAAAACCCGCATGATGATCCCTTCCAGGCGCAATCGGTCGATGGCCGGGCGAGGATAGTCGGCCGGGCGGGCGAAGTCACCGGGCCCGCCCGCGCCAGGATTTCCGCGCTTTTCCGCCCCCACGCGACCCGGCGGGGCCCCGGCGGCGCCATCATTCCCGATCGGGGTCGGTCCGATCCACCGACCGACCAGCGACTTGTCCTACGACAAAGCGGCCCGGCCGACGCCCAAAAGCTGACTTTTGTTTACGGCGCCGATTGTATCCGCCACATCGAGTTGAGGCGAACTGATGATTGGCGATTGCGTATGGAAATAGCCCAGCCATTTCTTCACTCTACGCCGCTTCAATCCCCGACCGTAAAACGATCGGACGCCCTGGGACATCAACGGAGGAGGCTGCCTGTGTGGAGCGGATTTGAACGCGGCATTTTTTCATCGCCGGTCGCACGTCGTAAATTCCTGACCGGAAGCTCGGCCGCCATCGGAACGGCGGCGCTGCTCGGCAGCGGCTTTCGGCCCGCGCTCGCCGACACCAAGGTCCTCAATCTGCTGAGTTGGCCCGGCCACGCGGCACCCGAGGTGATCGGCCCCTTCGAGCAGGCGACCGGGGTCAAGGTGCAGGCCAAGGAATACACCGCCGGCGAAGAGATGCTCGCGCTGCTGCAATCCTCACCGCCCGGCACGTTCGACGTGGTCCTGACCGACGCCGAATATGTGACGATGCTGCAGCAGGGCGGCCTGATCGACGAGCTCAATCCGGGCGATCTGCCGCTCAACGATTTCTGGCCGGAATTCCAGCATTTCAAGCCGCATTGGGTCGACGGCAAGCTCTACTCGCTGATCAACAGCTTCGGCTATCTCGGCATGGTCTACAACAAGGACAAGCTGACGCCCGAGGAAGTCAAATCCTACAAGGTCATGTGGGAACCGAAGGTGAAGGGCAAGGTCGGCATGTATGACTGGTACCTGCCGAACATGTCCTGCCTCAGCATGTATAACGGCAACCGCCCGCCCTACGACATCGACAACGCCAAATTCGCCAAGCTGAAGGAGACGCTCAACTCGCTGTCGCCGCAGATGTCGGGCATCGGCCCCTGGTCGTCGGTCTTCTCCTCGCTCACCAACGGCGAAGCCTGGGTGATGCCGGGCGTCGGCGCCTGGGCCGCCCTGCTGCTGCAGAACGACAAGGTTCCGATCTATGACGTGATCCCCGACGAGGGCGCCGTTCAGTGGACGGAATCGCTGTCGATCACCTCAGCCTCGACCAACAAGGAGATGGCGCTCAAGTTCCTGCAATTCCGCGCCTCGCCAGAAGGACAGATCCTGACCGCGATCAAGCCGTCCTACGCGGCTTCGATGCCGAGCAAGGCGGCCTGGAAGAAACTCGACGAAGAGCAGCCGGTCTGGGCGGAGAAGCTGCAGCACCAACTCGACAAA
>CAVOLB010000100.1:0-20248 GCA_963696655.1 uncultured Alphaproteobacteria bacterium
GTTCAGCGCGACGGTCGGATCGCCCGCGATATCCGCCGGCAGCGGGCCTCGATCGGTTTCGTCTTTCAGCAGTTCAACCTCGTCGAACGCCTGCCGGTCCTGACCAATGTCTGTGTCGGCGGTCTGGCGCGAACGCCGCTCTGGCGCAGCCTGACGAGCTGGTTCACCCAGGCGGAGCGCGAGGCGGCCCTGCAGGCGCTGGCCCGGGTCGGCATCCAGGAACAAGCCTATCAGCGCGCCTCGACCCTGTCGGGCGGGCAGCAACAGCGGGCCGCGATCGCCCGGGTCCTGATCCAGGGCGCCAAGACCCTGCTGGCGGATGAGCCGATCGCCTCGCTCGATCCGGAATCGGCCAGGCGGGTGATGGAGCTCCTGCGCGAGGTCAATGAAAGCGACGGCATGACCGTGGTCGTGTCGCTCCACCAGGTGGAGATGGCCACCCGCTACTGCCCGCGCATCGTCGCGCTCAAGGAAGGCTGCGTCCTGTTCGACGGCCCCAGCGAGGCCGTCACCGCCTCGTTGCTGGCCGAAGTCTACGGCAGCGAACTCGAGCCGCCGGCGGCGGCGGCCCGTCCGCGCCGCACGCCGCTGCGCCTCGCTACGGCCGCAGCCGTCGTCGGCTCATAAGCGCCGCCTCTCGCGGCTCCGATCCGCCTATCTCGACGTCCACCCGTCCACTGAAGGAGAGGTATTCGATGCTACGCCGTGTATTCCTCGCAGGTATGGCCGCTCTGGCGCTTGGCGCCACCGCCGCCCAGGCCGAAATGCCGAAGGAGATCAATTTCGGGATCATTGCGACCGAGTTGTCGCAAAGCCTGAAGACACAATGGGAACCGTTCCTCGCCGATATGGAAAAGGCGACGGGCATCAAAGTGAATGGCTTCTACGCCACGGATTACGCCGGCGTGGTGGAAGCCATGCGTTTCAACAAGGTTCAGATTGCTTGGCATGGCAATGCATCAGCGATCCAGGCTGTCGATCGCGCCGACGGCGAGGTGTTCGTACAGAAGACCTATGCTGACGGTTCCAAGGGCTATTATTCGATCCTGATCGTCAATGTGAACAGCCCGCTGAAATCCATACAAGACGTGATCAATGAGCCGGGCAAGCTTAAGTTCGGGAACGGCGATCCGAACTCGACCTCTGGCTTCTTGATGCCGGGCTACTACGCCTGGGCCAAGAATGGCATCGACATTCGCAAGCATTTTACTGTTGTCCTCAATTCCAATCATGGTGCCAACCTGATGGCCGTGGCCAATGGTCAGGTGGACGTCGCGACCAACAACACCGAAGATCTGGCCAAATTCCAGCGGGAGAATCCGGACAAGGCGAAGCTGATTCGCGAGATCTGGCGCTCGCCTCTGATCCCGGCCGATCCGATGGTCTGGCGCACGGATCTCGACCCGCAGGCCAAGGAGAAGATCAAGGCGTTTTTCGTGTCTTATGGTCAGCCCGGACCGAACCAGGCGCATGAGAAGCAGATGTTGGAGGCGCTGGGCGGCTGGGGTGGGTTCATTGCTTCCAGCAATGATCAGCTGCTGCCGGTCCGCCAGGTCGCACTGTTCAAGGACCGCATTAAAATTGAGCAGGACGCGAACCTCTCCGAAGAAGACAAGAAGAAGCAGATCGCCGAGATCGATGCAAAGCTCGACGAGCTTTCGAAGCAGATGGCTGCTGTCAAGACGCAGTAAGTCAGCACGCAATCGCTCGCGATCGGTTTGTTGGACGAGGTTGACCCTTTGACCATCTCTCTCCAACCCGCAACGCCACCCGGGCCTCAAGCCCAGGCGGCGTTGCGGGCCGCGGCAGCCAAATCACCGCGTTACTCGTTCATCAGGCTCATTGCCTACGGAGTGATTTTGGCTGCCCTTGCAGCCTCTTGGAACGGCGCGGACATGCGCCCGCTCGATCTGCTGCGTTACAGCGGCAACATGGCGGCCTTCCTCGCCGACTTCTTCCCACCGGACTTCCACGACTGGCGATACTATGTGGAAGAGATGGTGATCACGGTGCAGATTGCGCTCTGGGGCACCATTCTGGCGATCGTCTGCGCCATTCCCCTCGGCCTTGCCTGCGCCGGCAATATCGCGCCCTGGTGGATCCATCAGCCGGTGCGCCGCTTGATGGACATCTGCCGTTCCATCAACGAGATGGTCTTCGCGATGTTGTTCGTGGTGGCGGTCGGGCTGGGGCCGTTCGCCGGCGTCCTCGCACTTTGGGTCCATACCACGGGCATTCTCGCCAAACTGTTTGCGGAGGCGGTCGAGGCGATCGATCCGCGACCAGTCGAGGGCATCCGTTCCACAGGTGCCCACAAGCTCGAGGAGATCGTTTTCGGCGTCGTGCCCCAGGTGATGCCGCTCTGGGTCTCCTATTCGCTTTACCGCTTCGAATCGAACGTGCGCTCGGCCTCGGTCGTGGGGCTGGTCGGTGCCGGTGGGATCGGCCAGTTGATCTGGGAGATCATCCGCGGCTTTCAGTTTGCCCAGACCTGCGCGGTCATGATCGTGATCGTCATCACTGTCATGCTAATCGATCTGCTGTCGCAGTGGTTGCGTCGGGCCTTTATCTGACGCGATAGGGCGCCTGACTATCCGCCGGCGAGCAGATCTTCGGGCCGCACGATCATCTGGACGCGATCGCCGGCAAAGACCGCGAGGCTGTGATGGGTGGGCTTGCCCTTGGCATCGACATTGACCGCTTCGGCCTGAAGGATCGGGCGGCTGACCGTCTGCTCGAGGAACTCGGCCTCGCGCGCGCTTGGCAGCCGCGCCAGGATTCGCGTCACCTTGCGGGTGTAGTCGCCGACGCCGAGCTCTTCGAGCGCCGCGGTCAACGACCCCAGCCGCCGATAGGCCTCCTCGATGCCGGCGAAGCGGGGCAGGGGGAACTCATGCACGCCATAGCCCATGGGCGCCCCGTCGGCGATGCTCAGCGTCTCGATCCGCATCACGGCGGCGCCGTCGCGCAGCTTGAGGTCGGCCGCAATGCTGCCGGAGACCGTGGTCTTTTCTGCAGAGATGATCCGATGGCCCGGTTCGCGGCCCTGGGCCAGGAGATTGCTGCTGAAGCGGGTGCGCCGGCCGAGCACGTAGTCGATGGTCTTGTCGTTCACGAAGGTGCCGCGGCCCTGCTCGATGCGCAGGATGCCCTGCTCGGCCAAGGTCGCGACCGCACGGCGAACGGTGTGGCGATTGACCCTGAAGCGGTCGGCCAGCTCGAGCTCGGTGGGCAGCCGGTCTCCCGGCCTGAGGCGACCGGCCTTCAGATCGGCGCTCAGGGTTTCGGCGATCTGTCGCCAAACCGTGACACCCCGGCCGCGCGCGATCGCGTCCTTCATCGCCAGTTCCGACTCCATGCGAATGGCCCTCGCCGACACACAGCCCGATTCAGCGCCGGGCTGCAAGGCTGGTTGACAAGTATAGACATCTAGATGAATATCGCGGCCATGGCAATGTCCGATTCCGCCCACACCGACCGTTCCCGCTGGATGGCCCTGCTGAGCCAGGCCGACCCTGCCGAGTTGGAAGAGGCATGGCGCGAGTTGGCGCCGCCCCCGGCTTATCGTTGGCTGCGTCCGGTCGAGACCGGGTTGGTCATGCTGCGGGGCCGGGCCGGCGGCACGGGCCAGCCCTTCAATCTGGGCGAGATGACCGTCACGCGTGCCGCCGTCATGCTCGAGGCGCCGCGTGCCGGGGTCGGGTTCGGCCATGTGGTCGGTCGCGCTTCGCGTCACGCCGAACTGGCGGCCCTGTTCGACGCCCTGCTGCAGGACGAGACGATCCGCACCGGACCGTTGGCCCGACTGCTGACGACCATTGAGCAGGCTGGGAACCAAAGGCGAGGGCGCCGGGCGGCCGATGTCGCGGCGACCCGGGTGGATTTCACCACCATGGTGCGTGGCGATGACTGATCTGCGATCGGCGGGCGTTTCGGGGACCGCATTGCGCGGGGGCGCGCTGGCGCCGGGATTGCCCGATCCCGTCCATGATTCGCAGCGCATTTTCCGCTGCGCCCTGACCGCCCTCAGCGAGCCGGGGCGCCTGCTGGAGTTTCCGGTTCCGCTCGAAGCGACCTGTCGCCAACTGGGCGCCGGCGTCGGGCCGGCCGCATTGGGGCTCATGCTGGCGCTGGCCGATGGCGACACGCCGATCTGGCTCGATCGGAAGGCCGCGTCGGTCGCGACCTTCCTTGGGTTCCATACCGGCGCGCCGCTGGCCGACACCCCCGGGGCGGCACGTTTCGCACTCATCGCCGATCCGGCGGTTGGCCCGGGATTGCCGTCGTTCGACCCCGGCAGCCTCGACTATCCGGACCGCTCGGCGACCCTGGTCATCGAGGCCAGCCGACTCGCCTCCGGCGGTCGGATCGGGTTTTCAGGCCCCGGTATTCCGACCCGGCGCTTTCTGACGATCGAGGGGCTGCCCAAGGGCTTTGCCGCCGAGTGGGCGGTCAATCATGCGCAGTTCCCTTGCGGCGTCGATGTCCTGATCGCTTGCGGAAACCGGATCGTCGGCCTGCCGCGCAGCACCGCCTTGGAGGTTTCATGTATGTAGCCGTCAAGGGCGGCGAAGCCGCCATCGAGGCCGCGCACCGGCTCCTGGAACAGGACCGGCGGGGCGACCCCGCCATTCCGGCGCTGACCATCGATCAGATCGAGGGGCAACTGCGGCTGGCGGTGGACCGCGTCATGGCCGAGGGCGCGCTCTATGACCGGCGGCTGGCGGCCCTCGCCATCAAGCAGGCCGCGGGCGACATGGTCGAGGCGATTTTCCTGTTGCGGGCTTACCGCACGACCTTGCCGCGCTTTGCCGTCAGCGAGCCGATCGAGACCGCGCGGATGGCCGCCGACCGCCGCATCTCGGCGATCTTCAAGGATGTGCCGGGCGGCCAGTTCCTCGGTCCCACCTTCGACTATACCCACCGGCTGCTGGATTTCGAGTTGGCCAGCAATGGCGCGTCCGCCGGCGCTGAATCCGAAGCGGTCGTCCCGGCGCCGACCGCGCCGGCAGCCGTACCGCCGGCGATGGGTTGGCTCGAACAGGAAGGCTTGATCGAGCCGGAGCGGCCGAAGCCCGATCTTCCGGTCGGCGATATCACCCGCGATCCGCCGCAATATCCGGCGACGCGCGACGTGCGGCTGCAGGCGCTGGCGCGCGGCGATGAGGGTTTCCTCCTGAGCCTCGCTTATTCGACCCAGCGCGGCTATGGCCGGAACCATCCTTTCGCCGGCGAGATCCGCAGCGGCCGCGTGACGGTCGAGATCGTCCCGGAGGAATTGGGCTTCGCGGTCGCGATCGGCGAGATCGAGGTGACCGAATGCCAGCTGGTCAATCAGTTCAAGGGCTCGGCCACGCAGCCCCCACAATTCACCCGCGGCTACGGCCTGGTGTTCGGGCGCTGCGAGCGCAAGGCGATGGCCATGGCGCTGGTCGATCGCAGTCTGCGGGCGGCCGAGTTCGAGGAGACGGTGACGGCGCCGGCCCAGGACGAGGAGTTCGTGCTGAGCCATGCCGACAATGTCGAGGCCTCCGGCTTCGTGCAGCATCTGAAGCTGCCGCATTATGTCGACTTCCAGGCCGAGCTCGACATCGTGCGCCGGATGCGCGCCGAGGACGCGCGCCAGGAGGCGGCGGAATGAGCGCGCCCGAATATAATTTCGCCTATCTCGACGAGCAGACCAAGCGGATGATCCGCCGCGCCTTGCTCAAGGCCGTCGCGATCCCGGGTTATCAGGTGCCGTTCGCGGGTCGCGAGATGCCCTTGCCCTATGGCTGGGGCACCGGTGGCATCCAGGTGACGGCCTCCATCATCGGCCGCCAGGATCGGCTCAAGGTGATCGACCAGGGTGCCGACGACACCACCAACGCCGTCAGCATCCGCAAGTTCTTCGCCCGCACCGCCGGCGTCGCCACCACGACGCGCACGGCCGAGGCCAGCATCATCCAGACCCGGCATCGCATTCCCGAGACGCCGTTGCAGCATGGCCAGATCATGGTGTTCCAGGTGCCGATTCCGGAGCCCTTGCGCTGGCTGGAGCCGCGCGAGACCCAGACCCGGCGGATGCATGCGTTGTCCGACTATGGGGCCATGCATCTCAAGCTCTATGAGGACATCGCCCGCTTCGGCCGGGTGACCACGGCCTATGACTATCCGGTGCAGGTCAATGGCCGCTATCTGATGTCGCCTTCGCCGATCCCGCGGCTCGACAATCCCAAGCTCGACCGCTCGCCGGCCCTGCAGCTCTTCGGCGCGGGCCGCGAGAAGCGCATCTATGCCGTGCCGCCCTTCACCTCGGTCAAGAGCCTCGACTTCGCCGATCATCCCTTCGCCGTGGAGCGCTGGTCCTGCCGCTGCGCCCGTTGCGGCGCCGACGACAGCTATCTCGACGAGATCGTGGTCGACGACCGCGGCGGCCGGCGCTTCATCTGCTCCGACACCGACTATTGCAACAGCCGGCTTCAGCCGCAGGCGGCCGAGTGATGACGTCATTCACCGACGAGCCCTTGCTGACGGTCGAAGGCCTGGGCAAGCGCTTCGGTACGCGCGTGGCCTGCCGGGACATCGGCTTCTCGCTCTGGCCGGGCGAGGTGCTGGGCGTGGTCGGGGAATCCGGTTCCGGCAAGACCACCTTGCTCGGCTGCATCGCGGGGCATGTGACGCCCAGCGAAGGTCGCGTCTGGTTCGGGACGCGCGACGGTACCAAGGTCGACCTCGCGGCGCTTTCGGAGGCCGAGCGGCGCCGGCGCCTCGGCAACGATATGGGCTTCGTGCATCAGAACCCGCGCGACGGGCTTCGGCTCGACATCAGTGCCGGCGGCAATATCGGCGAACCGCTGATGCGGGCCGGCATGCGTCATTACGGCACGATCCGGTCGATGGCCGCGGAGTGGCTGGGCCGGGTCGAGATCGATCCCACGCGGATCGACGAGAATCCCCGGCGTTTCTCCGGCGGCATGCAGCAGCGTCTCCAGATCGCCCGTAACCTCGTGACCAAGCCGCGTCTGGTGCTGATGGACGAGCCGACGGGCGGCCTCGACGTCTCGGTCCAGGCACGGTTGCTCGATCTCATCCGTCAGCTTGTCGCCGATCTCGGCCTGGCGGTGATCCTGGTGACCCACGATCTGGGCGTGGCCCGGCTGCTGGCCCATCGCCTCATGGTGATGCAGGACGGGCGCATCGTCGAGACCGGCCTGACCGACCAGGTGCTGGACGACCCGCACGAGCCCTACACGCAGCTGTTGGTCTCCTCGGTGCTGCCGCTATGACGCAGGACAATCGTGAAGCCATGATCGAGACCCGCGGCCTGGCGAAGAGCTTCACGCTTCATGTCCAGGGCGAGGTCAAGCTGGTCGTGCTGTCGGGCATCGATCTGACGGTCGGGGCGGGGGAGTGCGTCGTTCTCGACGGCCCTTCCGGCGCCGGCAAGAGCACGCTGATGCGGACGCTCTATGGCAATTACCGTGCCGACGAGGGCGCCATCCTGGTTCGTCATGAAGGCGACCGGATCGATCTGGCGACGGCGAGCCCGCGATTGGCGCTGGAGCTGCGCCGGCGCACCCTGGGCTATATCAGCCAGTTCCTGCGCGTGATCCCGCGGGTGCCGACCCTGGAGGTCGTGGCCGAGCCGCTGCGGGCGCGCGGCATCGACGGGCAGGAAGCCCGCGAACGCGCTGGCGAGCTCCTGGAGCGTCTGGCCCTGCCGCGGCGGCTCTGGTCCCTGTCGCCCGTGACCTTCTCCGGCGGCGAGCAGCAGCGCGTCAATATCGCTCGCGGCCTGCTGGCGGCGCATCCGATCCTGCTGGTGGACGAGCCGACGGCCTCGCTCGACGCCGCCAACCGCAGCATTGTTGTCACCTTGTTGCAGGAAGCTCGCGCTGCGGGAACCGCCATCGTCGCCATCTGCCACGATCCGGAAGCACGTGAGGCGCTGGCAACCCGACTTTACAGCCTTCCGCCCAGAGAGTTGGCCGCATGAACCGCGAAATTGTCCTGACAAACGCCTGCATCGTCCTGCCCGACGAGATCCTCGACGGGACCCTGGTCATCCGCGATGGCAAAATCGCCGAGATCGAGGAAGGCGTCAGCCAGCTCGAGAGCGCCATCGACGTCGAGGGCGACTATGTCATCCCGGGCATGATCGAGCTTCACACCGACAATCTGGACAAGCATATCGCGCCGCGGCCGCGGGTCCATTGGCCGGCACGCTCGGCGGTGGTGGCGCACGACGCACAGATCGCGACCGCCGGTATCACCACGGTCTTCGATTCGGTGGCGATCGGCGACATCCATCGCGAAAGCGACCGGATCGAGACCTTGATGGCGATGGCAGAGGGGCTCGAGGAATGCCAGCGCGAGAACATGCTGCGGGTCAAGCATTTCCTGCATCTGCGCTGCGAGATCTCGCATGGCGACCTGCCGGCTCATCTCGACAGACTGGCCCAGCATCCCTGCCTGAAGCTGGTGTCCCTGATGGACCACACGCCCGGACAACGTCAGTTCGCGACCCTGGCGCAGTACGAGTCCTATTACAAGGGCAAGTATCAGATGAGCGACGCGGATCTCGCGAGCTTCGTGCAGCGCTGCCTGAACGACCGTGCCCTTCACGGCGACACCAATCGGGCGGCGGTGATCGAGCTGGTGCGCGAGCGCGGCCTGAAGCTCGCGAGCCATGACGATGCGACCGTGCAGCATGCGGAAGAGGCTGCCGCCGCCGGTGCCGTCGTGGCCGAGTTCCCCACCACGCAGGTCGCTGCCCTGGCGCTGCGCGAGCATGGCATCGGCATCCTCAGTGGTGCCCCCAATGTCGTGCGCGGCGGCTCGCATTCGGGCAATATTTCGGCGATCGACCTGGCGCGCGACGGGCTGGTCGATATCCTCTCTTCGGATTATGTGCCGGCGAGCCTGCTGCCGGCCGCCTTCCGGCTGGTCGAGGAGCTCGGCTACTCGCTCCCGGCGGCCATCCGGATGGTGGCGACGCGTCCCGCTGACGCGATGGGGCTGGCCGATCGCGGCCGGATCGCGCCGGGTCTGCGCGCCGACCTGGTCCGCGTCGCCGAGCGGGGCGGGTTGCCCCTGGTCCGCGCGGTGTGGCGGCAGGGCGAACGCGTGGCCTGAGCCATGATCGCGCTCGAGCAGGGTCAGCCGGAGCATCCGTGGGGCGACGGGCGCAGCATGACCGAGGCGCCCATGCTGCATCCGACCGCCATCGTCAAGGCCAGCCGCTTCGGGCCCTGGACATATGTGGGGCCGCGCAGCCAGTTGCTCGAGGTCGATTTTCGCGACTGGTCCTATACGGCGCGCGATGTCGAGATCTTCAATGCCGATGTCGGCAAGTTCTGCAACCTGGCGGCCGGCGTGAGGCTCAATCCGACCAATCACCCCATGGAGCGGGCCACGCTCCATCACTTTACCTATCGGAGCCGGTCTCATCATTTCGCGGATGCGGACGACCCCGAGGTCTTCGCTTGGCGCCGCGCGCACAAGGTCGTGATCGGGCCGGATGTCTGGATCGGACATAACGCGATCGTGCTGCCGGGGCGCAGCGTCGGCACGGGAGCCGCGATCGGCGCCGGCGCGGTCGTCACCAAGGACGTTCCCGACTACATGATCGTCGCGGGCAATCCTGCGCGTCCCCTTCGCCGGCGCGTCGACGAGGCGACCGAGGCGCGGCTCAAGGCCATCGCCTGGTGGGACTGGAGCCCGGCAAGATTGCGCGCAAGCCTGCAGGATTTCCGGACGCTGGATGCGACGGGCTTTGCCGAGAAATACAGCCGCCCCGAGGTCATGGCGGAACTTCCGGCATGACGGCCGAGGGTCACGGTCGGCTCTTCTATGTCATGGGCGCGTCGGGCGTCGGCAAGGATAGCCTGCTCCAGTTTCTGCGTCAGGCCGCGGATCCGAACCGGGTCGCCGTGGCCCATCGCTACATCACGCGGCCGGCGAAGCTGGGTGCGGAGAATCATGTCGGCTTGAGCGAGGCGGAGTTTCAAGCACGCCTTGCCGCAGGCTGGTTTGCCCTGCATTGGCGCAGCCATGGGGTCAGGTACGCCATCGGTCGCGAGATCGATGGCTGGCTTCAGAGCGGCATTGCTGTGGTTCTTAACGGATCGCGGGAATATCTGCCGGAAGCCCTTGAGGCCTATTCCGATCTCGTTCCAGTCCTCATCACGGCACAGCCGGCCTTGATAGCAGCCCGCCTGGCTGCTCGAAAAAGGGAGTCGGCAGGCGAGATTGCCGAGCGTATCAGCCATCAGATCGATCTTGCTTCGCCCGCGGCGAACCTCGTTACGATCGACAATAGCGGTGCGCTCGAGCTTGCCGGGGCAGCGCTGCTGGCTCGGATCGAGCAAGCTGACGATGGCCTGTCTCACCGAAGCGCCAGATAGGTCCCTCATCGCATTGGCCAGAGATTTTGGAGGGGCGGCAAAGCCCTTTCAAACACGGTCCTTTTCCGGCTCAATTCCGGATTGCTCGCGGTAGTGGTATGGCCCTGCCGATGGCGGCGGCCGGGCGACAGCTGCGCTGCACTCCGGGCCACTTCTCGTGAACGCTGTTTTTCGCTATCATTGGTAGTGCTGGTTCATCTTGAGAAATTCGGCCCGCATCATGGCCAACCTGCGGTGTCGGGCTGAGATCTTCCCGTTTCAAGTCGCATAGCGCGATCTTGAGAAAGCGAGTTCTTGAGCCATGGCCGCCAATTCTCTCGGATCCGCATCCACGGATGCGGCACGCGTTCTGATTGATGTTCTCGGCCTAGAGCGGCTGATCTCGATCGTCGACATCGGTGCCAACCCGCTTGATGGGACGTCGCCGCCCTACAAGCCCTTGCTCCACCATGGGATCGGGCGGCTGACCGGCTTCGAGCCCCAGGCGGATGCGTTGGCACGGCTGATCGCCGCCAAGCGGCCCCATGAAACCTATCTGCCCTATGCCGTGGGTGACGGTGCCGAGCACATGCTGCATTTATGCCATGCCCCCGGCATGGCCAGCCTCTTCCGGCCCGACCCTGCAACGCTCGCATTGTTCCATGGCTTTCCGCGTTGGGGTGAGGTGATCGAGACCCAACCGATCGTCACGCATCGCCTTGATGAGATCGAAGAAGTCGACAGGATCGACTATCTAAAGATCGACGTGCAAGGCTCGGAGCTTTCGGTTTTCGAAGGCGGTCGGGACAAGTTGCGTTCGGCTGTGGCGATTCAAACCGAGGTCTCTTTCGTTCCGCTCTATATAGACGAGCCGGTATTCGGCCAGATCGACCTCTCGTTGCGATCGCTCGGATTCCTTCCTCACGCATTCGTCGAGATCAACCGGCGCGCGATCGTTCCAGTCATCATCGACAACGACATGTATCGCGGACTCAATCAACTGCTTGAGGCGGATATCGTCTATGTGCGAGATTTTCGCCATCCTGAACAGCTGAATGACGAGCAGCTCAAGGTCCTGGCCGCAATCGCGTATTGCTGCTACGGATCATTTGATCTCGTGATTCACTGCCTTCTGATACTGGCCGAGCGCAGTGCCGTGGCAGCGGACGCGGCTCCCGCCTTCTTCAGCGCGCTGAACGTCGGCGCACCGAACTCCGACACTGCGACATGATGCCGATGGTGCGCAGGGCGGCTTAAGTCGTCCCACCATAGCTATGCCCCGCAATCGGGTGAGGCTGGTAGAGTTCTTCCAGCCGCCTGATTTCTTCCGGCGCGAGGGTGAGTTCCGAGGCGGCGATCGCATCGTCGAGATGCTGCGTCTTGGTGGCGCCGACGATGGGCGCCACGATGCCGGGCTTCGACAGGAGCCAGGCGAGCGCGATCTGGCTCGGCGGCAGGCCCCGTTCCCTGGCGACCTCCGCGCAGCGTGCGATCACCGGCGCGTCGAGGGCTTCCTGCTTGTTGTAGAGCCGGTTCTGATACTCATCCGTGGTCGAGCGGTGCGTGCTGGCGCTCTTGCTGCCGGCGAGGCGCCCGCGCGCCAGCGGCGACCAGGGGATGACGCCGATGCCCTGATCGACGCAGAGCGGCATCATCTCGCGCTCTTCCTCGCGATAGGCGAGATTGTAATGGTTCTGCATCGTCTGGAACCGGGCCAGGCCATCGCGGCCCTGGATCGCCAGCGCCTTCATGAACTGCCAGGCGAACATGGAGGAGGCGCCGATATAGCGGACCTTGCCGCTGCGCACCAGGATGTCGAGCGCTTCCGCCGTCTCCTCGATGGGCGTCTCGGGATCGAAGCGGTGGATCTGATAGAGGTCGATATGGTCGGTGCCGAGGCGGCGCAGGCTGGCCTCGACGCCGGTCAGGATGTGTTTGCGGGACAGGCCTCTGTCGTTCGGGCCCTCGCCCATCGCGCTGTGGACCTTGGAGGCGATCACCACTTGGTCGCGCTTGGCGAAGTCGCGGATGGCGCGGCCGAGGATCTCCTCGCTGACGCCGCTGGAATAGACATCGGCCGTGTCGAAGAAATTGATGCCCTGTTCGAGAGCCCGTCGGATGAAAGGCCGCGCCGCCTCCTCGGTCAGCACCCAGGGCCGCCATTCCGTGGTGCCGTAGGACATGCAGCCGAGGCAGATGCGTGAAACCTTGACGCCTGTGGAGCCGAGGCGGACATAGCGCATGGGAAATCCTTTTGGATCGCGGGCCGGAATGGCGCTGGGGGGACGGCGCTGACACCGGTTCAATGAGTGGCCCGCCCGCGAGCACGGGCGGCACCTCATAGGAGATTGTAGGGAGCGGGCCGTCGTCAAGGCTGCTGAAGGATTGGTCAGGCGCCTCAGGCCGGCCCGGCCTCGCGATTGGCGCCGCGGCGCAGCCGCCGCAAAGTTCCCAGCAGATTCCTGGAGAAGCTCCGCCTTCCGATCCATGCAGCATGAAAAATCCGCAACCCGGCATAATGGGGCCGGGGTTGGCCGGCCAGGGCCAGGCCGGCCAGACGTGCCAGGATCGCCATCTTGCGCTCGCCCTGATGCGGCTGCATGCGGTTGAGCTCGGCCACGCTGTTGGGGAGCAGGTTGAGCTTGCGGTCGCGCTCCATCCGCGCCAGCAAGGCCTCGCCGGCGGCCGTGCGGGCGATCACGGCGTTCCAGCTTTCATATTCCCCGTGGGCATAGCCGTCGGCGGTGATCCAGGCATCGCCGCAGGCGATATCGGCCTGCTCACCGGTTGCGTCGGGGCAGATCTTGCAGCGGAACTGGATTTCCTGCGCCAGCTCGTTGCCCCAGGTCTCGTCGTAACTCTGCTCGAAGACGCGGCCGTCGTTGGATTCGATGCGGGTCGGGCCGGGGCAGCCATGGCCGCGATAGCGCATCAGCCGAACCTGATCCTCGGTCAGGCCATATTTGCCGACGATGGCCTGGGAGATGCCGAGGCTCGAGACGCCGGCGCAGAAGAAGGCGATGCGATAGCGGACCAGAGAGTCCACGCGCGGATCGAGCCGTGCCAGGTTGCGCAGCGCGGCGATGTCACAGGGCTTGCCGACGACGGCGAAGGGTTTGCCGGCCGCCAGCATCGCCTCGAGGTCGGTCAGGGGTGCCGCAGGCCCATAGCGCGCGCCAGTCGCCTCCATGACGCCCTGGAGCCCGCGGCTGACCTGCGGAACCGACCGCAGCGCCTGGGTGGGATCGGCCCGCGTATGGAGCACGGCCTCGATCTCGCCGCTCGCGAGCAGATAGCCGGCGAGCGCCGAGATCACGCCGCCCGACGCCGCCTTGAAACGCATCTCCGCGTCGGCCGCCTGACCGCGCGCGAGCCGCTTGATCGGGCCCCAGAGGGGATCGACGGCGGTGCCGGGTTCGGGCGTTGCCCGCTGACGGTTGCCGGGACAGGCGGAGAGGATGCGGCGCTCCTCGTCGGCCGGGAGGGACCCTTGGACCCGGGGCCGCAGGAATCCATCGGCCGTCATTTCCAGGCGAATGCGATCGGGTCCGGCCATGCTCTGGCAGAGACCGCAGCCGGTGCAGAGCCCTTGGCGAACGACCTCGGCCAGCGTGCGGGGGTGATTCACGATGGCGAGCGGTCGTCGATATGGCGGCCGCGTCCGGCCGCATTCGAGACCCAGCCGCGATCCCACACCTTCTCGCCGCGAGAGAAGGTGACGACCGGCCAAGCGGATAGATCTCGCCCCTCATAGGGCGTGTAATCGCATTCGTCATGCAGATCGGCATGGCGCAGCTTCCGCCGCTCGCCCTGCTGCCACAGCGCGATGTCGGCGTCCGCGCCCGGCATCAGGCTGCCTTTGCGCGGATAGAGCCCATAGACCCGCGCCGGGTTGGTGGCGGTCAGGGCCACGAATTGCTGGCGCGTGAGCCGGCCTTGCGTGACGCCTTCGTGATAGAGCAGGGGAAGCCGCGTCTCGAGACCCGGCAGGCCCGGGGGCACTTTCCGGAAATGCGGATGCTCGCCGCCCTGGCTGCGCTTGCCGTCGCTGCCGGCGAAGCGGTAGGGGCAATGGTCCGAAGAGACGAGCTGGAAGGCGCCCTGCTGCAGACCGCGCCAGAGCTGCGCCGCGTCATCCTCGCCGCGCGGCGGCGGCGAGCAGATATGCTTGGCGGCCTCCCAGCCGGGCTCATGCAGGTGATGGCCCATCCCCAGGAGATATTGCGGACAGGTCTCCGCCAGGACCGAAATGCCGCGATCCTGACCCCAGCGGATCTGCGCCAGCGCCTCGGCCGAGGAGACATGGACGATCATGACCTTCGCACCCGTGATCTCCGCCAGGGCGATCGCGCGGTGCGTGGCCTCGCGCTCAACTGCCGGTGGTGCCGATTCCGCGAAGGCATCGAGGCCGGTTCGGCCTGCGGCTTCGAGACGCTGCGACAGCCAATGAACGCAATGCCCGTTCTCGGCATGGACCATGGTCACGGCCCCGCCGCGACGGGCCGCGTCCATCACCTCCAGGATCTGGCGGTCGTCCAGCATATAGCCGGGATAGGTCATGAAGACCTTGAAGGAGCGATAGCCGTCGGCGATCAGCGCCGGCAGCTCCTGGCCGATCAGGGGGCCGGAGACGTCGGAGACGATGAGATGGAAGGCATAATCGATCAGCGCCTTGCCCCTGGCCCGCCCGTGATAGTCCTCGACCGCCTGGCGCAGGCTCAAGCCCGGCAGCTGATTGGCGAAGGGCATGATGGTGGTGGTGCCGCCGCAGGCGGCGGCCCGGGTCGCCGAGGCGAAATCGTCGGCGAGGCGGGCGCCCATATATTCCGGCTCGTCCACGTGGCAATGGGCGTCGACGCCGCCCGGCATCACCAGGAGGCCGCTGGCATCGACATCTTCCTGCGCTGGCGGCAGATCGCGGGCGACCGCGACGATCCGGCCCTCGGCGACGCCGACATCGGCGATGAACTCATCCGACGCCGTCACCACCGTGCCGCCGCGGATGGCCAGATCGAGGCGCATCAGATCACCTCGTTGAAGAGCAGGTCGGTGTAGCTGTCGCGTCGGCGCATGACTTCATAGCGGCCATCGACGTTAAGAATGCCGACCTCGGGCCGCGGGCGGCCATTGTTGGGCGTGATCTGGTCCAGCGTATAGGCGCCGGTATCGAGGAAGGCGACGAGATCGCCGGGGCCGGTCGAGCGGGCGAGCTTCCGGGTGGGCGGCAGACGGACCAGCGTGCTTTCCAGAAGCTCGCGGGACTGGGCCAAGTTGGGGTCGGCCTTCAGCAGCCGCGCCAGGGTCTGCTCGCCATCCACGTCGAAGAAGGCATCGCCATTGTCGCAGAGCGGCCCGACCACGCGGAACTCCGACAGGGGCTCGTCGAGTTTGTTGGCGGTGAGAGAGTGATAATACCATTTATAAGTGTAGGACTCGACGATCGTGTTGTAGCCGGCGTCGAGATAGAGCCAGTCATGGCCGGCGCGTGTCTTCACGGTTTCGACCGTCGCGAGCGTCACGGCGGAATCGCCCACCATGCGACGGCCGGGCTCGACCAGGATCTCGATCTGCTCGCCGAGGCCCTTGCGCAAGGGCGCCAGGCCTGCGCGGGCAATATCCGCGCTGTCGATCCGGGGCGCGAAGATATCGCCCTGTGGCGTCCGGTTGACGCCGCGCATATAGGGCAGGGGGAAGCCGCCGCCGAGGTTGACATGCTCCAGTCGCAGGCCGAGAGCGTCTTGGAGCCGTCGGGCCTGCTCGACCAGTACGTTCGCCGCCGACACATAGGGACCCGTGTCGGTGATCTGCGAGCCGACATGGGCATGGATGCCGACGAGGCGCAGGGCATTGGGCTGGGCCCGCAGCAGTTCCATGGCGCGGTCGAGTTCGCCCAGCAGGATGCCGAACTTGGTGCCTTCCGATCCGGTACGGTTGCCGGGCGAAGTCGGGCTGTCGACTTCGGGCACGATTCGCAAGGTCACACGGGCCTGGCAGCCCAAGCCGGCTGCGATCTCGCCGATCCGCTCCAGTTCGAACAGGCTGTCGACATTGATGGCCTTGATCGGCGGGCTCAGCGCTTCCGCGATCTCGGCCTTGGATTTGGCGACGCCGTTGAAGACGATCGCGTCGGGCGGAATGCCGGCGAGCTTGGCGCGGAACAGCTCACCGCCGGAATTGACCTCGAGCGCGATGCCTTCCGCATGAAGCAGCCGCAGCACCTTGATGGTGGAGAGCGCCTTGGCCGCGTAGCAGATCGTGCTGCGCGGGTGGGAGGCGGCGAAGACCGTCTTCATGGTCCGGGCGGTCTCGGCGATCCGGCGGGCGGAATAGACGAAGAGGGGCGTGCCGCGCTCGCGCGCCAGCGCCACCAGGTCCACGCCGTCCAGGGTCAGGCGGCCCTGATCCGACCCCAGATAGCCGTCGATCTTCCAGTCCTGTCGCATGGCCGGGTCGGCGTTCACGTCGTTTCCGGGGGCGGGATGGCGCCGGTGCGCTCGGTGATCAGCTTGTAGTGCTCGATCCGGCGGTGATAGGCGAAGTTGAAGATGTCGGCGCGGTAGGGCGCGCCCATATCGAGATCGCATTTGCGCACCACCAGCTCGTCGCCCATGGTCGCGCATTGCGCGACGATCTCGCCCGAGGGCGCGATGATGCAGGTCTGGCCGATCATGTTGAAGCCTTCCTCGAAACCGGCCTTGGCGACGCCCACCACCCAGGTCGCGTTCTGATAGGCGCCCGACTGCATCACGAGGTGATTGTGGAAGGGCTCGAGCGCGTCGAGCTCGAAGGGATCGCCGAGGCCGATGGGAGAGTTGTAGCCGAGCAGCACCATCTCGACGCCCTGCAGCCCCATCACGCGATAGGTCTCGGGCCAGCGCCGGTCGTTGCAGATGCACATGCCGAGGATGCCGCCGAAGGCGCGCCAGACCGGGAAGCCCAGATCGCCCACCTCAAAGAAGCGCTTTTCCAGATGCTGGCCGGGCCGGTCCATCACGTCGGAATGGCCGGGGAGATGGACCTTGCGATATTTGCCGACGATGCGGCCGGTCTTGTCGACCAGGATCGAGCTGTTGAAACGGCGCTTGCGGCCCTTCTCGACGACGAGCTCGGCGAAGCCCAGCGAGAAGCCGATCCCGCGGCGCGCCGCCTCCTCGAACAAGGGCTTCGTCTCCGGCCCCGGCATCTCCGTCTCGTAGAAGGAATCGAGCTCGCGCTCGTCCTCGATCGGCCAGCGCGGGAAGAAGGTCGTGAGCGCCAGCTCGGGATAGGCGATCAGGTCGCAGCGGAAGCTGTGCGCTTCGCGCATCAGCTCGAGCAGCCGGCCGACCACCTGCTTGCGGCTGTCCTTGCGCGCGATGGGTCCGAGCTGGGCGGCGCCGACGGTGATGGTGCGGGGCATGAGAGTTCCCGGAAATCGATCGATGACGAAATACCGTCCCGGCCGGTCAGCGCTGAGTTGGGGTTCGGCGCCGGCCGGCCGGGAACGGGGCCTGCGTCAGTTGCCGGCCTTCACGAGGTCCCACATCGTCTGCAGCTTTTCGCGCTGCTTCTCGGACATGGGGCCGAGGAAATTGCCCTTCTTCAGAAAATCGCTGGGATTGCCGGCGAGCCCGATCGCTTCCAGGTCGGCCTTCGGCACCAGCGCCAGCGCCTTGCTGTTGGCATGGCCGTAACCCCAGTTCTCGACCAGGTTCTTGCCGGACTCCGGATCTTCCAGCGCGTTGATGAAATCATAGACCTCTTCGACCGGTGCGGTCGCCGACTTCAGATGGGCGAAACCGCAGAGCCAGGTGACCAGCCCTTCTTTCGGCTCGAGCATGAAGTCGATCGGCACGCCCTGGCTGCGGAGATTCTTAAAGCTGTTGGGCCAGCCCCAGGCGACCTCGATCTCGCCCGAGGCCATGGCCTGTTCGAGCTGGGCCGGATCCTGCCAGATGAAGCGCACATTGTTGCGCAGCGCCTTCATCTGAGCCTCGATCAGCGCATAGTCGGAATCCTGCAGATCGAGCGGATGCTTGATGCCGGCCAGCACGGCGGTCAGCTGGTAGATTTCGTCGAAGGCATCCGGGATCGCGACCTTACCTTTGTATTTGGGGTCGGTCAGGATGGTGAAGCTCTGCTCGGTGATCTGCACCTTGTCGGTCCGGTAGAGCACCGAGGAGGCGCCCCATTCCCAGGGCACCAGCCAATGTTTTCCGTCGAGCACCAGCGCGTCGGCGTCGCGCAGCTCGGGGATCAGGTCGTTCCAGGCCGCGACCTTGCTCGGATCGATCGGCTGCAGCAGCCCTGCTTCCTTCCACTTCTTGACGTCATGGATGCAGGGGTGCGCAATGTCGGCGGTGAAGCCGCTCTGCAGCTTGGTGAAGCCCTCGTCGGTGCCGCTATAGAAGGAGAATTGCGGGCCCGAGCCATATTTGTCGGTGTAGGGCTTGCGGAAGGACGGATCGTCATAGCCCGCCCAGGTGAAGTAGCGCAGCGTCGAGGTGGCGGCGACCGCCGAGACCGCGACGGTGGCGAGGAGGACGACGGGCAAGGCCAGTGTCGCAAGCCGCGTCCAGCGCGGGCGGCTGCGATCGGTTCACTCGATCATGGCGTGAATCCCCTGATGGTAGACGGTATTCCGGCCGGATGGGGTTGCGGGCGGGCCTGGCGCCCGCGAGTGCCCTTCTTCTGTTCCGGTACCCCAGGCTAGGTCCGGGGCGCCTCGGCCAACAAATGACGAGTGTTGTGGCAATGGCCCAAATTTTGTTATGGGTCTGTTGGAACAACCATGCGCCGCTTGCTCAACCTGAATTGGATCCGCAGCTTCGAGGCCTCCGCCCGGCATCTGAGCTTCACCGGGGCTGCGCGCGAGCTGAACATGACCCAGGCCGGGATCAGCCAGCATATCCGCCTGCTGGAAGGGCAGCTGCGGGAGTCGCTGTTCCACCGCCTGCCGCGCGGGCTGCAGCTTACCGACGCGGGCGAAGCCTATCTGCGGGTGGTGCGCGAGAGCTTCGACCACCTGACCTTCGGTACCGCCGAGATCTTCGGCCATGGCGAGGAGGGGTTGGTCACGGTGCGCACCAATGTCGCCTTCGCCACCCATTGGCTGGCGCCGCGCCTGGCCCGGTTCCACGCCCAGTTTCCCGCGGTCGCCTTGCGCCTCACGGCGGCGGTGCATGGCATGGATACCGTCTGGGAGGGTGTCGATCTCGAGATCCGCTATGGCCATGATCATGCGAGCGGGCTCTCGAGCCAGCCGATCACGACCGATCGTCTTTTTCCGGTCTGCGTCCCCGCTTTGGCCGCGACGCTCGACCAGCCGCGCGACCTGCTGCGCCAGCGCCTGATCCACGTGATCGGCAACCGCCAGGGCTGGACCGACTGGTTTGCCGAAGCAGGCCTGCGCGGCGTGACCTTCGACCAGGTGCTGCAGACCGATACCTCGGCGATCGGGCTGGAGCTTGCCGCCGCGGGGGTGGGGGTGGCGCTCGGTCACAGCTCGCTGGTGAAGCCGATGATCCGGGCGGGCCGGCTGGTCCGTCTCTTCGACGCCGAGATCGACGCGCAAGGGCCGTTCTATCTGGTGGCGCCGTCCGACCGGCCGATGCGCGCCGAGGCGCGGAGCTTCAAGACCTGGCTCTTGGCGGAGGCGGCCTCCGAAAGCGAGGCCCTGGTGCCGGCGAAGCGGGGCCGCGGTCGCAGGACAGCGCAGCGGAGCGCGGCCTTGGCCAGCAAGCCTGGCCGGAGGAAGCGGGCGCCATGAACACGGCGGGGGCGGGCATGGACGGGCTCTTCGACGTCGCGATCGTCGGCGGCGGCGTGGTGGGCTGCGCCATGGCCCGGCGCTTCGCGCTGGAGGGGGCGCGGACAATTCTGCTCGAACGATCCACCGACAT
>CAVOLB010000101.1:0-16175 GCA_963696655.1 uncultured Alphaproteobacteria bacterium
GCGATTTTTCCTGGCTGCCGGCAAAGCAGCTGCGCCGCTATGCAAAGCTCTATGGCACCAAAGCGCGCGCCCTGTTAGGAGCCGCGCAGAGGCCGGCCGATCTGGGCCAAGGCTTCGGCTCCGACCTCTATGCGCGCGAGGTCGACTATCTCATGGACAATGAATGGGCGCTCGCGGCCGACGACATCGTCTGGCGGCGCAGCAAGCTGGGCCTGCGGCTGAGCGCGGCCGAGATCGAGGCGCTCGGCGCCTATATGGCGTCGCGCAAGCCGAGTTGGGTGTGACGCGCAGCGTGCTTCACGCCCCCTCCCCTTGCGGGAGGGGGTAGGGGGAGGGGTGACGCTTGGGAGGTTTTACCAAGGAAGTTCAGCCCCCGGTCACTTCGCTTGCGGGAGGCATTCCCCTCCCCGCTCGCTGCGCTCGCCGCCCCTCCCGCAAGGGGAGGGGCCGTGGTTTCTTTCGGCAGCCGTCGCTTCAAAACGCGACCTTGTCGCCGCCCTTGAGCTTCAGCATGGCGCGGGCCTCGGCGGGGGTGGCGACCTCGAGCGACAGCTCGGTCAGGATGTTGCGGATCTTCTTCACCTGGTCGGCATTGCTCTTGGCGAGCTGGCCCGGCCCCAGATAGATGCTGTCCTCGAGCCCGACGCGCACATTGGCGCCCATCGTGGCGCCCATGGTCGCGAGCGACATCTGGTGGCGGCCGGCGGCCAGGATCGACCATTGGTAATCGCTGCCGAAGAGGCGGTCGGCGGTGCGGCGCATATGGGAGAGATCCTCGGGATGCGGGCCGATGCCGCCCAGCACGCCGAAGATGGTCTGCACGAAGAGCGGCGGTTCCAAAAGCTTGCGGTCGAGGAAATGGGCCAGCGTGTAGAGATGGCCGACATCGTAGCATTCGCATTCGAAACGCGTGCCGCAACCCTGGCCCAGCTCCTGGATGAACCGCTCGATCTGGCCGAAGGTGTTGCTGACGATCAGGTCCTTGGTCTTCTCGACATAAGCCTTCTCCCACTCATGCTGCCATTTGTCGATCTTCTGGGTGATGTGGAAGATGCCGAAATTCATCGAGCCCATATTGAGCGAGCAGAGCTCGGGCTTGGCGCGCAAGGGCGCCGCCAGCCGGTCCTCCATGGTCATGCCGAGCGAGCCGCCGGTGGTGATGTTGATCACCGCGTCGGTGTTCTGCTTGATGCGCGGCAGGAACTGCATGAAGACGTCGGCGCTGGGCGTGGGCCTGCCGTCCTTCGGATCGCGCGCATGGAGATGGATGATCGAGGCCCCGGCCTCGGCGGCCGCGATCGACTCTTTCGCGATCTGGTCGGGTGTGATCGGGAGATAGGGCGTCATGGTCGGGGTGTGGACCGAGCCGGTCACGGCGCAGGTGATGATGACCTTGCGGGAAGCCTTGCCGTCCTTGGCGACGGCGCCGGCAGCGGCGCTGCTGGTTGTCATGGCGCGGGATCCGATCTGGCTGAAAAAAGGGTCTTCGAACAGGGGGCTGGGGTCGGAAAATCCGGTCCCAGCCTTGACTCGCTGATGATACGGACCATAGCATCACAGATTACGTGATCACAAGCGCGGGGAGGGCGCGGCGGCGATTTCGGGGGCCCTCCGGGTTCCCGGCGCTGAGCCAGGCCCGGCGGCGCATAGCGGAGCTTTCCATGTCGGCCACGGGCCTCGCCTCTCGCAGCAGCAACCAGAACCTGACCTCCGCTCTCCGCGAGGCCGAAGACCGATATATCCAGGCCAACCCGAAAAGCGCCGCGATCCATGGCGCGAGCCAGGCGGCGATGCCGGGCGGGAACACCCGCACAACGCTGCACTACTCGCCCTTTCCGGTCTGCATCCGGACGGCCGAAGGCGCGCGGGTGACGGACGTCGACGGCCACAGCTATGTCGACTTCATCAACGAATATACCGCGGGCGTGCTCGGTCATTCCGATCCGGCGGTCAAGGCGGCCCTGACCCAGGCCATCGCCGACGGCCTGACGCTGGGCGGCCCCAGCATCTATGAGCATGAGCTGGCCGGGATCATCTCCTCGCGTTTCCGCTCGATGGAGCGCCTGCGCTTCTGCAATTCCGGCACCGAGGCCAATCTCCTGGCGCTGGCGACGGCGCGCCATGTGACGGGGCGGCCGGCCGTGCTGGTGTTCGACGGCGCCTATCACGGCAGCATGCTCTATTTCAGCCATGGCGCCTCGCCGCTCAACATGCCGATTCCATTCTTCTCGGCTCCCTATAACGACGCGGCGGCGGCGGTGAAGGCGATCGAGCGTCACGCGCATGAGCTGGCGGCTGTTATCGTCGAGCCGCTGCAGGGCGGGGCCGGGGCCATTCCCGGCGACCCAGCCTTCATGGCGGCCTTGCGCGATACGACGAGAAAGCACGCTATCGTCTTCATCATGGACGAGGTCATGACGTCGCGGCTCTCGCCCTCGGGCGTCCAGGGCCGCCTGGGGATCAAGCCCGACATGACCACGCTCGGCAAATATGTCGGCGGCGGCATGACCATCGGCGCCTTCGGCGGGCGCGCGGACATCATGGAGCGCTTCAACCCCACGGCCCCCAATGCCCTGCCGCATGGCGGCACCTTCAACAACAATGTGCTGGCGATGGCGGCGGGCCATGCCGCCTTCACCAAGGTGCTGACGCCCGAGGCCATCGACCGGATGAATGCGCGCGGCGACGAGCTGCGCCAGCGGATCAACGGCCTCGCTGCGGCGCGCGGGCTCGCCGTCCAGGCCACCGGCCTGGGCTCGATCTTCGGCATCCATTTCCACCGCGGGCCGATCCGCAACGGCCACGATCTCGACGAGGGCGAGCGCGGCCGCGAGATCGGCGATCTGAAGACGCTGTTCCAGCTCGACATGATGGCGCAGGGCCACTACATCAACCGGCGCATTCTCGGCAATCTCTCGCTGCAGACCAGTGCCGCGGACCTGACCGCGTTCCTCGCGGCGCTCGAGGAGTTCCTCGACAATCGCGCCGCGCTGATCCAGAGCACCGTCGCGTGACAGCGCAGACGCAGATCTGCCGCCTTCATCCCTTGCGCTAGCGACCCGGAGGTCATTTCGTCATGGCGGATTCACTGCCGAGCCACGCCCGTGTCGTCGTCATCGGTGCCGGCGTGGTCGGTTCTAGCGTCGCCTATCATCTGGCGGCGCAAGGCTGCAAGGATGTGGTGCTGCTGGAGCGCTCCAAGATCGGCAGCGGCACCAGTTGGCATGCGGCCGGCAATATGGAGACCTACCGCGCGGACCCGCTGATCGGCGACATGATCCGTTACGGCGTGGATTTCTACCCCCGGATCGAGGCCGAGACCGGACAGGCCCTCGGCTGGCGCCGCTCGGGCCGGGTCATGTACACCTGCGACCCCGATCGGGTGGCCTATTTCAAAGGGCTGCCGGCGCTGGGAGAGGCGCGGGACGTCGAGATCGAATATCAGACCCCGCGCCAGGTCCTGGAGAAGCTGCCGGTCATCACCGACAAGGGCATCCTGGCCGGCGCCTGGATCCCGAGCGACGGGCGCATCAACCCGACCGATCTCGCGACCGCGATGGCGCGCGGCGCCAAGATGCGCGGTGTCAAAATCGTCGAGGACACGCCCGTCACCGGCATGACGACCCGCAATGGCCGCATCGCCTCGGTCTCGACCGACAAGGGGGAGATCAAATGCGAAGCGATCGTGATCGCCTCGGGCCTCTGGTCGGCGCATCTGGGCGCCATGATCGGCGTCAGGATCCCGCTGCACGCGGTCCAGCATCACTACATTCTGACCAAGCCGATCGGTATCGTGACCCGCGATCTGCCGCTCTTCATCTCCTATGACGAGCTGATCTATGGCCGCGAGGATGTCGGCGGGCTGCTGGTCGGGTTCTTCGACAAGCATGCGATCCCGGTGGGTCCCGGCGACCTGCCGCGCGACTTCTCCTTCGGTCTCCTCGACAGCAACTGGAACCAGATCGAAGCCAACATGCAGATCGCGCTGGAACGCTTTCCGGTGCTGCACAATGCCGAGATCCGGACGCTACTGAACGGGCCGGAGAGCTTCACGCCCGACATGCAGATGCTGCTGGGCGAGGCGCCGGCAGTCCGCGGCTGCTATCTCGCCTGCGGGATGAATTCGAGCGGCATCGCGCTCTCGGCGGCGGCCGGCAAGCTCACCGCCGAATGGATCCTCGAAGGCCGCCCCAGCCTCGACGCCACCAAGCTCGATATCCGCCGCTTCGCCGACAGCCAGAGCATCACCCGCTTCGCCCGCGACCGCGCGAGCGAGGTGGTCACCCATATGTGCAAGTTCGCGGCGCCGGATCTGGATTTCACCGATGCGCGCGGCCTCCGCCGCTCGCCCCTGCATGCCGCCCTGGCGGCGAAGGGCGCGCGGTTCGTCACGGTGCAGCAATGGGAGCGGCCGATCTGGTTCGCCGAGCATGGTGCCGGCGATCTGAGCTCGGTCGGGGCCGAGATCACCGCGGCCGAGAGCACGGTCGCGCTGTTCGACCGGTCGAGCGATGCGAAGTTCCTGGTCGAAGGCCCGCGCGCCGGCTCGCTGGTGGCAAAGCTGAGCGGGGCTGCCGGCGATCTGCCGGTCGGCGGCGTTCGTTTCGCGCCGATGCTCAATGCCAAAGGCGGGGTCGAGGTGCTGGCCGGCGTCGCGCGGCTGTCGGATCAGCGCTGGCTGCTGCTGAGCGAGCCCGAGCAGGCGACAAGGCTGCGCTCCTGGGCGGAATGGCATCGCCCGGTCGCCGGCGCCACTTTGACTGATGTCACCTCGGGCTGGGCCGCGGTCGCGCTCGCCGGGCCCCATTCGCATGCCCTGATCCATGAGCTCGCCGCCCGCAAGGTCGATCTCGCCGGATCGGTCCAGCAGGTCGATCTCGGCTATGCGCCGGCGATGTCGGTGCCGTGGCTGCGATCGTTCGGAGCCTATCTGCTGGTGCCCACGGAGTTCGCGGCCGATCTTTATGAACGGCTGGTGGAGACAGGGAAGGGGCATGGCCTGCGCCATGCCGGCTCCCTGGCGGCGGCGGCATTGGCGACGCGCCACGGCGTGCCGCAGTTCGGCGC
This sequence comes from uncultured Alphaproteobacteria bacterium, assembly GCA_963696655.1. Taxonomy (GTDB): domain Bacteria; phylum Pseudomonadota; class Alphaproteobacteria; order Dongiales; family Dongiaceae; genus Hypericibacter. Next base: position 5,068 of record CAVOLB010000101.1, read on the forward strand.
CGAGGCCAGCCCGCAAATCGCGGCGGTCGCTTCCGGTCTCGACCGCCTGCTCGATGTCGAGGGCAATCACGGTTTCATCGGCCGCACCGCGGTGATCCGCGACCGCAAGCGGCAGAAGGGCCGCGAGGTCCGGACCTTCACCGCGGCGATCGCGGCGCCGTCGATCTTCACCAGCGCGCCGGTGCTCCTGCGCGACCGGCTGGTCGGCTATGTCACCAGCGGCGCCGTCATCCCGACCCTGGGCAAGGCGATGCTGATGGGGCTGATCGACCGCAAGGCGGATCCGCTGGCCTGCCAGGTCCTGCTGCAAGGCGAGAAATATCCGCTCACCCCCTGGGACAGGACGGGGCTGTGAGAGCCTGAAATCCCGGCGTCACGGGAGCGCTTCGGCTCTTAAGGCCGGCGCTCCTCATAGCGAGGAGGAAACGATGTTCAAGCGCATACCCAACCAGCTGATCGGCGGCTTCAGCGACGCCGTCGTCGTCGATATGGGCGACTACTCCACCATCTACATCTCCGGCATGATCGGTCATGACGCCAGCGGCAAGATCACGGCCAAGGATTTCGAAGGCGAGACCAAACAATGCTGGGACAATATCGCCCGCGGGCTCGAGCGCGCCGGCGCCAGCCTCAAGGACGTCGTCCGCATCACCGCCTATCTGACCGACCTTGACGACTACGCGGTCTACGCCAAGGCCCGGCGCACCCTCTTCGAGGGCAACCCGCCCGCGAGTGCCACGGTCCAGGTGGCGGGCCTGCTGCTCAATGCGCGGCTCGAGGTCGATGCCATCGCGATCGTGAAGAACGCCCGCGCCAAGAGCTGACGAGACTTCATTTCCACCGGGAGCAGGCTTGCCATCATGGCGCTCAACAGCATCGAAGAGACCTATCGCAGCCGCACGCCCAAATCGGCCGCCCTCCTGCAGCGGGCCAGCCGGTCGCTGCCCGGCGGGCTCACCCGGAATTTCGGCTATTTCCGCCCCTATCCCGTCGTGCAGCAGCGCGGCAACGGACCCTATCTCTGGGATGTCGACGGCAATCGTTATGTCGACCTGAACTATAACGGCCTGAGCCTGATCCATGGCCATGCCTACAAGCCGATCGCGCAGGCGCTGGCCAAGGCGACCGAGGATGGCTGGGCCTGGCTCGGCACCAACCTGCCGCAGATCGAGTTCGCGGAGGCTTTATGCAAGCGCATCGAGATCTTCGACAAGGTGCTGTTCACCAACTCGGGCACCGAGGCCAGCATGCTGGCGGTCAAGATGGCGCGCGGCTTCACCAAGCGTCAGCTCATCCTCAAGGCGCATGGCGGCTATCACGGCACCTATAGCGATCTCGAGGCAGGCCTGCACGGGCAGGGCGAGATCGCCGGCCATACGCTGCTGGCCGAGTTCAACAACGCGGCGGATTTCGAGCGGGTGCTGGCGCAGCATGGCTCGAAGATCGCGGCGGTGGTGCTGGAGCCGGTCATGTATACCGGCGTGGTGATGCCGGCCCTGCCGGGATTTCTCAATCAGGTGCAGGCGGCGGCGCGCAAGGCCGGGGCGCTCTTCGTGCTCGACGATTGCCTGATGCTGCGCCTCGCGGTCGGCGGCTCGGCCGAGAAGTTCGGGCTCGAGCCCGACATCACCTTCCTCGGCAAGTTCGTCGGCGGCGGCATGCCGGTCGGCGCCGTGGGCGCGCGCCGGGAGATCATGGACCTCGCCGATCCGGCCAGGGCCGACGGGATCTATCACGGCGGTTCCTTCAACGGAAATGTGCTGGCGAGCGTTGCCGGCCGGATCGCCGTCGAGCATCTGACGGCCGAGCGCATCGCGCGCATGGATGCGCAGGCCGACCGCATCAGGCAGGCGCTGGAGGCCAAAGCGAAGGCGGTGGGGCTGTCGCTCTATGTGCTGTGCGAGGGTTCGGTGATGGGCCTCTATTACTCGGCGACCAAGCCGAAGCCGGGTTCGGAGCTGCCCAATCCCGACCTCAGCGGCCGCTATCATCTCGCCTGCCTCAACAGGGGCGTGCAGATGGGGCCGGGCGGCATGGTCTCGATGTCGACCGCCATGACCGACGAGTCCACGGCCGAGGCGATCGCCGGCATGTGCGCGGCGCTGGAAGATGTGCGGCCCTGAGCCGCGCTGCCTTCGTCAGACGCGCAGATAGGCCGGCCGCAGCTTGACCTCGAGCCAGGTGATGGTGCGGGCGGCGCCCAGGCTCATGATGTAGTAGATCAGCCCCACCAGCATGTAGGTGTCCATGCTGCGGAAGGTGGCCGAGATGATGTAGTTGCCGTGGCGCAGCAGCTCCTCGACCGAGATGAAGGAGACCAGCGCGCAGTCCTTCAGGAGCGAAATGAAATAGCCGCCGACCGTCGGGAGCGCGATCACGGCCGCCTGCGGCAGGATCACCTTGCGATAGATCTGCGTGCGCTTCATGCCGAGCGCCAGGCCCGCCTGCATCTGGCCCGTGTCGATCGCCAGGATCGCGGCGCGGAATACCTCGCTGAGATAGGCCCCGAGATTGAAGCTCAATCCCACCACGCCGGCCCAGAAGGCGGGGAGGCGGATGCCGACCTCGGGCAGGGTGAAATAGACGAACAGCAGGATCACGATCAGCGGCACGCCGCGGCAGATATTGACATAGACCCGCACGACGAACTTGAAGACCTTGCCGCCGGCGATGGCGCCGATCGCGGAGATCACGCCGATGGCGATGCCGAGGATCATGGAGCAGAAGGTGAGCTCCAGCGTGACCAGCGCGCCGCTGAGCAGGAAGGGCAGGTATTTCGGAACGAACTCGGTGATGAAATAGATCACGGGGGAAACACCCTTCTCGAGGAGCGCGGGGCCGGATAAAGGACGGGCGCCGCGGCTGGGGGCCGCGACGCCCGTCGATCCTACAACGCCACCTATCCTACAACGATTGTGACGTCATCCGCCGAGGCGGTTATTTCGTCATCATCGCTTCCTTGGAGAGCGATTCGTCCCAGACGCCATATTTGGTCAGGATCGCCTTGCGGGTCCCGTCGGCGTCCATGGCGTCGAGCGCGTCGTTGAGCGCCTTGAGCAGGGCGGTGTCCTCCTTGCGCACGCCGGCGCCGTCGCCGCCATATTTGTAGGGCGCCTTGGCCTGGGCGTCCTGCCACTTGGCATCCGCCGCCAGATTATAGACGCCGCCGATGGTCCGCAGGTCGGGCGTGACCGCGAGCTGGCCGCCATAGCTGGTATTGTCCATGATCACCGCATCGACCTGGCCGCTATGCAGGGCCAGGAAGCAGCCGGCGGGATCGTTGAAGGTCTTGATGTCCTTGCCGATGCCCTTCTCGACCAGGGTCTTGGCCTGAATCTCCTCGACGGTGCCGAGCGGTGCGGCCAGCGTCTTGCCGGCCAGATCCTCGGGCTTCTGGAACGGCGAATCCTGCTTCACCACGATCCGGTCGCTCTCGAAGTAGTAGGGGCGGGTGAACTCGATGCCCGCACCCTGGCGGCGCTCTTCGGTCACGGTCATGCCCGAGAAGATGATGTCCCAGCGCTCCGCCTTGAGGCCCGGGATCAGCGTCTCCCATTCGACGGAGACCAGCTCGACCTCGGCGACGCCGAGCTTCTTGATGATGTATTGCAGCATGTCCCATTCCATGCCGCCATAGGTGCCGTCCTCGTTCTTGAAGAGCCAGGGCCGCAGGCCCATGACGCCGGTGCCGACAATCAGCTTGTTGCGCTTCTTGATCTCGTCGAGCGTGTCGGCGAAGGCGGATCTGGCGAGCATCCCCGTCGCCAGGACGGCGGCGGTGGTGGCGAGGAAGGTCCGGCGCGTCAATTTCGGGAATTCGGCAGTCATGGTGGTTGCTCCCCTGTTGCGTGGCCGACCGCGCCCCGGGAGTTCGTCCCCTGCCGGCCGGCCTTCATTTTTGTTTGCCGGCCATGACCTTGGCCGGCGGAAGACGCAGATCCAGATCGCCGGTCTTTGATCGATACCGCCGGCTTGTCCCGGTCCCCTCGAGGGGGAAACCGGGGTCGGGCCCGCTCCCTGATCGGCGGGACCCGAGACATTAGTGATATGTGATCACTCAATTGGAGATATTATGGGTGGCCCGAAGGTCGAGTCAATCGAGACCTCGGGCGGGGCCGGCCGGAAGGGACTTGACCGGGCCCCGCAGCGCCCGGCACACAGGGCGGCAAGGTCCCATCGACGGATTCGCCATCATGAAGACTCTGGATGCCGATCTCGCCTCGGCCGGTTTTCCGGTCTCGAAGCTCGAGCGCGAGACGCTGCATGATCGCGCCTATCTCGAGCTGAAGCGCGCGATCATGTCGGGCGCGATCCGCCCGGGGGCGACCATCACGATCCGCGCGATGGCGGCCGCGCTCGGCACCAGCCCGATGCCCGTGCGCGAAGCCCTGCGCCGTCTGGTGGCGGAGCGGGCGCTCGACATGCTGCCGACCCGTTCGGTCACCTTGCCGGTCATCACGCCGGAGCGGTTCGACGAGATCTGCCGCATCCGGGTGACGCTCGAGGGGCTGGTCACGGAAACCGCGGCGGGCCTCATCCGGCCCGAGGAATTGCGGCAGATGCAGCAGGCCAACACCGAGATGTGGCGCCTGAAGCGCCAGCAGACGGCGGTCTATCTCGCCAAGAACCAGGAGTTCCATTTCGTCCTGTATCAGGCGGCGCACATGCCGACGGCAATGCAGATGATCGAATCGCTCTGGCTGCAGGCGGGACCGCTGCTCAATCTGGCGCTCTCCGAGTTCGGCCTGAGGGTCGGCCAGGATCATCACCAGAGCCTGCTCGATGCGCTGGCCAAGCGCGACGGCAAGGCGGCCCGCCAGGCGATCCAGGACGACATCAGCGACGCGGCCACCGTCATCCGCAAATTCCTGGAGTCGCGCGACAACTCCGCGGCTTGAGCCCGCGACGCCTGGCACCTCGGGATCGAGCTCTCATCGTCGAAGGAACGAACATGCTTCAAGGACGTGTTGTCATCGTCACCGGCGCCGCGCGCGGCATCGGCCAGGCCTATGCGCAGCGCTTCGCCGCCATGGGGGCGAAGATCGTCGCCACCGACGTCAGCCCCTGCGACGAGACCCTGGCCGCGATCAAGGGCGCGGGCGGCGATGGCATCGCGCTCAAGGTCGATGTGGTCGATATGGCATCGGTGACCGCCATGGCTGAGAAGACGGTCGCGACCTATGGCAGGATCGACGGGCTGGTGAACAATGCAGCCCTCTATGGCGCCTTGCGCGGCGGCAAGTTCGACGCGATCGAGGAGAGCCAGTGGGATGCCGCCATGGCGGTGAACGTCAAGGGCATCTGGAACTGCTGCAAGGCGGCGGTGGGACCGATGCGCAAGGCCGGCGGCGGCAGCATCGTCAATATCGCGTCGCTCGCGGCCACCTACGGCATGCCTTACGCGCTCCATTACACGACCTCGAAGGCGGCGGTCATCGGATTGACGCGGGGCCTCGCGCGCGAGCTCGGCCGCGACAATATCCGCGTCAACAGCGTGGCGCCGTCGGCGGTGATCACCGAGGGCACGCGCGAGTTCTTCGGCCCCAAGCATGACAAGGTGCTCGAGACCGTGCGCGACAATCAGAGCATCAAGCGCACGCTCGATCCCAACGATCTGGTCGGCACCGTCGCCTGGCTGCTCTCCGACATGAGCGGGTTCGTGACCGGCCAGACCATCTCGGTCGATGGCGGCACGGTCTTGAGTTGAAACGGGACGCTGAATCCGCGACCTTCTTTCGCCCGACCCGCTCCCTTCGCCTCCCGAAAACATGAACTGGCGTTAATCAAAGGACGAGCCATGCGTATCGTGACCGAATTCCCCCGCAAGATCCGGATGCAGGATGACGTGGTCATTCCGCTCAAGGACGGCACCAGGCTGGCCGCCCGGATCTGGCTGCCGGTCGATGCCGAGCGCGATCCGGTGCCGGCGATCCTCGAATATCTGCCCTATCGCCGCCGCGACGGCACGGCCGAGCGCGATGCGATGACCCATCCCTATACGGCCGGCCATGGCTATGCCTGCGTGCGCGTCGATATCCGCGGCACCGGCGACAGCGAGGGCGTGCTGCTGGGCGAATATCTGAAGCAGGAGCAGGACGACGCGCTCGAGGTCATCGACTGGATCACGCGCCAGCCCTGGTGCAGCGGGTCGGTCGGCATGATCGGCATCTCCTGGGGCGGATTCAACGGCCTCCAGGTCGCGGCGCGCCGTCCGCCGGCGCTCAAGGCAATCGTGACCATCGCCTCGACCGACGACCGCTATGCCGACGACATTCATTTCATGGGCGGCTGCCTTCTCGGCGACAAGCTCTCCTGGGGCTCCACCATCTTCTCGATCAATGCGGCACCGCCCGATCCCGCGATCGTCGGCGACCGCTGGCGCGACATGTGGCTGCAGCGCCTCGAAGGCGACGGGCTCTATTTCATCGACTGGCTGAAGCATCAGCGCCGCGACGCCTTCTACAAGCATGGCTCGGTCTGCGAGGACTGGAACGCGATCCAGTGCGCCGTCTATGCGGTAGGCGGCTGGGCCGACGGCTACTCCAACACCATCTTCCGCATGCTCAAGAATCTGAAATGCCCGCGCAAGGGGCTGGTCGGCCCCTGGGCGCACCGCTATCCGCATTTCGGCCTGCCGGGCCCCGAGATCGGCTTCCTGCAGGAGTGCCTGCGCTGGTGGGATCACTGGCTCAAGGGCAAGGAGACCGGCATCATGGACGAGCCGATGCTGCGCGCCTGGATGGAGGATCCGATCGCGCCGAGCCCGTCCTACGCGGAGAAGCCCGGCCGCTGGGTCGCGGAGACCTCATGGCCCAGCCCGCGCATCAAGCCGCAGACCTGGTCGCTCATGCCCGGTCATCTGACCGAAGGCGAGCAGGCCAAGGGCGAGGTGCTGAAGATCCGCTCGCCGCAGGCGACGGGCCTCGCCTCGGGCAATTGGTGCCCCTATGGCATCGGCAACGACATGGCGCTCGATCAGCGCATGGAAGCCGGCGGCTCGCTCCTTTTCGACAGCGCGCCTCTGGTGCAGGATCTCGAATTGCTGGGAGCGCCTGTCGTCAATCTCGAGATCGCGGCCGACCGCCCGAACGCGCTCGTCGCCTGCACCCTCTCCGAGATCATGCCGGACGGGGCGGTCGCCCGCATCAGCTACGGCGTGCTCAACCTGACCCATCGCGAGAGCCACGAGAGGCCGACGCCGCTCGAGCCCGGCAAGTTCTATTCGGTCAGCATCCAGCTCAACGAGCTGGGGCACCGCTTTGCCGCCGGCAACAAGCTGCGCCTCGCCATCTCGTCCTCCTACTGGATCACGGTCTGGCCGTCGCCGGAGCCGGTGACCTTGAGCATCCGGACGGGCGCCAGCCGCATCGGCCTGCCTGTGCGCCCGAAACGCGCCGAGGATTCTGCGCTGGTGCCGTTCCCGCCCTCGGAAGGCTCGACCAGGCTGCGCAAGACGATGCTGGAGGAGGGGGCACCCCATCGCACCATCAGCACCGACGTGGCGACGGGCCGGACTCTCTATCAGCGCGTCGACGATACCGGCCTGTTCCGGGTCGACGATATCGACCTGACCATTCGCATCCTGCGCGACCATAAATCCACGATCCTTCCCGACGATCCGACGTCGGCCAAGACCGTCACTCATTGGAAGCGCAGCTATGGGCGGGGGCAATGGCAGGTGTCGGCCGAGACCTGGATCACCCTCACCAGCGACCGCGAGAACTTCAAGGTCACGGCGACGCTCGATGCGTTCGAAGGCGACCGGCGCATCTTCTCGAAGAACTGGGACGAGACCATAAAGCGCGATTTCGTCTAGGCTAATTTCTTTCCTCTCCCCCTCCTGTCTTCAGGAAGTGGAGAGGGCAGGGTGAGGGGGAGTGGTCGTGCTGCGATGCTGAAGCAGAACGATGCTCGCATTCACTTGCGTGAGGGCGCAGGTTTCTAGACCCCCTCACCCTACCCTCTCCCCCGCTTCGCGGGGGAGAGGAAGTAATCCCCGATTGACGGCCTGAGATTGGCTCCCTATCTTCCGCGCCCACGATCCAATCGTCGATGAGGACGACTTTGCCGTCGCGCTGACCGATCTCAGTGACTCCCCGTTGCCCGGGTGAATCCGGCCGCAAGGCCTCTGGGATTCGTCCGGGCGCTGTCATGCGGCAGGTGGGTGGGCTTGAGATCGGGAAGGCAGGATCCCCGGCTCCTTCGCCACCCGCCGAACACCTCTCGCGCTCGGCCTCCACGGCGAAATCTCCCACCGGCCGCTTCATCTCCTCCACCGCCTGACCGTCGGTCCGCCGCCATGCGGACCTATCTCCAGCATCCCGGCCTGCAGCACTTCCCGATCGGAAGGCTGTTATCGGTATGCAATCCCTCTTGCAGGTCCAGTGGCGCGTGACGCCGCTGAAGACTCCCCGCCCTTGGCTCCACTGCCCGCGCTGCGACGCCCGGACTCCCTTCGTCAGCAGCGGCAAGTTCCGCGTCAACGCCCAGAAGAAGCGCCTCGATGCCTGGCTGGTCTATCGTTGCGCCCAGTGCGAGCAGAGCTGGAACTTTCCGGTGCTGGAGCGATGCCCGGTCAATGGCATCGAGCCCGCCGCCTTGCGCGCATTGACGGAAAACGACGCGGCCCTCGCCTGGCGCCATGCCTTCGACCTGACGCGGCTGGGCTGGCACAGCAGCCAGATCGAAAGCTTCTCGGAACTGTCGGTCGAGAAGCAGTTGTTGTCGCCGCGTGAGGACCTCGCGACGCATGCCGAGATCGCGATCGCCGCGCCTTACGATAGCGGAGTCCGTCTCGACAAGCTTCTCGCGAGCGAGTTGGCAATGTCGCGAAGCGCGATCGAGCGGCTGGCTGACGTGAATGCGTTGGTCATTCGGCCGGCGAACCGTCGTGGGCTGAAGCAGTGGGTCCGCGATGGGCAGAAAATTACGCTCGACTTGGGAGCACCGGCTTTCGCGGAGCCATCCCTGCTCACGAAACTTTGGGCTGCTCCTTCGGCACCGGAGGCGCATCGGTCGTGACGTCCTCGTCCATCCAGGCCTGCAGCAGCGTGTAGCCGACCGCGAGCACCGTCGGGCCGATGAAGATTCCGATCAGGCCGAAGGCGATCAGGCCGCCGATCACGCCGGTGAGGACCAGCAGCAGCGGCAGGTCCGCGCCCATCTTGATGAGGATCGGGCGGAGCACATTGTCGAGGCTGATGGCGAACACGCTGAAGACCAGCAACACGGTTGCCCAGCTGTAGTCGCCGCCGGCATACATCCAGATGACGGCGGGGGCCAGGACCAGCGTCGGGCCGATCTGAGCGATGCACATCATGAACATGAGGGCGGTGAGAACGGCGGCGAAGGGAACGCCGGCGATCGCCAGGCCGATGCCGCCGACAGCCGCCTGGACCAGCGCCGTCACCACCACACCGAGGGCGACACCCCGGATCGCCTGGGCGGCCAGCCTGACGCACTGGGCGCCACGCTCGCCGGCCAGGCGATGGCCGAAGCGCAAGACCCCGGCGGCGGCGCGTTCGCCTTGCGCATACATGATCGCCGAGATGGCGATCGTGAGCAGGAACTGGATCAGCACCATGCCGAAACTGCCGACCGCGCCGATGAACCACTGCGTGACCATGGCCGCATAGGGCCTGACCCGCTGCAGCACGTCCTGGAGGCCGATATCGGCGATCTTCTGCCAGGCTTCCACGGCCTTCGGCCCGATGAAGGGAAGATCGCCGAGCCAGGCCGGTGGCGGTGGCATGGTCATGGTCGCGACCGACTCCGCCCATTCGAGGATCCGGTCGGAGTTCTTGACGATCGTGCCGATCGCGAGCCAGAAGGGCACGACGAAGACGAGCAGGAGGGCCAGCGTCATGACGATCACGGCCAGGGCGCGGCTGTTCCAGAGCCGGGCCTGCACCTGATGCATGATCGGCCAGGTCGCGATGACCAGCGTCGTCGCCCAGACCACGGCCGGCAGGAAGGGCCCCAGGATCCAGAGCGACACCCCGATCAGGGCGGCAATGAAGAGGATGGCCAGCGTAATCCGGGTCAGATCAGGCCTGACATCGGTCATCGTCGTTCCCCCGATCTTGCCACCTCCATGAGGGCGGCGGCGTTATCGCCCGGAACGCATGATATCGGGGATCGGGGGCGAGGCCTTAGAGGATTCGGCTCCCTCCCTCTTTCGGCAGGGCAATCGCCTATGGCGCTTTCTTCCCCTCCCCCAACTTCTGGGGGAGGGCAGGGAGGGGGAGGACGCGATCCACGATCTCGTCGGGATGCGAAGGGGCCGATACCGAGCAGCCCCCTCCCCAACCCTCCCCCAGAAGTTGGGGGAGGGAATCCACTCGCCTCGTCACATGCGATAGCCCTGCCGAAAGAGGGAGGGGAGAAGCTGGAATTTCTTCCCAGCAAACCGTGTCTACTCCAATCCCTTCTCGCCGATCTCTTCCTTCCGCTGGGCCACATAGGCCTGGAGCGCCTCTCGGCGGTCGGGAGCCAAAGGCGGCGGCTGGTAGCTCGCCAGCAGCGATTTCCAGATCTTGAGCGCGCGCTGGGTGGCGTCGAGGCTGCCGGCCTCGCGCCAGTTCTCGTAGCTGCGCCAGTCGGACAGGAGGGGCTGATAGAAGGCGGTCTCGAACCGCTCCATGGTGTGGGCGGCGCCGAAGAAATGGCCGCCGACGCCGACTTCGACCTGGGCGGAGAAGGCGATCTGGTCCTCGTCCACCACGACAGGCCGCAGGAACTCGCCCATCATCTGCAGCATCTCGGCATCGAGCACCATCTTCTCGAAGGAGGCGCAGAGCCCGCCCTCCATCCAGCCCGCGGCGTGATGGATGAGATTGGCGCCGCCCATGATCGCCGACCAGATCGACATCTGGCTCTCATAGGCGGCCTGGGCGTCGACCGTGTTGGAGGCGTTCACGTTCGAGGTGCGGTAGGGCAGGTGATAGCGCCGCGCCAGCTGGCCGCCGGCCAGGACCGCGCGCGCATATTCCGGCGTGCCGAAGGCGGGCGCGCCCGATTTCATGTCGACATTCGAGGTGAAGCCGCCATAGAGCACGGGCGCACCCGCCTGCACCATCTGGTGGAAGGCGATGCCGCCCAGGGCCTCG
>CAVOLB010000102.1:0-25472 GCA_963696655.1 uncultured Alphaproteobacteria bacterium
GCGTTCTGTTGCACCAGCGCACCGGCGAAGGTGACGGGGCTCATGGCACCCTGGAGCGTGAAGGGCGTCACGATGGCGGGCTGGCGCGAGCGCGCGAGCTGCATCAGCCCCGCCGCCATTTCCTTGTCCACCCGGCGCGGCGAGTTGATGTTCACCACCGACATGATGCCGGGATCGGCTGCGAGCGCCTCGGGCTCGACACCGCGCGCGATCGCTACCATCGCGACGGCATCGGCCAGCCGGGTCCGTCCGATGGCGCGGCCGAAGAAGGGCCGGTCGGTCAGGGTGAGGAAGGCGAAGAGCGTGTCGAGATGGCGCGAATCCGCCGGCAGGTCCATCGCCTCGACCGGCGTGCCGCCGCAGCAATGGAGCACGTTCAGGGACTGCTCGAGGCGGATCAGGTCGCACTGGTCCTGATAGGTGCCGGGACGCCGGCCCCGTTCCAGATCCGAGCAGTTGGGCGGCCCGCCGACGCCGCAGAACATGATCTCGCCCTCGCCGACGCCGACGCGACGCTCGGGATTCCAGCTATGGATCTCGGCCTTCGACGGGGCGAGGCCGACGAAATGCTCCACCACCTCGCGCGGATAGCGGACCATGCCGCTGTCGAAATCGACCGTGGCGCCGTTGCGCGCCAGGATCTCCAGCGCCTCGCGGTTCTGGAACTCCATGCCGAGATCCCAGAGCAGCCGCAGGCTCGCGACATGGATGCGCTCGATCTGGTCTTCATCGAGGATCTCGACGGGTCGCATGCGATTGACGATGCGCCGCCAGGAGAGCTGGTGCGGATGGCCCGTGCGCCGCTCGCGCATGCGCCGGTCGCGTCCGGATTCGGTCACGCCTGTTTATCCTTTCAAGCCTGTGCCGGCGCGCTCGTCGGCGCATCGGCCTGGATCCAGCCACGGTCCCGGCGCCAGTCCGGATCGAGATTGGCGAAGCGATCGAGGCGGCAGGAGGTGAGGTCGGCGAAGTCGCACTGGCTGCGCAGCACGAGGTCGGCGATGGCACGCCCGCTTGCGGGCGAGAGTCCGAAGCCGATGCTCGACATGGTCGCGACCACCGTGTTGGGGTAGGTCTTCAGGCGATCCAGGATCGGCCGTCCATCGGGCGTGTTCTCGACGATGCCGGCCCAGCTGCGGATCATGCGGACATGCGCCGCCCTGGGAAAGAGCTCGAGCAGGCGCCCGGCGAGATTGCGCGTCAAGGGAGACGTGGCGGCACGCGCTCCCGGCGGCGCCTCGTCGAGCCATTCATGCGGGCCACCGCCGAAAACGAGATTGCCGCGCAGGGTCTGGCGGCCATAGAGCGCGTTGCCGTCGGTGCCGCCATGCTTCATCTGCGGGAGCGGTTCGGTCACGATCATCTCGGCGCGGGCGGGGGCCACCGGCACCTCGGCGCCGAGCTGGGCCGCGATCTGGCCGAGCTGCGGTCCGGCGGCGATAACGAGGCTGTCGCAACCGAACTCGCCGCGGTCGGTCGCCACGCTGGTGACGCGCCCCCCGCGGGTGACAAATCCGGTGACGGCACAATGCTGGAGGATGCGGCCGCCCCGATCCTGCAGGGCCCAGGCATAGGCCTGGACCGTGCGCTGCGGATTGGCGTGACCGCCATAATGATAGAAGGCGCCGCCGATGACATTGTCACCGGCGAGCGGCACCAGCTCGCGCACCTGGTCCGGCGTCAGCAGCTCGGCCTTGAAGCCCTGGCGCGCCGCGATCGCCATCTGGCGCGTGAACATCGCCATGTTGTCTTCGGTCAGGCCGATGCGCACGCGATAGGGCTGGAACTCGGTGGGATAGCCCAGGAGCTCGTCCATCTGCGGCCAGAGCCGCTGCTCCTCGAGGAACAGGGGACTGAAGGAATGGCTGGCGCCGCCGCCATTGCGGCCCGAGGCCTCCCAGCCGACGATGCCCTTCTCCAGCACCAGCACCTCGGCGCCCTGGCGCGCGAGCCACCAGCCGGCGCTCAGGCCCGTCACGCCGCCGCCGACGATCACCACCTGCGCGCCCTTCATGGCGGTCATCGCTTGATGGTCCAATAGGGATCGAACTGGCCGTCGATGCCGAACCAGACATCCCAACCCAAGCGCATGCCGGGATGCTCATGTCCGTCCTGCAGCACCGAGAGCGGGAGCGGACGCAGGGGAGGGCGGTAGCTCGGCAACGGCACCGCTTCCGGCCCGATGCCGCCCGCGAGCGCCAGCAGCGCCGTCACCTGCTCGCGGCAGCGCCGTCCCTGGCAGGCGCCCATGCCGGCGCGGGTCAATCGCTTGATCTGATCCTGGTTGACCGGGCCGTCCGCCAGCAATGTCTGCAGGTTGCGCGCGCGCAGGGCAGCGCTTTCGCGGTCGAGATAGCGCGGCGGCCGAACCTCGAGCAGGTCGCGACGCGTGACCTCCTCGCATTGGCAGATGGTCACGTCGAGCCCGCCGGCCGCGAGCGCCGCCCTGGTCCAGGTCTGCAGCCTTTGCGGGCCGTCGTCGTCCGAGGCGATGCCGGCGCAATCGCCGATCGCGAACACGCCCCTGATCGACGTTTCGCCGCCCGAGGTGAGGACGGGCACATGACCGCCCTGATCCGCGCGATAGGTCAGCTTGCAGCCGAGCTGGTCGAGCAGCTCGATATTGGGCACGGCACCCAGGGCGAGGCAGATCGTGTCGCAGTCGATCATGCGTTCGCTGCCGGCGATCGGCGCGAGCACGGCATCGAGGGCCACGATATGCGCGCGTCCGACGCCGGCGGCATTGCCCTCGGCGCGCGCGATCGTCGAGCCGGCATGGAGCGCGATGCTGGCGGCTCTCGCCGCCTCGACCAGATCCTTCGAGGCCGAGAAGCCGGGCGCGGCCTCGACGATCGCGGCGACGTCGACTCCGTGACGCCTGGCATCGAGGGCCGTCTCGAAGCCGAGCCGACCTCCGCCCAGCACCAGGATCCGGCGGCCGGCGAAGGCGCGGTAACGATGGATCAGCGCATGAAGGGCCGCGGCCCCCATGACACCGGGCAGCTCCCAACCGGGGAAGGCGAAACCCAGGTCGCGATGGCCGGCCGCGACGATCAGCTTGTCGAAGCTCGTCAGCCAGGACCGGCCGGCGTCGGCGAGCGCGATCACCGGTTTCGGCAGGCCATGCGCGGTCGGGCCGTTGACGAAGCCGGCCCAGGCGGTGACGCCGAGCCGCACATCGACCCCGGTCTCGAAGGCTTCCTCGAGGCGCGGGAGCGACCGGGCGATCTGGTCGAGCGCGCGGCCCCGGTTCTGCACCGAGCCGTTGGCACGCTGGCCGAAATGAAACGGCACATCGAGGCCGAAGAGGGCAGGGTCGAGCGGATGCTCGTCGATCAGGACGGTCTGAGCGCCGGATTTCGCCGCGTCGATCGCCGCCGCCGTGCCGGCGTCGCCGGCGCCGATCACCAGGATCGCCGCATGTTCGGCGATCTCGGGCGTCTTGCCGACGATGGAGTAGGGATCGATGAAAGCGCTCATGAGGTGGGCTCGGAACTCTGCACGAGGCGGCGATCCCGGCGGGGAGGGCGGCAGCCGGGACCCTGATCGATGGGGTGGCGAGATGGCGGAAGCGCTTCGCCAAGGAGGCAAGGTAACGGTGCGGCTGGCCAGGCGCAACGCACTCAAATTCCAGAAAATTCCGGCCGATTCAAGTCTGTCCGCCAGAGGTCGCGATGACTAGCCCAGAGCCGACGATTTCGTGTCATGGTTCGCCGAAAGCCCAAGTTGCCTCGAGGCCTGCATGAAGCTCTCTCCCGTTCGGCTCGACTATGGCTCGCTCGGCGCCGCGGCGGCCCATCGCCAGCAGCATCTGATCAACAACATATCGACCGTGGCCCAGGCCGGCGCGCATCTCTGGCTCGCGTCGGACGAGGGTTGTTCGGTCGAACGGCTCTCCTGGGACGGGCGCCGCTACGGCAAGGCCGTGAGCTATGACCTCTCGTTCTATTTTCCGCTGCCGAAGGGCGACAAGGAGATCGATATCGAGGCGCTATCGATCGACCGCGAGCGGCTCTGGATCGCGGGCTCCCATAGCCTGGTGCGTCCGAAACCCGATCCCGATGCGCTCTCGCAGGACTTCCTCAAGGACTTGGCCACCATCGTGCGGCGGCCTCGGCGCTACCTGATCGGCCGGCTCGCGCTTTCGGATGGCGGCGGCAAAATCCTCACACCGGCGGACGGGACGGCGCCTTGTCTCCCATTCGACCGCAGCGGCAACAGCCTGACGCGTGCGCTCGGCAAGGATCGGCACCTCTCGCCTTTCATGGACCTGCCCGACAAGGAGAACGGCGTCGATATCGAAGGATTGGCTGCCAAGGGCGATGCGCTATTTCTCGGCCTTCGCGGCCCGGTCATCCGCGGTCACGCGGTGATTCTCCAGATCGTGCTCAAGGATACGAAAAACGGTTTGAATCTCACCCGCATCGGCGCCGGCGGCTCTCCCTATCGGAAGTTCTTTCTCGACCTGGGCGGGCTGGGAATCCGCGATCTCACGATGGAGGGCGAGGATCTGATCGTCATCGCCGGTCCGACGATGGGACTGACCGGACCGTGGGCCGTCTGGCGTTGGAAGAACGCGCTGGGCTGGTCGACAGCGACGCGATCAAGCCGGTTTCCGGTCTGGATTTCGCGGGTCCCGAGCGACCCGAAGGCATCACCCGATTCCTGCATCCGGACGGGCGTCGGGGATGGCTGGTGGTCTATGACGGTCCCGCCAAATCGCGCGTCACGAAGAAGGGCATCTATCGCGCCGACTTCTTCAGCTAGGCCGGCGCCGGCCCCGGCCTCAGATCTCCGGAATATTCTCGCGGAAGATCGCCTGGATGCGCACCGGCACGGCGCGCTGGCTGTTGTCGTTGCGCGCGGCGCGGATGAGACGGTCGACCGCCTCGCGCGCCTCGACCCGCGGGTTCTGATCGATCACCGCATCCATGATGCCGGAGAGTAGGAAGCGGCGGGTATATTCGGTCAGCTCGTGGCCGATGAACACGACCTGGCGGGCGCGCCCCGATTCCTCGAGCGCCTGGGCGATGCCGCGATTGCCGGCGCCGATATTGTAGATGCCGCCGAGATCGGCATAGGTCCGCAGCAGGGTGCGCGCCTCCTGATAGGCGCGCTGGGAATCGTCGCGCACTTCGCGAAGCTCGACGATGGTGAGGGCGGGGAAGGCCTCGGCCAGCATGTGCCGGAAGCCCATCTCGCGCTCTTCATGGCCGCGATAGCTGAGCGATCCTGCGAACAGCGCGACCTTGCCGCGGCCCGCCCCCATGAAGCGTCCCAGCAGGTGGCCGGCGAGGCGCCCCGCCGCGCGGTTGTCGACGCCGACATAGCCGACGCGCGGCACGTTCGAGATGTCCGAGACCAGGGTCAGGACCGGCACGCCCTCGACCGAAAGATTGCGGATGGCCTCGCGCACGGTCGGGTGGTCGAGCGCGATAACGCCGACGCCATGAGTCTGGCCGCGGATCGCATGCAGACGCGCCGCCAGCGCATCCGGATTGAAGCCCTCGATCAGATGGACGCGGATATGCGCATCCTTCTGGCGCTGCGCCGCCATCTCCTCGAGATGGCCGGCCAGCATCGTCATGAAGGTGTTGGAGCCGCCGGGCAGGACGAAGTCGAGCTCGATCTCGCTCTGCGGGGCGGGCAAGGCGGCGCCTTCCAGATAGCCCAGCCGTTCCGCGGCCGTGAGGACGCGGTCGCGGGTGCGGACCTTCACCCCGTCGCGCTTGTTCAGCACGCGATCGACCGTCGCCGTGGAGACGCCAGCTTCGCGCGCGATATCGGCAATCGTGGTTCGCATGCCGCTCTTTCGATCCTTCGGTTCCTTCAGCGCCGGCTTGCCGGGTTCATCCTATCACCCCGAAGATCGGCTCGATTCCCGAGCTGTCCCATCATTCTCTGACCATCCGGATGAAAGCGCGCTTTATTTATGATGTAAAATGATGGTTCCTGTCAATGACCTTCAAGGACGGCAGATAAGGGTTTCAGGAAACAGATAAAAAGCTCGGCCCAAGATGGCCTTCCTTCCGAAAACTAAAATAATTCATTCTATTGCAATCAGTTAAGATCAATTCGTCATGCCTAAAAATCGGGCGCGGCGCCCGGATTCCGATAGCAAAAGAATGCCCGCCTGCCAAGACATCCGACGCAGGCCGGCGCGATATTGATCAAAGACTAGGCGCCCTGCATCTTTTTTGTTGACAGGTAATGCATCAAATAGCATCAATCTTTGCATCAAAACGGGGCGACCGAGACCCCAACACTGGGAGGACTGATCCATGGCCGTGAGTGCCAAGACACCCGGATTGCGTTCAGCGCTGAGCCGTCGCCGCGTATTGAAGACGGCGGGTTCGACGGCTGCCATTACGGCAGCGGTCGGGATTGCGCCTCGCTTCCTGACCATCCGCTCGGCCCATGCCGATACCGGTTTGGCGAGCGGGATGGTCGGCGGACCGACCGGATTTCCGGGTGCCGAGCGCTATCAGTACGGCCCCGATACGCCCGAATCCCGCGCGATCGAGGCCCTCAAGGCGATGGTCGGTGCCGGCAAGGCGCCGAAGAAGCTCAACATGATGCTGTCCGACGGCTCGGTCGGTCAGCTCACCAAGGCGTTCCCGGAAGGCGCGCCCGCGGTGAAGGATCTGTTCGAGAAGGAAACCGGCATCGCGCTCGATATCGTCGGCGTTCCGTCCGGCCAGGAATTCACCAAGACGATGCAGGACATCTCGACCAAGGGCGGGTCGTTCGATGTCTATGCCACGGAGTGGAACCGGCTGGGCGATCTGGCCGAGACCAACGGCCTCGTCAAGATGGACGAGTTCGTCGAGAAATATAAACCGCAGTGGGACGAGCCGGACCGCGGCTATGTCGGCGGCAAGCAGGGCGTGACGCTGCTCAACGAATATCGCGGCCACACCTATGGCGTGGCGCTCGACGGCGACTTCCAATGCTGGGTCTATCGCAAGGACCTGTTCGAAAGCGCGGACGAGCAGGCGGCCTTCAAGTCGAAATATGGCTACGACCTCGCCTTCCCGGCCACCTGGAAGCAGCTCGACGACGTCGCCATGTTCTTCCATCGCCCGGACAAGGGCCTGTTCGGCTGCACCGATCTGCGCAACCAGGGCTGGGGCTACACCAACTGGTATCAGCGCTTCTGCTCGACGGCCTCGCCCAACCAGTATCTGTTCAAGGATGACGGGACGCCGCTGATCAACTCGGAGCACGGCATCCTGGCGACCCAGGAATATGTCGACAGCCTGAAATACCATTCGCCCGACGCCATCTCGTGGGGCTGGCCGGAGCAGTATGGCAACATGGCGGCCGGCGGTGCGGCCATGACCTGCGCCTTCTCCAACATGCCGAAGTTCCTCGACAACCCCGGCAACGAGGGCTCGAAGGTCACGGGCAAGATGGCATCCTCGAAGCCGCCCGGACGCGAGATCGACGGCAAGATCGTGAGCCGCTCGGTGCTGTGGCTCAACATGACGGCCTCGATCTCGACCCAGGGCAAATATCCCGAGGTCTGCTACCTGCTGCTGCAATGGCTGGGCTCGAGCCGGATCTATAGCTGGATGACCGCCAATCCGGCCGGCTATTTCGATCCGTTCCAGCTCGCCAATTTCTCCGACCCGCTGGTGCAGGAGACCTATCACGCCTACCACGTGAAGACGATCCAGGAGACGATCGCCCGCGCGGTGCCGACGATCAACTATCCCGGCGCCACCGCCTACCACAATGCGCTCGACGAGAATCTCGTGGCCGCTCTCACCAAGTCGAAGACGCCGGAGCAGGCGATGAACGACACGGAGAAGGAGTGGAAGAAGATCACGCGGCGTATCGGCGAGGACAAGATCGTCGAGGCGATCAAGACCAACAAGGCCGCCTGGCCGACCATCCTGGACTGATCTGATCCGAAGGCCGGGCAGCGCTCGTCGCTGCCCGGCCCTTCTTTTTCCCGAACTTCGCGCAACCGGTCGGCTTCCCACCCATGAAGCGCTCCATTGCCTTCGAGCTCGTTCGCTACGCGCTGATCCTCGCCGCGGTCGCGATCACGCTCGTGCCGATCGTCTGGATGGCCACCATGGCCTTCAAGCCGATCCCCGAATGGACCGCCAGCGGCGCCAACCTGACCTGGTGGCCGCGCGAGCCGACCCTCGACAATTTCCGCTTCGTCTTCGGCGAAGAGACGTCGGAGCTGATCGTGGCGCTGGACAAGAGCGCGGTCCGGCCGATCGTCGCCTCCCTGCTGGCCTCGATCTTCGGGACCCTGATCGCCATGATCTGCGGCACCGCCGCGGCCTATGGCCTGTCGCGCTTCAATGTCGGCGGCAA
This sequence comes from uncultured Alphaproteobacteria bacterium, assembly GCA_963696655.1. Lineage (GTDB taxonomy): Bacteria > Pseudomonadota > Alphaproteobacteria > Dongiales > Dongiaceae > Hypericibacter. The sequence continues at coordinate 8,335 of CAVOLB010000102.1, forward strand.
CCTGCCGCTGGCCCTGATCCAGCTGCGCCTGTTTCCGCCGATGGCGGTGATGATCCCCATCATGATCATGTGGAGCTTCCTCGGGCTGGTGGACACCTGGTGGGGGCTGGCGCTGGTCTATGGCATCGTCACGCTGCCCTTCGCCTTCTGGCTGATGAAGACCTTCTTCGACGAGATGCCGCGCGAGATCGAGGAGGCGGCGCTGGTCGAGGGCTGCTCGCGCTTCCGCGTCTTCATGCGCATCACCCTGCCGGTGATGCGGGCACCGCTGGCGAGCTCGGCGCTCTTCGTCTTCATCCTCAACTGGTCCGACTATCTGATCGGCCTGCTGCTCACCACGAAGGAGTGGGTGACGGTGCCGGTCTATATGGCCAGCCTGTCTTCTTCCATGACCGGGCAGCTCTATGGCGCCAAGGCGGCGCTGGGGCTGATCGCGGCCGTGCCGCCGGTGGTGTTGGGCATCGCGATTCAGAAATATCTGGTCCGCGGCCTGACCTTCGGCGCGCTCAAGCAGTAGGCGGGGACGCGCAACGCCATGACCGCCACGACCTCAACGCCTGCGAGCCTGCCGCGGCAACTGACCCTGGACGAGGAGGGCAGGCGCCTCGGCTTCCGCATGACGCTGCCGACGCAGGTCCTGATCCTCTTCATCGCCGTCTTCCCGCTGCTGATGCAGATCTATATCAGCCTGACGGACTGGTCGCCGCTCGACGGGGTGAGCTGGGTCTCGGCCTATGAGAGCTGGAACAGCTTCGCCAATTTCGTCGATCTGATCCAGGACGACCGGCTCTGGGCGGCGCTGCGGCGCACCTTCCTGGTGATGGCGGTCTGCGTCCCGGCGCAGTTCTTCCTGGCGCTGGGTCTGGCGGTGCTGTTCGTCGACAACTTCATCGGCAAGCGGCTGTTCTACTCGATCCTGCTGACGCCGATGATGGTGGTGCCCTCGGTCGCCGGCTACATGTTCTTCATGCTGTTCCAGTCGGGCGGGCCCATCAACGGGATCGTCTCGGGCGTCACCGGCATGGATTTCGCGGTCGCCTGGCTCTCCGACCCGCATCTGGCGCTGGTCGCGGTGATGATCGCCGATATCTGGCAATGGACGCCGCTGATGTTCCTGATCCTGCTGGCGGGCCTGATCGGCGTGCCGGAGGACCAGCTGCGCGCCGCGACCCTGCTCGACGCCTCCTGGTGGCAGCGCTTCACCACCATCATGCTGCCGCGCATCAAGATCGTCATCGTGATCGCGCTGGCGATCCGCGTGGTCGAGATCTTCAAGATCTTCGACACGCTCTATGTGATGACGGGCGGCGGCCCCGGCGTCGCGACCGAGACCATCTCGGTCTATATCTACAAGATCACGACCCAGGACCTGACCTGGGCCTATGTCGCGGCCATCGCGCTCTTCATCCTGATCACGCTGTCGGTCGTCGCCAACATGGCGCTGCGCCGGATGGGGCGGAGAAGCTGACATGGCCGCCATCCATCTCGAGAACCTGGTCAAGCATTTCGGCGGTTTCTCCGCCATCAAGCAGATGGACCTGGAGATCCGCGACAAGGAGTTCATGGCGCTGCTGGGCCCCTCGGGCTGCGGCAAATCCACCACCATGAACATCATCGCCGGCATGGAGAGCCCGAGCTCAGGCCGCGTCCTGTTCGACGGCGTCGATGTCTCACAGACGCCGATGGGCAAGCGCGGCGTCGGCTTCGTGTTCCAGAATTACGCCATCTTCACCCATATGACGGTGCGCCAGAATCTGGCCTATGGCCTGAAGATGCGCCGCCTGCCCAAGGCCGAGATCGACAAGGCCGTCGCCAAGGTCGCGCAGCTGTTGCAGCTCGAGCCCTATCTCGACCGGCCGGCCGCCAAGCTTTCGGTCAACATCCTGCAGCGTCTCGCAATCGGCCGTTCAGCCGCGGTCAATCCCTCGATCTTCCTGCTGGACGAGCCGCTCTCCAATGTCGATGCCGCCTTCCGCGCGGTGATGCGCACCGAGCTCAAGCATCTGCAGCGCGAGTTCGGCCAGACCATGGTCTATGTGACCCACGACCAGCTCGAGGCCATGACCATGGCCGACCGCATCGCGGTCATGGATCACGGCCTGCTGCAGCAGGTCGGCAGTCCGCTCGACGTCTATAACAACCCCTGCAACACCTTCGTCGCGCGGTTCCTCGGCGCCCCCGGCATGAACCTCATCGCCGGCACGGTGATCGAGGAGAACGGGAGGCTCTCGGTCGATTGCGGGCCGGCCGGCCGTTCCGAGATGCTGTCGGCTCCCTTGGCCGCGGGCGTTCGCAAGGCCGGGGCGAAGGAGGTCCATTTCGGCGTCCGGCCCGAGGATCTCGAATTCGCCGCGGAGGGCGGGGCGGGCCTCGTCATGCAGGTCGTGTTCGTCGAGCGCATCGGGCCCCGCGCCATCCTGCATCTGTCGGCGGGCGACCGGATGGCGAAGATCGTGGCCGAGAACCTCGCGGCCGTGAAGACGGGCGAGCGGTTGCGCCTCATGCCGCGCGCAGGCCGGGCCCGGCTCTTCGACGCCGACAGCGGCCGCGCGATCCTGGAGGCGTGACGCATGGCCGAGATCGAATTCGTCAACGTCTCGAAAAGCTTCGGCAAGACCGTCGCGGTCAAGGATCTGTCCTTCCGCGTCGCCGACAACGAGTTCTTTTGCTTCTTCGGACCGCCTTCCTCGGGCAAGACCACGATCCTGCGGCTGATCCTGGGGCTGGAGACGCCCGACCAGGGCGAGGTCAGGATCGGCGGCAGGAATGTGACGCTGCTGCCGCCGGCCGCGCGCAATGTCGCGATGGTGTTCCAGAACCTCGCGCTGTTCCCGCATATGACCGCGCGCGACAATATCCGCTTCCCCCTGGTCGAGCGCAAAGTGGCTCCCGCCGTGGCCGAAACGCGCCTCGCCGCCGTCGCGGAGAAGCTCCATATCGGCCATATCCTGCATAAGCTGCCGGCCCATCTCTCGGGCGGCGAGCGCCAGCGCGTGGCGATCGCCCGCGCCCTCGTGGTCGAGCCCAACGCCTATCTGATGGACGATCCGATCTCGGCGCTCGATGCCCGCCTTCGCGAGGAGACCCGCGTCGAGCTCAAGCGCATCCAGACCGAGCTGGGGCGCACCCTCGTCTACGTGACGCATGACCAGGAAGAGGCCATGTCGGTCGCCGACCGCATGGCCGTGCTCGAGCATGGCGAGATCCGCCAGCTCGGCAGCCCGCGCGACATCTATATGACACCGGCCACCCGCTATGTGGCCCGGCTCGTCGGTTCGCCACCGATCAATCTCATTCCCGGCCGCATGGACCAGGTGCAGTCGGTCTTTCGGGCCGATGGTGGCGAGCTCAAGGTGCCGCTGGCCAACCGGGCCCAAGCGGGAGCAGGGGCCCTCGAGCTGGGCGTTCGGCCGGAGGACGTTCGGATCGTCTCGCCCGACCGCGCCGACGCCGCGCACGCCGAGGTCTATGAGCTGCAACCGCTCGGCGGCTACACCATCGTCGATGTGAAATATGGCGGCCTCATCCTGCGCGCCCTGGTGCAGGGCCAGACCGCGTTGAAGCTCGGCGAACGCATCGGCCTGACGCTCGATCCGGCACGCATCCATCTGTTCTCGAGCGAAGACGGCCGCGCCTTCGCCCACGGCGCCTCGGCGACTGCCGCCGCATAAGGAGAGAGGAAACCCGCCAATGACGGACGCACTCGGTTTTTCTCCGGACCCGGAGATCCGCTGCCGCGATTTCAAGATCGGCTGCATCGGCGCCGGCTTCATCATGGCGGACGTCCATCTGGCCTCCTATCACGAGGCGGGGTTCCCGGTGGTGGCGATCGCCTCGCGCACCCAGGCGAAGGCGGCCGATGTCGCCAAGCGATGGAACATCGGCACGGTCCATGACACGCCGGAGAAGCTCATCGAGGATCCGCGGGTCGAGATCCTCGACATCGCCTATCCGCCCGACCAGCAGCCGGACCTGATCCGGCATGCGCTCAAGCAGAAGCATATCAAGGCGATCCTGGCGCAGAAGCCGCTCGCCATGACCTTCGAGGAGGCCAAGCGCATCGCGGCCGAATGCAAGGCCGCGGGCAAGGTGCTGTCGGTCAACCAGAACATGCGCTTCGACCAGTCGATGCGCGTTCTGAAGCAGATCCTCGACAAGGGCTCGCTCGGCACGCCGGTGCTGGCGACGATCGAGATGCGGGCGATCCCGCATTGGCAGCCTTTCCTCCATGAATATGACCGGCTGACCCTGCTCAACATGTCGATCCATCATCTCGACGTGCTGCGCTTCCTGTTCGGCGATCCCAACGACATCTACACGGCCGTCCGTTCCGATCCGCGGACGACCTTCCCCCATCGCGACGGCATCACCGTCTCGACCATGACCTTTCCCTCGGGGCTCATGGCGGTCTCGATGGAGGATGTGTGGAGCGGGCCGCGCGAGGAGGGCTACGAGTCCGACATCTATATCAAATGGCGGGTGGAAGGCACCGAAGGCGTCGCCCAGGGCACCATCGGCTGGCCCGACTATCCAAAGGGCTCGCCCTCGACCCTGCGCTACTGCTCGAAGAAGGCGACCGGTGGGAAGTGGGTGCAGCCGACCTGGTCGACCATGTGGTTCCCCAACGCCTTCAAGGGCGTGATGGAGCAGCTGCTATATGCGCTCAAGACCAACACCCGGCCGCTGCTCGAAGGCCAGGACAATGTGAAGACCATGGCCCTGATCGAAGCCGGCTATCGCTCGATGGCCGAGCGCCGCGCCGTGCGCCTCGACGAATTCCCCATCTGAACCGCACCATCATCGGAGGAGGATAACCCATGATCCAGGTCGGTATTTTCTCAGGATACTTCCCCTACACGCTGAAAGAGCAGGCCCAGAAGATCCGGGCGCACGGCTTCAACACGGTGCAGCTCGACCTGGCGTTCAAGGACATCGACTTCTCGACGCCCGAATCGATCACCAAGGAAAAGGCCAAGACGGTTCGCGAGACCTTCCGCGATCACGATCTGCCGATCTGCTGCATCTCGGGCTACACCAACATCACCCATCCAAATCCGGCCGAGCGCAAGAAGCGCCTCGACTATCTCAAGGCGATCATCCGCAACGCCCGCAACTTCGGTTCGCCCTACGTCATCTCCGAGACCGGTACTTTCAATACGGAGTCGGACTGGGTCGCCCATCCGAAGAACAAGACCGAGGAAGGCTTCCAGGAATGCAAGGCGGTGATCAAGGAGCTGTCGCAGCTCGCCTATGACCATGGCGCCCAGTTCCTGCTCGAAACCTATGTGAACAATGTGGTGGGCTCGGTCGAGGAGACGGTCCGGCTGTTCGCCGAGGTCGATCATCCGGGCCTGGGTCTGCTGATGGATCCGACCAACTATTTCGATTCCCCCAACATCGAGAAGATGGACGGGGTGCTGAAGCAGATCTTCGACACGCTCTCCGACAAGATCCGCATCTCCCATGCCAAGGACGTGAAGCGCTCGGGCGGCGACAAGTCGGAGAAGCATGCCGACATCGACGCCTCGGAATCGCACACCTTCCGCGGCGTCGGCGAGATCGAGCTGCCGGCTCCGGGCCTGGGCTCGCTGAATTACGACTATTATCTGAAGCGCCTCAGCGAGAAGCATCCGAACATTCCGATCATCATCGAGCATCTCGACGAGACGGACGTGCCGCGTGCGAAGAAGTTCATCGACGGCCGCCTGCGCTCCAACGGCGTCTGATCGGGGAAGGCGGCGGAAGCCGGCATCGTCGGGTGCCGGCCTCGCAGCCCTTTCGCGTGCCCAAGGACTGGAACAGGCTTTCGAGGTTAGATCATGGTGCAGCTTTTCGGCCGCTCCTATACCCGCCGCGAGGTGGCGGCCCATGCCGGCATGCTGTCGCAGTTCGCCGGCGTGAGGTTGATGACATTGGGCGACGGCGTCGAGCGCGGCATCCGCATGCTCGAGTTCCGCACCGGTTCGGGCCTGCGCTTCACGGTGCTGCTCGACCGCGCCTTCGACGTGGCCGATTGCGAGTATAAGGGGCAGGCCATCGGCTGGAACTCGCCCGCCGGCTTCCGTCATCCGGGCCTGCATGAATATGAGGGCGAGGGCGGGCTCGCCTGGCTGCGTTCCTTCTCGGGCCTGGTCGTGACCTGCGGTCTCGACCACATCCTCTTCATGCATGAGGACAAGGCCGACCATTACCACTACGTCCATCGCAAGTCGGTCGGCAGCTCGATCCATGGCCGCATCTCGACCATCCCCGGCAAGCTGGTCTCCTATGGCGAGCAGTGGGACGGCGACGAATGCACCTTGTTCTGCGAGGGCGTGGTCCAACAGTCGGCGGTGTTCGGCGAGGATCTGCATCTGATCCGCCGCATCGAGACGAAGCTCGGCGCCAGCGAGTTCACGGTCCAGGACCGGGTCGTCAATCACGGCTTCTACCGCACCCCGCATATGTTCTGTTATCACATCAATATCGGTCATCCGGTGCTGTCCGAAGGTTCGCGCTATCTGGCGCCGGTCGCCCATACGGTCTGGGCCGCCCATGCCGAGGACTACAGGAAGCAGGAGGTCGGCTATCGCCGCCTGCCGGGACCGCGCCACAATTTCCATGAGCAGGTCTGGCAGCATGCGATGGCGGCCGACGCCGCCGGTCAGGTGCCCGTCGCCATCGTCAATGACGCGCTGGGGCTTGGATTCCTGGTGGAGACCAACAAGAACGAGTTTCCCTGCCAGTTCGAATGGCAGAATTTCCAGGAAGGGCAATATGCCGTCGGCATCGAGCCCTCGACCAACCATGTCTATGGCAAACCCTTTGCGCAGGAGCGCGGCGAGCTGATCTGGCTCGAGCATGGCGAGGAGAAGCGCTACAGGACCCGCTTCGCGGTTCTCGACGGCGCCCAGGCCATTGCGGCGACGGAAAAGCGCATCGCGGCCATCGCCAGGCAGCCCGAGAGCGACTATCCGGCCCCGAGCAACCGGTGGGATCCCATCCCCGGCCGTGGGAAGGCAGCGGGAGTCCCGGCATGACGCTCAAGGGCAAGACGGTTCTTTATACGGGGGCCGCGGGCGGCCTCGGCCATGACACCTCGCTGGCGATGGCGGCGGCGGGCGCCCGCGTGATCGCGATCGACAGCGACCCGGTCAAGGCGGAGCGACTGGCGGCCTCCGCCAAGCAAGCGGGGCCGGGCTCCATCGCTCTCGAGGCGATCGATCTCGGCGATCTCAAGGGGCTCGCGCGCCGTTTGGCGGAGATCGCCAAGCGCGAAGGTGGCTTCGATATCGTTATCAACAATGCCGCGATCTATCCCTCCAAGCCCTTCGAGCAATATACGATCGAAGAACATCAGGCCGTGCAGCGCGTCAATGTCGATGCTGGCATCGTTTGCGTGCAGGCGGCGCTGCCCGGCATGAAGCGCAAGGGCTGGGGCCGGATCGTCAATATCTCGAGCGTGACCTTCTATGGCGGGTGGGCGCTGCTGTCGCCCTATGTGGCCTCGAAGGCGGCGCTGGTGGGGCTGACCCGCGCCTGGGCCCGCGAGTTCGGGCCCCATGGCATCACCGTGAACGCGATCGCCCCGGGCGCCTTTCCGACCGACGCCGAGAAGATCCATCCCGACCCCGAGGGCTATACCCGTTTCGTGCTGGATCATCAGGCGCTCAAGCGCCGCGGCTCGGCGACCGACATCGCCAATGCGATCCTGTTCCTCATCTCCGATCAATCCAGCTTCATCACCGGCCAGACGCTCAATGTCGATGGCGGCTGGGTGATGCACTAACCGAATCACGAGGTTTCTTCGATCATGGGTATTCTGACCGGCTATCGCGTCCTCGACTGCTCGATCGCCATGGCGGGGCCGTTCGCGGCCCAAAGGCTGGGCGATCTGGGCGCCGATGTCGTGAAGGTCGAGCCGGTGACCGGCGAATGGCAGCGCCATGTCTCTGCGGGCGGCGCCAAGGGCAATCGCATCAACGTCTCCTTCCTCTCGCTCAACCGCAACAAGCGCTCGATCGCGGTCGATCTGAAGTCGGAAGAGGGCAAGGCCGTGCTGATGGATCTGGTCAGGACCGCCGACGTGTTCCTGCAGAACTACCGCCCCGGCGTCGCCAAGCGGCTGGGCGTCGATTATGAGAGCCTCTCCAGGATCAACCCCAAGCTCGTCTATGTCTCGATGTCGGGCTATGGCGAGACCGGCCCCTATATCAACAAGCCGGGCCAGGACCTGGTGCTGCAGGGCATGTCGGGCGCGATGCTGTCGGCCGGCCGGGAAGGCGAGGCGCCGACGCCGGCGGGCCAGTATCTGGTCGATGCCGTCACGGCCTACACCGCCTTCGAGGGCGCCCTGGCCGCGCTGCTTCATCGCGAGCGCACCGGCGAGGGGCAGTTGGTGACCGTCAATATGCTCGACGCCATCACCACCCTGCAGATGCAGGAGCTGTCGATCTTCACCGTGGCCGGCAAGCCGCAGACGCGCTCGGCCGAGCCCCATGCCCATGTCTATATCCGCGCGCCCTATGGCGCCTTCGCGACCAAGGACGGGTCGATCATCGTCTCCTTCCCCAGCCTCAAGAAGTTCGGTGGCCTGATCGGCGAGGATTCCTTCCTGACCATGGAGGACGAGACGGACTCCTGGACCCGCCGCGACGAGATCTTTGCCAAGACGCGCGAGCGGCTGAAGACCCGGACCAGCGCCGAATGGCTCGAGCTCTTCGCCGCCAACGACATCTGGGCGGGCCCCGTCTATGGCTATGAGGATCTGGTGAAGGATCCGCAGATCGAGCTCAACGGCACCTTCGTCGAATATGACCATCCGACCGAGGGCCATGTGAAGACGCCGGGCTTCCCGATCAAATTCTCCAAGACGCCCTCGACAGTCGAACGCGGGGCGCCGCTGGCGGGCCAGCATACGCGCGAGATCCTGAAGGCAGCCGGCTATGACGATGCGCGGATCGACGCGCTGATGAAGTCGGGCGCGCTCGCCGAAACCAAAGTCTAGCCATGCCGGCCTACCGGGGACTGACCTGGGATCATCCGCGCGGCTACAAAGCGCTGCAGGCGGCCGCCGCGCGGCTGGACGAGGGCCGCGACGGGCTGACGATCCACTGGGACCGCCAGCCGCTCGAGGGCTTCGAATCCCACCCGATTGACGATCTCTGCCAGCGCTACGACATCGTCGTGCTCGATCATCCGCATATCGGCGAGGCGGTCGCGAAACGCTGCCTGCAGCCGCTGGAATCCATCTTCGCGGGCGAGGAGATCGCGGCCTGGGGACGGGACACGATCGGGCCCTGCCTGACCAGCTATCGCTATGCCGGCTCGCATTGGGCATTGCCGCTCGATGCGGCGACGCAGGTGATGGCGCTCCGCCCCGATCTCCTGGACCGAGACCCGCCGGCGAGCTGGGCGGAAGTGTTGGCGCTGCCGGCGAGTGTTCCGCTCTGTCTCTCGCTCGCGGGGCCGCACGCGATCCTGAGCCTCATGTCGATCGCGGTCTCGCTGGGCGAGGCGCCCGGGACGGGCGATCCGAACCGGTTCCTGTCGCCTCGGACGGTGGCGGCGGCGCTGGACATCCTGCGGCCCTTGAGCGAACGCAGCCTGCCGGCGGCACGCGATCTCAATCCGATCGGGATCTTGAACCTCATGGCCGCCGGCGACGATCTGGCCCTTTGTCCGCTGGTCTATGGCTATGTGAACTATTCGGCGCCACGCGATCCCCAGGCCAGGTGCGTCGCTTTCCATGATGCGCCCGCAGCCAATCCCGGGGGCCGGCCCGGCTCGACCCTGGGCGGCACCGGGATCGCCATCAGCACGCGCTGCCAGGTTTCGCCGGCGCTGCTCGATCATCTCCGCTGGCTCATGGGTCCCGAGGCCCAGACCGGTTTCATCCCGGCCCATGAGGGGCAACCCAGCCGTCGCGAATCCTGGCAGGATGCGGGCGTCAACGCCGCCTGGGGCGATTTCTACCGGAACAGCGTCCGGACCCTGGAGCAAGCCTGGGTCCGGCCGCGCTTCGACGGCTATATCGCCTTCCAGACCCAGGCCTCGGCGATCCTGCGGGAGGGGCTGGTCGAACGCCAGCCCGCTTCAGGGATCGCCGACCGCCTCCAGGGCTGCTACACCGCGCTGCGCCCGGCGGGCGCCGAACTCTGACGGGGTCGAACGATGGACGAGAACATCCTCTGCAAGGTCGAGAACCAGATCGCGATCATCACCTTGAACCGGCCGGCGAAGCTCAACGCCATGACGCCGGAGATGATCCAATCGATCATCGAGGCGACCGATCGCTGCAACCGCGATGACGATGTTCGCGTCGTGATCGTGACCGGGGCGGGGGAGAAATCCTTCTGTGCCGGCTCCGACATCCGCGAGCTCGACACCTACCCCACGCCCTGGGCCTTCCGCTCGCGGCCAGACTATTGCGACGCGGTGCGCAAGCTGGTGAAGCCCTCGATCGCGGCGGTCAACGGCTATGCCTTCGGCGGCGGGCTCGAGACCGCGATGAGCTGCGACATCCGGATCTGCTCGACCAACGCGCGCTTCGCGGCGCCCGAGATCAAGCTCGGCTGGATTGGCGGCGGCGGCATGGCGGTCAATCTCGCTCATTCGGTCGGGCCGTCGAACGCGGCGCTGATGATCATGACCGGCGATCCGATCGAGGCCGAGAAGGCGCTGGCCTGGGGGCTGGTGAGCGAGGTCGTGGCTTCTGACAAGCTGATGGACCGGGCGCGCGAGATCGCCGCCGCCATCGCGGCGCGGGCGCCGATCGCTGCCGAGACGGCCAAGCTCAACCTGCGCGCGGCCTTCTCGATGCCGCTCGACAAGGCGATCGAATATGAGCGCGATCTCCAGACCGTCTGCTTCGCCACCGAGGACGCGATGGAGGGGCGCCAGGCCTTCAAGGAAAAGCGCGTGCCCGTCTTCAAGCGGCGCTGAGGACCGATCATGAGCCATCCCCTGCCGTTGAGCCTGTCGGTCGCGACCACGCTGCCTGAGGATGCGAGATCGGCGACCCTGATCGGCCGTATCTGGTGGCCCGAGGTCGAAGGGCCGTCGGTCGTGCGGCTCGAGGGCGAGATGCTGGTCGATATCACCAGGGCCTTCCCGACGGTCTCGCAGCTCTGCGAGGAGAAGGATCCGGCCAAGGCCGCGAAGGCCGCCAAGGGCGAACGGGTCGGAACCCTTGCCGAGATTCTCGCCAACACCCCGACCGACCGCCAGGACAGGAGCAAGCCGTCTCTTCTGGCGCCGATCGACCTGCAGGCGGTCAAGGCCTCGGGCGTCACCTTCGTGACCTCGCTGATCGAGCGGGTGATCGAGGAGCAGGCGCGGGGCGCGCCCGAACGCGCGGCGTCCGTCCGATCCGAGATCCTGGCCGCCATCGGCAGCGATCTGCGGTCGTTGAAGCCCGGTTCGCCCGCGGCGGCGGCGCTCAAGGAACTGCTCATCAAGAAGGGCATCTGGTCGCAATATCTCGAGGTCGGGATCGGACCCGATGCCGAGATCTTCACCAAGGCCCAGCCGATGGCCTCGGTCGGCCATGGCGCCGAGATCGGCATCCATCCGGGCTCCAGCTGGAACAATCCCGAGCCGGAAATCGTACTCGCCATTTCCTCCGATGGCCGCATCGTCGGCGCCACCCTCGGCAACGACGTGAATTTGCGCGATTTCGAGGGGCGTTCGGCGCTGCTGCTGGGCAAGGCCAAGGACAACAACGCCTCCTCGGCGATCGGGCCGTTCCTGCGGCTGTTCGACGGCGGCTTCTCGCTCGATCATGTGCGGAAAGCCCATATCGGTCTGCGCGTGGAGGGGCCGGATCAGTTCCGGCTCCAGGGCGGTTCCTCGATCTCGGAGATCAGCCGCGATCCCGAGGAGCTCGTGGGCCAGTTGATCGGCGCCTATCATCAATATCCCGACGGCGTGGTGCTCTATCTCGGCACCATGTTCGCGCCGATCCAGGATCGGCGGGGACCGGGACAAGGCTTCACCCATGAGATCGGCGATATCGTCACGATCTCGACCCCGGCCCTGGGCAGCCTGACCAACCGCGTCACCACCAGCGACAAGGCGCCGGCCTGGCGCTTCGGCGCCAGTCAGTTGATGCGCAACCTGGCGAAGCGTGGCCTGCTTTAGCCCGAGGCCGGCGTTTCAGATGATGCCGGAATTGAGGGTCAGCTGAGCCAGCTGGTCCAGGGCTTCCGTCATGCGGGCCAGCAGGAGGGCGTCGGGTGGCACCAGCGGATCGATCCGGGAAAAGGCCTCGGCGGCGGTGCGGAAGCTGTCGATCATCGGGGCGAGCATGACCCGGCAGCGCTCGTCCTGGAGCGCCATCATCGATGCCAGGGCGGTATTGAGGGCCTGCACGGCGCGGTCGCGCTGGGCGCAGAGCTGGTCGCGATAGAAACCGAGCAACCGGGTCCGGCCGAGGTCCAAGGCCGGATGACTGACGATGTTCGTCATGGCGGCGATCCTGAGATGAAGAGACGATGACGCTGCCGAGGGCCGGAGCGGGCAGGGGCGTTGGTTATGCGGCCCATGCCCGCTCCGTTTCCTTGGCGTCAGGCGGCGCGAATGTTGTCCAGGAACTTGCTGACCTCGCCGCGCAGCACTTCCGACTGCTTGGCCAGCTCGCCCGCCGTGGACAGAACCTGGGCCGAGGCGGCGCCGGTCTGACCCGCGGCCTGGGTCACGCCGGTGATGTTGGTCGAAACCTCCGAGGTCCCCGCTGCCGCCTGCTGGACGTTCCGCGCGATCTCCTGCGTGGCGGCACCCTGCTCCTCGACGGCCGAGGCGATGGCGGTCGCGATCTCGCTGATCTTGGTGATCGTGCTGCCGATGCCCTCGATGGCATTGACGGCACCGTCAGTGGCGCCCTGCATCGCCTGGATCTGGCCGGCGATCTCCTCGGTCGCCTTCGAGGTCTGGGTGGCCAGCGACTTCACCTCCGACGCCACCACCGCGAATCCCTTGCCGGCTTCGCCGGCGCGGGCGGCCTCGATCGTGGCATTGAGGGCCAGGAGGTTGGTCTGGCTGGCGATGTCGTTGATGAGCTGCACGACATTGCCGATCTTCTGCGCGGCCTCGGCGAGGCCCCTCACGGCACCGTTGGTCCGCGTCGCCTCATCGACGGCACGGCCGGCAATCTGCGTCGATTCCGAGACGCGCCGCGTGATCTCGCTGATCGAGCTGGTCAGCTCTTCGGCGGCGGCCGCCACGGTCTGGACGTTGGTGGAGGCTTCCTCCGAGGCGGCCGCGACGGCGGTCGACTGGCGCGAGGTCTCCTCGGCCGTGGCCGACATGCTCTCGGCGGTCGAGCGCATCTCGGTCGCCGCGGACGACAGGATGCCCAGCAGTCCGGAGACCGATTCGTCGAAGGTCTTAATGTAACCCTCGATCGCCCGCTGGCGCGCTTCCTTGCGCTCCTGCTCCTTGGCTTGCTCGGCGGCCAGGCGATCCATCTCGATCGCGTTCTGCTTGAAGACCTCGACGGCATCGGCCATCTGACCGATCTCGTCCTTGCGGCCGAGAGCCGGAACCGCGATCGCCTTGTCGCCGCCGGCGAGCTTGGTCATGGCGCCGGTCATGGCGACGATGGGACGCGAGATCCCCCGGCCGATCAGCCAGGCGATGACGAGACCCAGCACCAGGCCGCCGGCGCTGAGCAGCGTGGACAGGGTCTTGGTGCCGGCGATCACGCCGTCGGTGTCCGTGGCGTCCTGTTCCTCGTCCGAGGCGGCATCCTTCTTGATCGCGTCGGCATCGCCCGTGATCGCCTTGACCTCGCCGGCAATGGTGACGGTGGTCAGCGATTCGAGGTTGTCGTCGAAGGTTTTGCTCTGCTGGAAAGCCTCCTCGTAGCTGGCGACCAGGGTCTTGATCTATCGACCTCGCTGCGAAGGGCGGGGGTCAGCGTCAGCTTGTCCAGATCCTCCAGGCTTTTCTTGACGCCCTGGAAGGCCTCCTCGGCCGCTTGGGCGTTGGACGATTCATGGCGGTCCAGCATCAGGTTCGCGTAGAGCCGGGCCTTCATCATCTCGAGCAGCGCGGTGCTGGCGAGGACCGAGGCGGCGCCATTGCCGTCCTGGCTCGCCTGCCGGCCGACATCGACGAAGTCGTCGGCCAGCTTCGGGCCGTCGACGTCGAGAACGTCGGTCGCGATGTGGGTCCGCTGCGTCTCGATATCGACGACCTTGTCGAAATCCGTCACCAGGTCCTTGAGTGACGTGCCGATGCCCTGGATGTCCTGCTTCTGCGCGTCGTCGATCGCTTCGCTGCTGCCCGTCGCGATGTCGTCATCGAGCTGCTTCTCGATCTCGTGGGTGGCGTCGACGTCGGCGGCATCGCCGGTCTCGACGAACAGCTCGACATGGCGGCGCAGGTCGGTGAGGTTGCGCTCGATCGTCTGCGCGTCCGACGCGATGTTGACGACGTCGGTGTAGTTGGCGAATTCGGTCGCGACCCTGCTGAAGCCGAAGAATCCCACCAGCGCAATCGCGGCGAGGATCGCCAGCACGCAGAGAAACCCGAGGATCACCCGGGTGCGGATTTTCATGTTCGCAAGGAAATTGCCGCGGCCCTGGAGGCTCGCAGCGGTGATGGCCGTCATTTTTTCTCTCCTCTAGCGCCGCGGATGCGGCGGCCTTGTCGCGGGCGATGTTTCCCCGTCGTCTGCGGCGCCGTTCAAAGGCACTACCACTTATGAGGGAATTTCATAAAAATTGACTCGTATTGCGAGTCTCGGCGACAAAGATTGAGAAGATGTGGATAAGTCTTCTATCCTTTCGGATAGGAATTTGGCGGTGACTTCTCGGTAATCTATATCGAAGGGTGTAGTTTTCGGTCGAAAGCTGCCATGGCCTTGCGGATCGACCGGTGCAAAGGACAACGGGGAATTGTCCTACTCCAATTTTGATCGTCTGCCGTGGAGCCGCGGTCTGCGCGAGTGCATAGGAACATAATCCTTGATACGGCGCGGGGGTGATCGGCGTCGATCGTGCCTCGGGTTCGGCGCGGGCGGCACGCCTTCAAGGCCGGCGCCACGCCGCAATTGCGGCTTCCCGGAACGGCCAAAGTGCCAGCAATTTCAAGGCACAGAAGCCTCTCGACTTTGACCGGCCCACTGCACATGATGGGCGCCCATTAAATGGGCGGCCAACGGGGCCGGTTGCAGGGAGGAATGAAGCATGCGGACAGTCGCCGCGGTGCGCGCGCAGGAGATCAACCCGGCTCGGCTGACGGGGCTCTACCGCAGGGAATTCCAGCTTTGCCAGGTGAAATCCGGCGAGACCGTCGTGGTGCTGACCGATCTGGCGGCGCGGCGCGAATATGTCGAGGCCGCCTTCGCCGCGGCCGACGAGCTGGGCGCCGACATCTATGAGATCTGCGTCAACGCCATCCCTTCCTGGACCAAGGTCGGCGTGCCGACGGTCGGCAAATGCAAGGGCACGCTCGACGCGATCCGCCAGGCCGACATCCTGGTCTGCCTCCACATCCCGCTCTTCACCGCCTGGCTCAAGGAAGTGATGAATGGCGGCACCCGCGTCCTGATGATCATCGATGCGCCCGACGATCTGGAGCAGCTCCTGGCGCCCAAAGGTCTCAAGGAAGCGGTCAAGCATGCCCATGGCCGCCTCGTCCAGGCGCGCGAGATGCGAATCCTCAGCGATGCCGGCACCGATCTCACGGTCAAATGCGGCGAATATCCGGTGATGAGCCAGTGGGGCTATGCCGACGAGCCCGGCCATTTCGATCATTGGGGCGGCGGGCATGTCCATACCTTCCCGAACGAGGGAACGGCGAACGGCACGGTGGTGGTGCAGCCGGGCGACATCGTCGTGCTGCCCTATTGCCGCTATGTGCAGGACCCGATCCGGCTCGAGATCCGCGACGGTTTCATCCGCAAGATCGAAGGCGGGCTCGACGCCAAGCTGATGAATGACTGGCTCGAGGACAACCGTGCGCATCCCGGCGACATGGACGGCCACGCCGTCTCGCATCTGGGCTGGGGTCTCAATCCGCAGGCACGCTGGTACAATATCGCGCTTAATGGCGATGCGCCGGAGCGCAGCCATGCCAGCGCCCGGACCTTCCCCGGCAACTTCCTGTTCTCGACCGGGCCCAACACGCAAGGCGGGGGCAAGCGCAGGACCAAGGGCCATTACGACGTGCCGATGCGCGACTGCACCGTGCTGCTCGACAATGCGACGGTCATCGAGCGCGGCAAGTTCGTCGATCCCGCCATGATCGTTCAGCGCGAAACACGCTGAGCCGGGCGTCGCTGGGGTTGGGAGCGGGGCCGGCGACGGCGATCGAAGGGATCGGGGTGGGTTAGGGTCATGAAGATCGAGGATGGCTTCACCGTGCGCGCGCCGCGCGACCGGGTCTGGGCCTTCATTACCGACCCGGAGCAGGTCGGCCCCTGCATTCCCGGCTGCACCGGCATCCAGGTGACGGGCCCGAACAGCTACAAGGCCGGCGTTCGCGTCGCCATCGGACCGATCAAGGCCGAGTTCAAGCTCGACGTCCAGGTCGAGGAGCAGGTTCCGCCGAACTATCTTCGCTCCCTGACGAAGGGCGAGGAGGGCAGCCGCGCCTCTATGCTCCAGGCCAAGACGCTGCTGGAGCTGCAGGAGCCGGAGCCCGGCGTTACGGAGGTGCGCTACAGCACCGAGATTTCCATCGTCGGACGGCTCGGCAAGTTCGGCCTGGGTGTGATGAAGAAGAAGGCGGAAGGCATCGGCGGG
Organism: uncultured Alphaproteobacteria bacterium; assembly: GCA_963696655.1. GTDB lineage: Bacteria > Pseudomonadota > Alphaproteobacteria > Dongiales > Dongiaceae > Hypericibacter. The sequence continues at coordinate 25,065 of CAVOLB010000102.1, forward strand.
GACTTCGTGAAGACCATGCGCGAAAGGCTCGAGCCCGCGGCATGAGCGCGCCTCTGCTCCATATGCCGAACAGCCTGGAAGAGGCGGCCCGTCTGTTGGCGGCGGATCCCGAGGCGAAATGCCTCGCCGGCGGCGCCACCCTCGTGGCGATGATGAATGCCGGGCTGGTGCAGCCGAGCGCCCTTGTCAGCCTGCGCAGGATCGAGAGGCTGGCGGGTATCGAGCGCCAGGCCGATGGCTCGGTCCGGATCGGTGCCATGACGCGCCATCGCATCACGGCGAACTCGTCCGAGCTCGCGGCCGGCCAGACGGTCGTGAAGCAGGCGGCCTCCGTGATCGCCAATCCGCCGGTGCGCAATATGGGCACGATGGCTGCGAGCAATACGTACTGGAACCAGTAGACGGACA
>CAVOLB010000103.1:0-9892 GCA_963696655.1 uncultured Alphaproteobacteria bacterium
CAGGGATCGCTCGTCGTCAATTTCGGCAAGCTGCTGGAGCTCTGGACCGAGGGCCGGGTGCGCGCGACCGAGCACCGCGTCCTCGCCGCGGCAAGCCCTCGCCTTTCGATCCCGTTCTTCTACGAGCCGGGCGCGGAGGCGTTGATCCAGCCGCTCTCGACCTCCGGGCAGCCGCCGATGGCGCCCTTCCCCTATGGCGACTATCTCTGGGAGCGGATGGTCGGGTTCGTCGAGTTTCGCGGGCTCGAACGGCGGATGGGGCACCGTCAGGCGCCGGCGGCGTCGAGCAGCGCTTCCATCGGCGCGATCCATATGGTGACGCGGCCTTCGCGGCCCGGGATCGGCTGATTGTCCAGGACCCTGAATCCGACCTGAAGATCCTTGCGGCCGGCGGCCCCCACGGCACGCATGGCGGAATCCGACATGGCGATGGCGGCGTCCTTCGCCTTGGCGAAGGCTTCGAGGCGGCTCGCGACATTGACGATGTCGCCGGCCGCCGCGAGCTGCGACTGCGCCGCCCCGCCCAATCGGGCCATCGCCACCGGCCCGAAATGCAGGCCAGCGCGCGGCTTGAGCTCCGGATGCCAGCCCGCCAACGCCATGATCAAGGCGCGGGTGCAGGCCAGCGCCGAAACCGGGTCCTCCGGCCTCGGTTGGGGCAGACCGAAGATCACCATGGCGCCATCGCCGACGAACTGCTCGATCACCCCGCCATGGGCCAGCACGACCTCCTCGAGCCGGCCATGGAACGCCTTGAGGAACTCCGCCGTCTCGGCGGGCGAAAGCCGCTCGCTCAGCCGCGTGAAGCCGGCGAGATCGACGAACAGGATGGCCGCAGGCTGCTCGCGCTCATAGAAGCCGGGCTGTTCCTCCGACGCCATCTGCTCGGCCATCGAGGGTGGTACATAACGCGCGAGGTTGCCGCGCTGGCGCTCGGCCTCGCGCCGCAACCGCAGCTCCCTGCCGACACGGCCCAGCAGGACGATGGCCGCAGTCATGACAGCGGCGAAGGTCGGCACCGCCATGTTGATCCAGAGATTGAATTGCGTGAAGGCCAGCGTGGTCAGGACCGGCCAGATCAGCACCACAACCAGGGTGCCGATGAGCGCCAGGCGCGGATTGCGCAAGTTCGCGGTCATCCATGCCAGCGCCGCCAACACAAGAAGCGCGCCGAACTCCCAGGCACGCACGGCGCCCGTTCTCAACAGTCTCGGCCCATGCAGCAGATTGGCCGTCGCTGTTGCCAGGACCTCGACGCCGGGCAGCTCTCGCGCGAAGGGCGTGATGAATCGGTCGCCCAATCCGAGGGCCGTGCCGCCGAGTAGGACGGCGCGGCCCGCGATCCTGTCGGCAGGGACGTTGCCGGCCATGAGGTCGGCGAGCGACAGCGTGGAGATGCTGCCGGCCGGCCCATAATAGTCGATCGGCAGGCTGAGATCGTTGTCGAGCGGGATCTTCCGGTCGCCCAGCCGCAATTGCCCGTCCAGCGACAGGGCGACCTCGTCCCCATCGAGACCGAGCTGCAGCCGGGCCAGTTGAACCGAGAAGGCCGGGATCAGCACATCGCCGATCGCGATCGCCGGCTGGAAGCTGCGCCGCGCCCCGGTCCGATCCGGCGGCAAGTTCACATGGCCGACGATGGCGGCTTCGCGAAAGGGCGCCATCGGCAACAGCGCGCCGGCCGCGCGCGGCGGATCGAAACCGCCGCCGGCGGGGCGCGACACCACATGATAGCCCAAGGGCGCAAGCCCCTCGATCGCCTTCGGATCGCCGCCGGCGGAGAGCTCGAACAAGGGCGCCATCGCCAGCACGGAGCGCCCCTGCCGCAGCAGGGAATCGCGCAATGCCAGATCGCCGGCGGAAAGCGTGATGCCGTTGCTGGGTGCCTCGCGCTCGCTCAGAAGCACATCGAGCCCGATGCTGCGCGCGCCCAGCTGTTGCAGCTTGTCGAGTGCTGCCGCGAGCTGGGCGCGAGGCAAGGGCCACCGCCCCACCTCGGCCAAGGTGCGTTCGTCGATCGCGACGATCACGATGTCGTCGGGCGCCGGTAGAGTCCCGCGCAGATGGAAACGGGCATCGAGGCTGGCGCCCTCGATGCCGTCGAACAGGGGCAAGCCGGAGCTATGGATCAGCAGCAGGGCAATCAGCGCCGTGGTCGCGGCCAGGGCGGTCCAGCGGAGCCCGCGCGGCTCCGGCCGGTTCGCCCCCGTCGCGGTCACGTCGTCACCAGGTCACGCGCGCGAGGGCCTTCTGACGACGGGCCGCGCCCCAGATCTTGGGCGGCGTCGGCGCGGCGCCGGCTTTGATATCGGTGCCCTGGCCGGGACCCAGCGTGAAGACCGGACCGGGGCTCCGGCTCGCCACTTCGACACTGCCGGTCAGCACCAGGACCGCGCTCGCGTCCTTCGCCGCCTCGACCAGCCATTCGGTGCCGCGCACCGACGCAACCGCCGTCTCGGTCTGGACCGCAAAGCGACCCCAGCGCGTGCCATCATTGACGATCAGCTTGATGACGCCGCTGAGAAGCGACAGCAGCGCCTCGCCGGTTCCGCCGCCCGCCTTGGGCGCGAAACGTGCGACCTCGACCCGGCTCGAGGGCCCGACCGTCAGCAGCGAGCCGTCGGTGAGGCGCAGATCGACCTTGCCGTCCTCGCCCGTGACGATACTGTCGCCGACGGCGACCTTGTCTCCCAGGACCAGCGACGTCTCGCCGCTGCCCCGGGTCCTGGCAACATGCCCCTGGAGCCGCACCACCTCGCCAACGGCGTCCTGCGCGGCCAGCCGCCGGGTGAGACCGCCCAGCGCGATCGCCGTGAGCATCGCGCGCACCCAGACCCGCCGATCGACCTGCATGGCCTGCTCTCCGGTTCCCGATCACCCCTTCGGAGGCTATCGCCTGGGGCCGGGCTCTCACAAGGCCCGGGGTCCCTGGGCGCGGCCGGCACAAATTGATCATGGTAGAGGATGGTCGCGGGACGGCCCCACCGCGAACGGATCGCCGCGGTGGGGCTCCGGAATCGCCAACAGCCTGGATCAGGCGGCCTGCGATCCGTTCTCCTGCAGGCCCAGCAGCGCCGACAGCAGGCTCTGCTGGGTCGACGCGTCCAACCCGGTCTTCGACGAATTGTCGGAGGAGGTCAGCGTGTCGAGCAGCTGCTGCGTGATGCTTGATGCGGAATCGCTGGCGGACGCTCCGGAACCGGAGACGTCCTGGGATCCCAACAACACGCTCTTCATCGCAGAGCTCATCTTCTCGAAGCCGGTCGCCAGCTCGGACTGGCTCATCTGCCCATCGCCATCGGTATCGAAGGCTTTGAACATCTGGTCCGCTTTGGCTGCCGCGGACGGCGAGGGAGAGCCAGCATCGAACTCCGCCTGGCTCACGACACCGTCCTGGTTTGTATCCAGCCGCGAGAACATCTTGTTCAGCGTGGTCGCGTCGATCGATGACGCGCCACCCACTCCGGAAATCATGGTGGATTCTCCTTCTTCTTCTGATTTTCCGCAGCAAGGCCGGGCCAGCCGACGTCCCGTCCCGGCACGCGAAGCCGCGCCGGGGCACCGATCGGCCCACCCCGTCAGCACGCAAAGATGGCGCCAAATTTAGTCAGTAAATCCGGCGCGTTAGAGCCGCGGCGCGCCTGGGGAGAGGCTCCAGCTCCCCACCAGGGAACCTGTCCCGCACGGCAAAAGCCGCCCCCGATCCGGCAAGTCCTGCCTCGTCGGACCAAGCACCCCCCTCCCGCTCGCTGCGCTCGCGACCTCCCCCGCAATGGGGGGAGGTGATATTGAGCGGCGGCGCCTTCGCGTTTTGATCCCTTCCCCCCTTGTGGGGGAAGGCTAGGAAGGGGGTGGCCGTCGCTCGATCGCGCACCCCCCCCACAATCCCTTGATCTCGCACGGGAATGGCTCGATTGTCGGGCCCCCCGCCTCGCGCTCTTTACGATGTTCCTTTACGGTTCCGCATCAAATGCCTGCAATGATTGATGAATTCCCGTACAAGACCAGCCGGCGCCGGTCCGCTGACCGGTCGAGGAGATCGCCATGGAGGAGCCCGGCCCGATGACGGCACGCGCCACCGAGACGGAGACCCTGCACGCTGCCGATAAACGGCGGCCCAACGCCGCGATCATGTTCGCGGCCGAGGGCTACGACACCTCGCGGCCGAAGCTGATGGGGCGCCACGCCGCCGGGGAGGGCTTCCTCAAGGGCTTCGCCCGTCATGCCGGCGTCGAGCGCTTCTGGGGTCTGGTCCCAACCGAGAACGACGGCCGTCATTTCTCCGAGACCCTGCATCAGCTGAAGCCGGGGACGCCGGTCTCGGTCGCGGTCTATTCCCGCCTCGAGATGCTGAAGGAGCCGGGCTCGCTCTTCCTGCCCGGCCCCGGCATCGCCGACCATGCCTGGATGCGCCGACAGAAATGCGACCAGCGCGATTTCTCGATCTCCGGCATCACCCACACCACCGCCTCCTTCGGCGCGATGGATTCGATTGCGGGCCTGGTCACGGGGCCGGTGCAGCGCTGGGACGCGCTGATCTGCAGCTCGGTCTCGGTGCGCAAGACCGTCGACCGCGTGGTCGAGGCGCAGATGGAATTTTTCCGCGATCGTCTCGGCGCGACCGGCAAGCCGACCTTGCCCGAGCTGCCGGTGATCCCGCTCGGCGTCGATTGCGACGCCTTCAAGCTCGGCGGCGCGGTGCGCAAGACCTGGCGCGACCGGCTGCATATCGGCGAGCGCGACATCGTTCTGCTGTTCATGGGCCGGCTGTCCTTCCATGCCAAGGCGCATCCGTTGCCGATGTATCTCGCGGCCGAGGCCGCCGCCAAGGCGATCAAGGGCAAGGTGCATCTGATCCAGGCCGGCTGGTTCGCGAACGACGCGATCGAGCAGGGCTTCCGCAGCGGGGCGCGCGAACTCTGTCCCTCGGTCAACGCCATCTTTCTCGACGGCCGCAAGAAGGACGTCCGCAGCGAGATCTGGGCCGCGGCCGATGTGTTCGTCTCCTTCTCCGACAACATCCAGGAGACCTTCGGCCTGACGCCGATCGAGGCCATGGCGGCGGGGCTGCCCTGCCTCGTCAGCGACTGGGACGGCTATATGGACACGGTGCGCGACGGCGAGGACGGTTTCCGCATCCGCAGCTGGCAGCCCCCGGCCCCGCTGGGCGAGGATTTGATCTATCGCCAGACCTCCGGCGCCGACAGCTATGACCGCTATTGCGGCAATGCCTGCCAGTTCGTCTCGGTCGACCCGCAGGATGCCGCCGAGGCGCTGGTGCGGCTCGCCAAGAACCGCGACCTGCGCGAGAAGCTGGGCAGCCAGGCGCGCCAGCGTGCGCGCGACGTCTTCGACTGGAAGGTCGTGATCGGCCAGTATCAGCAGCTCTGGGCCGAGCTCGACCGGATCCGCAAAAATGCGAAGGAGTCGGCACCGCGGGGCAAGGGCCCGGCCTGGCCCGCGCGTCTCGATCCGTTCGATGCCTTCGCGCATTACCCCACGAACCAGCTGGCGCCCGAGACGAAGGTCGCCGCGGTCGCCGGTGCCGATGTGAAGCGCCTCGACGCGATGCGCCGCCAGCCGACGAGCTCCTATGCCTCGAGCATCTTCCCCGACCGGAACGACTGCATGGCGGTGCTGGCTCATCTGGCGACGGCCAAAACCGCCAGCGCCGACGACCTCGTGGCGCTGGCGCCGGCCGACCGGCAGGACAGTCTACGCCGCGGACTGGTCTGGCTCGCCAAGCATGGGCTGGTCAGGCTGCTGCCGGAATAAGCCCCGAGAAGCCCGCGAACCCGGGGGCATTTCCGGGCCGTCTTCGCCGCCTGTTGACGGAACCGCCGCGCTGAGCCAGACAGGGGCGCCCTTGCCCTCCCACGCTCTGGAATCCCATGCGCTATATCGACGTCACGCCGCGCGAAGTCCGCGAAATCGAGAATATCTGGATCCCGATGTCGGACGGGGTGCGGCTCGCCGCGCGGGTCTGGCTGCCGGCCGACGCCGAGACCACGCCGGTGCCGGCGATCGTCGAATATCTGCCCTACCGCAAGCGTGACGGCACGGCGCCGCGCGACGAGATCATGCATCCCTGGTTCGCGCGCCAGGGCTATGCGGTGTTGCGCATCGACATCCGCGGCACCGGCGAATCCGACGGGCGCTTCGTCGATGAATATATCAAGCAGGAGCAGGACGACGCGCTGGAGGCGCTGCGCTGGATCGCCGGCCAGCCCTGGTGCACCGGCAAGATCGGCATGATGGGCATCTCCTGGGGCGGCTTCAACGCGCTCCAGATTGCCGCGCGCCGGCCGCCCGAGCTCAAGGCCATCATCCCGGCCTGCTTCACCGACGACCGCTATGCCGACGACGTCCATTACATGGGCGGCTGCCTCCTGAGCGACAACTCGACCTGGGCTTCGGCCATGACCTGCTACGCCTCGCCGCCACCCGATCCGGCGATCGTGGGCGAGCGCTGGCGCTCGATGTGGCTCGACCGGCTCGAGAACATGCCGCTCCTCGCCGTCAACTGGATGGAGCATCCGCGCCGCGACGCTTTCTGGCAGCAGGGCTCGGTCTGCGAGAACTATGCCGACATCGAATGCCCGGTCTTCGCGGTCGGCGGCTGGATCGATGCCTATAGCAACGCCGTGCCGCGGCTCCTCGCCAACCTCAAGGTTCCCTGCAAGGGCCTGGTCGGGCCCTGGGCTCATACCTGGCCGCACAACGCGCGGCCCCTGCCCGCGATCGGCTTCCTGCAGGAATGTCTCGCCTGGTGGGACCAGTGGCTCAAGGGCATCGATCGCGGCGCCATGGACGGCCCGCGCTATCGCGTCTGGGTCATGGACCGCGTGGTGCCGCGCGCCTATCAGGAGGAATGGCCCGGCCGCTGGATCGGCGAGCCTAGCTGGCCCTCGCCCCATACCGAACTTCGCATCCTGCACCTCAACGAGAACGGCCTGGGCGCGAAGCCGGCGCCCGAGCGCGCGCTGCTGCATCGCTCGCCGCAATATGTCGGCTCGGCCGCGGGCTTCTGGTGCCCCTATGGCAATGGCGTCGACATCGCCTTCGACCAGCGCGAGGACGATGCGCGCTCGCTCTGCTTCGACACCGAGCCGCTGGGCGCGGCCTTCGATATCGTCGGCGCGCCGGTGCTGGAGCTGGAGCTTTCCTCCGACAAGCCGCAGACCCAGATCGCGGTCCGGCTCTGCGACGTCGACGCCAACGGTTCGTCCTTGCGCGTCAGCTATGGCGTGCTCAACCTGTCCCATCGTGACAGTCATGTGACACCAACCGCGCTCACGCCCGGCCAGCGCTATCGCGTCCGCGTCCAGCTCAACGATGTCGGCTACCGCTTCCTCTCCGGCCATCGCCTGCGCGTGGCGATCTCGACCGCCTATTGGCCGACGATCTGGCCGCAGGCCGAGGCCGCGACCATCACGGTCCATACCGGCAGCAGCCGGCTCACCCTGCCGGCGCGCCCGCGCCGGGCCGAGGACAACCAGCTGCCGGAATTCGGTCCCGCAGAAGGCGCCATGCCCGGCCCCGTCGCCTGGATCCGCAAACATGACGCGCGATTGAATCTGAGCTACGACCCCGCGCAGGACGAGGCGACCTATGCGGTCGACAAGGACGAGGGCATCTATCGGCTCGAGGCGATCGGGCTGGAGACCGGCGCGCATCTGACCGAGCGCTATCGCATCAAGGGCGACGACCCGCTGAGCGCGCGGGCCGACTATGCCTGGGTCGCCTCGCTCGGGCGCGGCGACTGGCACACCCGCACCAAGGGCCGCAGCTCGTTCACGGCCGATGCCAAGAACTTCCACGTCACCATCGAGCTCGACGGATTCGAGGGCGACAAGCCGGTCTTCAACAAACGCTGGGAACGGAAGATCCCGCGGGATCTGGCGTAGAAAGCCGCCAGGACCGAAGCTGCCGCCTGCCCCTGGGCTGCATCGGACAGGATGCTCCGACCCCAACCTTCCGGGTGCGGCACCGGCCCTTGTTGTTATATGAGTCCGCCGCCCCACTTCTCCTGGTGATGTCGTGACGACTCCCTTCACGCTCACGGCCGGCACACAGGAGAATGTCATGAAAGCGCTCGTCTACCGGGGGCCCGGCCGCAAGGCGCTGGAAGACTGTCCCAAGCCTGAAATCAAGGCGCCGGGCGATGCGATCGTGAAGATCGTGAAGACGACCATCTGCGGGACCGACCTGCACATTCTCAAGGGCGACGTCCCGACTTGCACCCCGGGGCGAATCCTCGGCCATGAAGGCGTCGGAATCGTCGATTCCGTGGGTGCCGGGGTCACCACCTTTCATCCCGGCGATCGCGTCCTCATTTCCTGCATTTCATCCTGCGGCAAGTGCGACTATTGCCGGCGCGGGATGTATTCGCACTGCACCACGGGCGGCTGGATTCTCGGCAACGAGATCGACGGCACCCAGGCGGAGTATGTGCGCACCCCGCATGCCGACACCAGCCTCTATCGGATCCCCGAGGGCGCCGACGAAGAGGCCCTGGTGATGCTGAGCGACATCCTGCCCACCGGCTTCGAATGCGGCGTGCTCAACGGCAAGGTCGCGCCCGGCTCGACGGTCGCCATCGTCGGCGCGGGACCGATCGGTCTTGCAGCCTTGCTGACGGCTCAGTTCTATTCGCCGGCCGAGATCATCATGATCGACCTGGATGACAACCGCCTGGGGCTCGCCCGGCAGTTCGGCGCGACGCGCACGATCAACAGCAAGGATGGAAAGGCGGCCGACGCGGTGAAGACGCTGACCGGCGGCCATGGCGTCGATACCGCGATCGAGGCGGTCGGCATTCCCGCCACCTTCCTGCTCTGCCAGGATCTGGTCGGCCCGGGCGGCGTGATCGCCAATATCGGCGTCCATGGCTCCAAGGTCGACCTCCATCTCGAGCGGCTCTGGTCGCAGAATATCGCAATCACGACGCGGCTGGTCGACACGGTGACGACGCCGATGCTTCTGAAGACCGTGCAATCGAAGAAGATCGACCCGACCCGGTTGATCTCGCATCGGTTCAAGCTGGCTCAGATCCTCGACGCCTACGACACGTTCGGGCGTGCGGCGGAGACGCATGCGCTGAAGGTCATCATCGCCGCATAGCCGGCGCGTTGCCGGCTTCGCCTCCTCCGGGAGGCTCGGCGGCGGGTGGCGCGTTTGTCGGGCCCATCTGCGGCGGGCCGGCCGCGTCGAGCGCCGCAGCCTCTTGATCGGTGAAAAGACGGGACCTGACGATGAAGCGGATCCCTTCGGCCGCTTCCAACGAGAAGCTGTCGCCGCCGCCCACGGTGACATCGACCGTCAGTTGGCAATAGGCCCAATAGCTGAACTGCGCCGCGCCGACATAGAAGGGACAGCCGTCGATCACGCCGAGAAGCACATCGCGCGCGCCGACGCGGAAGTCGCTCTGCCGGAAGCACATGGGCGCGCTGCCCTCGCAGCACCCTCCCGACAGATGGAAAATCAAGGGTCCGAACGTCTCGCGCAGCTGTTGCGTCAGGCCGAGCGCTTGCGGGGTGAACAGGACGCGTTTGGGCATGCCGGTATCCCGGTGGTCCGGTGGCAGCGGCCGCTCCAGCGGGCGACGGCTCTCGCCGCCCGCCGGATCGCTGTCCGCCGCCGTGGCGTTGGCGGGCCCTCGGGCGATGTCCTGTATCAAAACAGGCCCTGCGCGTTCGGGCTGTAGCTGACCAGGAGATTCTTCGTCTGCTGATAATGGTCGAGGATCAGCTTGTGGGTCTCCCGGCCGAAGCCCGACTGCTTGTATCCGCCGAAGGCCGCATGGGCGGGATACATGTGATAGCAGTTGGTCCAGACGCGACCGGCCTGAATGCCGCGGCCGACGCGGTAGGTGTTGTTGACGTTTCGCGAC
>CAVOLB010000104.1:0-27491 GCA_963696655.1 uncultured Alphaproteobacteria bacterium
GCTTGATCGCGGCCTGGACGCGCTCGCGCGCGTCGGCGCTCACCTTCTCGGGCTGGTTGAGCGCGCGCGACACGGTCGCCGTCGAAACGCCGGCCTCGGCCGCGATGCGATGGATCGTGACGCTGCCGCCAGGCCGCGGACGGGCGCTGCGTTTCGCGCGCCGCTTCGCTTTCGGATTGCTGTCTGCCATGGGCAATGTCCTAGGACGCCGCGTTTCCCATTGCAATGCGATTGCCTGATACACGCGATCGCATCGCCGACTTCATCGAGGGGGCAGTCGAACCAAACGCCGGGCGATGGCGCGGCGCATCATTTCTGCTGCACTGCGGCACATGTCGGCCGGAATATTCTCGTGCGCCCGCAATCGCTGTTGCGTTTTATATGTAAACGCTTACAGTCAACTCAGCAACCCGATCCACCGTCGACAAGAATGCGGGGACGGGTTGTGCCTTGAGCGGGGCTCGACCAGGGGAGGCTCAAATGTTTCTTGTGCCAGTGCCAAGGAAATCTCGCGTGTGCGCGGGACTTCTCTCGTTTTCAGTGACCCCCTGGCAATGCGGGCCGCAGGGCGCCGCTTCGGCATGGGGTCTTTTTGCGATCTCCAAATGTAAAGGGTTGCATTCATGCCGGGCCGGCTGACGGCCCCGCAGGAGCAAGTGGAACATGCGTAGATATGTGAAGAAGGCGCCGCCCAAGGCGCCGCGCGATCTGAGCCGCGTCGAAGAGACGGTGCGCAGGATGCTGGCCGACATCGCGAGCCATCGCGACGAGGCGGTGGCGCGCTATGCGCGCGAGCTCGATCGCTGGCAGGGCAAGGACTTCCGGGTCTCGGAGGACGAGATCCGCAAGGTGGCGAACAATCTGCCGGAATCCTTCAAGGAGGATTTCGCCTTCTGCAAGCAGCAGGTGACCGACTTCGCGCGCCGCCAACGCGACAGCATGCAGGAATTCGAGGTCGAGACCCAGGACGGCATCCGGCTGGGCCAGAAGCATATCCCGGTCGAGGCCGTGGGCTGCTACATCCCCGGCGGCAAATATCCGCTGGTGTCGGCGGCGATCATGAGCGTCGGCACGGCGCGGGTGGCGGGCGTGGGCTACATCACGGCCTGCGCGCCGCCGCGCGACGGCATCGCGATCTTCCCGCCCACGCTCTATGCGCTCCACGCCTCGGGGGCCGACGAGATCTATGCGCTGGGCGGCGTCCAGGCCATGGCGGCCATGGCCCATGGCTGCGTCGGCATGCGGCCGGTGGACATGATCACCGGGCCCGGCAATGCCTTCGTCGCCGAGGCCAAGCGCCAGCTCTTCGGCGTGGTGGGTCTCGACCTGATGGCGGGCCCGACCGAAATCCTGATCATCGCCGACGACAGCGCCGATCCGGCGCTGATCGCGACCGACCTGCTGGGCCAGGCCGAGCATGGACCCGACAGCCCCGCCTGGCTGGTGACCACCTCGGAAGACCTGGGCAAGGCGGTGCTGGCGGAGATCGAGAAGCAGCTCAAGACCCTGCCGACCGCCGAGGTCGCCTCGCTCGCCTGGCGCGACCATGGCGAGATCGTCGTGGTCGACAGCGACGAGGAGGCGGTCTCGGTCAGCGACGAATATGCACCCGAGCATCTCGAGGTCATGACCCGGCGCCTCGACTTCTATCTGTCGAAGCTGCGCAACTATGGCAGCCTGTTCCTGGGCGAGGAATGCACGGTTGCCTACGGCGACAAGGGCGTCGGCACCAACCATACGCTCCCGACCGGCCGTGCCGCCCGCTATACCGGCGGGCTCTGGGCCGGCAAATTCATCAAGACCGTGACTTACCAGCATCTGTCGCCGGAAGCGAGCCGGCGCATCGCGCCGATCATGGGCCGCGTCTGCCATGTCGAAGGCATGCTCGCCCATGAGATCACCGCGGATGTGCGTTACCGCCGCTACGCGCCGAAGAATGCCTGACGGGTCCCGGGACAGCGACGGCGAGAGAGAGGAGGCGATGAGATGATCTTCTTTTGGGCAGAGACACCGGACGGTTGGGGCATTCCCGGCATCCACGGGCCGCTCGCCGAGGACGAGCTCGACGGCTATGTCCAGAGCGGCGTCTATCTCATCCGCGGCAAGGGCGAGAATCTGCTGATCGACAGCGGCAACTGGACGCTTCCCGAGCATAACAACGGCATGGGCGAGTTCCTGGTCGATCTGCTCGACAAGGAGAAGAACGCGCTCAAATACATCTTCATCACCCACTTCCATTACGACCATGTCGGCAATGCCGACATGCTCAAGAAGCGTTATGGCGCCCAGGTCCTTTGCCATCCGCTGGACCGCCCGATCATCGAGGATCCGATGATCGTGACGCGGCGCGAGAACATCACCCGCCTGGGCACCACGCCCGAGGCGCTGCTCGAGGATTTCAACCTCAAGCCGGGGGAGAGCTTCGGCCTCTCCGATCCGGACATCGTCCGCAAATACTGGAATTTCCCGGTCGAGGTCGATCGCGCCGTCGAGGATGGCGACATCCTGGATGTCGGCGGGCTGAAGCTCGAGGTGGTCCATCTGCCGGGCCATTGCCCCGGCCATATCGGCCTGTGGAACCCCAACACCCGCACCCTCTATCCGGGCAACCTGATGCATTACCCGACGCCGCTGGGACCCTTCCCGATCGGAAATGCGAAGGACCACTCGCATTCGATCCGGCGCTGCATCGATTACGCGCCCGACCTTCTGCTCGAGGGCCACGGCCTTTCCGCCTATTCGAAGGACAGCTCGCTGCGGCGGATGAAGCATATGCAGATGCAGCAGCGCGATACCCAGAACCGGGTGCTGTTCGTGCTCCGCCGCGAGAAGCGGCCGGTCACCATCCCCGAGCTCCTGCCGGAAGTCATGCCGGTCAAGACCGATCTCAACTACACGGTCTCGACCGGCATCGGCGAGCGGCATTGCTATGCCGAGGCCTGCATCCAGACCCATCTGCTCTGGTTGATCGAGCAGGGCAAGGCGGAGCGCATCCGCGAAGACGGCAAGATCAAGTTCGTCGCCAAACAATAACGACGCCAGCAGCGCCAGAAACCAGGGAGAATCCGACCATGGCCAAGCGACTCAATCCCAAGTTCTTTCCCGACTACACCCAGAAGAAGGTCGTCGATGGCGCCATGGAGCGCCTGGATCTGCATGGCGTGTCGCGCCGCCAGTTCCTGTCCTTCGCTTCCGCCAGCGCCATCGCCGCGGCGACGGCCGCGAGCTTCGGCATTCCGTCGATCGCGATCGCCGATCCGAGCGGCAAGATCGCGCATCTGATGATGACGCTGCAGCTCGAATATTGCGCCAATGCCGACGCCGGCGCGCATGGCGCGGCGGAGGCCCTCGGCCTCGGCATCACCTCGCTCGACGGGCAGCTCGATTCCGAGCGCCAGCTCAATCAGTTCGAGCAGCAGATCGCGGCGGGCGTCAACGGCGTGATGCTGCATGCGCCGGGCGGCGGCTCGATCAAGCGCATCGCCCAGCTCGCCAACGAGAACAAGATCTGGTTCGACAACACCTGGGGCACGCTGCCCTGGTTCACCCCCTTCGAGGCCGGCGACTATTACACGCTCTATGCCGAACCCGACGAGTTCCAGGCCGAGCGCGCCGTGACGGTCGAGGTCTGCAAGGCGGTCATGGACAAGTTCGGCGGCGGCACCGTCGTCGGCGTCACCGGCATCGAGGGCAACTCGACCGACACTATCCGCAGCCGCGGCCGCGACGACGCCTTCAAGGATTTCCCCAAGATCAAGTTCGCGGGCTCGCTCCCGGGCAAGTGGAATCGCGAGGATTCGCAGAAGGCGATGGAAGACCTGATCTCGCGCTATCCCAACATCGTGGGCGTGATCGCGCAGAACGACGACGTGGCCGATGGCTGCATCGCGGCCCTGCGCGCCGCGGGCATCCAGCCCGGCAAGGACGTGTTCATCTCGGGCGCCGACGGCACGACCGGCGGCGCGCAGGCGATCAAGGACGGCAAGCTTCTGACCACCAGTGCCAATGTCCCGGCCTATATGGGCGCGCTGCTGTCGACACGCCTCTATGACGTGATGAACGGATGGAAGCCGAAGGCCTCCGAGCGGATGATGAACTGGCGCTCGGTCGCGATGACCAAGGACAATGTCGACGCCTATCTCAGCCGCTACGTGAACAATGGCGACGTGGCGCCCTTCGATTACGAGAAGATGTCGAAGGTCAAGCATCCGCAGGACTGGGATCCCCAGGCCGAGGTCTTCCCGATGAACATCGACCAGGAATGGGGCGGCATCGACAAGCCGCAGGGCTGGGCCTATCCGGCCGCCTATGCGGCGTCCCGCGACAATGGCGAGGCCAAGGCGGTCGCGGAGGAATACAAGGCGCATTACAAGATCGACTTCTTCGGCCCCTCGCCGATGAAGAAGGCCTGATCGGGTCGGACCGGCGGCGGATCGGGCAATGGGCCACAAGCCAGCCACGTCCGCCGCCGGCCCTGTCCGGCTTGCGCGCCGCCATCCTCCCGCCATGACCGAGAGAGCGATCCTCAAGGTCGACAGCGTCAGCAAGAGCTTTGCCGGCGTGACCACGCTCGACTCGGTCAGTCTGTCGGCCGCCCGCAATCAGATCGTCGGCATCGTGGGCGAGAACGGCGCCGGCAAGACGACGCTCTTCAACATCATATCGGGCATCCTCCCGGCCGATGGCGGCCATGTCGAGCTCGACGGCCGCGAGATCCATCCCGCCAATTATCGCGAAGCCTCGCTCTTGGGCATCTCCCGGGTGTTCCAGGAGCAGGCGCTGATCCCCAACATCGCCGTCTACGAGAATCTCCTCCTGGCGCACGAGGACCGTTTCGTGCGCTGGGGCCAGTTCATCGACACCCGGCGCATGATCGAGGTGGCGGAGCGCATCGTCTCGACCATCGGCCTCGATATCGACGTGCGCCGACCCACCAGCGATTACGACTTCTCGGTCCGCCAGACGATCGAGATCGCGCGCGCCTGCCTGGCGCCGCAGATGGTGCTGGGGATCGAGCATCCGGTCATCCTGCTGGACGAGCCGACCTCGGCCCTGGCGCGCAACGAGGAGGAGGCTTTCTTCAAGCTGATCGCCGGGCTGAAGCAGCATGGGACGGTGCTGTTCGTCTCGCATCGCCTGAACGAGGTCTTGCGGATCAGCGACGTCATTTATGTGATGAAGGACGGCCGCATCGTCGCCGAGGTCGATCCGGCCGAGGCCGACGAGCGCAAGCTCCATGGCCTGATGGTCGGGCGCGCCCGCGACGAGGACTATTATCACGAGCGCGGCCAGCAATCGGTCGAGGCGGCGGCGCCAGCCTTGCGGGTCGAGCATCTCTCCCGCCGCGGCGATTATCTCGACATCTCCCTCGCCTTGCGCCAGGGCGAAGTGCTGGGGATCGGCGGCCTGCTCGATTCCGGCAAGTCGGCGCTGGGCAAGGGCATCGCCGGCGTGCTGGCCTCGGACCGGGGCACGGTCGCGATCGGCGACCGGACGCCCGCCCGCCCGGAGCTGCGCCGGCTGATGGCGCAGGGCTTCGGCTATGTGCCGGCCGAACGCCATGCCGAGGGCATGATCACCAGCTTCCCGGTCTCCTGGAACGTCTCGCTCGCCAGCGGCGGCGATCTCTTCAGCTCCGGGATCGGCTATTGGCGCGGGCGTCTCGAGAACAGCGTCAGCCGCAGCTTCATCGAGCGGCTGCGGATCAAGGCCAACGGTCCGGGCAGCATCTGCAGCCGGCTATCGGGCGGCAATCAGCAGAAGGTCGTGCTGGCCAAATGGCTGTGCCGGAACCCTCGCGTCCTGGTATTGGACAACCCGACCCGCGGCGTCGATGCCGGCGCCAAGGAGGAGATCTACGCCCTCATCCGCAAGCTCACGGCCGAGGGTGTCGCCGTGCTGCTGATCACCGACGAGCTGCTCGAGCTGATCGGGCTCTCCAACCGCATCGCCATCATGAGCCAGGGCCGGATCACCGCGACGGTAGCCGCACCGGTGGGCGCGAAGCCGACCGAGGATGCGCTGGTCGCCTTGATGCTGGGCTATGAGGCCAATCGGACCGAGGCCCTGCCCGACGCGTTGCCGCGGAGGACCTTGCATTGAACGTCGAACGCAAGCGCCCGCCCGCCGGCTCGCAGCGACAGGCGCTGACGGCGAAGCTCGTCCTGTGGCTGCCGGTCGCGGTGGTGCTGGCGCTGATCGTCTTCTTCTCGGTTACGACCGATTCCTTCCTCAGCCTGCGCAACCTGACCGCCATCTCCGGCCAGATGAGCGTGCTGCTGCTGGCCTGCCTCGGCGCCACCTTCGTCATCCTGATGGGCAGCATCGATCTCTCGGTCGGGGCCATCGTGCTGCTGGTGGGCTCGATCACCGTGCTTCTGATCAACGCGCTCGATCTCGGCATCGGCGCCGTCCCGCTCGCCGTCATCATCGGTATGCTGCTGGGGCTGCTGAACGGGCTGATCTTCGCCTACGGTTCGATCCCCTCCTTCGTCGTCACGCTGGGCAGCCTCTCGGTCTTCACCGGCCTCGCCTGGAACCTGCTGCAGGGGCGCGCGCTGCGGTTCGATTCCGCCGCCTTCGAGAATCTCGCGATCGGCCAGGCGATCCCCTATGTCTCCAACATCGCGCTCTTCGCGCTGGTGGCCTGGGCGGTCTCGGTCTTCGTCTGCTTCCGTACCCGCTTCGGCCGCTACATGTATGTGATCGGCGGCGGCGAGGCGGTGGCGCGCACCTCGGGCGTGCCGGTGCGCCGCTACAAGATCTATGCCTTCACCCTGTCGGGCGCGATGGCGGGCCTGGGCGGCGCGCTCGGGGTCGCGCGGCTCGGCGCCGCCGGCCCGACATTGGGATCGGAACTGCTGCTCAACAGCCTCGCCGCCATCGTCGTCGGGGGCACGTCGCTCTCGGGCGGCGTCGGCGGGCTGCAACGGACCCTGATCGGCGTGCTCATCATCACGCTGCTCGACAACGGCCTCAATCTCCTTGGCGTCAATCAATACACTCAGATGGTCATCAAGGGGATCGTGGTCATCGGGGCGGTCCTCATCAGCCAGGATCGCAGCAAGCTCGTCGTGATGAAGTAGCGGATTGAGAGAATGGCCTTCGATATGCGCAAGAAGAACGCCTGACCAAGAAGATCAGACAACGCAAAGCACAGGGATAGCGGAACAAGTGAGGGAGCAACATGTTTAAGAACCTGAATCAACTGTCATCGACCCGGCGTCGTTTCCTGCAGGGAGCGGCGGCCGTGGCCGGCTCGGCTCTGCTGCCGGGCTATGTGATGCGGCCCCGGTCCGCGAACGCGGGCCTGCCGCTCGCCTCGGTCGATACCGATGCGGCGGCGGCGGCCAAGAAGCTCGCGGCCGGCCGCGACATCACGCTCAAGATCCTCGAGCCCTCGGGCTCGCTCGGCAACGTCAAGCCGGTGGCGGAAGTCTGGACGGCCAAGACCGGCATCAAGGTCGAGTACATCGAAGTGCCGCTGGGCGAGATCAATCAGAAGATGCTGCTGGAGGCGGTGGCCAAGACCGGCGCCTTCGATCTGGCGCTGCCGGCGACCTTCGGTCTTCCCGACCTGGTCGAATCCGGCATCCTCGCCAACCTCGACAAATACGCCGCCAAGTACCAGCCCGACGGCTTCCAGGCCGACGCGCTCTACTCGATCGGCGATTTCTACAAGGGCAGCTTCTACGGCTACCAGACCGACGGCGACACCTATCTGATGTTCTACCTCAAGGATTGGCTGGAGAATCCGGAGGAGCAGAAGGCCTTCGCCGACGCCAACGGCTACGCGCTCAAGGTGCCCGACACCTGGGAAGAGCTCGACGCGCAGCTGAAGCATTTCCACCGTCCGGACAAGAACCAGTATGGCGGCGCCCTGTTCCGGACCCAGTATTTCATCGCCTGGGAATGGTGGGTGCGCTTCCACGCCAAGGGCTTCTATCCGCTCGACGACAACATGAACCCGCAGATCAACAACGACGCCGGCGTGAAGGCGCTCGAGGAGCTGGTCGCGGCGTCGCAATATCTCTATCCGGGGGCCCGCACCAACGGCCTGTTCGAGAATTTCGAGGCCTATGGCAAGGGCGACAGCTTCGCCAATATCGGCTGGGGCGGGACGCAGAAGTACCTCAACAGCGACAAGTCCAGCGTCAAGGGCAAGCTCGCCTTCGGCTTCACCCCCGGCGGCAACGTCAAGGGCAAGCTCTTGAAGACGCCCTATTTCAACTGGGGCTGGAACTATGTCGTCTCGAGCGTGTCGAAGGAGCCGGAGATCGCCTATCTCTTCACCCTCTTCGCCACCAGCCCGGTCGAATCGATCGTCGCCGTGCGCGATCCGGACGGCTATTTCGATCCCTTCCGCGCTTCGCAATACAGCGATCCCGAGATCATCAAATCCTACTCGGAGGAGTTCCTGACGGTGCACGAGGCCAGCATGCGCGACAGCATTCCCGACCTCTATCTCAAGGGGCAGGGCGAGTATTTCGACGCGCTCCGGGTCGCGATCCAGGATGTCGATGTCGGCAAGCAGAAGCCGAAGGCGGCCCTGGACGACGTCGCCAACACCTGGAACCGGATCACGCGGCGCGCCGGGAAGGCCGGCCAGCAGGAGCAGTGGCGCTTCCTCAAGGCCCTCTATCCCCGCGACATCCGCGGCGAGCTGACCTGATCGATCGAGCCCATGGTCCCGGCGGGCAGGGGTGTTCCTGCCCGCCGGACCACCCTAGACTGACCGGACCATGACCTCAGAGACCGCTGATCCCGCGACGACGTCGCCGGTGCGTCGGACGCGAAAGTTGATCCCCTTCAACGTCGCGCTCGTGCTGCCGGCGCAGCTCACCATGCTCGCCGTGGTGCTGGCGCCGACCCTCATCGCCATCTGGCTCAGCCTGACCGACTGGCAGCCGACCAACGGCACGCCCTGGTACGAGGCCGAGTTCTACTGGTTCTGGAACTACAACGATCTCTGGTTCGACAGCCGCTTCATCAGCTCGCTCTGGCGCACGGCCCTGGTCGTGATCGTCGCCATCGGCTTCGAGCTCGTCATCGCGCTGGGGCTGGCGCTGCTGTTCCTCGACGAATGGCCCTGGCGCAAGCTCGCCGTCAGCATCCTGATCCTGCCGATGATGATCGTGCCGGTGGACGCGGCCAACGCCTTCTTCATGCTGTTCAACGATCGCGGACCGATCAATCATCTGATCGGGCTCGTGACCGGCACCGATTTCCAGTTCTCCTGGCTGTCCGACCCGGACTGGGCGCTGGCGCCGATCATCGCCTGCGAAGTCTGGCAATGGACGCCGCTCATGTTCCTCCTGCTGTTGACGGGGCTCATGAACCTGCCGCAGAACCAGGTCCGCGCGGCCCTGGCGCTGGGCGCCTCGCCGGTGCGGATCTTCTTCCGCATCATGCTGCCGCTGCTGATGCCGGTCATCCTGGTGGCGCTTCTCATCCGCAGCATCGAGACCTTCAAGATCTTCGATGCCGTCTACATCCTGACGCGCGGCGGGCCCGGCTCGTCGACCGAGACCATCTCGATGTATATGTATAACGGCGCCTTCGTCTTCTTCCGCATCGGCTATATCGCGGCGGCGGGCCTGATCGTGCTGGTGCTGGTGATCTCGCTCTGCCTGGCGCTGGCCAAGCCCCTGAAGCGTCATCATGGCTAAGGCGAAGATGGCGGGCAAAGCCCCCGCAGGACCCAAGCTGCTGCGCCGCACCGCCGTGGCATTGGCCATGCTGATCAGCTTCTTCCCGATCTTCTGGCTGGTCTCGACCTCCTTCAAGCCGCAGGAGGAATGGGCGGCCTATCCGCCGGTCTGGGTTTCCGAGAAGCCGACCCTGCAGAACTACCGCATCGTCTTCGCGCCCGACGCGGCGCGCGCCTTCGCCGCCACCGAGTCGGGCTCGCTCGACTACAAGGTCTCGACCAGCGCCTGGAAGGCCTTCGGCAATTCCGCGATCATCTCGATCTCGGCCACGATCCTCTCCGTGCTGTTCGGCACCCTCGCGGCCTATTCGATCTCGCGCTACCGCACCGGCGGCGACAACTATCCGTTCCAGTTCCTGACCATCCGCATGTTCCCGCCGATCGCGGTCGTGGTGCCGATGGTGGTGGTGTTCTCGTTCCTGCGGCTCTCCGACACCTTCCCGGGCCTGATCATCGCCTATACCGCGTTCACGCTGCCCTTCTCGATCTGGATGATCCGCAGCTTCATCGACGAGGTGCCGGTCGAGATCGAGGGCGCCGCCATGCTCTATGGCATGGGGCCCTTGCGCGCCTTCCTCACTGTCACCTTGCCGCTGGTCAAGGGCGGGATCATGGCGACGGCCCTCTTCGTCTTCATCCTCAACTGGTCGGAATTCCTGTTCGCGCTGACCCTGACGCAAGGGCAGATCATGACCGTGACCGTCCAGGTGGCGAACTATGTCTCGGCCAGCTCGGGCAAGCTTTATGGCGTGCAGGCGGCGATGGGCACGATCTCGACCTTGCCGGTGATTCTGTTCGGCTATCTGATCCAGAATCACCTGGTGCGCGGCCTCTCCTTTGGCGCCGTGAAGCGGTAGGGCGGGGACGCGACCATGACGCCCAAGCTCGAGCTGCGCGATCTGGAGAAACGCTTCGACGAGGTCGAGGCGGTGAAGAAGCTGTCGCTGATCCTGAACCAGGGCGAGTTCGTCTCGCTCCTGGGCCCCTCGGGCTGCGGCAAGTCCACGACCTTGGCGATGGTGGCCGGGTTCGAGACGCCGACCGCGGGCTCGATCCTGGTGGACGGGCAGTCGGTCGAGGCACTGCCGCCGCAACGCCGCCGCATCGGGCTGGTGTTCCAGGACTATGCCGTCTTCAGCAAGCTCTCGGTGCGCGCCAACCTCGCCTTCGGGCTCGAGGCCAAGGGCGTTCCCTCGGGCCCTCGCGCGAAGGCGGTCAAGGCGATCGCCGAGCGGCTCGATCTCACCGGCCTGCTCGACCGGCGCGGCGACCGGCTCAATATGAGCGAGATGCAGCGGGTCGCGATCGGCCGCGTGCTGGTGACCGAGCCGCAGCTCGTCCTGCTCGACGAGCCCATGTCCAATCTCGACGCCTCTCTGCGCGCGAGCCTGCGCGGCGAGATGAAGCTGATCCAGAAGCAGCTGCGCCAGACCATCCTCTATGTGACGCACGACCAGGTCGAGGCCATGAGCATGTCCGACCGGATCGCCGTCATGAGCATGGGCGAGCTGCAGCAGATCGGCACGCCCGAGGAGATCTATCGCCGGCCGCGCAATCGCTTCGTGGCGGAGTTCATCGGCGACCCGCCGATCAATCTCATCCCCTGCGACGTGCAGACGAACGGCGATCAGGTGGCCGTGACCACCGCCGGTCATCGCAACCTGGTTCTGGGTCGGGGCCGGGCGCCCGCCGGCCGGCATTGGCTGGGGCTTCGGCCGCATGACATCCGCATCGGCCCAGCCGCCGGCGCCGGGGCGGGCTCGTTCCCGGTGCGCTTCCTGGAAACCCTGGGCGCGGAGGAAGTGCTGCATATCGACTATGGCGGACAGCTGCTGCAGGCGGTGACGCCGACCGGCGCCGTGGGCGAAGGCGATCGCGTCGCGCTTCAGTTCGATCTCAAGCGGGCCCTCCTGATCGACGCCGGTAGCGACATCGTCCTGCCGCTCGAGCCGCTCGAGGCCGTGGCATGAGCGCGCTCTCGATCCAGGGCCTGACCAAGCGCTTCGACAAGGTGACGGCGCTGTCGGATGTCGGTTTCGAGGTGAAGCCCGGCGAGTTCATCTGCGTCGTGGGGCCGACCAACGCCGGCAAATCGACTCTGCTCAAGACCGTCGCCGGGCTGGTCCGGCCCGACCAGGGACGCATTCTCGCCAATGGCCGCGACCTGGTGAATACGGCGCCCAAGGATCGCGGCGTCAGCCTGTTGTTCCAGAACATCGCCCTGTTCCCGACCATGACCGGCTACGAGAACATCGCCTTCCCCCTGACGGCGCCGGGCGAGGGCGGCCCCACGGTCGATCAGCGGGTGCGCGAGGTCGCGGCGCTGCTCAAGGTCGGGCATGTGCTGAACCGCTATCCGCGCACCTTCTCTGGCGGCGAGCAGCAGCGCGTGGCGATCGGGCGCGCCATCATCAAGCCGACCGACCTGCTGCTGCTGGATGAGCCCCTCTCCAATCTGGATGCCCGCATCCGCATCGCGCTCAGGATCGAGTTCAAGAAGCTGCATCGCGAGCGCCGGCAGACGATCCTCTATGTCACCCACGACCAGACCGAGGCGATGAGCCTGTCGGACCGGATCGTGGTGCTGAACGAGGGCCGGATCCAGCAGATCGGGTCGCCGCAGGAGATCTATGACCGGCCGGCCAATCTTTTCGTCGCGCGTTTCATCGGCACGCCGCCCATGAACATCCTCGACGCCGAGGTGACGAGCGAGGGTGGCGGCGCGGTCGTGACGGGCGCCGGCTTCAGGCTGGCGCTTGGCAATCTGGGACCGGGTGTGACCGCCCTGCCGCGCCAGATCGGATTGGGCCTGCGCGCCGAAGATATCCGCGTTGCGCCGGTCGAGAGCCGTGACACGCCCTTTCCGGCCGAGATCGTCTGGGCCGAGCATCTGGGTCCGAAGACCATTCTCGATCTGCGCCTCGGCGCCAAGGTACTGAAGGCGGTCATTGCCGACGGACATCCGGTCAAGGGCGAGGGCCGGGCCTGGCTCGGCTTCACGCCCAAGCCGCATCATCTGCTCAATCGCGAGACGGGCCTCTTCCTGCGCTGACGCGGGAAGTGGCCGAGAACAAGACAGGCAACAGGGAGGCCATCATGGCGAAGGGTCACTCACATAAGCATGGACACGGCCACGCTCACGCCCCGGTGGTGCGCGGCGGGCCGGCCAACAAGCTGCCGGGGAAGTTCGATTACGGCGCCTTCTCGAAGGATCTCGATCTGTCGCCAGCCCGCAGCCTCGAGGCCGTCATCGCCATGACGCCCGAGGAGATGGCCAAGGCCTCGCGGCCGGTGACCAGCGCCTATAACGAGCTCCTCGCGGTGGCGGGCAGCCTCGAGGATGTCGGCTATCGTCGGCTCATGACGGAATGCGTCGCCTCGCCGAAGGTCACCTTCCTCGAGATGTATCCCAGCGACGACGACCGCAAGAAGCTCTTCAAGGAAATGGTCCGGCTCGGCTTCTTCAACAAGGAAGACCATCCCGACGAGGTCTTCCCGCAAGGCCATATGACGCCGCAGACCTATCTGACGGCGCCCTCGAGCCATAACGATTTCTACAACGCCCATCCGGGCGGCCTCGCCATGACCGTCGCCTACAACATCCGCATGGCGGATTCCTACACCCATCACTATCGCCAGGCGCTGGGGCTGCCGCTCAACCGCGACCTGCCGGCGGCGGCCCTCTGCGTCCATGAATATCCGAAGGTCTGGCTCTATCAATGGCTCAAGGACGGCTCCTGGCTGGAAGAGCCGCGCACCGTCTATGACGACACCTGGCATGCGCACTGCATCTATGTGACGGCGGAGCTGATGCATCGCCGTTTCGATTCGCGCATCGTGCTGGCCATGGCCGCCGCCCATCAGCTCTCGGCGCTGGGCGCCTCGATGGACGGCAAGAAGGTGATCTGCAACTGGGTCGGGCTCGAGCGCGTCGCCCATTTCATCAAGGCGGCCGCAGTCATGGCGCAGGTCGATCCGGTCGAATACGGCCTTCTGGAGAAGAAGGGCAAGGAGCTGGTGCTGCCGCCGGTGACGGGCGAGCAATGGGTCACCCATCTGGCCGACATGAACTGGCCCTACACCATGGGCGCCGCCCATCTCTACACCCACCCGATGCTCAAGCAGATCGCCGAGGACGAGTACGGTCTTTCGTCGCGCGATCTCAACGGACGTCCCTTCAACCAGCTCAAGAACTATGTCTGGTCGCAGCTAGGCCAGATCCCGCTCTACGAGGTGTGGGTGCGCGAAGGCGAGCCCGCCGCCCGCAAGGTGGTGAAGCGCCTCGTGTCGAAACGCTGAGGCGGGACCTTCCCCTCCCCCTACCCCGTTTTGCGACACAGGAAATTCGGGCACGAACCTAAATGGGGGGAAATTTCATGAAGTTTGAGAAGTATTTCATACCCTCCAGCGAGGCAGGGGTCCGATTAGAAATTGTTGTAGCCAAGCCTCAACACGAAGGGCCGCATCCAACGATTGTTTTCAACCATGGCTCTACCGGACGGGGCCACAATAAGTCCCTCTATTCAAGGACGGTAAGTCCGCATGTCGTGGGAGACTATTTCGTTGAACGGGGTTGGATGGTCCTGTTCCCGCAACGCCGGGGAAGAGGGAAATCGGGCGGAAGCTATGGAGAGGGTCTCGCTTCAGACGGCTCCGGCTATTCCTGCAATGTCGAAATTGCGATTGCGGGTTTCGAGCGGGCTGTTGAGGATATGGATGCTGTCGTACGCCATCTGCGCGAGCGGTCTGATGTGGATCAGAACCAGCTAGCCATCGGAGGAGTTTCACGGGGCGGCATCTTGTCGATAGCATATGCGGGCATGCGCCCCAGCACTTTCCAGGGCGCTATCAATTTCAACGGCGGATGGCTCGGCAGAGGTTGTTCCAGTCATGAAATCGTAAATCCGATTATCTTTGAGCGTGGAGCACCGGCAGGCATTTCGACTCTTTGGTTGCACGGAAGTTATGACCAATACTATCGAATAGGGCACTGTCGAGGAAATTTCGAAAGGTTTCTGTCTGCGGGCGGACGGGGAAAGTTCATTGCTGCCCCCATGGGCCATGCGTTGCTATTCAAGCCAGCGCTGTGGAAGAACCATCTCGATCACTACATGGACGGCCTTGCCATGTCGCGGAAATCCTGACTTCCGATCAGGACGCGCAGCGGCCCGGATTCCGAGCCGTGAAGTGTCGCAAAACTTAGGAGTCCAACACCACCATGGCCAATCCTCCCGTCACCAAGGAAGCCGCGCTCGCCTTCGGGCGCGATGTCTATTACGGCCATGGCAAGATCGAGATCCTGCCCAAGGTCGCCGTGCATTCGCTGCAGGACATGGCGGTCGCCTATACGCCGGGCGTCGGCCATGCCGTGCGCGAGGTGCAGGCGCGGCCCGAGGCGCTCTCGGAGCTGACCGCCAAGGACAATCTGGTCGCCATCGTCACCGACGGCACGGCGGTGCTGGGCTTCGGCAATGCCGGCCCCCGCGCCGCGCTGCCGGTGATGGAAGGCAAGGCCACCATGTTCAAGCTGCTGGCGGGGATCGACTGCTTTCCGCTCTGCATCCAGGCGCGCGACGGAGCGCATCTGGTCGATATCCTGGAGGCGCTGGAACCGGGCTTCGGCGGCTACAATATCGAGGACGTCGCGGCGCCGGCCTGCTTCGAGGTGGTGCGCCAGCTCGAGCAGCGCGTCGCCATTCCGGCGATGCATGACGACCAGTACGGCACGGCAACGGTCATCGCCGCGGCCCTCATCAATGCGCTGAAGGTGACCGGCCGCGCGGCCAGGGACATTCGCGTGGTGGTGAATGGCATTGGCGCCGCCGGCACCGCCACCATCGATATGCTCCAGGCGCTTGGCGTGGGTGAGATCACGGCCCATGACAAGGCCGGAATCATCTATCGCGGCGGCAGCTATCCGCATGAGCATTGGCTGCGCATCGCCGAGACCACCAACCGCGACCGTCTTCAAGGCGATTTGGCCACCGCCATGCGGGGCGCCGATGTCTTCATCGGCGTCTCGGTCGCGAACCAGGTGACGCCGGAGATGGTGCGCTCGATGGCGCGCGGGCCCATCGTGTTCGGGCTGGCCAATCCGGATCCCGAGATCCGCCCGGATGTGGCGCTCGCCGCCGGTGCCGCCATCGTCGCCAGCGGACGCTTCGACTTCCCGAACCACTGCAACAATGTGCTGGCTTTCCCGGCCCTGATGCGAGCCGCCCTCGATACCAAGACCCGGCGCGTCAGCCGCGAGATGTGCCTCGCGGCCTCGCGCGCCATTGCGGCCGAGATCCCCGATGCGCAACTGGCGCCGGATCTGATCCTGCCGAGCCCGCTCTCCGCGACGCTCTATCCGAACGTGGCGGAAGCCGTGGCGCGCGAAGCCGTGAAACAGGGGTTGGCGCGGGTCGATCCTGGCGTCGGTGCGGTGGCCGCAAAAACCGCGCATCTGCGCCGGCTGGTGCAGGAACGTCAGCGTTCGCTGCCCGCCCGCGACCCGAGGGTTACCGGTCCTTAATCGGGGTGTCCCGGCCCGGTCGCGGCAATATGCGGGCTTGCCCGGCATCTGCAACAGGCCGACTGTCCAGGTCCCATGTCATTGTTCCGTCAGCCAAGCCTCGGCCGACTCTGCGCTTGGCCCCTGCTGGCGGCGCTCCTCGTCGTCGGGCCCATCTCGGTCGCCGCCCGGGCTCCCGAGCCCGGATCGCGGAGCTCTCTGGCGCAAGCCGCCCCCTCGGCCGAAGCCCAGGCCTTTTCCGAAGCGCTTGGCCAATTGCTGGCGGACAAGGCGGGATCGCTGTCCGCTCTCGGGCTGGGGGACGTGGCTTCGCTCGAGGCTTTCTATGCCAGCCGCCAGGACGAGCCGGTCTGGGTTACCGCGTCAGGGCTGAGCCCGCTTGGCAATATGCTGCGGGAACGGCTTCACCGGATTGCACCGGTCGCCTCGCTGGGGCTCGAGGCGCCGCTCCAGGCGGACGATGCGCGGTCACAGCGCCGCGATCCGCAAGGCCTGGCCGAACGGGACGTGATCCTGAGCGCGGCGTTCCTCAAGGGCGCCATCGACCCGAAGGCGCCGCAGGAGTCGCCGCCCGACGCGCGCCTGTTGCGCGACTTATCGACTGCCGCGGACCCTCGAAGCGTGCTCGAGCGCAATCTGCCGGTGGATTCCGCCTTCTGGAGGCTGCGTGCCGCCGTCGCCGGCTATCGCGAACTCGCTGCGGCTGGGAGCTGGCCCGCCGTTCCCGAAGGCCCGAAGCTGGAGCTCGGCGGCCGCGATATCCGGGTCGAGGCGCTGCGGAGCCGGCTCTCGGCGTCCGGCGATCTCGATCGCAATATTGCGGCCTCGGATGTCTTCGACGGGGCCCTGGACGAGGCCGTGCGGCGCTTTCAGAGGCGTCACGGGCTCGATGACGATGGCGTCGTCGGCAAGGCCACGCTCGCCGCGCTCAACCTGCCGATCGAAGCGCGGATCCGGACTCTCGCCATCAACCTGGTCCGGCTGCTGGATCCGCCGCGCGATTGGGGCTCGCGCTACATCGTCGTCAATACGGCCGCGGCCAGCTATCGTCTGGTCGATAACGGCGTGATCCAGTTCGAGCAGCCCGCGATTGTCGGTCGACCCAGTTGGCCGACGCCGCGACTGGACGGTCTGATGACGGCGCTCGAGTTCAATCCCTATTGGAATGTCCCGCCGCGGATCGCGAGGCTCGAGCTTTGGCCCAAGATTCATACGGACCCCGGATATCTGGCCCGGAACGACATGCACCTCGTCGACGGAATGATTCGCCAGGACCCGGGCCCCAAGAATCCGTTGGGGGTGGTGAAGTTCATTTTCCCGAACAGCTATGACGTCTATCTGCACGACACCAACAGTCCCGCGCTGTTCGGGCGGGTCGATCGGCATTTGAGCCATGGCTGCATTCGTATTCCGAATGCGCGCGACCTGGCGGCCTATCTCCTGCAAACCGATCCGAGATGGACGAGCGAGAGCGTGGCGGCGGCGATCGAGGCGGGTCGAAATCAGAGGGTTACCTTGTCGAGACCCATCGCGGTCCATCTCGTCTATGACACGGCCTGGATTGCCCCGGACGGGACAGTGGAATTCCGCGACGACGTCTATCGCCGCGATGTTGCATTGAAGCCACAAGCCGCGAACCAAGAAGCCGCGCTCGTCCGTCGATCCTGCCCGAACCAATCCTAGCCGTCGGCGCGCGCCTATTTGCGCGTCATCATACCAGCGCCGTGCGCATGGCGCGTCGCGACGCCCGTATGACGAAAACGCAACGGTTGGACTTCGGTTCTGTGACCAATAAGGAACCGAAGGCGGCCCTCTTCGTTGTGTCATTGCGGGGCCAGGCTTCGCTGGCGCAGAAATCGCGAGGCCGGGCCTTGCAACGGCCCGAGCCCGGCTCGATTTGTGAGAGGCCGCTGCTGCCGGTCCGCGGCGAGATTCGGTCAAATGAGGAGAGGATCAATGGCTTTCAAACTTCCCGATCTGCCCTATGCGAAGGACGCCCTGGCGCCGCATATGTCCGCGGAGACGCTCGAGTTCCACCATGGCAAGCATCACAAGGCCTATGTCGACAAGCTCAACGAGCTCATCGCCGGCACCGAGTTCGAAGGGCTGTCACTCGAGGACATCATCGTCAAGACGCACGGCGTCAAGAAGCATCAGAAGATCTTCAACAATGCCGGGCAGCATTGGAACCATTCCCAGTTCTGGACGGCGATGAAGCCGAAGGGCGGCGGCAAGATCCCGGCAAGCCTCGAGAAGCGCATCGTCGCCGATCTCGGCAGCGTCGAGGAATTCAAGAAGAGCTTCACCCAGGAAGGCGTCGATCAGTTCGGCAGCGGCTGGGTCTGGCTGGTCGAAGCCGACGGCAAGCTGCAGGTGACCAAGACCGCGAACGCCGAGAATCCGCTGCCCGAGGGCCAGCGCATGATCCTCGTCTGCGATGTGTGGGAACATGCCTATTACATCGACTATCGCAACGAGCGTCCGAAGTTCCTCAAGACGTTCATCGAGAATCTCGTCGACTGGGACGCCGCCGCGGCGCGCCTCGAAGACAAGGCCTCGTCCAAGAAGATGCAGGGTCGCTCGGCCGCATAGATCGAGCAAGGTCGCTCATCCCTCCTGCCTGTCATTGCCGGGCTTGACCCGGCAATCCAGCCCCTGGACCCCCGGGTCAAGCCCGGGGGTGACAGGATGAAGGGGTGCTGTTCGCCAAGCTTGCGATATCAGCGAAAGCTGTCGCTCTAATTCGGAATCCGCTGAGTCATGCCGCCATCGACGACGAGATTGGCGCCGGTGACGAAGCTCGCGGCGGGGCTCGCCGCGAACAGCACCATGTTCGCGATCTCCTCGGGCGTCGCCATCCGCCCCAGCGGGTTCGCCTTGATGGTCTCGGCGAAGGTCTGCGGCTGCTCTTCCTCGACCTTGTGCCAGTAGCCGCCCTTGAAATAGGTCGTGCCCGGGCTGACCACATTGGCGCGAATGCCGTGGGGTGCGAGATGGCGCGACAGCGACTTCATGTAGAACTGCAGCGCCGCCTTCAGCGATCCGTAGGAGGAGGAGTCGTAGCCGTAATCCTCCGATCCGGAGATCGAGGCGATCGCCACGATGGCCCCGGCCTTGGAGCGCTTGAGATGGGGGATCGCGGCCTCGACCGCGTTCACGGTGTGCATCAGGTCGATCTCGAAGGCGGTGCGGAAGGCCTCGGGCGTGACGCCGTGAGCGAGGCCGCTGGCATTGGCGACCAGGATGTCGATGCCGCCGAGTTCCTTGGCACTGGCCTCGACCCAGCGGATCAGGGCCTCGCGATCGCGCACATCGACCGCCCTGCCGAACACCTGGGCGCCGCCGCGGGAGAGCTCGCGGACGCTGGCCTCGACCGCACGGGCATCGCGGGCGCAGATGGCGACGTCGCATCGCTCCGCGAGGAGACCCCGCGCGATCGCATTGCCGATGCCGCGCGTGGCGCCGGTCACGAGCGCCTTCTTGCCGGTCAAGTGAAGATCCATGGGTCATCTCTCCTGTTCGATGCCTTGCCCCGGGCGAAGACATCGGCGAATGGATGACCAACCTAGACGCTGCCGCAAGGGTCCGTCCAGGCTTGCGGGCATCCCGCGCGGGTCGCCGGTCTCCGACACCGACGATCCCGCGCGAGCCCGGCTCAGGCCGGCCGGATGTTCTGATTCAGCCGGAACAGATTGTCGGGGTCATAGCGGCGCTTGATCCCGGCCAGGCGGCGATAATTCACGCCATAGGCCAGCTCGACGCGATCGGTCTCGTCCTCGGGCATGAAATTGACATAGACGCTGCCGGCGGCGTGCGGGGCCGTGGCGGCCGACAGTTTGCGCGCCCAGTCGACGCAACGGTCGTCCTGGCTCTGGTCGCGCCAGCGCGTATGCACATTCATGATGAAATGCGACTGGCGCTGCGGATAGGCGGTCGCGTCGGGCTTCACCCGGGCCATGGCGCCGCCGACATGGGCGATGAAGATCTCGCATTCGTCGCCGGGCAGGCGGCCGGCGGCCGTCACCACGGTCTCGATGGCGGCATCGCTCAGGCCCACGAAATCGTGGCTCTTCCAGTAATTGCGGGCACCCGGCGTCAGCAGCGGATCGAAGGCCGCCTGCCAGCCGACGAAGGGATGCGGCCCCACGACATCGGCGATCGGCTTGCCCAACGCCCGGAAGGGGGCCACGGCCTTCTCGCCCGCCGCCAATTCGCCGGCATAGCAGAGCGCGAATATCAGGACCTCGCGGCCATGCCATTCCTTCGGGATGAAGGGCAAAGGCGGCGCCTTGCGCATGACGGCCCAGCAGGTCAGCTCGTCCGGCGCCTCCGCCACCAGGCGGCGATAGCTCTTCAGCAGCGCGTTCGCCTGGTCCAGCGGATGGACCAGGAGTCCCGACATCACCTGCGGCTCGAGCCGATGCAGCGCGAACTCGAAGGCCGTCACCACGCCGAAATTGCCGCCGCCGCCGCGAACCGCCCAGAACAGATCCGGGTTCTCGCTGCCGCTGGCATGGACCAGGGTGCCCTCGGCAGTGACCAGGTCGACCGAAACCAGATTGTCGATGGTCATGCCGAACTTGCGCGTGGTCCAGCCGAAGCCGCCGCCCAGCGTGAGCCCGGCAATGCCGGTGGTGGAATTGATGCCGGTCGGGACCACGAGGCTGAAGGCCTGCGTCTCGCGATCGACGTCGCCCAAGGTGGCGCCGGGCTCGACGATCGCGCGCTGCGTCGACGGATTCACCCGCACCGATTTCATCAGCGAGAGATCGAGCATCAGCCCGTGATCGCAGACGGCATTGCCGGCGATGTTATGGCCGCCGCCGCGCACGGCAAGCGGCAGATGATGCTCCTTCGCGAATCGAATCGCCTGGATGACGTCGGCGGCACCCAGCGCACGCAGGATGACGGTGGGCCGCCGGTCCACCGATGCGTTCCAGATCTTGCGGGCTTCGTCATAACCGGCATCGTTCGCCGTCAGAAGGCTGCCCCTGATGCGGCCGCGAAGCGCACCGATATCGGCGTCGCCGAGCGGCGACGGATGGGCGGCGGCATTCGCTCTTGTGGTGTCGTTCATCTGATCTTCCTCTCGATTGTCCGATGTCGCCGGGGAGTTCCGTCGACGTCGAACGCCATCCTCCTCATCCCGAGGATCCGGCCTAGTGCAGGAACTGAATCACCGCGCCGGCGCCGCTTCTCGCGGAGTCCCGGGCCGCCTGCTGCGGCGATCGCAGATTTGTGACGCAAGATAGGGCACAAGCCGAGAGAGGTTCGGAGTCGAACCGTAGGATCAAATATTTGATATAAAATGATAAAATAATTTCACACCAATCGATGCGGTAGAGGTCATGTTCGATTCAGAAAATATACTGGAGAGATGATCGACACAGGTCTAGGTTCCTAGCCCGCCGCGAACAGGAGGATCGTCATGTCGCTGAACGACAGAGTGGAACCCGAAGGCACCGCCAGCTACGGACAGTTCTGCCCGGTGGCCATGGCCGCCGAGATCGTCTGCACCCGTTGGACGGTGTTGCTGTTGCGCGAGTTCATGGCGGGCAGCACGCGCTTCAACGAGCTTCGTCGCGGCGTGCCGCGCATGTCGCCGGCGCTGCTCTCGAAGCGGCTGAAGGAGCTGCAGCAGGCCGGCATCATCGAGCATCGGCGCGGCGGCCTGGGCGAGGAGCCGGCCTATCACCTGACGCCCGCCGGCCGGGATCTGCGCGATGTCGTCTGGGCGATGGGGCATTGGGGGCAGCGCTGGGTCGACGCGCAGCTGTCGCTCAAGAATCTCGATCCCTCCCTCCTGATGTGGGACATGCGGCGCAATCTCGATCCCACGCCGCTGCCGCCGCGCCGGGCCACGATCCAGATCCAGTATCCCGAGCTGCCGGCGGCGCGCCGCTATTGGTGGCTCCTCGTGGACAAAGGCGCGGTCGATCTCTGCTCGGCCGACCCCGGCTACGACGTCGATCTCTATGTCGTCACCGATCTCAAGACCATGACATCGATCTGGATGGGGCTCGTCTCCGTTCAGAGCGAGGTCGACGCGGGGCGCCTGCTGCTGACCGGAGATTCGGTGCTGCAGCGCTCGATGCAGCGCTGGCTGGGCCTGAGCCCCTTCGCCAAGGAAAGGAAGCTCGCGGCGGCCTGAGCGCGCTTTTCAGCGCAGCGCATCGACGGCGTTGCTGAAGAGGGCGAAGAGCGAGCGCTCATGGCCTGCGATCCAGGGATCGGGCCAGCAGCCCCAATGCACGATCACGACCCGTTCCCTCGGATTGATGTAGAGGAACTGGCCGAAGATGCCGATGCCGGTGAAGGCGCCGTCATGGTTGGCCATGGCCTTGCGGCCCCTGGGGAAGGACCACCATTGATAGCCATAGCCGAGCGGCCAGCCCTGCTCGACCTTGCCGTAATCGTTCTGCGGCGAATCGATGCGCGGATGCGAGGCTTCAGCGACCCAGCCTTCCGGCAGGATGCGCTCGCCGCCGGCAACGCCGTCATCGAGGATGAAGAGTCCGAAGCGGCCATAGTCCCGCAGCGTGAAGTTGCAGCTGCCGCCGCCGGTCTCCTGGCCATCGGCGGATTCGAGACACCAGAAGCCGTCGGCCTCCATGCCGAAGCGGGTCCAGATCCGCTCAGAAAGATAGTCGGAGAGGCGCTTGCCCGTCGCGGCATGGACGATCTCGGCCAGCAGATGCGTCTCGCCGGTCTTGTACTGAAATTTGGTTCCCGGCGGCGCCACGCGCGGCAGGCCGCGCATGACCTCGACGATGCCGCCCGCGCGCTGCTCGCGGATCGCGTCATACATGCGCGCGAAGACGGATTGCCCGTCGCGATAGGCTTCCTCCCAGAACACGCCCGAGCACATCTGCAGGAGATGGCGGATGCTGGTGTCGTCATAGGCCGATCCTCTGAGGATCGGCAGATAGTCGGTGACCGGGTCCTCGACCGATCCGATATGGCCCTGATGGACCGCGGCCCCGATCAGGGTCGAAACCACGGACTTGCCGACCGAGTAGGAATACCAGCGCGAGGTCTCGTCAGTGCCGAGCCGGTAGCTCTCATGCGCGATCCTGCCGTCCTTGAGGATCAGCAGCCCGGCCGTCCGGGTCGCTTCCATGAAGTCCTCGAGCCCGATCGTGCGGCGCTGGAACGGAACCGTCAGGTCGAGCCGGCGGGAATGACGCGGGAGAGACTGCATTCCTGTCCCGCGCTTAATGATTCGCGTGGGGAAATATCGATCGCGGTTTCGGTTGACCACCGGCTGCTCCTCCGGGGTCATGTTCATGATTTTGGCGAATTCCATCCGCATTCTCCGAGACAGGTTCGGCAGCTTAGGCAGGCGATTTGTCGTCCGTCGAGTCTGCCCGGACGGGCGGTCCCGGGTGGCTGCGCGCATTAATCTTGCGTCAGCATGGGGGGTCGAGGATTGGCGAGCCGCAAGCGGCCTGTCATATGAAGGTCCCACCGCAGGACGCGGTCATGGCGAGAGAGGCGTGGATTGATGTTCGGGACGTGGCGGACTTTCTTCAAGGATCTGTGGGCATTGACGCGACCCTACTGGTTCTCCGAAGAGCGTTGGATCGCGCGCGGCCTCCTGGCGGTCATCGTGGGTTTGAATCTCGGGCTGGTCTATCTGCTGGTGATCCTGAACCAGTGGAACAACCTGTTCTACAACGCCCTGCAGGAGAAGAATTTCGGCGAGTTCACGCATCAGCTTCTGCGCTTCGCGTGGATTGCGGCAGCCTACATCGCGATCGCGGTCTACTCCCTCTATCTGCGGCAGATGCTGCAGATTCGCTGGCGTCGCTGGCTGACCGAGCGCTTCACGCGCACCTGGCTTGCGAACCAGTCCTACTACCGCCTGCAGCTTGGCGGCAGCGCCGCCGACAACCCCGATCAGCGCATATCCCAGGATGTGAGCCTGTTCGTTCAACAGACGCTCGGGATCTCGCTCGATCTCCTGAGCAACGCGGTCACGCTGCTATCCTTCCTGACCATTCTCTGGGGTCTTTCGGGTGCGCTGACGATCCCCCTGGGGTCGCACAGCATCGAGATCCCCGGCTATATGTTCTGGGTCGCCTTGCTCTATTCCGCGGTGGGCACCTGGATCACGCACAAGGTCGCGCGGCCGCTGGTTCGCATCAACAATCAGATGCAGCAATACGAGGCCGATTTCCGCTATTCGCTGGTCCGCCTGCGGGAGAACGCCGAAGGCGTGGCGCTCTATGGCGGAGAGGCCGACGAAGCCAAGGGCCTCGCGGGCCGCTTTGGCAGCATCGTCGGCAATTGGCGCGAATATATGCGCTACACGAAACGCTACACCTGGTTCACCGCGGGCTTCGGCCAGATCGCCAGCATCTTTCCCGTCCTCGTCGCGGCCCCGCGCTATTTTACGGGTGCCATCCAGTTGGGCGGGCTGATGCAGACGGCGTCCGCCTTCGGCCGTGTCCAGGGCGCGATGAGCTGGTTCGTCGACAATTACGACACGATGGCGAGCTGGAAGGCCACCGTCGATCGTCTGACCGGTTTTCAATCGGCGATGGCGCGAACCGCGGACCAGGCCGGCGGCATCGTTCTCCGAGCGGTGCCCAAGCCTGCGATCGGTGTCGACGAGGTCGAGATCCGGCTTCCCGACGATCGCCCCTTGATCGCGCCGGCGAGCCTCTCGATTGCGCCGGGTCAGTCGGTCCTGATCACCGGCGCTTCGGGGACGGGCAAGAGCACCTTGTTCCGCGTCCTGGGTGGCCTCTGGCCGTTCGGGAACGGCATCGTCTCGATGCCCGCGGGCGCGAGGCTGCTGTTCCTGCCGCAGCGGCCCTATCTGCCGGTGGGGACCCTGCGCGAGGCCGTCACCTATCCTGGCTTGGCGACGCCGGCAACCGAAGACGAGATTCGCGAGGTCCTGACGGCCTGCCGGCTCGGTCATCTGAACGCGACGTTGGAGGAGAGCGCCAACTGGGCGCAACGGCTCTCGCCCGGTGAGCAGCAGCGTCTCGCCTTCGCGCGGGCCTTGTTGCAGAAGCCCGATTGGCTCTTTCTGGACGAGGCCTGCGCGGCGCTCGACGAGGCCAGCGAGACGGCGCTCTACGGCTTGCTCCGGCAGAGATTGCCGAACACGACGCTGGTGAGCATCGCTCATCGCGGCGTGCTGGCCGGATTCCATGACCGGCGCCTGGAAATCAGGCAAGGTAACGATGGAATCGGTCGGATCGCCGAGCTTCCGGCATCCGCCGAAGGGCCGGCCAGAATCCCTGCCTGACGCGCCTTCGGCGCGGGCGGGGGCTTGTCGCAGCCAGGACAAGGATGACGGGCGGCGCTCGAAACGAACAAAAAACGAACTTTTTTGGCTTTCAAATGAAATATGTAACAATACCGGTCCAGGACCCCGCGCCGCGGGGTTCGGCTCTGGCGATGGATCGGGCCTGACTCATGCTTTCCGAGCGACAGATGGAGATCCTGAACCTGGCCCGCGCGCAGCGGCGCGTCAGCGTCGACGCGCTGGCCGAGAAGTTCAGCGTCACCAGCCAGACCATCCGGCGCGAGCTCAACGATCTCTGCCATCGCCAGATGCTCCAGCGCGTCCATGGCGGGGCGGTGATGCTCTCGGGCATCGAGAACGTCGCCTACGATTCGCGCCGCGTGCTGGCGCCGGAGGCGAAGCGCCGGATCGGCATCAAGACCGCCTCGCTCATCCCCAGCAACTGCGCGCTCTTCATCAATATCGGCACCACCACCGAACAGGTGGCCCATGCCCTGACCAGCCATGTCGGGCTCGTGGCCATCACCAACAATATCAATGTTGCCAATATCTTGCGGCCCTCCCACGGGATCGAGGTGATCGTCGCGGGCGGGGTCGTGCGGCGCGCCGACGGCGGCATCGTCGGCGAGGCCACGGTCGATTTCATCAACCAGTTCAAGGTCGACTATGCCGTGATCGGCGCCTCGGCGATCGATCAGGACGGCACGATCCTCGATTACGACTATCGCGAAGTCTGGGTCTCGCAGGCGATCATGCGCAATGCCCGCCAGGTCATCCTGGTGGCGGACGCGATGAAGTTCCGCCGGAGCGCGCCGATGCGAATCGGCCATTTCTCTCAGATCAACGTGTTCGTGACCGACGAGGAACTGGGCGAGCCGCTGGCCAAAATCGCCGCCGAAAGCGGCGTCCAGGTCGAAATCGCCGCCGAATAGACCGCTTCGAAATCTCGCTATGCCTTTGACCTGGGCGGCTCTTTGCCCAGGAAGGCAGCACTCTGCCCGATAATGTTGCATTTTCGATTGAGCGCGTTTTGATCATCAAATATGCTGCAAAAAAACAAAAACGAACATGACGAAACCAGGGGGGCTGATGGCCGCCGCTTACGACCTCGCCGTGATCGGCGGGGGTATCAATGGATGCGGGATCGCGCGCGATGCCACCGGCCGCGGGCTGAAGGTCTTCCTGTGCGAGCAGGGCGATCTCGCCGGCGCCACCTCCTCGGCCTCGACCAAGCTGATCCATGGCGGCCTGCGCTATCTCGAATATTACGAGTTCCGGCTGGTTCGCGAGGCGCTGATCGAGCGCGAGGTGCTGCTGCGCGCCGCACCCCATATCATCCGGCCCTTGCGCTTCGTCCTGCCGCGCCGTGTCGGCATGCGGCCGGGCTGGCTCATCCGCCTCGGTCTCTTCCTCTACGACCATCTGGGTGGCCGCGACATCCTTCCCGGCACCAGGTCGCTGGATCTGCGCCGCGACGAGGCGGGGAAGCCGCTCAAGCCGGACCTGACCTCCGCTTTCGAATATTCGGATTGCTGGGTCGAGGACGCCCGCCTGGTGGCGCTCAATGCGCTCGACGCCGCCGAGCATGGGGCGGTGATCCGGACGGGCACCCGGTTCCTCGGCGCGACGCGCAAGCCCGGCGGCTGGCAGGTCGAGCTGCAGGACGTGGCGAGCGGCAACCGGACCGAGATCGAGGCCAAGGCGATCGTCAATGCCGCCGGCCCGTGGGTCGGCGAAGTGCTGGTGAAGCGGCTGGGGCTGGGCACGGCCGCCAAGGTGCGGCTGGTCAAAGGCAGCCACATCGTCGTGCGCAAGCTGTTCGACCATGACCGCGCCTACATCTTCCAGAACGAAGACGGGCGCATCGTCTTCGCCATTCCCTATGAGCATGATTTCACGCTGATCGGCACGACCGATGTCGACGAGCATGGCGATCCGGGACCTGTCGTCATCTCGACGGCCGAAACCGAGTATCTCTGCGCCTCGGCCAACCGCTACTTCCT
>CAVOLB010000105.1:0-15128 GCA_963696655.1 uncultured Alphaproteobacteria bacterium
AAGATCTCGCGCACAGGCCCCTGCTCCACCACCTCGCCGGCATAGAGCACGACGACGATGTCGCAGAGCTCGGCGATGACGCCGAGATTGTGCGAGATGAACAGGATGGAGCCGCCGAACTCCTGACGCAGCTCGCGCAGCAGATGGATGATCTGCGCCTCGAGCGTGACGTCGAGCGCCGTGGTCGGCTCGTCGGCGATGAGGAGCTCCGGCTTCTCCAGGAGGCCCATCGCGATGGCGATGCGCTGGCGCATGCCGCCGGAGAACTCGTGCGGATGGCGCTTGAGCTGGCGCTCGGGATCGGGAATGCCGACGCGCTTGAGCATCTCGATGGCCTTGCGCCGGCGCTGGCCCATCCCGGCCGAGCGGTCGCGATACTGGATGTCCATCATCTGCAGGCCGATCGAGCGGACCGGATTGAGCGAGGTCATCGGATCCTGGAACACCATCGAGATCCGCTTGCCGCGGATGGCCCGCCAGGCATCGGGCGCGAGCTGGCGCAGATCCATGCCGGAGAATTGCAGGCTGCCATTCGCGATCTGGGCATTGCCCTGCATCAGCCCCATGGCCGCGAGCGCCAGGGTCGATTTGCCCGATCCGCTTTCGCCGACCAGCCCGACGATGCTGCCGCGCGGCACCGCGAGGCTGACATGGCGCAGCGCATGGACCGAGCCCTTGGGCGTGCGGAAATCGATGCTCAGATCCCGGATGTCGAGGACATTGTCGGCCTCGCCGACCGGCGCCAGGAACGCCTGAACATTCGCCGACGTCATGGTCAGACGATCCTCCGCAGCCGCGGATCGAGCAGATCGCGCAGCGATTCGCCGAGGAAGGTGAAACCGAGCGTGGTGAGAATCAGCGGAAAGCCGCCGGCGACGACGATCCAGGGCGCGTCGCGGATGGCGGTGAAGCCCTCCTGCAGGATGCGGCCCCAGCTCGGCGCCGGCGGCGGAATGCCCATGCCGAGATAGGTCAGGCCCGCCTCGAGCGCGATCACCGAGGGGATGTCCATGCTGGCGATGATGAAGAGCGGCCCGATGATGTTGGGCAGGATATGCACCACCAGGATACGCACCGGCGAGGTTCCGAGCGATCGGATGGCCAGCACATATTCGGTGTTCTTGGCCGCGAGCGTTGCGGTTCGGATCAGCCGCGCATAAGCGGGCGTCTGGATCACCACCACGACGAACATCAGCGTGGCGATGCTGGCGCCCAGCAGGGTCATGACCGTGAGGCCCAGGATCACGGTCGGGAAGGAATAGACCGAATCGAACAGCAGCAGGAGCGCATTGTCGAGCCAGCGCGGGCCGTAACCCGCGGTCAGTCCCAGGCACAGCCCCAGCATCATGGCGATCAGGATCGAGGAGGCGCCGACCGAGAGCGCGATGCGCGTGCCGGCGATGACCCGGCTCAGCACGTCGCGGCCGAGACTGTCGGTGCCGAACAGATGGATCAGGGACGGCGCATTGAAGCGCTCGGTCACATGGATCTTGAAGGGATCGTAGGGCGTGATCCAGGGGCCGAAGACGGCGCAGAACACCATCAGCAGCACCAAACAGAGACCGAGCAGGCCCAGCGGATCCTGGCTCAGACGGCGCAGCACCCGCAGCAGCGAGCCCGCGGCCATGAACCCCGCCGGGACGGGAATGTCAGAGGGCTGAGCGGACACGGGGATCGAGCCAGGCGACGAGGAGATCGGCGATGGGCATGGCGAAGGCGAACAGCGCCACGGTCGCCATGACGGCGCCCTGTACCACGGGATAGTTCCGCACATTCGCGGAATTGACGATCAGCTTGCCGATGCCGGGGCGGGAGAAGATGTTCTCGGCGAAGACCGCGCTGGAGAGCAGCCCGCCGATCGCGAGCGCCAGCAGGGTCACGGTCGGCAGGATGGCGATGCGGAGCGCATAGTGCAGCACGATCTTGGACTCCGGCAGGCCGAAGGCGCGCGCGGTGCGGACATGGTTCTCGCCCATCACCTCCAGCATCGAGGCACGCACGATCCGCGCCAGATAGCCGACCCAGCCCAGCCCGACGGCGAGGCTCGGCAGCACCAGATGCCAGATCTGGTCCGCCCGGTCGCCGTTCTCGCCGGCGCCGATCACGGGAAAGAGCCCGAGTTGGATCGAGAAGAACAGCAGCGCATAGATCGCCACGACGAAGGACGGGATCGAGATGGTCCCGACCGAGATCACGCCGGTGAACTTGTCGATGAAGCTGTTGCGCCGGATGGCCGAGTAGCAGCCGAGCGGAATCCCCACCAGCGCCGACCAGCCCAGGCCCGTCAGGATCAGGATCAGCGTAAAGGGCAGGTTCTCCATCACGATGGTGCTGACAGAACGCTTGCTCCAGACATCGACGCCGAGATTGCCGGTCGCGGCCCGGCCCAGGAACTTCACGAGCTGGACCGGTACGGGCTGATCGAGGCCCATCTCCTTCTCCAGCCGCGCCCGCACCTCGGGAGTCGCGCGCGTGCCCAGCATGATGGTCGCGGGGTCGCCCGGAATCACATGGATGGCCGCGAACAGCAGCGTCATGGCGGTGACGCAGATCAGGATCGACAGGCCGATGCGTTGGATCAGATAGAGCAGCATGCCGTCTCCCGCGGCGGGCTCGATCGATGAGACCGGAAGCCCGAGCTTACCGGGCGATCGTCAGAATGCAATGAAAGCGGGCCTCCCCGGAGCCCGTCCCGCCGCGTCAAGAGGAAGCGGCGGGACGATCGAGGGAGGCCCGTTGATCGATGTCTGCCCCGAGGCTCAGGCCTTGGTGCAGAGCTCGGCGCGAACTTCGCCGCCCGATTCGAAGGCGGGCGTCACGCTCTCGCTATGGGCGTAGAACAAGGGATCGAAGGTCAACCAGACATAGGCGCCGGTGTCTTCCATGATCTCCTGCATGCGCAGATAGATCGCCTTGCGCTTTTCCGTGTCCCTCTCCTCGAGGCCTTTCTTGTAGAGATCCTCGAACTCGGGATCCGACCAGCGCTCCCAGTTCCAGACGCCGACCTGGTCCTTGAGGAACCATTGGATCGGATCCGAGGGATCGGGCGAGCAGCGATATTGCATGATCCAGAGCTGAAGGTTCTTCCAGTCGTCGCCCTTGGAT
Source organism: uncultured Alphaproteobacteria bacterium (assembly GCA_963696655.1). Taxonomy (GTDB): domain Bacteria; phylum Pseudomonadota; class Alphaproteobacteria; order Dongiales; family Dongiaceae; genus Hypericibacter. Next base: position 3,106 of record CAVOLB010000105.1, read on the forward strand.
TCGAGACCGAGATTCCAGAACGGACCGGAATCGACCGGCTTGATCGTGATCTCGATGCCGACATCGGCGAGATTGGCCTGAATGATCTGGCAGGCGGCGATGCGCTCGGTCTGGTTCAGGGTGACGAACTCGAGCTTGAGGCCCGAGACGCCCGCTTCCTTGAGCAGCGCCTTGGCTTCCTCGGGATCGTATTTGTATTTCGACGCTTCGCGATGGCCCAGGATGCCGATCGGAATGCAGCCGAAGGCCTTCGGCGAGACGCCGGCATAGGCGCCCTGGAGGACCGAATCGACGTCGATCGCACGCTGGATCGCCTTGCGGACCTTGACGTCCTTGAGCAGCGGATGGTCGGTGTTCATGCCGATCCAGGAATAGAACGGGCCCGGCGTCTCGATCAGCTTGGCGCCAGCGGGCATCGACTTCTTGTAGCGGGCCGCCGTCTCGGTCGTGATCGTGGTCACGTCGACCTCATGGCCTTCGAAGGCGAGCTCGGCGGCCTTGGTGTCCTCGACGTCGATGAACTGCACCTCGGCGAAATAGGGCTTGTCGCCGACATAGTCCGGATTGGCCTTCAGCACCAGCTTCTGCTTCGGTGTCCATTCCGTCATGGTGTAGGGACCGCACTGCGCCGGGAACTCGGTGGTGAATTTCCCGTCCGTCAGCTTCGAGGTCAGCGTCTTGGGCAGGATCGAGCCCGATTCCGACGCGATGCCCAGGAGCCAGGTCGCGACGAAGGGGGTCTTCAGCACGATCACGCCGCTCTGGGCATCCTTGACCTCGACATGATCGAGCGTGGGCCAGCGCGCGGACCAGTCGCTCGCGATCATCCGCTCGAAGGAGAACTTCACGTCCTCGGCGGTGACGTCGCCGCCATTGTTGCTCCATTTCAGCCCCTTCTTCAGGGTGAAGGAGATATGGGTGTCGTCGTCCTGCGCCACCTTCTCGACATAGGCGGAGGGCGCCCAGGTCCAGTCGCCGTTCTTGTCATGCACCGGCACCGCCAGGCGCGGCATGCAGGCATAGAGCGCGCTGGTCTCGGCGCCGCCGATCATGTAGCCGGGATCCAGCACCTGGATGTCGCCGACCATGCGAACCTTGAGAATGCCGCCTTCGGCGCCGAGCACATGCTCAGGCTTGATCCCGAGCGCCGTGATTGCCGCGAGGCCCGCGGCACTCTGCAATATGGCGCGGCGGCTAACCTTGAACTCCATCTTCAGTCTCCCTGTTGAGTTTCGATTTCTTTCGTGATCGGCCTGGCCGGTCTCCCTGGGGTACCGGCCTGCCGTCCGATTGGCGCCGAGCATGACGCCTAATCCGTCTCCCGACAATCTCTCCTGTCATATTTCCGTCCGGCGATATCCGCCGCCGCCGGACCTTCCCCAGACCGGTCCCCCGAAACGGACCGGACCGGCCAAACCATCATTCTGGCAAGGATTATTCCGATATACCGGACTCCTCATGGCCGATCTTTCCGGGGCGACCATTCATAGGCCCACGCGCGGCAGATCGCGGGTCGTCTCGCGGCTGAAGATTCTCTTCTCCCCCTCGTAAGCATCCATGGTGACGCTGACCCGAAACCGCCGGGCATCGCCGGTCATGATCGTCCGGCTCGAGGTCCTGATGTCCCAGTCGCGCCGGCGCATTCGATAGTGCCATTCGATCTCCGCCCGCGCGCTCAAGGGATCGCCCTCCGTGAGGCTGAACCGCTCAACCGCCCGTCCATCGAATTCGAGCCCGTCCTCCTCCAATCGATAGGCGCCGAGATCGCGATTGATGACGACGGTGGTCCTGCCGGTCGTCGCTTCCTCCTCGATGACCCGCTCGCGCCGGCCACGCCGAAGCTGGGTGAAGGGAACATTGGCCGCCGCCTCGGGCGGCTCGAAGGGATTCTCGTCCCGGCCGGCGCCGGACGCGGCCTCGCGCACCGGCAGCTCGAGCCGGCAATCGGCGGCGTGAACCGTCAAGGTCGCGGGACCGGGCGCCGGCCAGAGGATCGGCCAATAGTTGGTCGAGAGGGCGAGACGCAGCCTGTGGCCGGGCTTGAGGCGCTGCCCCAGATCGTTGAGCGCGATGCGGACCGTCTCGGGCTGGCCCGGCACCATCGGCTCGCTGCGGTCGAAGCCCTTCCTGCGGGTGAGATTGAGGACGCCATAGGAGATCAGCGTCGAGGCGCCGTCGGGCGCCACATCGCAGAGCCGCGCGGTGACGATGCCGACCGGCTTGTCGATGGCGAGGCGAAGGGTCAGCACCGGCGTGCCCAGCATCTCCAGCGGCGCCGCGAGCCGTGTGCTGTCGAAGACCAGCGAGCGCCCGTCATCGGCGCGCTGGTCGATCGGCAGTTCGCCCGGATTGCCATAGGGGCACCATTCGCCGGTGGTGATACCGGTCGTCTCGGGCGAACGATGCTGCAGGGGCGCGCCGCCGGGCAGCGGCCGGTCGGCGAGCTGTCCCTCGCCGAGATACCAGGTCTGGCGAGCCTCCGCTGACGGTGCCGTCGCCTCGCGCACCCAGCGCCCCTCGCGGGTTTCGTAGTCGGATGCCGGGGGCATCGAATCCTGGATGAAGACGCTCAAGCCCGGCTCGCGCTCGATGCCGTTGTCGATGTCCTTCAGCCAGCGATCGAACCAGCGCAAGGATTCCTGCAGGAAGCCGATCTGCGGGCCCGGCCGCGCGTCATGCGGATAGGCATGGGCCCAGGGGCCGATCATCGCCTTGACCGGCGCCTTCACATGGGCGAGGAGCCGCAACACACAATTGGTATAGGGATCGGCCCAGCCGCCGACGCTATAGACCGCCGCGGTGATGGCGCCATAGTCCTCGCCCACCGAGCCGTGGCGCCAATAGCTGTCGCGCAAGGGGTGCGCCATCCATTCGAGGAGCAAGGGCGGGCTCTGCTCCAGCCGCTCCAGCCACATCTTGCGCCAGCGCTCGCCCACGATCGCCGGATCGGGCGGCCGCGCGCTGAAGGTCGTCATGGTCGCGGCCCAGGAGAGATTCCCCAGGAGCAGGCCGCCGCCCATGTAATGGCAATCGTCGCCATAGCGGTCGTCGGTCGCATGGACCGGGATGATCGCCTTGAGCGCCGGTGGACGCCGCGCCGCCACCTGGAGCGAATTGAACCCGCCCCAGGAATAGCCGGTCATGCCGACCTTGCCGTTGCACCAGGGCTGGGCCGCGAGCCAGGCGATGACGGCGATCGCGTCGTCCTGCTCCTGCTTCAGATATTCGTCGAGCAGGATGCCTTCGGAATCGCCGCTGCCGCGCAAATCCACGCGCACGGCGGCATAGCCATGGCCGGCGAAATAGGCGTGGCGCGGCGTATCGCCCAGCAGCGTGCCGTCGCGCCGGCGATAGGGAATATATTCGAGGATTGCCGGCACGGGCGTGGAGGAGGCCGAGCGCGGCAGCAGGATGCGCGCGGCGAGCTTCACCCCGTCGGGCATCGCGATCCAGACCGGGTCGAGGATCTCGAACGCCTCGGGTAGGGCCTCCCGGATCTGTGTGGAGGGCTTCATGCCCTCATTTCCCGATGCCGCCGTCTCATCGATGGTCCCGCGGGATCTTCTGATCGAAGCCGCGGCTGAAGAAGCGCACGCCGCCGTCATAAGCATCGACCGTGGAGTGGAAGATGAAGTGGGTCTTGTCGGCCGTCATCTGGATCCGGGTCTCGAGCCGCGCGTCCCAGTCCTCGCGCCGGTAATGGATCTCGGTCGAGACCGTGGCACGCGCGGTCAAGGGATCGTTGCGCGCGATCGCGAACTCCTTGACCTTGCCGTAATGGATCACGGTGCCGATCTCGTCGATCCGCGCCAGCCCGTCATCGCGGCTGTTGCGCACGACGGTCTCGTTGGTCTCCGCGTCGAAGATCACCTGGCGCTGCTCGCGGCCCGGATCGGAGACGGTGCGCTTCATCGCCGTCGCCTTCTCGACCGGCCCGAAGCCGGGATAGCCGCGGATCTTTTCGGCCGGCAGCACCGGCAGAGCCAGCCGGCTCTCGCCGCTATGGACCGTCAGCGTCGCCGCCTCCGGCGAGGGCCATACCATCGGCCAATAGCAGCTCGAGACCGAGATGCGGATCCGCCGCCCGGCCGCGAACTGGTGCGCGGCCTCGGTCAACGGCACGGTCACGCGGTAACGCTTGCCCGGAACCAGCGCCATCGGGCTCTCATGGCTTTCGCGCTGGGCCAGATTGAGGAGCCCGTAGGAGACGCGCGTGGCGGCGCCGTCGGGCGCCACGTCGCTGAGCCGCACCGCGACCAGCGCCTGCGGCTTGTCGGATTCGATCTCGAGCGTGACGAAGGCGGCACCCACCGTCGCCATCGGCGCCGTCAGCACGGCCGAATCGAAGGTCAGCGAGCCGGCATCGTCGATGCGCTGGTCGAGCGGCATCTCCGGCGCCACCTTGCCCAGCCCGTAGGCGCACCATTCGCCGCCCGCGAGGCCCGTCGTCTCCGGCGATCGCACCGAGAGGGCAATGCCCGTGACGGGCTTCTCCTCGAGGCCATGGGGATTGAGCGCCAGCATATGCCGCTCGATCTCCGCGGCCGGCCAGCGATCGATGCCGATCCATTTGCCTGGGCGGAAATCGTAGTGGGACTGCGGCGGCACGCTGTCCTGCAGATAGAGTCGCAGGGTCGGGTCCTTCTCGACGCCGTTCGGCTTGCCCTTGAGCCAGCGGTCCCACCAGCGCACCGCTTCCTGGAGGAAGCCGATGGCGGGATCCGGCACGCCGCGCTGCGGATAGAGATGGCCCCAGGGGCCGACGATGCCCTTGCAAGGCACGCTCAGATGCTCGGCCAGGCGGAACACGGCCGCCGTATAGCCGTCGGCCCAGCCGCTGACGCCCAGCACCGGCGTCTGGATCGCGGCATAGTCTTCGCAGACCGAGCCATGCTTCCAGAATTCGTCGCGGCGCTGATGCTCGAGCCAGAGCGGCGGGAAGGGCTGCAACACCTCGAGCCGCTCGAGCCATTGCGTCTTCCAGCCCGGCCCCACCATCTGCGGATCGCCGGGCAGGCCGGCATAGGTGAAGAAGGCGCCGCCCCAATCCATATTGTCGGCCAGGAGGCAGCCGCCCATGAAATGCACATCGTCATGATAGCGGTCGACGGTGGCGCAGAGTGCGATCACGGCCTTGAGCGCCGGCGGACGCCGCGCCGCGACCTGCAGGCCGTTGAAGCCGCCCCAGGAGATGCCCATCATGCCGACGCTGCCGCTGCACCAGGGCTGGGCGGCGAGCCAGGCGATGATCTCGAGCGCGTCGTCCTGCTCCTGCTTCAGATATTCGTCGCGCAGCAGCCCGTCCGAATCGCCGCTGCCGGCAATATCGACGCGCGCGCAGACATAGCCCTGCGCCGCGACCCAGGGATGCATCTCCTCGTCGCGCGGCCGCGTGCCATCGCGGCGACGGTAGGGGATATATTCGAGCACGGCCGGCACGGGGTTTTGCAGAGCGTCCTTCGGCATCCAGAGCCGCGCCGCCAGGCGCCGCCCGTCCGGCATGGGGATCCAGGCGAGCTCGATCGCATCGACCTTGTCGGACACGTCGCGGATGATGGGCTCGGCATTCATGATCTGGCTTTCCGTGATGAGGAGGCCCGCAATCTGCGTTTCGGGCGCGCGATTGTCGAGGGGCCAACCTGGGACAGGACACTCGGCGGCAGCCGGCCGGCGAGATAATCGCGGCAGAGGCGGCGCGCCTGCGCCGGCTGAACCCGCTTGGCGTTCAGCGCATAGGCCCACCAGAAGCCGTCGATGAGCGCGGTCAGGCCCAGGAAGATATCCGCGGCCAGCGGTTCCGGCACCATCTGGCGGAGCGCGAACATGATGTTCGATTCGAAGCGGTGATTGAGGATGCGCTGCAGCCGCGCGAAGCGAGGGTTGCGCCGCACCTCGAGCCAGAAGGTGAGCCAGGCCACCATCGATTCAGGGAGGAAATGCCGGCGCGAGAAGCAGCCGTCGATGATCGCGTGGAGGCGGCCGAGCGGCGTCGGCTGGGCCGGCAGACGCGCTGCGATATCGTCGCCCAGATTGCGCAGGAGACGGCGCATCGTCGCCTCGAGCAGCGCTTCCTTGCCGTCGAAATAATGATTGACCAGGGCCGGCGACAGGCCGGCGCGCTTGCCGATGCCGGCGAGCGTCGTGTCCTTGAGGCCATCCTCGTAGATCGCCGTGATCGTCGCGTCGATCAGCTCCTCGCGACGGAGGCGGCGCCGGCTGGCATGGGTCATCGATGGATCCCAGACGCGCGATGTTTCAATGGACATCGACTATTTTGTTGTTCGATTGAACAATCTCCGGTTTGCGCTGTCAATCGCCTTGCGCCATAGTGGCCGTCCGAATTTCCCGAAGCAACCGGCAGTGACCGATGAGCGAAGCCCAGCCAGCGACCTTGCCGTTGCGCGGCGACTGGTTGTTCCCGACCGAGATCCGTTTCGGCGCGGGCCGCATCGACGAACTGGGCGCGCTCTGCCTGCGCTTCGGCATGAAGCGGCCGCTGATCGTGACAGATCGCGGGCTGGCGGCGACGAAGCTGGCCGAGCGGGTGCTGACGGCCGCGGATGTTCCAGGCGTGGCGCCGCGCATCTTCACCGGACTTCAGGAGAATCCGACCGGCGGCAATGTCGAGGATGGGGTCGCGGCCTTCCGCGCCTGGGATGCCGATGGCGTGATCGCGCTCGGCGGCGGCAGCGGGCTCGATGGCGGCAAGACCATCGCGCTCCTCGCCGGCTGCGGCGGCTCGCTCTGGCGCTTCGCCTGGCCCGATCATGAAACGGCGCAAGGCGAGCGGGCGCGCGTCCCCATCATCGCCATCCCGACCACCGCCGGCACCGGGGCCGAGGTCGAGCCCAGCGCCATCGTCACCGACGAGCGCGGGCCGGCGAAGCGCGCGGTGCTGCATCCGGGCATGCTGCCCAGGGCCGTGATCGCCGATCCGAGCCTGACCGTCTCCATGCCGCGCGGCCTCACCGCCGCGACCGGCATGGATGCGCTGAGCCACAGCCTCGAGGCGCTCTGCGTGCAGAGCTTCCATCCCATGGCCGATGCGATCACGGCGTCGGGCATCGCCCTGATCGGGCGCTGGCTGCCGGTCGCCGTGGCCGAGCCGCAGAACCTGACGGCGCGCGGCTATATGATGGCGGCGGCCATCATGGGCGCCACCGCCTTCGGCAAGGGCCTCGGGGCCATGCATGCCCTGAGCCATGCGATCGGCGCCCTCAAGGGCTATCACCATGGCCTCACCAACGCCGTGCTGATGCCCTTCGTCCTCGCCTATAACCGGCCGGCGATCGAGCCCGCCATGGCCGAGCTGGCGACGGCGCTCCGGCTCGAAGGCGATCCCTTTGTCGCGGTACAAGGCTGGATCCTCGATCTGCGCCGACGGGTCGACATCCCCGCGACCGTGACCGCGCTCGGCCTTGCGCGCGCGGAATTCGGGCGCGTCGCCGATCTGGCCGCGACCGACATCTGCGCCGGCATGAACCCGGTGCCCGTCGATGCCGGCTCGCTGCGATCCATCCTGGAAGCGGCCGCCTGACGGCCGCTTTCACGCCTTCCATCGGACATGACACCCATCAAGGAGACGCCCGCATGAACGACGCCTCGCCGAAATCCGCGGTTCGCCATATCGAGACGATGTGGATCCCGATGTCGGACGGCACCCGGCTCGCGGCGCGCGTCTGGATGCCGGAGGATGCCGAGCGCAAGCCGGTGCCGGCGATCCTCGAATACATCCCCTATCGCCGGCGCGACGGCACCCGCGACTGGGACGACCTCTCCCATCCCTATCTGGCGGCCCATGGCTATGTCTGCGTCCGGCTCGATATCCGCGGCACCGGCGATTCCGAAGGGGTGATGCTGGACGAGTATCTGAAGCAGGAGCAGGACGACGCGGTCGAGGCGATCGCCTGGCTGGCGAAGCAGCCCTGGTGCAATGGCAATGTCGGCATGATGGGCATCTCCTGGGGCGGCTTCAACTCGCTCCAGGTCGCGGCGCGGCGGCCCCCGGCGCTCAAGGCCATCATCACCTATTGCTCGACCGACGATCGCTATGCCGACGACATGCATTACATGGGCGGCGCGCATCTGACCGGCAATCTGGAATGGGGCTCGACCTATTTCGCGATCATGGGACGGGCACCCGATCCGCTGATCGTGGGCGAGGCCTGGCGCCGGATGTGGCTGCAGCGTCTCGAAGCGATGACGCCGGTCTTCGGCACCTGGCTGAAACATCAGCGCCGCGACGAGTTCTGGAAACATGGCTCGGTCGGCGAAGATATCGGCCAGATTCAGGCCGCGGTCATGGCGGTGGGCGGCTGGGCCGACGGCTATACCAACACCGTCTTCCGCCTGCTCAAAACATTGAAGTCGCCCAAGCAGGGGATCGTCGGCCCCTGGGGCCATAAATACGGCCATGTCGGCGTGCCCGGACCCGCCATCGGCTATCTCACCGAATCGCTGCGCTGGTGGGATCACTGGCTCAAGGGCATCGACACCGGCATCATGAAGGAGCCGGTGCTGCGCGCTTACGTCCAGGATTCGGTGGCGCCCGCGAGCCATTACGAGGAACGGCCCGGCCGCTGGGTATCGGAGCCGTCATGGCCCTCGGCCAACGTCGCGCCGCAGACGCTCCATCTCAATGACGCGGGGCTGCGCCAGAACGGGACGCTCGGCCGCGAGGCGGGCAAATCCGCGTCCCTCGCCATCAACTCGCCCCAGACGATGGGCAGCGCCGGCGGCGAATGGTGTCCCTATGGGCTGGGCGGGCTCGGCCCCGAGCTGCCGCTCGACCAGCGCGGCGACGATGCCAGCTCGCTGGTGTTCGATGGCGCGCCGCTGGCGGCCCCGCTCGAGATCCTGGGCGCGCCGGTCGTCGAGCTCGAGCTCGCCTCGGACCAGCCGGTCGCGACCGCGGTGGTGCGCCTCAACGACGTGGCGCCGGACGGCCGGGTGACGCGCGTCACCTATGGGCTGCTGAACCTGACGCATCGCGACAGCCATGCCGATCCGAAGCCGCTCGAGCCCGGCAAGCGCTATCGCGTCCGGATCCAGCTCAACGATATCGGTCATCGCTTCGCGGTTGGCCATCGGGTGCGGGTCGCGATCTCGACCGCCTATTGGCCGATCCTCTGGCCGGCGCCGAAGGCGGCGACGCTGACCCTCACGGCCGGCTCATCGACCTTGTCGCTGCCGGTGCGCCAGCCCCAGGCCAGCGACGCCAAGGTCAGGTTCGGCCCGCCGGAACCGCTCCCCCCGAGCAACCGCACCACGCTGCGGCCGGGCGATGTCTATCGCAAGGTGACGCAGGATGTGGCGACCGGCGCGCTGTCGATCCATGTGCTGCGTGACGATGGCCGCTCGACCCATAACGAGACCGGCGTCACGACGGAGATGGTCAAGAACCTCCGCTACCGGATGCATCCCGACGACCCCGCGACCGCCTATGCCGAGGCCGACCATGACCTGGTCCATCGTCACGACCGGGGGTGGGACACCCGCATCAAGACCCATTGCGCGATCGCCTGCTCGCCGACCGAGTTCATCGTCGAGGCCGACCTCCAGGCGTTCGAGGGCGAGACGCGCATCTTTTCCCGGAGCTGGACCCAGCGCATCCCGAGAGACTTGATGTAACGGGGAAAACCGGGCGGGAACCAATCCCAAGGATGCGGCGTTGTTTCTATCGAGAGCGTCGTGTCCCCCGCGACCTCTCGGATCAAGGCCAACAGCCCGCGCCGTCCTTCCCCCTCCCTGCGGCGCGGGCGACTGGTCTTTTTCTGTGGGTGGCTCAGCAGCAATTCCCGACGCTGGGCCGGCAGCAACTGCCGACACCCATGACGTCGCAGCAATCGGGGCCGCAGCAGTCCGAGCCGCAGGAATCGCACCCGCCGCAGCCGCAACCGCCGCCACAACCGCAGCCGCAGCCATGACCGTGACCGCCGCCATGGCCGCCCCAGGCCGCGGGGGCGTAGCCATAGCCGGCACCGGCCAGTCCCTGCAGCAGCCGGAGGCTGCCGGCGAGGAGCTGGTTCACCACATTCATACCGAGCCCCAGGGTCGAGCCGGCCTGGTCGCCAATTCCGGCCCCACCGGTGGGCATCGAAGGCATGGTCGGCATCGAAGGCATGGTCGGCATCGACGGCATTCCCGGATAGGGCATGACCGAGGGCGGCAGGGCCCAGCCGGGTGCGCCGCCGGGGCCCGCCGGCATCATCCAGGGCATCATCGTCGGGAAGGGTGACGGCGACGCAGCACCCGGTGCCGCCGTGGCGGCCGCGCGGGCGCGGAAGCGGTCGAGCTCCTCCTGCGCCTTGGTCTTGCCTTGCGGCGCTGCCGCCGGCTTGTTGTCCTTGCGGCTGCCGCCGGGCTTGGTGGCTCTGGCCATGTAACGCCTCCCTCGATCGGTTGTCGGATCAGCAGCTGAACACTTCGCACCAGCGCAGCCGCGCCGTCATATTGACGACGAGGATGGTGACGGTGGCGCCGGGCTTGGTGGTGATGATGCATTCCTTGATCTGGTAGCCGACGCCGGGCTTCTCGGTCTTGCCCCAGGCCAGCAGCGTGCCGTCGCTGTCCTGCACCAGCACGGCGACCAGCGACTGCGCCGTCGGCGTGGTCGGCATGTATTCCACCGAGAGATGGACGCAGCAGCTGCCGCCGATGAAGGCGGTGCCGATGCCCGCCGTCAGCGCCGCCGCGGCCGCGTCGAGCGCCACGGTCTCGCGGCCCGCGACATTGACGTTCGTGAATCCGGCGGGCGCCATGTTCATGACGATCGGCGCGCTCGCATGGCTCTGCATCATCTGGGTGAAAGCCGCGGTGCCGCGCAGATCGCCGATCTTGGTGTCGGCCTTGACCAGCACCTCCTTCGATTCCTTGCGGCATTCTCGGCAGCCGCAGACGCATTTCGATTTCGGATGGCCGCAGCCGTGACAGAAGCCATGGCCCATCTGGCCCGGATAGAACGGGATCCCCGGCATCATGGGACCGGGATGACCCCCGGGAAATCCCGGCTGGCCGGTGTAATGCGGATGTGCGGGATGCATGGCCTCTACTCCTTCTGTCGGATGGGTTCAGCAGCAGATCCGTTCGCACCAGCGCAACCGCGCCACCGCGTCGGTGACCGAGATCGTGACCTTCGTGCCGGCGTCGGCGGCGAGGAACGCCTCCTCGCTGTGATAGCCCTCGGCGAGATCGGTGGCGGTCCAGGTCTGGGTGGTGCCGCCCAATTCGAGCGTGACCTCGACCTGGGGCGCGGGCGCGCCCGCATCGACCAGATATTCGAGCGTCAGATGCGTGTCGCTATGGCCGCCGACGAAACCCTGCTTGGGCGAGCCCGCCGGATCGACCTCGATCTCGCGCGGCACGATCATCTCGGCGCAGGCGGGCTTGCAATCGACCGGCGGGCAAGGCACCGGCACCGCGAAGAAGGCGATATAATAGGGACCGGCCCAGCTCTGGCAGCCGCCGCCATGATATCCGCTCGGTGAATGATACATCGCTGATCCTCCTTCAGGGTCCGCCGTTGGGCGGGGTGTCGTCCGCGGGTTTCGTCACGTCCTGAACCACCTTCAGGCTGTCCTTGATCACGTCGAAGCCCGATTTCACGGCGGTGTTGATCGCGTCGGCGAGTTGCCACGGCTTCCACTACCCAGGGAAGCAAACCGCACCGGCAAGTCAGGCGAGGTTGGCGCGGAATCCGTTGAGCAATTCGAGCATCCGGGTTCGTTCCAGTGGATCCTTCTCGCCGTTGATCCGCACCTGGACGCCTTCGTCAGTGTTCTGCAGCTCGATCCGGTAATTCGCGGCGACCGGCGCTCCCCGATCACTTTTGCCGGCACCCAGCATGCGCGCAAAAAATCCCGGCCTCTTCCGCTCGATATCTTCCTTGAGGCTAACGTAGAACAGTCCGCGGGTGCGATCCTGGTCTACCAGTACAAACTCATCGCGCGAAACCGACTGGGCGACCGACGCCCAGGAGCGGTCATAGCCCAATTTGATCAGCAGATAGGGCGTGGCATCCAGCA
>CAVOLB010000106.1:0-21410 GCA_963696655.1 uncultured Alphaproteobacteria bacterium
AACAGCATCGGGATCGAGCCCGAGACGCAACGCCTCGGACTGAATAAACGGCGACATGCCGCGCGGATCAGCGGCGGAGCCGGCGCTAGGACTTCCGGATCCTGCGGCCCTTGCGCGCAGTCCGATCACGCCGCCGATCCGATCTGCCGATCGCGTCAACGCATCGGCGAGCGTGTGAGCCGCGCTGCCCGCCGTGTTGAATTCCGCCGCCATCGGCGTGGCGGCGTTCGAGAGATTTTGCTCGCGAAAATCGCGCGCCTCGTTCAATATTTGCTGGCGGCCACGTTCATAGCTCGTCAGTCCCGCCATTTGCAGTTGGTCGCGCGAGGTCCGCGCGAGATCGTCGACCTTGCGGGCGGATTCCGCGAGCAGTTTGGCGCGCGCGCCTTCCGCCGCAGCGGCCGTCTCGATTTCGTTTCTCCCGGAACGGATCGCCTCGACACGCGCGCGCTCGGTTGCGACCGCTTCACGCTCGGCGAAAGTGCGAGCCGCGATCTCGCGGACGGCGAGCGCATTATCCTGGCCTCCCGCCTTCACGGCACTTCAGAAAAAAGCCCTCGGCATGACCCAGGCTCCATATTGGAGTGCCCCGGTCGTCAGCAGGCACCCTCCCTGGAGGGTCCTACCCTGGACCGCCCGGCCTCCCGGGTTGGCGCAGGCTGACAAGACAGGCCGCGAACCCCGCAGATAAGAGACTATGCGAGAGGCCGTCTCCCAGCGCCTGAAAGTCGGTGCCCGCTTCGGCGCCCTTTTCACGCCCGGGGAATGCTCCCATGGAAGAAGGATGTGAAGATGAAGACGAACTATCGCACTCATGGAAAGGCGCTATTTGCGGTCGCGATGGCCCTGGCCATTGCCGCCTGCGCGCCCACGAAACAGAGCGCAGACTTCAAGCTCGCGGACGGCTTCCTGCCGAAGCCGGCCCTCCTGGAGCCGGGCAAGGAAGACCAGGCGGCCCTGGTCTACATCGATCCCACCGTCAATTTCCCCAGCTACGGCATGATCCTGATCGAGCCGGTGATGGTCTGGACCACGCCCGGCACGGCCTTCGACAAGGTCCCCGCCGAGCAGCGCCAGGCCATGGCAAACGATCTCTACGCCCATCTTCACAAGAAGATTTCCGCGGTCTGCGACGTGGTGGATGCGCCGGGCGCCGGGGTCATGCGGATCCGGGCCGCGCTGATCGACGCCGAGCAGTCCGATCCTGTCGCCAACACCATCTCGACCTACGTGCCGCAGGCCCATGTGCTGAACCTTCTCAGCTCCTACGCCTTCAACGGCGGCGTCGGCGTCTTCACCGGCTCCGCCACGGCGGAAGGCTACGCGACCAACTCCGTGACCGGACAGGTTCTGTGGGAAGGGGCGGACAAGCGTGCCGGATCGAACGCGATCGGCACCGACACGCTCAACTCCTGGGAAGACGTCTACAACACCTTCGACGCCTGGTCCGGCAAGTTCGCCAAGCGCCTGATCGCTCTCGGCGCCTGCCAGTAAAACGAAAACTCCCGGCGCCCTTTTTCAGGGCGCCGGGAGTTGCCTCGTATCCTTGGCGAGGAGCGCTGCTTCAAGGCGCCTTGGCGAGCTGCTTACCCAGCTTGGTGTCGTCGTTATAGAACAGCATCGCCGAGATGCTGACCTTCTCGATCATGGCGATCAGCCCCGCGCCCGGTGCAATCAATCGGTAATAAGTGTCGGTGATCGAAGCGGGCCCCACCTCGCCGTTGTAATCCCAGCGGATCAGGGCGGCGTCATAGGTTCCCGCGGGCACCGTCACCTTGTAAGCACCCACATAGGTGTAAGTGATCGTGAGCGATCCGGTATGGGTGATGTCGGTCGGATCCGAAATGTCGGCGACTTTCACGGCGGCCGTCACCTGCCGACTCTGCCCCGCCTGAAGGCCGGCCAGAACCAGAGGCTCGCCCGGCGTGAAGGTCGTGATGACGCTCTGTTTCAGGTCCTTCTCGCCGACAACGATGAGATTGCCGCCGTTCTCCTGCATATATTCGGTGCTGACCTTTTCGATCGCGTAGCTCATTCCCGGCGCGAATTGCGGCTCGGTGCTTTTGACGAAGTGATGGTCTTCGTTCCATTTGTTTCCGTCCGAATCCACCACCTGGTAGGTCAGGACGGTGCCCTCCTTGGGCGCATAGGTCATCGGCGCCTGCAGCGGCGGCGCCGGAATGGCAGCGCCGACGACTCCGGGTCCGAGCCGCTTGTCGAGCTCCGACTTGGCATCGGCAGGAAGCGGGATGGTCGGGTCGGCGGCCAGGGCGGCTGACCCCAGGGCGACCAGAAGCGACAAACCCATGAACAAGGGAACGACGGATCGGCGGGAGCAGTTCAGCATGGCACAGGCTCTCCTTGACAGATGAAAGACCGGGAAGTCAGTTGGATTGGAACCGCGGCAAGCTGCTGAGAAGGTCGCTGAGGCCGATCCATAGGATCTGCATCCCGATACAGAGAAGAATGAAGGCGGTCAGCCGCACCAGAGCACCGGTGCCCCCTCGCCGAGCAGCCTGGCGATACGGTCACTCCAGCGATAGCAGACGAAGACGAGGATAGCCAGACTTGCGGCGGCGGCAGCGCCACCGAGCACGTTCCAAATGGCGCCCGCATGCCCTACCTCGGGATTGGTGGTGCCCAGCGCGATAGCGGTCGCGATGGTTCCGGGTCCGGTCGTGAGCGGCATGGTCAGCGGATAGAATGCCTGCCGCATGATGCTCCTGGTATTCAGGTCGGTGTCCTTGTCGACATCGGCGGACCTGCTGTCCGCCGGCGCGTTCATCAGTTTCCAGCCGGCTGCCGCAACCACCATGCCGCCGGCGACGCGCAGGACCGCCACCGAGATCCCAAAGAAGGCAAGCACATAGGCGCCCACCAGCAGCGAGGCGATGATGATGAGGAAGGAGAAGACGCCGATCCGCGTGGCAAGGTCGCTGCGATGCGCGTGATTCAAGCGCCGGGTCATGGAGAGGAACACGAGCGCACTGCCAGGCGGATTCACGACAGGAAACAAGGCCCAGAACACAAACAGAAAGGTGCTGCTTGAAATGGCGAATGCATTCACCGCGCTGGCAGCCGTCACCTCTGGCTCCTTTGGTTCGGTCCCGGATAATCGACGAGTGTCCTGAGTTGACCATATCGGATCGCCCGGGTCGACTGTCCCCGGCTTCGGGGACAGGACCGGATCAAGAGATCATTGTCCGCCCGCAGGCCATGACGGTAGTCTGCAGGCAGGGAAACAGCAGAGGCTAGGCGTTCAGTTGGCCCGGATTCTCATCGCCGATGATCATGACATCGTCCGCCGGGGCGTGCGCGACCTGCTGGCGGAGCGGACAGATTGGGAGATTTGTGCCGAGGCCCGCAACGGCGCCGAGGCTGTCGAGCTGACCGGCCGGTTCAAGCCGGATGTCGCCATCCTCGATCTCTCCATGCCGGACATCAACGGTATCCTCGCGACCCGGCAGATCCGAAAGCTGTCGCCCGATACGGAGGTGCTTGTCTTCACCATGCATGAGAGCGAGCATCTCATCCATGAGGTGCTCGCGGCCGGCGCGCGGGGCTATCTGGTCAAGTCTTCCGCCGTGGGCGAGCTGACCCGCGCGATCGACCAGTTGCTGCAACACAAGCCCTATTTGTCGCCGACGATCGCCGAGGCCGTCATGGACGGCCATCTCCAGCTCGAGCCGAAGAAGCGGAGCTCGCCCTCGCTCTACAACCAGTTGTCGGATCGCGAGATCCAGATCGTTCAGCTTCTCTCGCAGGGCCTCACCAGCAAGCGGATCGGCACGTCCCTGGGCATCAGCGTGAAAACGGTCGAGACTCATCGCGCCAACATCATGCGAAAGCTGAGCGTCGGCTCGATCGCGGAACTGGTCCGCTACGCGATCCGCAACAACCTCGTCATCCCCTGATCCCGGCTCCTGCCGTTGGTTCCTCCGCGGTAACTGCCGATCAAATACTTACGCCGCCCCCCGATCCTGCGTTCGAAGGCGTTCCACGGGGCGTGGATCTCAAGTCACGCCGCTTCTTCAACAACCCCTTCCTTCGTGTCTTGGAATAACTCTAAGTCCACCACGATGAACCGGCCGGCCAGGAACCATGGACAGGCAGCCGCATCCCCGGGGTCGATCGAGAGACGGAGCTCACACTGTCATTTCGTGACCTCATCCTTCACAGAACTCGGTAGAATCCCTGAGCCTCGATAAGACCGGGGCGCCTTGCCGGATGGGGAAGCGATCATTACCGAGCGAAGACGGACTAAGGACGGCACCTCCACGGAAAGATCGGGCATGGCCACGGCGGCCAGCGAACGAGAATCCAATCTCGACCGGAAGCGGCGGCCCGAGCGTGGCGCCGATCTTGTTCGAGCGCCCAAGTCCTGGACGTCGAGCTCCGTCGCCAGGTCGGCGGCGGAGCCTCAATCCGCCGCGCCCGAGAGCGACTTGTTCCTGCAGCGAACGATCGATGCGCTATCGCCGCACATCGCCATCCTCGGCGAGGCCGGCGAGATCCTGATGGTCAACCGGGCGTGGCGGGAGTTCACGCACGACAATGAACCGAAAACGGCGGCTGCGGGTGTTGGCCACAAATACCTCGATGTCTGTCAGGCGGCCGCGGGTATCGACGATCAAGCCTGGCAGATCCACGAGGGCATCGCCGCGCTCCAGTCCGGAGGCAGGGCGGAGTTCAGTCTCGAATACGGCGTCGACGCGATCGGAGGGCGGCGGCGTTTTGCCTTGCGCGCAACGCGATTGGCGGGCGCCGGGCCGACGCGCATCGTCGTCGCCCATGAAGACGTGACGCCGCTCGAAAGAGCCGACGACCGGCTTCGCCACCTGATGATCCAGCATCATGCCCAGGAAGACGAGACGCGCCGCCACCTCGCCCGCGAGCTGCATGACGTGACGGCGCAGAAGCTCGTGGCCGCCTCCCTGTTGATCGCCAAGGTCGACCGGCTGATCGGCGACGTCGAACCCGAGACGCGAAAGGACCTCACCGAGGCCCGGGCTCTGATGGAAGAGTCCCTGTCCGAGATCCGGTCCCTCTCCTATCTGTTTCATCCACCCTTGCTGGAGGAACTGGGCCTCGCCGCGGCCATGCGCGCCTATGTCGAGGGCTTTGGCCAGCGCACGGCGATCGCCATGCAAGCGGAGATCGCCGACGACCTCCCGCGCCTGACGCGCGCGGCCGAGATGGCGCTCTATCGCGTTCTGCAGGAGGCCCTCGGCAATGTCTATCGCCATGCCAGGAGCCCGGTCGTCATCCTTCGATTCTATCGGCATGACGTGAAGACCCGCCTCGAGATCGAGGACCGCGGCATCGGCATCGCGGGCGCCATGCCGGATGGTCGCCTCGATCCCGCGCGGGCCGGCGTCGGCCTGCTGGCCATGAAGATGCGGATGGAGCAGATCGGCGGCGATCTCGAAATACGGACGGGGGCCGGCGGCACCCGGGTTTGCGCGATCCTGCCCGATCGTGCCTGGGCCGGCAGCCTGGCGCCTGTCAGTCCGGCAAAGGAATGAGCTCGGTCTCGCCGGGGACCTGACCCATGCGCTGCGCGCGCCAGTCGGCTTTGGCTTGCTCGATGCGCTCCTTGGAGCTGGAGACGAAATTCCACCAGAGATGACGCCGTCCGTCGATGGCGGCACCGCCGAGCAGCATGACGCGGGCACCCTTGTCGGTCTGGAGCGCGTCGCTGGTATCGGCGTCGACGACGGCCATGTCGCCGGTCGTGAGAGCCTGGCCGCCGAGCCGCAGTTCGCCGCTGACGACGAACACGCCTCGTTCCTCATGATCCCTGGGCAGTGGCAACCGGCCCTTGGGGCCGAGCATGGCATCGACATAGAGCGTCGGGCTCAGCACGCGCGCCGGCGAGGTGCGGCCATAGGCATGGCCCGCGATGACCCGCAGGACGGCCTCGCCCTCGCGCCACTCCGGCAGATCGCCGCGGCCGACATGCTGAAAGGACGGCGCGGATTCTTCCTCCGCTTGCGGCAGGGCCACCCAGCTCTGGATGCCGTGCAAGAGATGGCCGCGGGCGCGAAGCTCGGGGCCGGTTCGTTCGGAATGCACGATCCCGCGACCGGCAGTCATCCAGTTGACATCGCCGGGCGTGATGGTCTGGACCGATCCCAGGCTGTCGCGATGAACCTGCGCGCCCTCGAAGAGATAGGTCACGGTCGCAAGCCCGATATGGGGATGCGGCCGGACATCGACGCCCTGGCCCGGCGCGAAGGTCACGGGCCCGAAATGATCGAAGAAGACGAAGGGGCCGATGCTCCGGCGCTCGATCTGCGGCAGCAGGCGGCTGACCATGAAGCCGTCGCCGAGATCGCGCGGCTTGCCCCTGATGATCACCATGGCGGAGGACCTAGGCCGACCGCGGCATGGCGGTCTCGACCAGGCGCGCCCAGTAGCTCGCCCCGACCGGCAGGGTCTCGTCGTTGAAATCGTAATGAGCGTTGTGCAGCACCCCGCCCTTCTCCGCCGTGCCACCGCCGAGGAAGATGTAGCAGCCGGGCTTGGCCTGGAGCATGAAGGCGAAATCCTCGGAGCCCATGGTCTGCATGTAGTTGCGGTCGACGCGCTCCGCGCCCACCACCTGCTCCGCCACGCTCACCGCGAAGTCGGTTTCCGCGGCGGTGTTGATGGTGGGCGGATAGCGCCGCTCATAGCGCAGCGTCATGCTGGCGCCGAAGCTCTGGCAGACGCCCTCGGCGATGCGGCGGATCGCCGGCTCGATCGAATCCTGGATTCGCGGCTCGAAACTGCGGCAGGTCCCGCGAATGACGCAGGATTCCGGGATGACGTTCCAGGCGTCGCCGCCATGGATCTGCGTCACCGACACCACGGCGGCGTCGAGCGGCGCCACATTGCGGCTGACGATGCTCTGGAGCGCGGTCACGATATGGGCGCCGGTCAGGAGCGGATCGATCCCGTGATGCGGCATGGCGCCATGCGAGCCCTTGCCGATCACGGTGATCTCGAAGATGTCGTAGGACGCCATCATGGGGCCCGTCCGCACGCCGAACTGGCCCGGTGGCAGATGCGGCCAGTTATGCATGCCATAGACGGAATCGACCGGGAATTTCTCGAACAGGCCGTCGGCCACCATCACGCGCCCGCCGCCCTCGTTCTCTTCTGCCGGCTGGAAAATGAAATGGACCGTGCCGGCGAAATTCCGGGTCTCGGCCAGATAGCGCGCCGCGCCCAGCAGCATCGTGGTGTGGCCGTCATGACCGCAGGCATGCATCTTGCCCTGGTTGCGGGATTTGTGGGCGAAACCGTTTTCTTCGAGGATGTGGAGCGCATCCATGTCGGCGCGAAGCGCGATCGCGCGGCTGCCCGGGGCCGACCCTTTGAGGGTTCCGACGACACCCGTGCCGGCCAGCCCGCGATGCACCGCGATCCCGAAACCTTCGAGCTTGGCGGCAACGAAATCCGACGTGCGATGCTCCTCGAACGCCGTTTCAGGATGAGCATGAAGATCGCGGCGCCAGGCGGTCATGTCGGCCTGGAACTCGGCGATGCGGTTGATGATCGGCATGAGATGACCGCTCTCTGATGTTGACGAGCTGCGTGGGGACCCGGGCGCCAGAATAACCCGGGCGCCAAGACTTCGCGAAGGCTGTTTCAGAGTGGCGAATACCCCGGAATCGCCCGGTTTTCTTGCCGTTGGCGGCCGGGCCGCCTATCCTTGCGCGGCGGACATCCCGGACGGATTCTCACCCTCCGCGCGCGCCGAAGGCAGGACATGGGCAAGGCCCGACAGCAGAGCTGGGTCTGGCATTTCGACCAGCCGGTCCACGCCATGTGGGAGGTCCTGGCCGACACCGCCCGTTTCAACGAAGCGGCCAAGCTGCCCAAGCATGAGATCATCGAGATCCCGCAGCCCGACGGCGCCGTGCATTATTTCGGCCAATTGAAGCGCGGTCCGATCACACTGAAATGGCGCGAGCGGCCGGTCAACTGGATCCATGAGCGCTGGTTCGAGCATTGCCGCGAGTTCCTGAACGGGCCTCTGGTGTCGCTCTGCGCTGCCTTCGAGCTGGCGCCCGAGGGAACCGGCAGCCGGGGCATCTACACCATGACGGTCGAGCCGCGGAATTGGCTGGGACGCCTGATCCTTGCCGGTAATTTCTTCAGCAAGACGGGCAAGACCTTTGCCGCCCTCGCAGCCCAGGCGGCGGCGTTCGCCGGCGGCAAGCGCGAGCAGCGCTTCGACTACGAGCCGCCGAAACCCTCCGAGGAAACCCGACGCCGCGTCCGGGACGCCGTCCGGGCGATCGAAGCGACCCCCAACGGACATGGGCTGGCGCAGCGCCTCGCCGATCATCTGCTGGGCGCCCAGGAGGTCGAGCTCTGGCATGTGCGCCCGCTCCAGCTGGCGCGGAAGTGGCAGGTCGATCCGCGCCAGGCGATCGAAGTCTGTCTGCAAGCCGTGAGGAGCGGACTGCTCGAGCTGCGCTGGGACGTGCTCTGCCCGCGCTGCCGGGTGGCCAAGGCCTGGTCGGGTTCGCTGGACCGTCTGCCGACCGGCGCACATTGCCCGAGCTGCAACATCGATTACGACCGCGACTTCTCGAAGAATGTCGAGGCTGTGTTCCGGCCCACCGCCGCGATCCGGCCTTTGACCAGCGGCGAATACTGCCTGTTCGGCCCCCTGTCGACACCGCATATCAAGCTGCATATGACGCTCGATCCCGGACAGTCGCGCGAGCTCCGGGTCGAGCTGCCGCATGGCCCCTATCGCTTCCGTACGCTGGAGCCGGGTCCGGAACAGCCCATCGACTGGCGGAGCGGAGGATTCCCAAGCCTGGTCGTTCATGACGACCGGCTCGAACTGGGAACTCCCTCGCCGCTCAAGACCGTCAGCCTGTCGAACCGGGGCCGGCGCCCGATCACGATCGTGCTGGAGGATCGTGCCTGGGTGCAGGACGCGCTGACGGCGGATCGCGTCACCGCGATCCAGGCCTTTCGCGATCTCTTCGCCGGCGATGTGCTGCGGCCGGGCGACGATGTCGGCATCAGCGAGATCACCCTGATGTTCACCGACCTCAAGGGCTCGACCGCGCTCTATGAACGGGTGGGCGACGCCCGGGCCTATCATGTGGTGCGCGAGCATTTCGCCTTCCTCGCCGGCATCGTTCGCGATCATGACGGCGCCATCGTCAAGACCATCGGCGATGCCGTCATGGCGGCCTACGCCGATCCCGCCTCGGCCATGCGCGCGGCCCTGGCCATCCAGCGCAAGGTCGAGGGCTTCAATGCGACGCATGGCGAAGGGGCCATCGTCATCAAGCTCGGCCTGCATAAGGGGCCCTGCATCGCGGTGACGCTCAACGACCGGCTCGACTATTTCGGCTCGACCGTCAATCTGGCGGCAAGGCTGCAAGGCGAGAGCGTCGGCGGTGACATTGTGATCTCGGCATCCCTGGCCGAGGATGCGGGGGTCAAAGCGGCTCTCGGGCCCCTGGTGGCGAGCGAGGAAGCCGCGGAGATTCGCGGCTTCGATCGCCCGGCCCAGTTCCGCCGGTTGAAGCCGGCGGCAATTTCAATCGACGCAACCGCGCTTGCGCCCCGCGCCTAGGCGGCCTCGTGCTGCACGGCCTCGGTCTGCGGCAAGGTGCATTTCAGCTTGTAGACGAGATCCCGGCCCATCGTCCGATGGATCGCGGTCCTCAGCTCCTCGTCGACAGCCAGGAGCTTCGAGAGCCGTGTCTTGGAGATCGAGAAGACCCGGCAGGGGCCGACGGTCGTCACGGTGGCGCAGGCGGGAGCGCCCGTCAGGAAACTCATTTCCCCGACGAAGGATCCCGGCTGCACCAGGGCCACGATGTCGTCATTGACCTCGACCTTCGCCATGCCCTCGGCCATCACATAGAGCTCGGAGACGGGTTGGCCTTCGACCGTGAGCTCGCGGCCACCGTCGCAACGCCGCCATTCGCCGCTCTTGAGCAGGCGATGGAAGGCCGTGTAGGTCATGCCCTCGAACAGACCCTGATGCAGGGTTCGTTCATGATCGTCCAGCGACACGCCGAGGCGCGCCCGCGCCATCAGCATCAATTGCACGGCATTGATCGCCACGAAGATCAGGGCCCAGGCAATCCCCACCCAGAGCGGCGGGGTCGAGCCGAAGTAGAAATAGATCGCTTCGAGACTGAGGGCCAGGATCGCGAGGCTCCGCAGCCAGCAGATGCTCGTCACGATGTAGGAGAAGGCGAGGATCGCATAGCAGAGGTTCGCGGCCAGGTTCTCCCAATTCAAGGCTGTCAACAGCGCGTCCATAGGTCCCTCCCCTATCCCGTCGGTGAACAGCGGGGAAACCATGCGACGGCCAATCGACGACATGATGTCGTCGAATGCTTCAGTTATTGCAGAAGGGCTCGAATTCTTGTGCAGGTGCGAAGGAGACTCGCGATGGAATACACCAATACTCCTCCCCTATCCGGCCGAAATGGCCGCCCTCAGCGCTGCGAATGCCGGAAATTCTCGGCCCGATAGTAACCGACTGTTTCCGCCGGCAGCACGGTGCGCCCTCGGATTCGATCGGCGATCTTCTCCGCGATCATGATGGTCGGCGCGTTGATATTGGAGGAAACGACGTTCGGCATGATCGAGGCATCGACGACGCGCAACGCTTCCAGCCCGTGGACCCGCCCCTCTTCGTCCACGACCGAAAGATCGTCGGCCCCCATACGGCAGGTGCAGGAGGGATGATGCGAGGTCTCGGCCTTGCGCCGGGCGAAGGCGTCGAGCTCGGAGTCGCTGCTCACGGCAGCGCCCGGCGCGATCTCGGCGCCACGAAAGCCGTCGAACGCCGCTTGCGCCACCACTTCGCGCGTCAGGCGGATGCCGTCGCGCACCTCGGCGCGGTCCTCGGCATCGGCCAGATGATTGAAGAGGATGCGTGGCGGCGCGAAGGGGTCGGCCGAAGCCAGCCTCACATGGCCGCGGCTGCGCGGGCGCATCTGGCTCAGATGGACCTGGAAACCATGGCCGTCGATCTTCTCGGCACCGTCATAGCTGATCGCGACCGGCGCGAAATGATGCTGCAGGTTGGGAAACTCGACTCCGGTGCGGCTGCGGAAGAAGCTCCCAGCCTCCCAGATATTGGAAGCGCCGACGCCGTTCTTGAACAGGAGCCATTGCAGGCCGATACCGAGCTGGTTGAGTCTCTTGGTGGCGGGATAAAGCGAGACGGGCCGGGTGCAGCGATACTGCACCAGAAAATCGAGATGATCCTGCAGGTTCTCACCCACACCCGGGATGTCGGCGATAACAGGGATTTCAAGCGCCCGCAGCTCCTCGCGCGGCCCGACGCCCGAGAGCTTCAGGATCTGCGGCGAATTGATCGCGCCGGCCGAGAGGATGATCTCGCCGCCCCGCACCTTCCGCTTCTGGCCGTTCTCGAAGAACTCCACGCCGTCCGCACGCTTGCCGTCGAACAGCAGCCGCGAGACCCGGACTTTGATCTTGAGGTCGATATTGCCCCGGGCGCGGGCGGGATGGAGATAGTGCCGCGCCGCGCTGGAGCGCACACCGCCGAAGGTCGACCGCTCCATCCGGTAGAAGCCTTCCTGACGATAGCCGTTCACATCCTCAGTCAGGGCGTAACCCGCCTGCTGTCCCGCCTGGAGAAAGGCCTGAAACAGCGGATTGGCGCAGTCGGGGATGGTGACTCGGATCGGGCCGTCGCCACCCCGATAGGCGCTGGGGCCGAGCGCGCTCGTCTCCATCTTCTTGAAGTAAGGCAGGCACTGGCCATAGGACCAGCTGCCCAGCCCCTTCATCGCCGCCCAGCGGTCATAGTCGAGCGGGTTGCCGCGCAGATAGACCATGCCATTGATCGAGGATGAGCCCCCGACGACGCGGCCTCGGGGGTAATAGACGCGCCGCCCGTCGAGATGCGGCTCGGGCTCGCTGTGATAGAACCAGTTGTAGCGGTCGGATTCGAGGGGCACGGCCAGCGCCGCGGGCATGCGAAGCATATAGAGGCTGCGATCCATCGGGCCCGCCTCGAGCACCAGGATGCGCGCCGAAGGATTCTCGCCCAGGCGGCTGGCGAGCACGCAGCCCGCCGAACCGGCGCCGACGATGATGAAGTCGTAGTCCTGCGCCACCCGGGTCCGGCCTCATTCGTTGCCAAGCCTCGACACCGCGTCGCAAGGCGTCCGGCCGGGACCAGCTTCCGGGATTTGCCCTGGGGCGTAAACTGGGATTCCTCGCAGAGGGCTTGTCCTAGGACACCGCGCCAACCGACGGTATCCGTGATGGGTTTCGCGCCGTTCCATCGGGAAGGGTCCAGGTCCTCTTCGCGCGGCGTCGATTGCCCTATGATCGCGGGGGCGCCAGGGCGGCCCGTCTGGGAACGGGCCGGCAGGATCGGAATTGGGCGCCTTCGACCGAGCTCGGGATCGCAGGGGGACAGGGATGAAGGACGATATTCGCAAGGTCGGCGTGGTCGGCGCCGGATTGATGGGAGCCGAGATCGCGCTGACCTTCGCCATCGCCGGCTATCCGGTAAGACTGGTCGATCAGACCGAGGAACGGCTCGCCGCCGCGTCGGAGCGGCTCTTGACCCTCGTCAGGAAAGGGATCGCCCGCGGGCTCTATCCGCCGGAGCAGAAGGAAGCTGTCTTCGCGCGGCTCACCACCACGACCGATTTGGAAAGCCTTGCGGACTGCGACTTCATCACCGAGGCGGTGTTCGAGGAGGAAGCGGTCAAGGCCGGGATCTTCCGCGCGCTCGATCGGGTCTGCAGGCCGGACTGCATCCTCGCCAGCAACACCTCGACGATTCCGATCTCGACCCTCGCTTCCTATGTCGGCGAAGCCCGCCGTCCGCGCTTCCTCGGCACGCATTACTTCTCGCCGGTCTCGCGGATGAAGCTGGTCGAGGTCATTCCGGCCTTCGCGACCGCGCCCGAGATCGTCGCCCGCGCGCGCGAGCTTTGCGAGGAGATCGGCAAGACGACCGTCCTGATCAAGGACGTCACCGGCTTCGCGGTCAACCGCATGCTGCATGCCTTCGTCATCGAGGCGATCCGGCTGGTCGAGGAAGGCGTCGCCAGCCCCGAGGACATCGATCTCGCCTGCAAGCTGGCCCTGGGCCACCCGATGGGCCCATTCGAGCTGATGGATGCCACCAGCTCGCAGCTCTGCCTTCAGGTCCATGAGATCCTGCATGACGCCTATGGCGAGCGCTTTCGCCCGCGGCCGCTGCTCAAACAACGGGTGAAGGCGGGTTTCGTCGGCGGTCGGGGAAAGCCCGGCTGGAGGAAGCGGGGCTGAGGGCCCGGTTTGGGGCGGCGCCCTACTCCGCCGGGGCGCCGGCCGGCTCCTCGACCGGCGGCGTGCCGGAGCGGCGTCGCCGGAACCAGGTGCCCAGCTGATCCAGGTAGATATAGACCACCGGCGTCGTGTAGAGCGTCAGCGCCTGGCTGACGACAAGGCCGCCGACAATGGCAAAGCCCAGGGGCTGGCGGATCTCGGAACCGGTTCCCGTTCCGACCATGAGCGGAACGCCACCCAGCATGGCTGCCATCGTCGTCATGATGATCGGCCTGAAGCGCAGCAGACAAGCCTCGCGAATGGCGGAGACCGTGTCCAGTCCGCGATTTCGTTCCCCCTCGATGGCGAAATCCACCAGCATGATGCCGTTCTTCTTGACGATGCCGATCAGCAGCAGCACGCCGATCAGCGCGATCAGGCTGAAATCGAAGCCGAAGATCATCAAGGTGGCGAGCGCGCCCAGGGCTGCGGACGGCAGGGTCGACAGGATCGTGATCGGATGGATGTAGCTCTCGTAGAGCACGCCCAGGATGATGTAGATGACCACGATCGCCGCCGCGATGAGATAGGGCTCGGTCGCAAGCGAGGTCTGGAAGGCCTGGGCGTTGCCCTGGAAGGTGCCGATCACCGTCGAAGGCATGTTCATCTCCGCCTGGGCCGCGTTGATGGCTGCGGTCGCCTGGCTGAGGGCCGCGCCCGGCGCCAGGTTGAAGGACAGCGTGACCGCCGGAAACTGCGCCTGATGATTGATCGACAGGAAGGCCGTCGGCATGGTGGTCCATTTCACCAGAGCCTCCAGCGGCACCTGCTCTCCCGTCGTCGGGGAATGCAGATAGAGGCCGTTGAGATCCCGCGGGCTCGTGGCCTGATCGGGCGTGACCTCCATCACCACGTGGTAGCTGTTCAGCTGGGTGAAATACTGCGCCACTTGCCGCTGCCCATAGGCGTCGTTGAGCGTGTCGTCGATCATCTGCGGCTCGATGCCGAAGCGCGAGGCCTGGTCGCGATCGATCGTGACCGTCAACGTCGCCCCGCCGGTCTGTTGATCGGTCGCGACATCGCGGAGCTCGGGAAGTGTCCTCATCTTGGCCTGAAGCTTCGGCGCCCACTCGTTGAGCTCGTTCAGGTCCGCGTCCTGCAGCGTATATTGGTATTGGGTGCGGGCCAACCGGCCGCCGACATTGATGTCCTGTGCCACCTGGAGAAAGAGCGCCGCACCTTCCACCTGGGCGAGCTTCGGCTGAAGTCCGCCGGATGACCTCGTCGGCCGAAACGTCCCGTTCACTCTGCGGCTTCAGGGCGATGAACATTTTGCCGTTGTTCTGCGTCTGCGCGCCACCCGAGCCGATGCTCATCAGCACGTTCTCGACCGCCGGGTCCTGCATGACGATCTTGGCCAGGGCCAGCTGGCGCTCGCGCATATCCGCGAAGGAGATGTCCTGGGCGGCTTCCGAGGTCCCGAAGATGAAGCCGGTATCCTGCTGCGGGAAGAACCCCTTGGGGATGACGACGAACACGTAGCCCGTGGCCAGCAGGGTCGCGAAGAAGACCGCGAGCGTGACCCTGCGATGGGCAAGCGCCTGGTCGAGGGTCCGGTGATAGCCGTTCAGCAGCGCGTCGAAGGCGCGCTCCGACAGGCGATAAAGACGCCCATGCTTGACGCCGGCTTCGCCGCGCAGGACGCGCGAGGCCATCATCGGCGTCACGGTGAGGGATACCATGGCCGAAACCAGAATGGTCATGGTGACCGTCACGGCAAATTCATGGAACAGGCGGCCGACAATCCCGCTCATCAGCAGCAAGGGAATGAACACCGCCACCAGCGACAGGCTGATCGACATGATGGTGAAGCCGATTTCCCCGGACCCCTTGATCGCGGCCTGCATCGGCGTCAGGCCCTCCTCTATGTGACGCTGGATGTTCTCCAGCATCACGATCGCATCGTCGACGATGAAGCCGACTGAAATGGTGAGGGCCATCAGCGACAGATTGTCGAGGCTGTAGCCCAGCGGATACATCAGGGCCGCGGTCGCGGCCAGTGCGAGCGGCACCGTCACGCTGGGAATGGCGGTCGCCCAGAGGCTGCGAAGGAAGATGAAGATCACCAGCACCACGAGGGCGATCGAGAGAACCAGGGTGAACTGGATGTCCGAGATGGAGGCCCGGATCGTCTGGGTCCGGTCGACCGGAATCGCGATCTTGATCGCGGCCGGAATCGCGGCCCGAATCCGAGGCAGCGCCTTCTCGATTTTCGCCACCGTGTCGATGACGTTGGCGCCCGGCTGCTTAAAGACAGGAAGCAGGATCGCCCGCGTGCCGTTCGCCCAGGCTGCGAGCTTATCGTTCTCGGGGCCGTCGATGGCCTGGCCTATGTCCCGGATGCGGACCGGAGCACCGTTCCGATAGGCAACGATAATGTCGTTCCAGGGCTCCGCCTTGAGCACCTGGTCGTTGTCATAGATGGTGAAGGTCCGCGTGGCGCCGTCGATGGTGCCCTTGGCGCTGTTGGTGGTCGCGTTCACCAGGCTCGCGCGGACATCCTCGAGCGCCAAACCCAGCGACGCGATCTTCTGCGGATCGATCTGGACCCTGACCGCCGGTTTCTGCTGGCCGGCGACGCTGACCTGGGCGACGCCGGAGATCTGGCTGATCTGCTGGGCAACGATATTCTCCGCATAGTCGTCGACGGCGGTCAGCGGCAAGGTATCGGATGTCAACGACAGAACGACGATCGGCGAATCCGACGGATTGACCTTGCGATAGGTCGGCGGCGACGGCAGATCCTGCGGCAACTGGCCGCCCGCGGCATTGATGGCCGTCTGCACATCCTGGGCGGCCCCGTCGATGTTGCGGCTGAGATCGAACTGGACGGTGATGGCGCTGTTGCCGAGCGTGCTGCTCGACGTCATCTGCGTTACGCCGGGAATCTGGCCGATCTGGCGTTCCAACGGCTGCGTGACCGACGACGCCATGGTCTCGGGGCTGGCGCCGGGAAGCTGCGCCGACACCTGAATGGTCGGGAACTCCACCTGCGGCAGGGGCGCGACCGGCAGCAGCGGATAGGCCACCACCCCGACCAGCAACATCCCGGCCATGAGCAGCGAGGTTGCGATCGGCCGTTGGATGAAGACGCTCGAGATCCCCATGACGTCTTCCTATGGCGCCGTGGCGGCAGCCTGGCCGGAGGCGACAGTGGGTGTCGTTGCCGGCGCGGCGCCAGCGCTCCTGTCCTCGACCCGCGAGCCCTGCTGAAGGCGGTATTGGCCGGCGGTCACGACCTTCTCCCCGGCCGTGAGGCCGTCCTCGATCACCGCAACGCCCCCGGCGATCTGCCCGACCTTGATCTTGCGAAGATCCACGGTTCCGTCGGCCTTGACGACGAAGATGGAGTAACCGTCCGGCCCGCGCTGGAGGGCTGGCGTCGGGACCGTCGTCACATTCCGCTCCGTATCGGCAAGCAGGCGGATATTCACGAACTCGCCGGGCCAAAGGGCGCCGTCCTGGTTGGCGAAAGTCCCCTTCAGGCGGATCGTCCCGGTGGTCTGGTCGATCTCGTTGTCGATGAGCGCCAGGGTGCCCGTCGCGATGACCTTGCCGCCGTCGCTGCTCACGACGTTGATCGAAACGCCACCGCTTGCCATCGCGCTTCGCACCGGATCGAGATCTTCTTCGGGCAGGGTGAAGATCACCGAAATCGGCGCAACCTGCGTGACCACCACGAGACCGTTCGGGTCGGTCGCATGAATGATGTTGCCCTGGTCGACGAGGCGGATGCCGGTCAGGCCGTCGATCGGCGAGGCGATGGTGGTGTAGTCGAGCTGCGTCTGCGCATCGTCGATCGCCGCCTGGTCGCCGATGATCTGCGCATTGAGCTGGGCGACCAGGGCGCGCTGCGTATCGTCCTGCTGCTGGGCCGCGTAACCCTGCTTGGCAAGGTCCTCGAAACGCTGCAGATCGCGCTTTGCGTTGGCGATCTGCGCCTCGTCCTGGGCCTTCTTGGCGACCGCCTCGTCGAGAACCGCCTGAAAGGGCCGCGGATCGATGATCGCGAGCACGTCGCCCGCCTTCACCTTCTGGCCCTCGGTGAAGGCCACTTTCTCCAGCTGGCCATCGACCCGGGACTTCACGGTGACGGTGTTGAAGGCCTGCACCGTGCCTAGGCCGTCCAGATAGTGCGGCACGTCCCCCGTCGATGCGAGGGCGATCTGGACCGGTATCGCCGGTGGCGGCGGCGGCTGGGTCGCCGCATCCGACCCCGGCGCCCATCCGCTATGCCACCAGATCAAATAGCCGCCGCCCAGGATGGCCATGGCCGCAAGCGCGGAGATCAGCCGAGGCCGGCGGCGCGAGGTGGATTTCGGGTTTGTCATCGGTCACCTGATCCCGCGAGCCTGGGCCGCAGGATCACCCCCGGCCGTTTGAATCATTCCGGCCCAGGGCACCCCGTGGCGCACGCCGCATCAGCACAGAAAGGGATGCATCGCCCCCTCATCAATCAAATGGTGCGCTGCAGCATTCGCACAAATTAAGACGGGGAAAGGCAGAGCCAGAGCGTCCTTTCCGATCTTTCATGACATTGATAAAAGGACCGGCCGGGCGGCTCTAGAACGATCGGATCAGGACTGGAGAACTCCTGCTCCGTCGCGCGGGGCGCCGTCACGAGGTCAACTCGTGCCGGCGCCGTTTTCCGCGGGATCCAATCAATTCGAGGCAACGATCGTCGGATTGTCCGGCGAGACCCACAGGGTCTGCAGGGCCCCCTTCTCGATCACCGCGACATGATAGGCGCGAACGCCTTCCCGCCTTTCAAGGGAAGCGGCGATCGGTTTGTCATCGCTGTCCTTCGCTGCGATCGCCACGGCGTCCGCCAGATTGGCCTTGGCCTGTTCGATCACGCCCACGTCAGCGCGTTCCGACGGATTCAAGCGATGCAGCGCAAATCCACGGGCCGGGCCGGCGACGGCACCGTTCTCGGCATCGACCGTGGAGCGATAGAGGCGGCTGTCCTTGGTCAACCACACGACATAGTGCGGCTTGCCGGGTCCCGCCTTGAACAGCGCGTCGACCGCCGTGCCGTTCGTGGTCCGCTGCGCGTCTGCGATGGCCTCGTCGAGCGAGACCGGGCCGGCGCCGAATGCGGATATGTCTTTGGGGGTTACGCGCTCGTAGAGCGAGATGAACCGAACCGGACGCGTTGTCGCCTGCTTGTCGAGCGAGGAGACCATTGCCTTTGGGCCGGCGCTGCTTGTCGCGGGCGTGCCGGGCGAAGCCCCTGCCTCGCTCGAGCTGGCGGCAAAGGCCGCCGGCGCGGCGCCGAGCGCCACAACCATCATGACGGCGGATAGCATCATTCTATCGAACATGGCGAACTCCAATGCAGATCATGGACGAGCCGTCCGGTTCATGGGCGGCCCTTGTGGATCTACTTTGTGTGCGCTCCTTAGCGGCGCCTTGCCGGGCTGTTAAAATCCCGTCATGCCGATCCGATTTCACCGCAGGCCGGCTCGTACGGCATCCATGACAAGCATGGAAGGATCGGCGAGATCGGGTTCGAAAAGTCGATCGGGAAATAGGAGCTCCTGCTCCGTCGCGGCCGCGGCCCGCCGAGGTCAAACCCGAGGAGCGTTCAGGAGCACCAATCTGGAGGTGAGGCAAGCAGCGCCTGAATCCCCGCGACATCGACCGGCCGCGAGAAATAGTAACCCTGCCCGGATTCGCAGCCGAGCGCCCGCAACTTTCTCAGATGCCTTTCCGTTTCGACGCCTTCCGCGACCACTTCCATACTCAGGCTGCGGGCGAGATTCAGGATCGTGTGAACGATCTGAAGGCCCTCCTTCGCATTTTCCATCTGCAGCACGAAGGATCGGTCGATCTTGAGCACGTCCAGCGGGAATCGATGCAGATAGCTGAGCGACGAATAACCGGTGCCGAAATCGTCGATGCTGATGCGCACGCCGAGCGACCGCAGCTGCGCCAACACGCTGATCGCGCGTTCCGCATTCGCCATCGTCGCGCTTTCGGTCAACTCGAGCCGGACGGTTTCAGGATCGATGCCGGTATCCTCGACGATATGGCGGATCTGGGGCACCAGATCGGGTTGCGCGAACTGGCGGGCCGACACATTGACGCTGATCGTCAAGGGCCGCTCGCGCGGAAACTGCAGCTGCCAGACGCGGGTTTTCTCGCAAGCCTCGCGCAGCACCCACATCCCCAAATGGAGGATGAGGCCGGTGTCCTCGGCGACCGGAATGAAATCGCCCGGATAGACCAGCTCCGTCTCGGATTTCCGCCAGCGCACCAAGGCTTCGAGGCCCGAGATATCGCCCGTGCGCAGATCGACGATCGGCTGGTAATGCAGGATGAAATCTTGATTCTGAAGCGCGCGGCGAAGGTCGGCTTCGAGTGCCAGCTGCCCGACCGCCTGCACATGCATCGTCCGGTCGAAGACTTCGTAGCGGCTCTTGCCCAACGCCTTCGCACGGTACATGGCCAGGTCGGCGTCGCGCAGAACCTCGTCGGCCGCCGCATAACCGGTGGCGCTCAGGGCGATGCCGATGCTGGCTTCGACATAGATCTCCTGCTCCTGCAGCGTGAAGGGCATGCGCAGCGAGGCCAGCAGACGGTCTGCGATGCGGGCCGCATCGCTCAGATCCTGGATATCGTCCAGCAGCACCGTGAACTCGTCGCCGCCCAACCGCGCCAGGGTGTCGCGCGCATCGCTCCTGTCGTTATCGACCCGGAGCGAGCCCGCCATCCTGGGACGAGGATGCGCCGTCGGCTCCGCGCTGGGGCGCGCGACCATGTCGGTCTGGCGCAGGGAGGCCTGGAAACGGGTCGCCACTTCGATGATAAGGCTGTCGCCCGCGAGATGGCCCAGGCTGTCATTGACCAGTTTGAAGCGGTCGAGATCGATGAAGAGGACCGCGAAATTCGCGTCCGGATGGCGCTTGTTGCGGGCGATCGCCCGGGTGAGTCGGTCGAGAAAGAGCGCGCGGTTCGGCAACCCCGTCAGCGGATCATGAGAGGCATCGTGGATCAGCTTCTCGTCCGACCGCTGTCGTTCAATCACGCGTCCGAGCTGGGCGCCGATCCGTCCCATGAGCCAAAGCAAGGTCGCGTCCGGGTGCAGCTCGGCATAGGAAAAGAACTCCAGCGCGGCCGCTACTTCGGACCGGACCATGATCGGAAAGCCGAAGGCGGATTTGAGACCTGCCGCCCTCGCCGGCTTGGCGAGGGCGAAGTCTTCGTCGCCGGCCGCATCCGTCATCCAGGCGGGGGCGCCGGTCGCGAGGATGCGGCCGGGCAAGCCGAGCCCGGGCCCATATCGCATCCTGTCCGCTTCCCGGCAGAAATCCTGCAGGCTCTGGGTGTCGCCGCCGCACCACCCGCCGGTCGATACCATGCCGGGAGACCCTTCGACGGCCTCCGGCATGCAGGCATGGCCCAGGGGCCAGCCGGTGAATGCGCAGATCCGGGCGATGGCGAATTCGAGCGCGTCGCGCACCGACGTGGTCTGGTTGGCGAAGACCGCGACCGCTTCCAGCAATTCTAGCTGTCTCTGTTTCTCGTGGAGTGCGCGCGAGTCCCACTCGCCGATGCCCTCCCCCTGGACGCGCGCCCCACGATCGCGATCATGGCGGCGACGCAGCGGGTCCGTCTCCTCGGAGCGATCTGTGGTGGATCCGTCCATGGCTCGATCAGGCGGCCCGGCCCAAGGCGATGCGCGTCCCGCATCGCGGTCTGCCATAAGGCCAGCATTTGAAGGCCGCGATCTCGGCAGCCTCATGGAGCTCGCGCCGGCCCCAGCGGTCAGGCCCGTGAGGCGCAATCCCCTTCTCCTCCAGCCGATCGAAACCGATGCCCTTCACGCGTCCTCCTGCCGGCAGCCGCGACGGTGCCCTTGCCGCCGCGATGCAAAATTTGTCCCGCGAGACCAATTTTTTAGGTCAGCAAGGCTGAAGAAAGCATCAATTCCAAAATTCTGTCGGGTCACAACCCCGCGGGTTGTCTTCGTCTCGCAATATATCTCAGCTTTTCCTATGGGATGCGGCAGCCGGTGCGGTTATTGGCTCTTCGACCAACAACTGAAGACCTTGGCGCAATTACCTTGTTCT
>CAVOLB010000107.1:0-16584 GCA_963696655.1 uncultured Alphaproteobacteria bacterium
AGCTCCAGCCACATGCAGGCGGTCCTCGAAGAGACGTCCCGCAGGGGGGTCCTCCTTTTCCGGCCGCCTCGGAACGATCGAGAAGAAGCTCTCCTTCCAGGCCGATCAGCTCGCCCTCACTCCGACCCTCGCCCCCATCGTCGGCGTACTGACGGCCGGGTTTGGACGCCGGTCGGACCCATTCACGGGAGCGCAGGAGTTTCACACCGGAATCGACGTCTCCTCGCCGACGGGCGGAAAGGTCGTCTCCCCCGCCAACGGGACCGTCGTTCGGGTCGGGTGGAGCAACAGCTATGGGAGGATCGTGGAGATCGCCCACGGGTTCGGAATCCGGACGCTCTATGCCCACCTCGAGGCGACGCGGGTCGCCGAGGGTCAGCGCGTTCGCCGGGGCGACCTCGTCGGTGTCGTCGGCTCCACGGGCCGCTCGACGGGTCCGCACCTTCGCTACGAGGTCCAGGTCGGCGGCAGGCCGGTGAACCCCCTCGACTACGTCCTGAACGCCTTCTGAACGGGTCCGCGAGGCGGCAGGCGCCCTCCGCCCCCTCTGCTAGGATCTCTGGTTCGCGCCCCCACGGGGTGCCCATGGACGTCAAAGGGGTTTGAAAGCTTTTGACAGGCTTTGTGAAGGTTTTCAACGTTTCTGGAAGCTCTGGCAAGGTTACCAGGCTTGTTCGAATGATTTCTGGCAGTCCGGGAATCGGATTGAACTCGTTATCGAGGAAGTGAGCGTACTTGCCTGACTTCAAATGTAACTGTAAGGGTGGTTTTGGGAAGTTTCCATATCCGCCATGGCCGATGGAGTCTTGTTTTGGGAAAAGTTCGAGATCTAGGCCTTCGGGCATTGCTGGAAGCAGCTGTTTAATATGCTGCAGCCACTGGCGGACCTCAGCTGCTGGCATTGGTTTTTCAAGGAAGAACCAGATATGGAACCCCTTGAATCCTGAGAACTCAGGATAACAGGAAATATCAAGTTCACGAAGGAAGTCAAATGCAGATTTGACATGCATACGGATTTTCTCGAGCCACTCGAGCCATTCGGCTTCTGGCATTGAGGCCTTTTGCTCGTGAACAGATTTCAGAAGATCGAAATCGAGGCAAGCATTTATTACGTAGGATTGGCGATCAAGCTGGTAAGTCCCTATTGTTTGATCGCTGAAAAGGATTTCTTGTGTGAGAGGGGATTCTATGCGAGAATAACGACCATCGGCCGTCTGCACGGCGTAAACGTCATCGCGGTTGATAAAAAGCTGCTGATACAGCGCTTTGTCTTTGTCTGTGAGATTGTTTTTAGAGTACTGAGTTTCCTGATTGTTTAACATAATTTGTATTTCCATTCGTAGTCGTGTAATCGGCGCCATCGTACATGATGCGCTTAAGTGAGCGAATGCTTCGCCCGAAGTTAGATGGCTCAATTCGAGCCGTGAGTTTGTAGTAGGAGTCAACCAGTCCTTGTGTCCTGGGACTGTCCTCGAACCAAAAAGTACTGAGACTTCCAGAGCGTTCATGCCGTTGCACTTGAACATTGCAACTGATCAAGAAGGCCGAAAGCCAGAAGTCCTGAGTTTTGAAATTGTCTGTATTCATTGGGATTATCTCCGTTGTCGTTTAGGGCATGCGCCGCAAAGGTGGGGCGGGCATGTATGTTTAGTTATAAACTATTTTATTGGAATAGTCAAGTACAAAAGATAATCAGGCAGTGCGCCTGCCGGCTGACCATCACCACCACGCGCTTGGGCGTGGCCGTGGCGACGGCCTGCCAGTTCAGCGCGAACTCCGCCGCCACGGGCGCGAAACGGCGACGCAGCTCGTCGATGCCATAGGGCAGCGAGGCGGCGGAAATCACCTGCCGCGCGAAGAACCATTCCGATTCCGGGTCGCGATAGTGGTTGGCTTCGGTGATCAGACCACCTTCGGCCGCGAGAAACGAGCTGATGCCCGCAACGATCCCGACCCGGTCCGGGCAGGACAGGATGAGACGGATGCTGTGCGCCGGGACGGTCACCCTTCAGGCCCTCGACAAATTGGCAAACCGCGCGACGAAATACGCGGTGTCGACAAAAATCAAACCCATGATTTGCATCATGGTGCGTGTTCAACCGTATCCCATACTGACGTCACGAGTTCAAACATCGGTGTGAGGACACTCCCATGATCAAAGAAGCCTTGGTAGGCAACATCGCTTTCAGCAAAGCCGATGCCATCGTACAGGGCATCGCGCCAGACGAGGACTTTTCCCAGGGCGTGGCGCTCGCGGTCAGCCAGAAACATCCGGGAATCATCGAGGATTTTGCTCAGTTCCGAATGCCGAAGGGCACTCATCATGACGAACGTACCGCCTATCAAGCTCAACGACGGCGCCGCCATGCCGCAGCTCGGCTTCGGCGTGTGGCAGGTCCCGGAGGATCAGGCCGCCGGCGCCGTCAAGACCGCCATCGCCAGCGGCTATCGCTCGATCGACACCGCCGCGATCTATGGCAACGAGGAAGGCGTCGGCCGAGGCATCAAGGCCGCGGGCGTCGCGCGTCCCGACCTCTTCATCACCACCAAGCTCTGGAACGACCGCCAGGGCAGGGACGAGCCCGCCAAGGCCCTGGCCGAAAGCCTGAAGAAGCTGAAGCTCGACTATGTCGATCTCTATCTGATTCATTGGCCGGCGCCCAAGCAGGATCGCTTCGTCGACAGCTGGCGCGCCCTCGTGGCGTTGCAGCAGCAGGGTCTCGCCCGGTCGATCGGGGTCTCGAACTTCACGGCGGCGCATCTGACCCGGATCATCGACGCGACCGGCGTCGTTCCGGCCGTCAACCAGATCGAGCTCCATCCGCGCCTGCAGCAGAAGGCGATGCGCGACTTCCATGCCACCCATGGGATCCGGACCGAATCCTGGAGCCCGCTGGGCCAGGGCAAGCTGCTCGACGATCCGGTGCTGGCGGCGATCGCCAAGAAATACCGCAAGACCGCGGCCCAGGTGATCCTGCGCTGGCATCTCGACAATCAGCTGATCGCGATTCCGAAATCGACGCATGAGGCGCGCATCCGCGAGAACTTCGCGCTGTTCGATTTCAAGCTCGAGCCCGCGGACCTCGCCCAGATCGACAAGCTCGACGCCAACGGCCGCATCGGCCCGGACCCCGATCGCTTTTCCTGACGGCAAAGCCCCGTCACTGGCGTATAACCCTTTGAGATCGCCGGCCCCTGTCGAAGGCAGGGGGCCGGCGGCCTTGGCGGAAACAGGGACGGCTTGGCGGCCGCGGTTTTCGCCCCATTTTTTAGAGTGCGGGCCAGGATTGGGCCGGTGGATCAGAGGACCCGTTCGCAGCGCCTGGCGTCCTTGAAGGATCGCAGGGGTGTGTCTGACGACGGAACCTGACAAGGGGCATCCGAGGGTATTCCATGAAGAATCTGACAATCTTCCTAGCCATGGCCATCGCCGCGACTCTGCTGGCGACGCAGGCTCGCGCCGAACCGCTGGTCGGCGATAATTTCATTTCCGTGATGCAAGGCAACACGCTGTCCGGCGTCAGCCAAATGGGCGTGAAGTACAACATCTATTTCCTGCCGGGTGGCCAGGTCAGCTACCAGGATTCGGGCGGCCGCGTCGACAAGGGGACCTGGACCATCGATCCCGATGGCGATGTCTGCATCAAATGGAGCCCGCCCAGCAATCTGGCGCATGACTGCTACAAGGTCGATATCGACGGGACGAAGGTCTCGTGGAAGGGCAAGACCGGCGCCGGCCATGCGGGCCTGCGCGGCGAGGTGGCACCGATGGACATGGCCAAATCGAAGTAGCGCAAAGCGCGTCTCGACGGACGCAAGAAGAGGCCCCTCGCCGTCGGCGAGGGGCCTCTTTCATTTCGGGCTCGCGGCGGCTTCTCCGCTCATTCCGTCTTGAAGCCGCCGATGAAGTCGCGCTTGCCGAGCTCCACGCCCGCATGGCGAAGGATGTCGTAGGCGGTGGCGGCATGGAAAGAAGAAATTCGGCAGCGCGAAATGAAGCAGATAGGGCTGGCCCTTGAAGGTCCGCGGCTGGCCGCCGATCGGAATCGTGATCTCGCGCGTCTCGGAGCCGTCGATCTGCGCCGGCTTGAAGCCCTTGACGAAGGTCACGGTCTTGGCGATGCGCTGCTCCAGCGCATCGAAGCTGGTTTCCTCGTCGGCGAATTTCGGATTCTCGACGCCGGCCAGCCGCGCCGCGGTGCCCTTGGCGAAGTCGGCGGCAAGCTGCACTTGGCGCGTCAGCGGGAACATGTCGGGATAGAGCCGCATGCCGAGGAGCACGGCGGGGTCGATCTTGCGCAGCTCCGCATGTGCCGCCGCCTTCTTGAGGAAAGCGGACACGGCGTCGAGCGTATGCAAAAGGACAGGCACCGAAGCCTGGTACATCGAGAGCGTCATGATTGCTGGCCGTTCCTGTTGTTGAGTTTCTGAGAGTTCGTTGAATGGAGAGACCATGAACCATTCGATGCAGACGACGCAACCGCCGGTTACGGCGAGGGCGGCGCGAATTCGTAGCGCTCGATATAGGGATAGGTCTGATAGGCCCAGAGATCGACATACTGGATCCATTCGCCGGCCGTCGCCGGATCCTCGCCGGCGACCGGATCGTCCATCCGCTTGCGCATGATGTTCAGCACGGTGTCGCCCTTGCGCCACATGTCGCCCTCGGGTCCTTGCGTCGCGCCGCCATGGAGCTGCCGGTCCTCCTCGGTCTTGTAGACCTCGTGACCGGCGAGCCAGCCATCCGCCTTCAATCGCGCGCGCAGATCGGCATCGGCGGCATCGACCGCTGCGACGCTCATCTTGTCGCGCGAGGTGCCGATCGAGATCGCCTCGATGCGGGCCGGGTCGTGGGTGAAGAAGCTCATATAGTAATAGCGGCAACCCTTGAAGACGATGGCGCTGCCGGGGATCTGGAAATCGAACACCACGCCGTCGGCGATCGGGACGCCGGGACCCGACGGGTTCTTGAGCTGATTCAAGACCAGCGTCGATTGCCGGCCGATCTCTTCGGGTGTCATGTTGGGTTGGGCGACGAGGAGGCCCTTCGAGCCGCCGCGAAACAGGCTGCGAAGGGACTGCGCCGCCTCGGGCCCGAAGAAATTGTCGTCGATCGCGGCGGGAATCGCGATCGCCATGCCGGCGATGAAGAGGCCCCAGATCACCCAGACCGTGGCTGCCTGGTGCGCGGCGAGGGTCTTGACGATGCCGACCTCGCCATTGCCGATCGCCACCTGGCCCGCCAGGAAGATCTTGAGCATCAGCGGGATGAGCGAGAAGCCGAAGGCGAGGAAGAGGCCGAAGATCAGGACCTTCGCCCCCAGCATGAGGGTCGGATCCTTCAGCGGCCGGCCGCCGGTGACGAGGTTGCCGCCGATGGCGAAGAGGATCATGGCAGCGAAGAGCGCGCCGCTGATGATCGCATGGGTTCGTAAGCTGAACATCGGCGGGCCCGCCCCTGACCATGCCCGGCGCCCGGCCGTTTGCCCGGCGCGTCCAGCGCGCAGTCTAGCCTTTTTTCCTCAGGCTGGCTTCTATCAGCGCATCGGCCGCGGCGACGACCGAGCCTCCGGGTCCGCCGGGGCCGAAGATCTGGCTCGAGGCGAAGGTGCCCTCGATGAGAAGAAGCAGTCCGTCCGCGAGGATGCCGGGCTGGCCGGCGCCCATCTCCCTCGCCATGGCTTTCAGGCGCTTGCGCAATTCGCGCTTGTGCGGATCGGAGACGCTGCGCGCGGGATGGGCAGGGTCGGGATATTCGATCGCCGCGTTGGTGAGGCCGCAGCCGCGATAGCCGGCCATGACCGCGCGGCTCGCGAGGCCGGTCAGATAATCCAGGATCTGCGCGCGGGCATCGCCTGGATGGGCCGCCACGGCCGCGTCGAAGCGCGCCCAGAACTCGGCCTCGTAGCCGCGCAGATAGTCGGCGGCGAGTTCGTCCTTGGACGGGAAGCTGCGATAGAGGCTGGGCTTGGTGACGCCCGCCTGGGTCACGATCTCCTCGACCCCGACCGCGCGGATGCCTTCGCGATAGAAGAGCTCGCGCGCGCTGCGCCGGATCCGGTCGACCGCCCGCAGCGGCGCGTCGCGAACATCCTTGGCGGCGGCAGGGGCTTTGGCAGGCTTTTTCGCCATTCCGGTGAAAGCCTCTTGACGATGTTACCGAGCGGTACCTATAACGCCAACATAACGTACCGGTCGGTAACATGACAATAGCCCTCCCGCGCCCCTTTGCCCCCCGCTACGCCTTCGTGGTGGTGGCCGTCGTCTTCGTATCGCTGCTCGCGACCGCGGGGCTTCGCGCCACGCCGGGCGTGCTGTTCGTGCCGCTGGAGCAGGCCTTCGGCTGGAACCGGGCGACCGTTTCCAGCTCGGCCGCGGCCGGCATCTTCCTCTACGGCATGGTCGGGCCCTTCGCCGCCGCCGTGATGCAGCGCTTCGGCATCAAGCGCACGCTGCTCGGTGCGCTCGCCCTGATGAGCCTTTCGACCGGGTCGAGCTATTTCATGACCGAGCCCTGGCAGCTGGTGCTGAGCTGGGGCTTCTTCTCAGGCCTCGGCAGCGGCTGCGTCACCGCCGTGATGGGGGCCGCGATCGTCAATCGCTGGTTCATCACCAATCGCGGGCTGGTCATGGGGCTCCTGACCGCCAGCACCGCGACGGGGACGCTGATCTTCCTGCCGGGCCTGGCGGCGATCGCGGAATATGCCGGCTGGCAATATGTCGTGCTGGCGATCGCGCTCTGCATGGCGCTGCTGATCCCGCTGGTGGCATGGCTGCTGCCGGAACGGCCGGCGGATATCGGCCAGCTGCCCTATGGCGCGCCGCCCGGCTATGTCGTGCCCGAAATGCCCAAGCGCGACGTGATCGGCGCTGCACTCGGCGGGCTGGTCCGGGGCCTGGCCAGGCGGGATTTCTGGCTCCTCGCCGGCACTTTCTTCGTCTGCGGCTTCACCACCAACGGGCTGGTGGGGACGCATATGATCTCGCTCTGCTCGGACCATGGGATGCCGGAGGTGCAGGCGGCAAGCCTGCTGGCGGTGATGGGCGTGTTCGATCTGATCGGCACCACGGCGTCGGGCTGGCTCACCGACCGCTTCGACCCGCGCAAGCTCCTCTTCATGTATTACGGACTGCGCGGGCTGTCGCTGATCTATCTGCCCTATGCCGACTTCTCGTTCTACGGGCTCTCGATCTTCGCGATCTTCTACGGTCTCGACTGGATCGCGACCGTGCCGCCGACCCTGCGCCTCACCAACGAATGTTTCGGCGATCAGGAAGCGCCCGTCATGTTCGGCTGGATCCTCGCCGCGCATCAGATCGGCGCCGCCTCGGCCACTTTCTTCGCCGGCATGATGCGCACCGTCGAGGGGCGTTATCTCGAGGCCTTCGTGATCGCCGGCGCCACGGGACTGGTCGCTGCGGGGATGGCGCTCTTCGTCGGCCGGGGGCCCAAACCGCCTCCGAGGGTGTGAGGACGGTTCGTCAGCCCTCGATCGTCTCCCGGCCGCTTTTGACGAGCTCATGCGCCTCGGCGATCGAACGGTCCATGATCGCCAGGATCTCGTCCGCCAGCGCCTCGTCGACCAGCTCGGGCCGGGGGTTTACCGCGCGACGATCGCGCCATAGCCCTTCGTCGTCACATATTCTTCGAAACTTGCATCGTCGAGCTTTCGGCGCGCGTCGAGGAAGGCCTGGGCGTCGCGGCCGCAGACGCGCCGGAAATTCCCCTTCGGCATCTCGATCATCTCTTGAAGCGCCGCCGCCACTTCCTCCGGCGTGCTGATCCGCTCCAAGAGGTCGGGCGGCGAGGGCTTGTCCATGCGGTTGCCATAGGGCGAGTTGGCGGGAATCCGCTCGTCTCGCTGGGCCTGCTTCTTGGCGCGGAAGGGCGTGGCGATGATCCCGGGCTGCAGGACATTGACGATCACGCCGAAGGGCGCGAGCTCGAGGCGCATCGCCTCGCTCATGGCTCCCAATGCGGATTTGGTGGCGCAATAGCCGCCATAGATCGGCAGGGCCGCGACCCCCAGAGACGAGCTCACATTGATGATCTGACCCGAGCCCCGCCGGCGCATGGCGGGCGCGATCGCCTGATAGATGCGGAGCAGCCCGATCACGTTGGTCTCCATCGCGACCCGGAAATCCGGGATCCGCAACTCCTCCATCGATCCCAGGCAGGGGAGGCCGACATTGTTGACCAGCACATCCGGCGCGCCGCGGCGCTCGATCAGGCCGCCGAGTCCGTCGCGAACCGACCGGTCGTCGGTGACGTCCAGGAGGATCCAGCTCGCATCGGGCCCCGCGGCCGCGGCCAGACGATCGGCGTCGGACTGGCGACGGACGGTCCCGGTCACCCGGTAGCCGGCCTTGGTCAGCTTCAGAACGGCCGCCTCGCCCAGGCCGGAGGAGCAGCCGGTGATCAAGACATGTTTCATCGAAGCGCTCCGATCGCAGCCCCGGATGTCGTTCGGCAACGAAGGTCAAATGCTGCGGGATGATATCGTTCTGGGCAAGTTCGCTCAGCCGACTCGGATGGCGGCCCCTGTCTCTTCGACCAGCGTGCGCCACAGGCTGAGGGCCGTGAGCATGGAGGTCTTGGGATTGGTCGGCGAGGGCTTGCCCTGGATCTTGATCCGGGCATGGCCGAAACTGCCTTCATATTCGAGCGCATGGAGATTGCCGCGCGCGGTCGGATCGGCGATCAGCCGCACCCGCGTCTCATCGAAGCCGATGCCCGCCAGCGCCACGGTCGCGGTGACATTCGCATTCATCGGATAGCGGCTCGCGGCCTCGCGGGCGCTGCCTTCGAAGAAGGTCTTGGGTTCGGAGAGCTTGTCGAGATCGACCGATTTCTCGGCCGCCGTGCCGCGCCAGGCGTTGACCGGCTTCGACCCGCTATAGACCACGCGGGTAAGACCGCCATGGCGCGCCGCCGCCAGCCCGTCGATGCCGACGATGCCGCCCGACGGCACCAGGATGCGCCGCCGCAGATCGCGGCTGAGCGCGCGCATCCGCGCCTCGAACTCGCGATCGGCAAAGGCGCCCGACGCCAGCGTGACGAGGTCGCAGCCGCCGGCGAGAACCGGCTCGCCGAAGGCCTTGACCGCGGCATGGCCGGCACATTCGGCGACGATATCGGGCCGCGTCGCCAGCAGCTCCGGAAAGGCGGTCATGACCGGCGCCCGGCCGCCGAGCCAGGCTTCGGCCTCCGCCGCGCGCGGCGGATGGACCAGCACCCCGGTCAGCTCGATGCGGCCGCTGCCGTCCCAGGCGCAGAGCTCGAGCATCGAGCGCGCGATATTGCCGAGGCCGATGACGGCAAGCCGGACGGGTGTTCCCGCCGGATGCTCCGGGGCCGCCCGCTCATCACCTCTGTCGTCGCCCTTGAAGCTACCGCGTTTCATCGATTGCCTTTGCTGCCGGCGCGTTCCGGTTCCGGCGGCGGCATCATAACCCAAACTCCTCTACGGAAATGAAGGCTGCGGCACAATCGTCGGGATCCTGGTCCGCAGGGACCAATGGTTAAGAAGTCGAGCCGCGGAGAGCGGGGGACGTTCGGGAAAAGCCATCATTCGACCCGGACCGGTCCGATGCTAGAATAGTCGCAAGGATTGGGATGATTTGAGGGGAAAAGTGCCATGTTCGATATTGCCGGTGGAACCGTGGAGATAGAGCCGGCGCCCTTGGCGTCGGCCGCACGGCCGGGCAGGCGCATCGAGAGGCTGGGCGCCGTTTTCGCCGCCTTGATACTGGCCCTGACCCTAGCTCTGGGTGCGGCGCCTGCGGCCTTCGCCGCCATGGGTGCCGACGAGATCACGGCGCCGCCCCCGACCGCCGCAGAAAAGGCGGTGGACGCGCTGGTCGAAGCCGCGCTGAAGCCCTGGAAGGGCGATTTCGACGGGATGGTGCAGCGCCGGATGATCCGGGTGCTGGTCGTCTATAACCGGATCCTCTACTTCACCGACAAATATCGCCAGCGCGGCATCACCTATGACGCAATGAAGAGTTTCGAGGATGAGCTCAACAAGAAGCTGGGACTCAAGCTCCTCGACCGCGTCCATGTCGTGTTCGTGCCGGTCAGCCGCGACAGATTGATCTCGGGCCTCGAAGAAGGCATCGGCGATATCGCGGCAGCAAACCTCACCATCACGCCCGAGCGGCTCAAGATCGTCGATTTCTCGACACCCTTCACCGACACCGTCAAGGAAGTCCTCATCACCGCACCGGGTTCGCCCCCGATCGCCACGATCGACGACCTGTCGGGCCAGGAGGTCGCCGTCCGCAAATCCTCGAGCTACTATGAGAGCCTGCTGGCGCTGAACGAGCGTTTCAAGGCCGAGGGCAAGCCGGAGGTTCAGATCACGCTGGCCGACGAGGATCTGGAGGACGATGCCATCGCGGAGATGGTCAATGCCGGTTTGTTTCCGGCCATGATCATGGATCTGCACAAGGCCAAGCTCTGGACCAAGGTCTTCACCAAGATGACCGTCCATGCCGACATCGT
This sequence comes from uncultured Alphaproteobacteria bacterium, assembly GCA_963696655.1. Lineage (GTDB taxonomy): Bacteria > Pseudomonadota > Alphaproteobacteria > Dongiales > Dongiaceae > Hypericibacter. Next base: position 10,505 of record CAVOLB010000107.1, read on the forward strand.
CCTGCGCGACGGGGGCCAGATTGCCTGGGCGATCCGCAAGGACAGCCCGAAGCTGATGGCCGTGATCGATGACTTCGTGGTCAAGCACAAGGTCGGAAGCTCGGCGACCAACCAGTTGATCAAGCGCTATCTGGGATCGACCAAGTTCGTGAACAATGCGAACGCCGAAGCCGAGCGAAAGAAGTTCGACCAGATGGTGGGGCTGTTCCACAAATATTCGGCGGAGTATCACTTCGACTGGCTGATGATGATCGCGCAGGGCTATCAGGAGTTGGGGCTCAATCAGGGCGCCCGAAATCCCTCCGGTGCGGTTGGCATCATGCAGGTGCTGCCCTCGACCGCGGCCGGCAATCCGATCAATATTCCCGACGTCACCGTGGCCGACCGCAACATCGAGGCGGGCGTCAAGTATATGCGCTTCATGGTGAACCAGTATTTCGACGGCCCGGCCATCAACGAGGTGAACCGGCATCTGTTCGCCTTCGCGGCCTATAACTGCGGGCCCAACCGCGTCGACCGGCTGCGCAGAAAGGCCGCCCAGCAGGGGCTAGACCCGAACAAATGGTTCAACAATGTCGAGGTGATGGTTCAGGCGGTTGGCCAGGAAACGGTCAATTATGTCAGCAATATCTTCAAGTACTACATCGCCTATAAGCGCATCGAGGATCAGCGCATAGCCCGCGAGCAGGCGAAGCAGACGTTGCAGCAGGGGACATCGCCGTGACGTCGGCCGGGCCCGGCACGGGTCGGTCGCGATCGGGCATCGGTTGGCTGGCCTCCCTGCTGCTCGCGGCCTTCCTCTGCATCGCAATGTCGGGAAGCGCCGCGGCGAAGGGCTCGCCGCCGCCACCGCCGCCCCCCGATCTCGACAGCGTTCTCTCGGCGTTTCCGGACGGCATGACCGACGCGCAGCTCGATGCCGTGCTGGGCGTCATGAGCGACAAGACCCTGCGCGACGGCCTGCGCAAGCGGCTCGTCGCGGAGATGGCGGCCCGCGAGGCGGCGGCTTCGCCCGAGGGCGAGGACATCCTCAAGGTCTATGCGCAACGCCTGCGTGCGCTCCCGGCGGCCTATGCGGCGCTGCCGTCGCGCCTCGATGCCGCCTTCTCGAGGGACGGCACGATTTCCGGTTTCGACGGGGCGGCCCGCTGGATCGGCGGGATCGCCCTGATCCTTGGCGTTGGCGCGATCGGCATGCTGGCGGTCCATGCTTTGCTGGCGCCCCTGCGCCGTCGGATTCGCGAGCAGGCCTCGGGCGGCACACGGATCGCGATCGGCGCCCTGGTGCTGCGTCTGATGCTGGATCTGGTCGAGATCGCGGCCTTCCTGGCGGCGTCGGCGCTTACCTATGCCATCGTCGAGCCGACGCACCCTGCCGCTCCGCAGGTCCTGATGATCCTGCTGCGTGCGATCGCAGTGGTGTTGGTGGTCAGCAGGCTGACGCTGTTCTTCTGCGATCCCGAGAATCCCGGCATGCGGCTTCTGACGGTGGACGACGCGGCCGCCAGGGCCCTGCATCGGATCGTGGTGACGACGACGCTCCTGGTGGTCGGGGTCACCTCGATCATGCGTATCTTGATGGCCCTCAAGCTCGACGATGACAGCCTCATCGCGTTGGCATTGCCCTTGAGCCTCCTGCCCCTCGCCTATCTGATCGGGCTGGCCTGGCGCAACCGCGGCGCCGTCGCGGAGCGCGCGCGCCATTGGCTTTCGGTGGGCGCCGGACGCAATATGCTGATCGACGCCTGGCCCGTGCTGCTGACGGCCTATCTTGCGATCTTGTGGCTGGTCATCGCCGACGGGATCCTGCGCGTGCAGCAGGGCACGGCACCCCGGGCCCTGGCCAGCCTGCTGCTGATGCTGTCGGTGCCCTTGCTGGCCTGGCTGATCCATCGGCCCCTGGCGCGTTTCTACGGCGTCGCGGTGCTGACCACGAGCGGTATCGCACCCGCGGACGGTGGCGTTTCCCAGGCGGCAATCGTGCCCGACAGCTCCGCGTTGCAACAGGTCCAGCGGCTGATGCGCGCCGTCTGGTTCGTGCTGATTGTCGGCGCGGTCGTCCTGACCTCGCGGATCTGGGGGTTCGATCCGGACCAGCTCGGCATCGGTACCTATGTGTTCAGCATCCTGTTCGATATCGGCGTGGTGCTGCTGCTGGGTTACGTCGGATGGGCGCTGATCGCCCGCTCGATCGATCGCGCGATCGATAATGCGAAGGCCGGCGGTGTCACCACCAAGGCGCAGCGCCTGGCGACCCTGCTGCCCTTGCTGCGGAAGTTCCTGCAGGTCTCGCTCGGGCTCATCGTCGCGATGATCGTGCTGGCCTCGCTCGGCGTCGAGATCGGGCCGCTCCTCGCCGGCGCCGGCGTGGTCGGCATCGCCATCGGCCTCGGCGCCCAGCAGACGATCGCCGACATCCTGGCCGGCATCTTCTTCCTGCTCGAGGACAGCTTCCGCATTGGCGACTATGTCGAGGTCGGCAATCTGCGCGGCGATGTCGAGAGCATTTCCCTGCGGTCGATGAAGCTGCGCCACCAGCGCGGTGCCGTTCACACCTTGCCATTCGGCCAGATGAAATCGCTGACGAATTACACGCGCGATTGGGCGCTGATGCGGCTCGAGTTCCGGGTTGCGCCCGACACCGACATCGCGTTGATCAAGAAGCTGGTGAAGAAGATTGGAAAGGAGCTGCTTGACGACCCCACCCTGGGGCCGGGATTCATCGATCCCCTCAAGTCGCAGGGCATTCGCAATGTCGAGGACGGTGCGATGGTGATCGGCATCAAATACATCGCCAAGCCGGGCACCCAGTTCGCCATCCGTCGCGTGGCCTATGAGAAACTGATCAATGCCTTCCGCGAGAACGGCATCGAGCTGGTCGGCCGCGGCGTGGTGGTTCGGGTCGAATCCGGCGATCAAGTCCCTGCCGAGGCGATCGGGGCTGCCGCGGCGCAGGCGCTGGAAAAGGGCGGCGAGCACGCCTGACGCGAGGGACGGCGTGCCTGACCCGCGCTCCTCATGTTAGGATGACGCCTCGATCGGGAAACGCAGGGAACGGCATGTCGGCAGACCTCAAAGTGGCCATCATCACCGGCGCCGGCAGCGGCATCGGACGCGCTGTCGCCCTGGGTTTTCTGGGCGAAGGCTATTCGGTCGCCCTGGCCGGGCGCCGGCAGGATGCGCTCGAGGAGACGGCCGCCAGGGGCAAGGCCCTGCCAGGCCGCAGCCTTGTTGTCCCGACCGACGTCGGCGATCCCGCCTCGGTGACCCGCCTCTTCGCAGAGACCCGATCGGCTTTTGCCCGGCTCGACCTGCTCTTCAACAATGCGGGCACCTTCGGCCGCGGCCTGCCCTTCGACGAGATCCCCTATGAGGATTGGAAACGGGTCGTCGAGGTCAATCTGACCGGCATGTTCCTCTGCGCCCAGGCGGCCTTCCGCATGATGAGGACGCAGCAGCCCCAGGGCGGCCGCATCATCAATAACGGCTCCATCTCGGCCCATGCGCCGCGGCCGAACTCGGCGCCCTACACCTCGACCAAGCACGCGGTCACCGGCCTGACGAAATCGATCTCCCTGGACGGGCGGCCCCATGGCATTGCCTGCGGCCAGATCGATATCGGCAACGCCTCGACCGACATGACCGAGAAGATGAAGAGCGGCGTGCCGCAGGCCAACGGCACGCTCGCCGTCGAGCCCACCATGGATGTGCGCAATGTCGTGCAGGCCGTGCTGTTCATGGCCGGCCTGCCGCCGGAGGCCAACGCCCAGTTCCTGACCGTGATGGCGACCAACATGCCCTTCGTCGGTCGCGGATAATGAACAGGGGTCACTCCGGCGGACATTCAGTCGCTTCATCGAGGGGGCCCTGTTGTTGCAACCGAAAGAGGGGATCATGGCACTGAGCTTGCGTCCTGGCGCGATTCTGGCGCTGTCCTTGGCCGCGATGGCCATTGTGTTCGCCCAGCCGGCCCAGGCTGGCCCGCTGGTCGATCCCTTCGGCCGGACGTCCTACAATCTCAGCGAGTGGGACTGGGGCCTTCTGAAACAGTCGGTGCGCGAGGTGCTGGAGGGACAGAAGGTGGGCGCTTCCATCGACTGGGACGATCCGCTGACGGGCAAGGGCGGCCGGGCGACGCTGCTCGATGTCTTCACCCGCGACGGCATGCGCTGCGGTCAGGTCGAGCATGTCTTCACCAAAGGCGGCGGACGGGCCTATCAGCTGCCCTTCTGCGAAATGCCCGACGGAAGCTGGAAGATCGCGTTCTAGCTCGCGGAAGCGCGGCCCCGGCGCACCGGCGTCGCGGTCGAGCGGCGCACCACCAGATCGGTCGTGAGCTCGACGCGCTGATCGCCGGGCTTGCCCTCGATCGCCGCCAGCAGCATCTCGGTCGCGCGCTTTCCCATGTCGTCCGCCGGCACGCGCACGGTGGTGAGCTGCGGATGCATGTATTGCGAGATCGGCAGGTCGTCGAATCCCACGATCGACATCTGCTCGGGCACCTTCACCCCGGCTTCCTGGCACTCATACATGGCGCCGATCGCCTGGATGTCGTTGGCGCAGAAGACCGCGGTGGGGCGCGAGCGGTGGCGCAGGATCGCATGCATGGCGCTGCGGCCCTCGACGAACTCGAAATCGCGCTCGAACACGAGATCGCCCGCCACCGGCAGGCCATGGCGCGCCATGCAGGCCTCGAACGCGTGGCGGCGCGCGAGCGCCCGATCGTTGACATCGGTGCGGCCGCAGATGAGGCCGATCCGGCGATGGCCGAGCGCGATCAGATGCTCGACCGCGGCGAAGGTGGCCTTGCGATTGTCGAACGAGACCGAAGGGAGGGCCGAGTCCGACGTCAGCTGCCAGGTGATGACGAAGGGCACGCCGTTGCGCTTGATCTTCTCATAGGCCGCGGCCGACCGCGCCTCGCCGGTCAGGACGAGCCCGTCCACCCGCCGCTCGAGCAGCTTCTGGATCAGCACCTCCTCGCGCGCCGGCGAGAACTCCGACACGCCGACCAGCACGCTGTAGCCGTTCTGCTGGGCGACGCGCTGCACCGCCTGCGTCGATGAGGCATAGATCGAGTTGGTGATGGTGGGAATCAGGAGCCCGATCGTGCGCGAGCGCCGCGAGGCGAGGCCGACCGCGAAACCGTCGAGGATGTAATGGTTGCGCTTGATCGCGGCCTGGACGCGCTCGCGCGCGTCGGCGCTCACCTTCTCGGGCTGGTTGAGCGCGCGCGACACGGTCGCCGTCGAAACGCCGGCCTCGGCCGCGATGCGATGGATCGTGACGCTGCCGCCAGGCCGCGGACGGGCGCTGCGTTTCGCGCGCCGCTTCGCTTTCGGATTGCTGTCTGCCATGGGCAATGTCCTAGGACGCCGCGTTTCCCATTGCAATGCGATTGCCTGATACACGCGATCGCATCGCCGACTTCATCGAGGGGGCAGTCGAACCAAACGCCGGGCGATGGCGCGGCGCATCATTTCTGCTGCACTGCGGCACATGTCGGCCGGAATATTCTCGTGCGCCCGCAATCGCTGTTGCGTTTTATATGTAAACGCTTACAGTCGACTCAGCAACCCGATCCACCGTCGACAAGAATGCGGGGACGGGTTGTGCCTTGAGCGGGGCTCGACCAGGGGAGGCTCAAATGTTTCTTGTGCCAGTGCCAAGGAAATCTCGCGTGTGCGCGGGACTTCTCTCGTTTTCAGTGACCCCCTGGCAATGCGGGCCGCAGGGCGCCGCTTCGGCATGGGGTCTTTTTGCGATCTCCAAATGTAAAGGGTTGCATTCATGCCGGGCCGGCTGACGGCCCCGCAGGAGCAAGTGGAACATGCGTAGATATGTGAAGAAGGCGCCGCCCAAGGCGCCGCGCGATCTGAGCCGCGTCGAAGAGACGGTGCGCAGGATGCTGGCCGACATCGCGAGCCATCGCGACGAGGCGGTGGCGCGCTATGCGCGCGAGCTCGATCGCTGGCAGGGCAAGGACTTCCGGGTCTCGGAGGACGAGATCCGCAAGGTGGCGAACAATCTGCCGGAATCCTTCAAGGAGGATTTCGCCTTCTGCAAGCAGCAGGTGACCG
>CAVOLB010000108.1:0-15983 GCA_963696655.1 uncultured Alphaproteobacteria bacterium
ACCGCACGCGCGAACCGCGCCCTGGGCCTGGGCGGCTACGCGGGAGCCATCGCTGGAGAAGCGGCGATGATCCTCGCCTTGCCTCTGCTGCTCCTCATCCTCGCCAGTGTTGATGCGGTCTGGCTCTGGGTGCTGGGCGTCTTGGGCGCCATCCCGGCGATCGATGCCGCCGTGGCGTTGGTGAACCGGGGCGTAACGGGAGGTTGTCGTGATGCAGTATGCGCTTTCCGCCCTGGTGGGATTTCTCGCCGGCCTCGTCACGGTGACGTCGGTCGCCAGCATGAACACGCGCATCGCCATCTCGACCTTTGTCTACGACATCATCCTGGTCGTGGTGCTGGGCGGGATCGGCCTCTCGGGCGGCCGCGGCGGAATCCGCAACGTCGTCGTCGGAACGCTCCTCATCGGCATCCTGATCAACGGGATGACGATCATGAACATCCAGTACACCGTCCAGAACGTGATCAAGAGCGTCATCCTGCTCGCCGCGATCGTCGCCGACACCATCATCAATCCGCGCGACGAGCAGACGGCCCAACAAGGCGACATCTGACAAGGCGACAACAAGCAACCAACAAGCAGTCCACCAGGGAGAAAGACCATGAGAAGCATGAAAGCATTGCTGCTGGCGGCAGCGATCGGGTTCGTCGGCACCGCGGTGCATGCCGAAGGTATCGACGATCCGGCGCGCGCCTCCTATTACGACGCGTTCAAGGGCAAGACGGTCGCCTATGTTCCCGTCGCGATGGGCTTCGACCTGACCGAGGGTTGGGCCGCCGGCCTGCGCCAGTATCTCGAGCCCCTCGGCATCAAATTCGAGGTCCGCGATCCGAACTGGAGCACCGACGCCGGCGCCCAGGCCATCACCTCGCTGATCGAGGAGAAGCCGGACGTCATCGTCGTCCATAATCCCGACGTTCAGTCCTACGCGAAGCTCCTGAAGAAAGCCGAGCAGGCGGGCATCTATGTCGTCCAGGTCAATATGCGGTCGAGCTATTCGACCGACGCCTTCATCGGCGCCGACTATGTCGGCATGGGCGAATATCTCGGCAACCGCCTGGTGGAGAAATGCTCGCCGGCCAATGGCGGCAGCGGGAAGGTCTCGATCACGCAAGGCGTGCTGACGGCCGCGGCGAGCGCCTACCAGATGAAGGGGATCGACAACGTCCTGTCCAAGCATCCCGAGATCAAGGTCGTGTCGAACCAGGCCGCCGACTGGGATGCCACGAAGGCCCGCACCATCATGGCGACCGCCCTGCAGCAGAACCCCGACCTTTGCGGCGCGGTCGGGTTCTGGGACGTCATGGATGTCGGAACCGCCTCCGCCATCAAGGAAGCCGGCAAGAACGTCTATCTGATCACGCAGGGCGGCGGCAACCAGGCGGCTTGCGACAATCTGGACAAGGGCCTCTTCAGCGAGGTCGTCGTCTATCACGTGCCGAGCCAGGCACGCGACATGGCCGACATGATCAAGAGCCTGCTGCAGAACAAGCCGAAGCCGGGCGAGACGCACACGACGCTGTTCACCCCGCTCACCATCCTGACCAAGGACACGATGAAGCCCGGCTCCTGCTGGACACTCGACGCCAAGCCGTAACCTTCCCGGTGGCGCCGGCGGGACCCGCGACAAGCGGGCCCCGCCGGTGCCTGCGGCCCCTTGATTGATTGCGAGCTCGAGATGTCCCTTGCCGAGACCGTCACCTATTGGCGTTACAGGCTGATCCCCGACCACGTCGTCGGCGAGATTCTCGCCAAGCGCTGGATCGACAACGCCATTCCGTTTTTCGTCCTGGTCGTCGTGGTCGCCGGCTTCAGCTATCTGATGCCGGGCTTCTTCAGCCTGGGCGGCCTCACGACGCTGACGCGGCAATTGGGCGAGTTCGGGCTCGTCGTGATCGCGATGACGATCGTCATGCTCGCCGGCGGCATCGATCTGAGCGTCGGCTCGACCTTCGCGCTCGCCAACATCACGGCCCTGGCGCTCTTGAACGTCTATGAGCTGCCGCTCGGGGTGGCCTTCGTCCTCACCCTCGCCGTCGGCGCCCTGGTCGGGCTCGTGAACGGCATCCTGGTCGGCTATCTGCGGCTGCGCGCCTTCCTGACGACGCTCGTCACGCTGATCATCGTGCGCGCGATCGTGGACATGCTGCTGCTGCAGCTGGCCGTGCGGATCTCGGGCGGTTTCATCGACAACGATCTGTGGGACTATCTCGGCGACGGAACGGTCCTCGACATCCCATTCAGCTTCGCGCTCTTCATCGTAATCGCGGTCCTCACCCATATCGTGCTCAGCCGAACCCGGCCCGGCTGGCAGCTCATGGCCGTGGGCGGCATGCGCCGCTCCGCCTACAATGTCGGCATCCCGGTCCGGCGCACGATCTGCCTCGCCTATGTCGCCTCGGGCACGCTGGTGGCGCTCGCCGGCTTCCTGTTCGCGGCGAGGCTCGGCGGCGCCGGCTCCGATACCGGCCTCGGCATGGAGATCACGGCCCTGACCGCGGCGGTCCTGGGCGGGAACAGCCTCGGCGGCGGGCGCGGCTCCGTGGCCAAGGCCGTGTTCGGCGCCATCATCATCATGATCCTCATCAACGGGCTCGTGCGGCTGGGGGTCCCCAGCGGCGCCAGCTCGCTCGTCCAGGGGCTCATCCTGCTGATCGCGGTCGCGATCGATGTGCGCTGGCTCAAGAACCGCCACAAGGTGCTGGCCAAAGTCTATGTCTCGCCGACCTATCAGAGCCTGCCCGCGACCCTGGGCACGGCCCGAAACTCCTCCTCGCCCTATGCGCTGAACGACAAGCTGCGCGACGTGTCCCCGATCGGGCTGGGCGAGATCGACGGGCCGGAGGACGTCATCCTCGACGAGGAGGACCACATCTATGCGGGCACCCGCACCGGCGACATCGTCCGGTTCCTCGCGCCCGACTATCGGCGCCAGGAGGTGTTCGCCCATGTCGGCGGACGACCCCTCGGCCTGGCCTTTGCGAAGGACGGCGCGCTTCTGTGCTGCATCGGCGGCATGGGACTCTATCGCATCGGCAAGGATCGCCAGGTCGCCAAGCTGACCGACGAGACCAGCCGGACGCGGTTCTCGGTCATCGACGATTCGCGCCTGAAGCTGGCCGACGATCTCGACATCGCGCCGGACGGCCGCGTCTTCTTCAGCGAAGCGACGATCCGCTACGAGATGCATGAATGGGCGGTGGATTGCCTCGAATCGCGGGGCAACGGCCGGATCGTCTGCTACGACCCGAACAGCAACACCACGCGTACCGTGCTGCGCAACCTGATCTTCCCGAACGGGATCTGCATGACGCATGACGGCGTCTCCTTCCTGTTCGCCGAGACCTGGGGATGCCGGGTGAGCCGGTACTACTTCGACGGTCCGAAGGCCGGCACGGTCGAGACGGTGATCCCCAACCTCCCCGGCTATCCCGACAACATCAATCGCGCGTCGGATGGAAACTATTGGCTGGCGCTGGTGGGAATGCGCACGCCATCCCTCGACCTGGCGCTGAAGATGCCGGCCTTCCGCCGGCGGATGGCGCGCCGGGTGGCGCCCGACGAATGGCTGTTCCCGAACATTAACACGGGCTGCGTCATCCGCTTCGACGAGAAGGGACAGATCCTGGATGTGATGTGGGATCTCGGCGGCCAGAACCATCCGATGATCACCTCGATGCGGGAGCATAAGGGGCATCTCTATATCGGCGGCATCCTCAACAACCGCATCGGCAGGCTGCCGCTCAAAGGCTTCGACCCGACCTGGACGGGGCCCGCCTCCTATTGGGGACGGGGATGAATCTCGGCTTCACCCGGATCCTGGATGCCGTCCTGGGACGCGGCGAGAGCGCCATCACGGTCCCTGCCCTGGATGGCGCCTTCCGGCCGAACCGCAAGCTGGACGAAGCCGCCCAGCGCATCGCCATCGACCATCCGAGCGCGATCGTCGCCGGCCCCGGCGGCCTCCTGGTCGCCAGCGGCGACGAGATCCGGCGGCTCGACACCGGCAGCGCCTGGTCGCTGGTCCACCGAGCCGAGGCGGCCATCTCCTGCCTGGGCGATATCGCAGGCGGCATCGCCGTCGGGCTGGAGAACGGAGCCGTCAACATCGTCGGCGGCCGATTTGACGGCGCGAAGTTCGAGCCGGCGCCCGAAGCACGCTGCCCGGTCGCGATCGCGGGCGCCGAGGACAGTCTCTATGTCTGCCACGGCTCGACGTCCAACAGCCCCGCCGAATGGCAGCGGGATCTCATGGAGCGCAATGCGTCAGGCTCCGTCTGGCTTCTGGAGCCCGCTTCGGGAAACCGGCGGCGGATCGCCGACCGCCTGGCGTTTCCCGCCGGCATCGCCGCCGACCGCGAGACGCTGATCGTCTCCGAAAGCTGGCGGCATCGCATCATCCGCCTGGATCGATCGACGGGAAGGCTGCGCGATGTGCCGCTGGGCGACCTTCCCGGATATCCCGGCCGGATCGCCCACGACGGCAGGCAGGGTTACCTGTTGTCGGTCTTCGCGCCGCGCAGCCAGCTCGTCGAGTTCATCCTGCGCGAGCCCCGCTACAAGCGGCAGATGCTGGCCGAGGTCGAGCCCCGCTACTGGGTGGCACCGACCTATCGGGCCGGCCAGTCTTTCTACGAGCCCCTGCAGGGCGGCGGCGTCAAGCATCTGGGCATATTGAAGCCCTGGGCCCCGACCCTCTCGTTTGGGATGGTCGTCCGGATGGACGGGAACTGCCTTCCCCTCGAGAGCTTCCAGAGCCGCGCCGACGGGGCGACCCATGGCATCGTGGGCGCGGTCCCGCACGACAACGGCCTCTACGCGGCATCGAGAGGGAATGACGTCGTCGTCAGGCTCGAGGCCTCATCCGGCAACCGATCGGTCGGACCATGACCGTCATCCTCGAGCTCCGGGATGCGACGAAGGAGTATCGCGGCGTTCCCGCGCTCAAGAACGTCACCTTCACGCTGGAACGCGGCGAGGTGCATGCGCTTCTCGGCGAGAACGGCGCCGGCAAATCGACGCTGACCAAGATGCTGGCGGGCGTGATCCCGCCGACCTCGGGCCAGATGCTGTTCGACGGAAAGCCCGTCGAACTGACCAGCCCCGCCGACGCCCTCAAGAAGGGCATCGCGATGGTCTATCAGGAGACGAGCCTGGTTCCCTCTCTCACCGTGGCCCAGAACCTTTATCTGGGAGATGCGCGGTGGTTCAACCGTCTTCGCGGGATCTACATCGCCGCGCAGCAGTTCCTGCAATCCCTGAACTTCCCCGTCGATCCGACGGCGCTGGTCTCAAGCCTGGGTGCGGGACAGAAGCAGATGGTCGAAATCGCCCGGGCCGTCCATCACAAGGCTCGGGTGATCGTGTTCGACGAGCCCACCGGAACATTGACGCCCGAGGAGAAGCACCACTTCTTTGCGCTGGTCAAGCGCCTCCAGGCCCGCGATGTCTCGATCATCTTCATCTCCCACGCCGTCGAGGAGGCGCTGCAGATCTCCGACCGCATCACGATATTGCGGGACGGCGAGCATGTCGTCGCGGATGCGACCTCCAGCTTCGATCGCGGCCGGATCGTCAGGTCGATGGTGGGCAGGACGCTGTCGGAAGAGCTCTATGGCAAGGCCGGCGAGAGGCGGATCCGGCCCGCCGGCCGCAAGATCCTGAGCGTCCAGAATCTGTCGATGGGCACCCTGGTCCGTAACAACACCTTCTCCGTCTTCGCCGGCCAGATCACGGGCGTTTTCGGGCTCATCGGCTCGGGCCGCACCGAGACCGCGAAGGTGGTCGCCGGCGTGATGAAGCGCGACTTCTTTCATGGCGGCCAGGTTCGGCTCGAAGGACGCCCCGTCCGGTACCGGGTGCCGGGGCCGGCCGTACGCGACGGCATCCTCTATGTGACCGAGGATCGCAAGCTCGAAGGTTTCTTCGAAACCATGTCGATCGCGGAGAACATCTATATGGGTGCGGTCGCGGCACGCCAGAGCCGATCGCGAATCGTCAGCGTTTCGGAAATGAAGGCGCTCGCCGAGGAATGGACCAAGGCGCTCAGCATCCGGGTCATCAACGCCGATGCGCGCGTGATCGAGCTTTCGGGCGGCAACCAGCAGAAGGTGGTCGTCGCGAAGGCGCTGGTCCAGAAACCCCGGCTGATCATCTTCGACGAACCGACGCGCGGCGTCGATGTCGGCGCCATCGCCGAGATTCACCAGCTCATCAACAAGCTGGCGGACCAGGACCTGGCGGTCATGGTGATCTCGTCCTATCTTCCGGAAATCCTCCATCTCTCCGATCGGATCCTGGTGTCCCGGCAGGGACGCATCGTCGAGGAGTTCATGGCGGAGGAGGCCGACGAGGAGATGATCATGTATGCGGCGGTGCATTGATGTCGCCGGGCAGGAACTCCCCGAGGACGACAAAGGCGACCCGCGATGTCCTCTCGATCGCGGATATCGAGGCGCTGGAAGCCCTCCCCTACGACGAGCTGATCCCGGCCCGCACCCTGCTCGACCTGCTGCGCGCGACGGCGGCGCTGCATCCCGACCGGCCCGCCCTCACCACAATTCCGGCGGGGGGATATGCCGGCCGCTCGCTGACCCTCACGCATCGGGATCTCCATCGGCGCGTCGTCCGCGCGGCGAACCTCTTTCGCGGCCTTGCCGGCGGACAGGATGGTGGCACCGTTGCGTTCCTCGGCCCGGTCGTCGACGGCATGATGGAGACCCTCCTGGGCGCCCAGATCGCGGGCGTCGCCAGCACGATCAACTATCTGCTGAGCGCCGAGGTCATCGCCGATCTTCTGATCGCGGAGAACGCCACCGTCCTGGTCCTGACGCCTCCCGATGCCGATGCGGCGATCTGGCAGAAGGCGCAGACCGTCATCGAGCGGACGACCTCGCTCCGCCACGTCGTGGTGCTGGGCCGGGCGGGAGCCGGTGTCCGGCCGATGCTCGACTTTGCCGAGATGGCGAGTCGGCACCGGGACGATGCGCTGGAGTTCGAGACACAGGCTTCCCGGGAGACGGTCTGCGCGCTCTTCCATACCGGCGGCACGACGGGACGGCCCAAGCTCGTGCGCCTCACCCATGGCAACCAGATCCACGCGGCCTGGAGCTTCGCCCAGGTCCACGGCTTCGACGAGACCGACGCCGTGATCGACGGGTTCCCGCTGTTCCATGTGGGCGGCACCATCACCAGCGGCCTTTCGGTCCTGGCCGCCGGCGGCCATATCGTCGTTCCCTCCCCCTACGGCCTGAGGGACCGGGAGGCGGTCCGCAGCTATTGGACGATCGTCGAGGCCTTCAGCATCACGATCGTCGGCGGCGTGCCGACCTCGATCGCGACGCTCACGGACACGCCGATCGCGGACGCCGATGTCTCTTCCGTGCGGATGGGCGTGACGGGCGGGGCGGTCTGCCCCAAGGCCGTGAGCGAGCGCTTTTCCGAGCAGACGGGAATCCCGCTCTACGAAACCTACGGCATGACCGAGACGGCGGCGGCGATCGCCTTCAATCCGGGCCGCGGGAACGCCGCTTCAAGGCAGCGTGGGCTTCCGGGCTCCCTTCGCCCAGACCAGGGTCGCCAGCCTCGATCCCAGCCATCGCGGCGCGAGCTGCCCGCCCCTGACGAGCGGCTTGGTCCTGGTCAAGGGACCCCAGGTCTTTCCCGGCTATGTCGATCCCAAGCATAACCAAGGCGCATGGAGCCCGGACGGCTGGCTCATCACCGGCGATGTCGGCTATCTGACCGAGGATCAGAGGCTGGTCCTGACGGGCCGGGAGAAGGACCTCATCGTCCGCAGCGGCCACAATATCAATCCCGCCGATATCGAGGACGTGGCCAACGAGTTTCCGGGTGTGCAGATCAGCGCCGCGGTCGGGATGCCGGACGCCTATGCGGGCGAGGTGCCGGTTCTCTTCGCCGTGCCGGCGCCCGGCGCCCGGCTCGATGCCGGCCAGCTTCAACGCCATCTGGAGACGCATGTCGCCGAGCCGCCGGCGAAGCCCCGGCGGGTCTTCCTGATCGATGCGCTGCCGATGACGGCCGTCGGCAAAGATCACCAAGGGCGATCTGAGAGATCGTGCCATCATCGAGAAGGTGCGGATGGAAGCCGAGCAGATCTTCGGCGCCGCGGTCATCCCCAATGTTACCGTCGCCAGGGACGAGAAGCTGAACACCGTCGTGCGGGTCGAGATCGATACGGACGATGCCGCGGCGATCCAGAAGCTGAAGGATGCGCTGGAGCCGCTGCCACAACGCTACACCGTGATTGCGCGAGGCAGGTCATGACATCGAGCTCCGTCGCCCTGAGCCGCTCCGGCAATGTCGCCACCGTCACGCTCAACCGTCCGGCATCCCTGAACGCGATGTCCGACGAGATGGTCCGGGGCCTCGACCAGGTTCTGGACGAGCTCGCCGCCGATAAGACCGTGCGCGCGGCCATCGTGACCGGTGCCGGCAAGGCCTTCTCCGCCGGCGGAGACCTTCGCGAGTTCGGCCGGAAGCTCGAGGCGGATCCGAAATCGCTCCTGGCCACCCTGGCCCACAATCAAGGCGTCCTCGACAAGGTGGAGCGGCTGCCGTTCCCCGTCATCGCGGCGGTCAATGGCGTGGCCGTTGCCGGGGGCCTGGAGGTCGTCCTCTGCTGCGATGTCGTGCTGGCGTCCGATTCTGCGATGATCGGCGACGGCCACGCCAAATATGCGATCGTGCCTGCCGCCGGGTCTTCGGTTCGTCTCTTCACCAAGATAGCCGCCAACCGGGCCTTGCATCTGCTCTACAGCGCGGAACTGTTTCCGGCCGCCAAGCTCCAGGAATGGGGACTGGTCAACGAAGTCGTCGCCGCCGATCGATTGCTCGACAGGGCTCGGGAGATCGCGGATCATTATTGTCAGCAGAGCCCGCAGGTTCTGGCGCATATGAAAACCCTGGCGCGCGCCGGTTTCGCGGCCCGCATCGAGGAAGGATTGCGATTGGAGCTGCAGGCCTTCGAAACCCATCTGGGAAGCCGCGATCTGGCGGAAGGCCTCAAGGCCTTCCGGGAAAAGCGGAAACCCAGCTACTAGAAGAGCGCATCGATGGATATTCGCTTTGACGGCCAGATCGCGATTGTAACGGGAGCCGGTCGCGGGCTGGGCCGGAGTCACGCGCTGGGTCTGGCCGCTCGCGGCGCGAAGGTCGCCCTCGTCGATTTCGATCCGTCGGTCGACGGCCCGCCGCCCGCGGCCTCGGACGTGTCGGCGGAGATTTACGCGCGCGGCGGCGAGGCCATGGCGGTTGGCGCCAACGTCGCGAATCCGGGCTCCGTGCAGAACATGGTCGACCAGGTTCTCGCGCGCTGGGGACGGGTGGACATTCTGGTCAACAATGCCGGCATCCTGCGCGACAAGACCTTCGCCAAGATGGACCTGGCGGATTTCCGCCTCGTGCTCGATGTGCATGTCATGGGGACAGTCCATTGCACCAAAGCGGTGTGGGACAGGATGCGCGACCAGAAATATGGCCGTATCGTCCTGACGGCGTCCGCTTCCGGCCTCTACGGAAACTTCGGGCAATCCAACTATGGAACCGCGAAAGCGGCCATGGTCGGGCTGATGAACGTGCTTCACCTCGAAGGCGAAAAGCACAATATCCGGACCAACATCCTGCTGCCGACGGCCGCCACCGGGATGACGGAGGGCCTGTTCCCCGCGGCGGTCGCCGAGCTGGCGACGCCCGAATCGATCACGCCGGGCCTGTTGTTCCTGGTTTCCGGGAATGCGCCGTCTCGCGTGATGCTCTGCGCGGGCGCGGGCACCTTCGCGCGGACCCTGATCACGGAGACGGTTGGCGTTCATTTCCCGGAGGCGGATCGCACCCCGGAGAACATCGCGGCCGCGTTCGACAGGATTTCCGATCCGACCGGCGCGGTCAGCGTCATGACGGCGTTCCAACAGACCGAAAAACTCGTCGCGCTGGCGCTTCGGAAGTAAGACCGGAGCGAATCATGTCCCCTCCCCCTTCAAGGGGGAGGGTTAGGGAGGGGGCAAACGCCATACCGACAGCGGAGCGACCCCCTCCCTAGCCCTCCCCCGAAGACGGGGGAGGGGATAAGAACGCGATCTTCCGCTTACCCGATCGGCCGACCCTCCAGCACCGCGGCCACGTCCTCCAGGCTCGCGATCGCGAAGATATGTTCCGCCGGCAGCTCGTGGCCGAGCTCCTTCTCCAGCGCCTGCACGAGACGCAGATGAGCGAGGCTGTCCCAGGCTTCGAGCGTCGCGATCGAGGCGTCGGCGGGCACGGAGGCCGCGTCGATTTCGAGCGCGCTGGCGAGCAGCGCCTTGGCACGGGTCTCCATGGTCACGCCCCTTGCTTGCGAGCGGTGCGGGCGGCCTTGGCGGCGGCGCGCCTGGCCTTGTGCGCGGCCCAATCCTCGGGCAGCAGGCCGAACATGAACTGGTCGATGCGCTCGCCGGTCGGGCTGACGCGGTGGCGCTTCAGCACCGCCTCGCAGCGGAAGCCTTGCGCCTTGTAATTGAAGACCGAGGGGATGTTGCGGCACATCGGATTGCCCCAGATCTTGCCGACCTTGAGGCGGCCGAACATGAAATCGAAGATCGCGTCGCGGGTCTCGACCACGGCGCCCTTGCCCCAATAGGCCTTGTCGCCGATCACCACATTGGTGCTGGCAAGGTTATGCCGGCGGTCCCAGTAGCAGGAGTAGAAGCCGATCAGCCGGCCGGTGCCCTTCAGGAACACGCCGAAATGGAACGAGGTCTTGTTGTTGAAGCGGTCGATATATTTATGGATATCGTCGATCGTCATGGCGGCGGGGGCGCTGTTGACGCCGGACATGATCTCCTCGTCCCGGGTCCAGGCGAGATAATCGTCGCAGACATCCTGATGCTGCATCGAACGCACGACGTAATGCTCGGTCTCCAGGCGAAGCGGCTGCCCGGGACGCCAGTTGGGCAGCGGCACGCCCGGATGCGGCAGTCCGGACGGCGGCGCCGGTGGGGCCGCGGCCGGCGCAGTCGCGCCCGGCTGGGGCGCTTGCGGTTTGTCGTTCACCGTTTCAGCCCTTCGCAATAAATCCGGACATTCGTCCGGTTGATCTTGCCACGGTCGGTCTTGGGAATCTCCGGCAGCAGGAACCAGCGCTCGGGCACCAGCTCGCGGCGGATCCGCTCCAGGCACCATGACCGCAGCTCGGCCGGGGCCAGCGCGACATTGTCGAGGGTCCGGACCGCGGCGGCCACCACCTCGCCGGAGATCTCGTCGGCCATGGCGAAGCAGCAGGCCTCGGCCACCTGCGGATGGCGCTCGAGGAAGAGATCGATCTCGGCGGGGTTGATCTTCATGCCGGCGCGGTTGATCTCGTCCTTCTGGCGCCCGACCAGGCGCAAGCATCCCGAGGCGTCGAGCCGGCCGATATCGCCGGTATGGAACCAGCCCTCGCGCAGCACAGGATCGGTAAGGTCCGGACGCTGCCAATAGCCCTGCATCAGGCTGGGCGTCTGCAGCAGGATCTCGCCCTCACCCTGTGCGACCTGCCGGCCGTCCTCCGTCAGGATCGCCGCCTGCCCGCCCCAGAGACGGCCGATGAGGCCGTCTTCCGGCCCACCCTCCGCAGCCGAGGCGCCGCCGACCCAGTTGGCGGTCTCGGTGATGCCATACATGTTCACCACGCGGTCCGTGCCGCTCCAGCCCATCACCTGGCGCCAGAGATCGGCGCCCAGAGGTGCCGACCCGATATGGACCCGGGCCGGCGAACTGTTGCGCGGCGCCTTGCCGGCCTTGAGCGCGATCTTCCAGAAGCTCGGCACCGAGCTCATGAAGGTGATGGCGTGATCGTCGATCAGGCGCGACAGCGCAGCCGCGGTCGCGAGGCCGCCCGCCCCATGCAGATAGAGATCGCTGCCGGCGAAGAGCGGCGTCAGGCAATTGCCGATGAGACCGTGACCGAAATGGGTCGGCAGCACGCAGAGCGTGCGGGCGAGGTCGGCCGCACCGATATGGGCGCGATTGAGCGCGAGGCGCGCCAGGATCGAGCGATAGCTGTGGGCCACGCCCTTGGGCGCGCCGGTCGTGCCCGAGGTGAAGAGCAGCAAGGCCGTGTCGTCGAGTCCGCCGCCCGAGCGGCCGGCGGGCAGCGAGAGTTCCGCGGGCCCGCGCTCGCGCTTCAGCTCGAGGATGGGCACCGTCAGGCCTTGGCCATGGGCGAAGCCCTCGGCGGCCAGGATCGCCTTGGGCTTGAGGAATCCCGCCACGGTGCCCAGCTCGTCGCGCGTGAGGCCGGGATTGGCGCAGGCCGCGATCGCGCCCCGCTGCCAGACGGCGAAAAGATCGCAGAAGAAATCGGGGGTCCCGCCATGGACGATGAGCGCGGCATCGCCCGGCCCCAGGCCCCGCGCGCCGAGCAGAGCCGCCCGGCGCAGCGCCTCGGCGCAGAGCTCCGCCCCCGTCAGGCGGTTGCCGCTGACGAGGTCGGTGACGCTGCCGAATCCGATCGCCTCCAGACGCATGATGACGATGATACCCCTGGGCTGACCCTGCCGGACGCCCGGCATGGTCGCTTCCGAAGGGTCAAGAAACGGTGAGCAAATGGCAAGGGCGGTGGTTAAGGAGCGATACTTCGCTTCTTCATTTTCTTCCCCTCCCCCCTTGAGGGGGAGGCTGGGGTGGGGGGTAGCCACGAACTCAGCGCCGGCCGTGCTCGCGCGATGGAAATCTCCCTGATCATCGCGTTCTTCGATCACCCCCCACCCTAACCTCCCCCTCAAGGGGGGAGGGGATAAGAAAGAAAGTGAGAGGTGAAGGTGCCGGTCGGCGCCTCACGCCGAGGCTTGCGCGCGGGGCAGCTCGGCCGCCGGGATATGACAGCGGACGAAATCGCCGGGGCCGATCTCGGCCAGGGGCGGCTCCTGCGCCTCGCAGATGGCGCCGATCTTGTGCGGGCAGCGGGTGTGGAAGACGCAGCCCTTGGGCGGGTCGATGGCGCTGGGGATTTCGCCCGTCAGGCGGATGCGCTCGGGCTGGCGCCCATCGAGGGTGGGGATCGCCGAGAGCAGCGCTTCGGTATAGGGGTGGTAGGGGCCGGCAAAGACCTGCTCCGCGGTGCCCACCTGCATCAGCCGGCCGAGATAGAGCACCGCGATGCGATCTGCCAGGTAACGCACCACGCCCAGATCGTGCGAGATGAAGACATAGCTGACGCCCTGCATCGCCTGCAGGTCCGCCAGCAGATTGAGGATCGCCGCCTGCACCGACACGTCAAGCGCCGAGGTCGGCTCGTCGCAAACCACCACGCGCGGATCGCCGGCAAAGGCGCGCGCGATCGCGACGCGCTGCTTCAGGCCGCCCGAGAGCTGGCGTGGCTTGGCGGTCAGATAGCGGTCGGCGAGCCGGACCACGCGGGTGAGCTCAAGCAGCCGCACCACCACGTCGCCGCCGCGGATGCCGGCAAGCTTGGTGATGGCCCGGCCGATCAGCCCGCGCACGGTGTGCGAGCGGTTGAGCGCCGAATCCGGATTCTGGAACACGATCTGGAGCTGCTTGACCTGCTTGCTCGAGCGTCCCACCAGGGCGGCCGGCAGCGCATCGCCGTCGAGCGTGATGCTGCCGCCCTTGTCGGGCGCGGTCAGGCCCAGCAGCAGGCGTGCGAGCGTGGTCTTGCCGCTGCCGGATTCGCCCACCAGCCCCAGCGTCTCGCCCGGCATCAGATCGAGATTGACGTCGCGCAGCGCCGCCACCTTGTGGCCGCCGCTCTCGAAGGTCTTGGAGAGATTGCGGATGGCGAGGATCGGCTTGGCGCCGGCAGGCAGCTTCGCCGTGGCCGGCGCGTCGGCCGCCATGACGCGCGGCAGATCGGGCGCGCGGTCGTGATAATGGCAGCGGCTGGCCCGGCCGCCGAGATCGATCAGGGCCGGTTCCACCGCGCGGCAATGATCGTCGGCAAGCCCGCAGCGGTCGGCGAAGATGCAGCCCTGCAGCACGCTGCCCGGCAAGGGCAGGAAGCCCGGGATGGTGTCGAGCCGGCCATGGTCCTTGCGCCGGCCGCGGCGCGGCAGGCAGCGCAGGAGCCCGACCGAATAGGGATGGCGCGGATCGTTGAAGACCGACTGGGTGGGGCCCTCTTCCACCAGCTTACCGGCATAGAGCACGCCGACGCGCTCGCACACCCGCGCGACGACCGCGAGATTGTGGCTGATGAACAGGATCGAGGTGCCGAACTCGCCGCGCAGCTGCTCGACCAGATCCAGGACCTCGGCTTCGACCGTGACGTCGAGGCCGGTGGTGGGCTCGTCCAGGATCAGGAGCGCCGGGTTGGTGGCCAGCGCCATCGCGATCGAGACGCGTTGCTGCATGCCGCCGGAGAGCTGGTGCGGATAGCGCTCCATGACGCGGCGCGGATCGACGATGCGCACGCGCTCCAGCATCGCAATCGAGCGGTCGAGCGATTCCCTGCGCGGCAGGCCGGCGAACTCGAACACCTCGGCCAGCTGGTTGCCGACCCGGATCGAGGGGTTGAGCGCGCGGCCGGGATCCTGATAGACCATCGAGACCGACTTCGCGCGCAAGCTGCGCAGATCGCCCGAACCCATGGCGAGGAGATCGCGCCCGTCGACATGGATCCGGCCGGCACTGACGCGGCCGTTGCGCGGCAGATAGCGCACCGCCGCCAGGGCCGCCGTCGATTTGCCGCAGCCTGATTCGCCGACCAGGCCATAGGCCTCGCCGCGGCCGATGCGGAAGCTCAGGCCGCTGAGGACCTGGCGGTCCTTCCCGCGCACCTGATAAACGACGTCGAGATTCTCGACCTCGAGCGCGTCGGCACCCGCGGCGGGTTTCGCCGCCGCCCGGGCCGTGGCGGGGCTAGCCATCCACGACTCCCTGGATGGCATCGGCGATGAGGTTCACGCCGACCACCAGCGAGGCGATGGCGAAGGCGTCATAGAGCACGGTCCACCAATAGCCGCCGCCCACCAACCCGTAATTGTCGGAGATGGTGAGGCCCCAGTCGGGCGAGGGCGGCTGGATGCCGAAGCCCATGAAGCTCAAGGTCGCGACGGTGAAGATCGCGTAACCGAGCCGGACATTGAACTCGACCAGGATGGGCGGAAGGATGTTGGGCAGGATCTCCGCCAGCATGATGTAGAGGCTGCTCTCGCGGCGCAGCCGCGCGGCCGCCACATAATCGAGCTCGCGCTCCACCAGCACGCTCGAGCGCACGGTGCGGGCGATGATCGGCGCGAAGCCGAAGGCGATCACGAACACCACCGTGGTGTTCGAGGTGCCGAGCGAGGTGAGGGCCACAAGGCCGATTAGGACGGTCGGCAGCGACAGCAGCGCATCGATGATGCGGCTCAGCACATCGTCCACCAGCCCGCGGAAATAGCCGGTCACGAGGCCCAGCAGCGTGCCGATGATCGTGCTCAGGAGCGTCGCCAGGGGGGCTATCGTCAGGATGTCGCGCGAGCCGACGATCACGCGCGAGAACACGTCGCGGCCCAGCTGGTCGGCCCCGAACCAATGATCGGCCGAAGGCGGCTCCAGCACCGCGAGCAGGTCGGTCTCGAGCGGATCGTAGGGCACGATGAGCTCGCCGAAGAGCGCGCAGAAGACCCAGAAGCCGACAATCAGCGCGCCGGCGAAGAAGGTCGGCGAGCGCAGCAGCAGCCCCAGGGTCTCACCCCACTCCTGGAGCCGGGTCGATCCGGCGGAGGGTGCCGCGGGCGCTGCGCCGGGGCCGGTCGTGGTGGCGCTCATCCCTGGCTCCCATAGCGGATCCGGGGATTGAGCACCGAATAGAGAATGTCGGCGGTGAGGGTCGCCACCATATAGACGATGCCGACCGAGAGCACGCCCGCCTGGAGCATCGGGAAATCCTTGCTCTTGGCGGCGGTGTAGATCAGGCCGCCGATACCCTGGTAATGGAACAGCGTCTCCACCACCACGAGGCCGCCGATCAGATAGCCGGTCTGGGTGGCGATGACCGTGATGGT
>CAVOLB010000109.1:0-23209 GCA_963696655.1 uncultured Alphaproteobacteria bacterium
TGACGGGCTCGAACCGCCGACCCTCTCGGTGTAAACGAGATGCTCTACCAACTGAGCTAATCGCCCCTGCCCTGCCTCTTCGGCGCCGGGAAACGCGAGGCCGGAAACCGGCCGCGGGGAACTCTATCGGAATTGTCCCGGAAACGCGACCGGCCGCCGCGCCAGGGCGCAGGCGGCCGGTGCGAAACCGGAATGGGACGCAAGCGTCAGTTGACGGCGTCCTTGAGCGCCTTGCCGGCCTTGAACTTCGGCTGCTTCGACGCCGGGATGTTGATCTTCTCGCCCGTGCGCGGGTTGCGTCCTTCGGACGCGGCGCGCTTCGTGACGACGAACGTGCCGAAACCGACGAGACGAACTTCGGTTCCCGTCTTCAGCGACTTGGTGATGGCATCGAAGACGGCATCGACCGCGCGCGCCGCGTCACCTTTGGACAAACCGGTCTCGGTCGAGACGTCGGCAATGAGGTCGTTCTTGTTCACCGTGAGTACCCCCTATTTCGAATTGGGATGAGTGGGCGCCGGTGGGCGCGGATGAGGAAATTCGGCGGATTGGTGCGCGACGACCGTCGAGTCTAGGCCGTGCTTTACAAACCCGTCAATTGGAGAACCGTGGATATCCCCAGGAATTGGGCCCGTCAAAAGCAGCGGGCGCGCGTTCCTATCATGGCTCGCGCGCCCGTGCCAACTCTCGTTTTCGAAGCGTCAGTGCGTAACGATGCCGCCTCGGCTGTCGTCGGCGTCGTCGGTCGGAATCTTGCGCACCTCGTCGGGTTCCGTCCATTCGATCGGGATCGGCTCCCGGGTCAACGCGTTGCGCAGAACTTCGTCCGCATTCGAGACCGGAATGATCTTAAGCTCGCGCTTAACGTTGTCCGGTATGTCGGCCAAGTCCTTCTCGTTTTCCGATGGGATCAGCACGATCTTCGTGCCCGCCCGCAATGCCGCCAGCAGTTTCTCTTTGAGACCGCCGATCGGCAGCACGCGGCCGCGGAGCGTGATCTCGCCCGTCATGGCGACATCGCGCCGCACCGGAATTCCTGTCAGAACGGACACAATCGACGTGAACATCGCGATGCCGGCCGACGGGCCGTCCTTGGGCGTGGCCCCTTCGGGCACATGCACATGGATATCCCGCTTCTCGAACAGCGTCGGCTTGATGCCGAACGCGATCGCCCGCGACTTCACATAGCTCTCGGCCGCCTGAACGGACTCCCGCATCACGTCGCCAAGCTTGCCGGTGGTGATGACCCGGCCCTTACCCGGCAGGGTCACTGCCTCGATCTGCAGGATCTCGCCGCCGACCTCGGTCCAGGCCAGGCCGGTGGTGATGCCCACCAGATCCTCGGTCTCGACCTCGCCGTACCGGTAGCGACGGACGCCCGCATATTTCGCCAGGTTGCGGCGCGTGACCGTCACCTTCTTGAGATCCTTCATCAGGATCTCCTTGACCGCCTTGCGCGCCAGGTTGGCGAGCTCGCGCTCGAGGTTACGCACGCCGGCTTCCCGCGTGTAGTAGCGGATCAGGTCCTTCATCGCGTCGTCGGAGATGGCCCACTCGTTCTTCTTCAGGCCATGTTCCTTGATCTGCTTCGGCAGCAGATGCCGCTTGGCGATCTCGACCTTCTCGTCCTCGGTGTAACCGGGGATGCGGATGACCTCCATACGATCGAGCAGCGGCTGCGGCATGCGCAGCGTGTTCGCCGTCGTCACGAACATGACGTCGGAGAGGTCGTAATCCACCTCGAGATAGTGGTCGTTGAAGCTCGAATTCTGCTCCGGATCGAGGACCTCGAGCAGGGCCGCGGAAGGATCCCCGCGCCAGTCGGCGCCCAGCTTGTCCACCTCGTCGAGGAGGAAGAGCGGGTTGGACGACTTCGCCTTCTTCATGCCCTGGATCACCTTGCCGGGCATCGACCCGATATAGGTGCGCCGGTGGCCGCGGACCTCGGCCTCGTCGCGCACGCCGCCCAGCGACATGCGAACGAAGTTACGGCCGGTCGCCCGCGCGATCGACTTGCCGAGCGAGGTCTTGCCCACGCCCGGAGGACCGACCAGGCAGAGGATCGGGCCCTTGATCTTGTTCATGCGCTGCTGCACCGCGAGGTACTCGAGGATGCGCTCCTTCACCTTCTCGAGACCGTAATGGTCGGTGTTGAGCACCTTCTCGGCGGCCCGGATGTCGCGCTTGACCTTGGTCGGCTTCTTCCACGGCAGCGACAGCAGCCAGTCGAGGTAGTTGCGCACCACCGTCGCCTCGGCCGACATCGGGCTCATGGAGCGGAGCTTCTTGATCTCCGCCATGGCCTTTTCGCGCGCTTCCTTCGAGAACTTGGTCTTGGCGATCTTCTCTTCGATCTCGGCCAGCTCGTCGCGGCCGTCCTCGCCCTCGCCCAGCTCCTTCTGAATCGCCTTGAGCTGCTCGTTCAGATAGTACTCGCGCTGCGTCTTCTCCATCTGCCGCTTCACGCGGCTACGGATGCGCTTCTCGACCTGCAGCACGCCGATCTCGCTCTCCATGAAGCCATAGACGCGCTCGAGGCGCTGGCCCACGGAGGTGGCTTCCAGCAGGTCCTGCTTCTCGGGAATCTTGAGCGAGAGATGGGAGGCGACGGTATCGGCGAGCTTGCCGGGTTCCTCGATCTGATTGATCGAGACCAGCACCTCGGGCGGCACCTTCTTGTTGAGCTTGATGTACTGCTCGAACTGCGAAACCACGGTCCGGGCCAGGGCCTCGATTTCCTTGGTGTCGCCGGCTTCTTCCTCGAGCGGCTCGGCGAAGGCCTCGAAGAACGCCTCGTTCTCCGTGTACTTCAGAATGCGCGCGCGCTTGCCGCCTTCGACCAGCACCTTCACGGTGCCGTCGGGAAGCTTCAGCAACTGCAGCACGGTGCCGAGCGTGCCGACGGTGTAGATGTCGGCGGTGGTGGGGTCGTCCTGGGCCGCGTTCTTCTGGGTGACGAGCAGGATCTGCTTGTCATCCTTCATCACGTCCTCGAGCGCGCGCACGGACTTCTCGCGCCCGACAAACAGCGGAACGATCATGTGCGGGAACACCACAATGTCCCGCAGGGGTAGGACTGGGTAGAGTGTGCCGTTCTGGGTTTCGATCATGATTCCTCTTCGGGGGTCACCCGTCGGCCGGGGTGCTGAGAAGGCACCGCCTAGCCCAAACTATATCCCGATTCTCACATCACAAATGGTGAAAAACCGGCGATCTTCAAGGATGTGCTGGAAAGGCGACGTTGTTTCCGGGGCTTGCGAGCGAAGCCGCCATGGTTACCCGGAAATACGTCCAAGGGGGTGCGGCCCGCCCGAGGCGGGCCTGGCCATCAGGCGGTACTGCCAACGTCTTCGCGTCGGTCGGTGTAGATATAGAGCGGCTTTGCGTTGCCTTCGACCACTTCGCGACCAATCACCACACTCTCCACCCCTTCCCGGCTCGGCATCTCGAACATCGGGTCGAGCAGGATGTTCTCGAGGATCGAGCGCAGGCCGCGGGCGCCGGTCTTGCGCGCGATGGCGCGCGTGGCGACGCCCTTGAGCGCGTCCTCGGTGAATTCGAGGCGGATGTCTTCCATCTCGAACAGCCGCTGATACTGCTTCACCAGCGCGTTCTTCGGCTTGGTGAGGATGTCCATGAGCGCCGATTCGTCCAGGTCGTCGAGCGTCGCCACGACCGGCAGACGGCCGACGAACTCCGGGATCAGGCCGAACTTCAGCAGATCCTCGGGCTCGACATCGCGCAGGATCTCGCCGGTCTGGCGCTCGTCCGGGCTGCGCACGTCGGCGCCGAAGCCGATCGAGGCACCCTTATTGGAGCGCTGCGAGATGAGCTTCTCGAGGCCGGCGAAGGCGCCGCCGCAGATGAAGAGGATGTTGGTGGTGTCGACCTGCAGGAACTCCTGCTGCGGATGCTTGCGCCCGCCCTGCGGCGGCACCGAGGCGATGGTGCCTTCCATGATCTTCAGCAGGGCCTGCTGCACGCCTTCGCCCGACACGTCGCGGGTGATCGACGGGTTGTCCGACTTGCGGCTGATCTTGTCGACCTCGTCGATATAGACGATGCCGCGCTGCGCGCGCTCGACATTGTAGTCGGCGGCCTGCAGCAGCTTCAGGATGATGTTCTCGACGTCCTCGCCGACATAGCCGGCCTCGGTCAGCGTGGTCGCGTCGGCCATGGTGAAGGGCACATCGATGATGCGCGCCAGCGTCTGAGCCAACAGCGTCTTGCCGCAACCGGTCGGACCGACCAGCAGGATGTTCGACTTCGCCAGTTCGACGTCGTTCGACTTGCCGGTGTTCGAGAGGCGCTTGTAGTGGTTATGGACCGCCACCGACAGCACGCGCTTGGCGTGGTCCTGGCCGATCACATAGTCGTCCAGGACCTTGCAGATGTCCTGCGGCGTGGGCACGCCGTTGCGCGACTTGACCAGCGTCGTCTTGTGCTCTTCACGGATGATATCCATGCAGAGCTCGACGCATTCGTCGCAGATGAAGACCGTCGGCCCGGCGATGAGTTTCCGGACCTCATGCTGGCTCTTGCCGCAGAAGGAGCAGTAAAGCGTGCTCTTACTATCGCTGCCGCTGGATTTGTTCATGAACGAACCGCTCGATCCCGATACGCCAACTCAACGTGAAATGTTAGCCGCAGCCTTTGCCGTGACACAACGCCCAAATTCTCAATCAACGCCAGGGGTTGCTGCCCCGTTCCCCGGCGCCGACAGGCCGACTCGCCGAGCCTGAGCCGCCACGGTGTTGGGATAGCACCGGTACGGTCAATAACTCGTTAATCCCTTCAGGCACTTGCGGCGCTCGTCTCAGCCTCGTCGGAGCCCGGACGCTTGTTCACGACCTCGTCGATCAGGCCGAATTCCTTGGCTTTCTCCGGAGTCATGAAGTTGTCCCGCTCCATGGACTCTTCAATCTTGTCCAGCGGTTGGCCGGTATGCTTGGCGTAGATGGCATTGAGCCGGGCCTTCACCGCCAGCACTTCGCGGGCATGGATCTCGATGTCGGTCGCCTGGCCCTGATAGCCGCCCGAGGGCTGATGGATCATCACCCGCGCATTGGGCAGGCAGTAGCGCTTGCCCTTGGCGCCGGCGGTCAGCAGCAGCGAGCCCATCGAGGCCGCCATGCCGATGCAGACCGTGGAAACGTCGGAGCGGATGTACTGCATGGTATCGTACATCGCGAGACCCGACGTCACGACGCCGCCCGGCGAGTTGATATAGAGCGAGATGTCCTTCTTCGGATTCTCCGCCTCGAGGAACAGGAGCTGGGCGCAGACCAGGCTCGACACCTGATCGTTCACAGGCCCCACCAGGAAGATGATGCGTTCCTTGAGCAGGCGCGAATAGATGTCGAAGGCGCGCTCGCCCCGGTTGGTCTGCTCCACCACCATGGGCACGAGCAAATTGGTATAAGTCTCGACGGGATCGCGGTCGTAGATCATCGGGTTCGTCCTTTATGCCCCGAATCGGGGCGCCTTCCGACAGCTTGCCTCAACTCTTCGCCGGTTGGTCGTCGAAAGTGACCTCGGCGAGAGGCACCTTCCGCTCCGAGACCTTGGCCTGATCGAGGATGTAGTCCACGACCTTCTCTTCGTAGAGGGGCGCGCGGATCTGGGCCAGGGCCTCCGGCGTGCGCTGGTAATATTCGATCACCTTACGCTCGCTGCCGGCATACCGACTGGCCTCCGCCATGATGGCGCGGCCAATCTCGTCATTGCTCACTTCTATATTGTGCTGCCGGCCCACTTCGGAAAGGAGCAGCCCCAGCTTCACGCGGCGTTCCGCGATCTCGCGGTATTCCTTCTTGAGCTGCTCTTCGTCCTTGTCGGCGTCCTCGGGGTCGAGGCGGCCCGCCTGGCGGTCGGCCACGATCTGCTGCCAGATCGCGTCGAACTCGGTATCGACCAGGCCCGGCGGAAGCGTGAAGTCGTGACCCTCGGCCAGCTTGTCAAGGAGCTGGCGCTTCAGGCGACCGCGCGACAGCGATCCGGAATCGCGCTCGAGGCGGCCCTTCACCTGCTCCTTGAGCGCATCGAGCGATTCCAGCCCGACCGACTTGGCCAGCTCGTCATCGACCGCGACCGTCTGGGGCTCGCGCAACTCCTTGATCGTGATGTCGAACTTGGCGGCCTTGCCGGCCACTTCCTGGCTCGGATAGGTCTCCGGGAAGGTCACGTCGATGGTGAAGCTCTCGCCCGGCTGGTGGCCGAGGATCTGGTCCTCGAAGCCGGGAATGGTGCTGTTGGAGCCGAGCTCGAGATAATGCCCCTCGGCCTTGCCGCCCTGGAACGGCACGCCGTCGATCTTGCCCTCGAAGTCGATCACGGCGACATCGCCCGACTGCGCGGCGCGCGGCGCGGCGACAGGCTGGCTGCGCTTCTGGTTGGCGGCAAAACGATCCAGCGCTTCGGCGACATCCTTGTCGGTGACCTCGGCGCTGAGGCGCTCGAGCTGGAGGGTCGAGAAGTCCATCGGCTTGATTTCCGGCATCAGCTCGATCGCGAGGTTGTACTCGACATCCTCGCCTTCGGCGCCCTTGGTGATCTCGATGCGGGGCTGACCCGCGGCCTTGAGGCCGCGCTCGTTCAGGACCTGGAAGCTCGCATCCTGAACCGTGCTCTGGATCACCTTGCCGCGGACGGACGGACCGAAGCGCTGCTTGAGCACCGGCATCGGCACCTTGCCGGGACGAAAGCCCGGCAGGTTGGCCTGGCGGCCATACTCCGCGAGCTCGGTCTCGATCTTCTTCTCGAAGTCTCTCGCCGGAATGACGATCTTGAACTCGCGCTTGAGACCTTCGTTGGCCGTTTCAGTAACCTGCATCGAACCCTGTCCGTGTCATCGGTGTCGCCCGCGCCGGCTGGGCGGTGGCAAGGCCACCCTCGAGTCGGCGCGAGCATCTGGCCTGAAGGATCAGACCCGTTTGCTCTGACGTGGTGCGGGCGGAGGGACTTGAACCCCCACGACTTGCGTCACCAGAACCTAAATCTGGCGCGTCTACCAGTTTCGCCACGCCCGCTGATGGGAGGCGCGGCGGCTCCGGCCCAGTTTGCCACCGCAGGGCGCGGTGTATAGCACAGATATCCCAGGCACAATAGGAAATCACCGGCCCCTGGAAGCCTTACGAATCCTGGGGAATCAGCGCGAAAAGCGGATCCAGGCGCCGTCCGGATCCCAGCCCCATTCGCTGGCCCGCCAGCCGCGCCGTTCATAGAAGATACAGCCCTTTCGGTTTCGCTCGTCGCATTTCAGCGAGGCCCGCCCGCCGGTCGCGTAGAGCGCCCGGTCCAGGAGCGCGCTGCCGAGGCCGAGCCCGTGAAACGCCGGGTCGACGAACAGGCTGTGAACGAACTGGCTGGGCATAAAAACGGAGATCAGCCCCGCCACCTGCCACCGCACCGGCCCGGGACCCGAGGCCGGCATTGCGACCTCGGCGACCCACAGCTCCTCGCCCCGGATCGAGCGATCGAAGCCGGCCTCCGTCACGGTGCCCGGCGGCTCCCAGGGAAACGCCGCCTGCTGGGCGATGACGAAGATCCGCGCGCAAGCGTCGCGGTCGCGCGCCTCATAGGCACGCAGCCGGGGCCAGGGCAGCGGGCTGCGGCGGCTCATCAGGATTGCGCCCTAACCTTCTAGCTTCTTGAGAAGATTAGGAAGCGCTTCAGGTAGATCCTCAGCAATCAGCCCCCGGCCGAAAACCGATCCCGCCGCGCCATGGAGCCAGACGGCCGCCGCGGCCGCCTCGAAGGCCGGCATGCCCTGGGCCAGCAAGGCCCCGGCGATCCCGGCCAGCACATCCCCAGTACCGGCGCTGGCGAGGTCCGGCGGGGCGTTGTCATTGACGACCGCGCGGCCGTCGGGTGCCGCCACGACGCTGTCGGCCCCTTTGAACAGGACCACGGCGCCCAGACGGGCCGCGGCGGCCCGAGCCCGGGCGAGCTTCCCCAGGCCGGCGCCCAGATCCGGAAACAGCCGGTCGAACTCGCCCTCATGCGGGGTGATCAAAAGCGACCCGCGAACCGCGGCGGCCAGGGCCTCGGCCTTGCCCGCGAAGCTGGTCAGCGCATCGGCATCGGCCAGGCAGGGCCGCCCGGTCGCGAGCGCCGCCAGGACCAGTTCGCGGGTTCCCTCCCCGACCCCGCTTCCCGGCCCGACCACGCAGGCCGACATGCGCCGACCTTGCATCAGGCCGCCCAGGTCGGACGGTTTCGGCAGGGCCAGGGTAATGAGACCCGGTTGATCGGCGGCATAGATCGGCAGCGCCTCGGCGGGGGCTGCCAGGCTGACCATGCCGGACCCGGCCCGGCGCGCCGCCCGCGCCACCAACCGTCCAGCCCCGGTCATGACGCCGCCGGCGATCACCAGCAGATGGCCGCGGGTATATTTATGGTCCTCCAGCCGGGGGCGGCGCAGGTGACTGCGCCACAGCGCCGGATCGTTGCGCCAGCATCGGGGCGGGATCTGCTCCAGCACCCCGGCGGGAATGCCGATATCGGCCAGGTGGACGGTGCCGGCGACCGCCCGACCCGGCAGCAGCAGGTGACCCGGCTTCAGCCGGAAGAAGGTGACGGTCGCCCGGCAGCGCGGGGCCGCCCCCAGAATCTGGCCGCTGTCGCCATCGACGCCGCTCGGTACATCGACGCCGACGCAATCGAGCGCGAGGCGGTTGATCTCGTCGATGATGGCGCGTGCGATCCCGTCGGGCGCGCGCGCGAGCCCGGCTCCGAACAGCGCATCGATCACGAGCGGCCGTTCGGCCAGCAGGGAGAGCTCGATCGGCGCCGGCGTCCCCGACCAGCGGGTCGCGGCGACGGCCGCGTCAGTGCCGGGCTTGGGCGCACCCAGCGCCGCCACGACGACGGGCCATCCTGCGTTCTTGAGGTGAGCGGCGGCGACATAGCCGTCACCGCCATTGTTCCCCGGCCCGCAGAGCACCAGCACCGGCCGCCGTCCCCAATTGGCGATCACGAAGCGCGCCACGGCCTGGCCGGCCGCCTCCATCAGTGCATAGCCGGATATGCCGGCGGCGATCGCCAGACGATCGGCCTCCCGCATCTCGTCGTTGCTCAGGAGCGGGCTGGCGTCTCGATCCGTTGGCGACGGGTTGCCGGCCATGGGATCGGCCCTCAGCTCGAGCGCGGCGTGGGCTTGTAGCGCTCCACCTGGGCGCGGACGGCTTCGCGCAGAATGGCCAGATCGGCGCTCCCCAGCACCAGCGCGTAGCCGTCGGCGAAGAGGCGGTCGGCGGCGCGCGAGGCGGTCGGGATCGTGCCCAGCCAGCGCTTCGCCTTGCGCACGGCGCCTTCCACATGGCCGATCGCCGCTTTCGCCTCGGGGTGATCCGGTTGGCCCATATGGCCGAGGCTGGCCGAGAGATCGTGCGGCCCGATGAAGCAGAGATCGATGCCGGGCGTGGCCGCGATCGCTTCGGCTTCGGCGACGCCGCGCGCCGTCTCGATCTGCGCGATCACCAGCAGCGCGTCGTTGGCCTCGCGGATGTAATCGGCGGCGTTGAAGCCATAGGCAGAGGCACGGATGACCGACACCGCGACGCCGCGATGGCCCTCGGGCGGATAGCGGCAGGCCGCGACGAAGGCCTTCGCCTCCGCCGCGCTGTCGATCGCCGGCGCCATGATGCCGTCGACGCCGAGATCGAGCGCCAGCTTGATCGCGACCGGATCCATCGCCGGCACGCGCACCAGCGTGTAGGCGCCGCCGGAGCGGATCGCGGTCGCCATCGCGTGCATGGTCTCGATGCCGATCGGGCTGTGCTCGGCATCGATCATCAGGCAGTCATAGCCTGCCGCCGCCATCATCTCGGCGACGCTGGCGCTGCCGGAATTGAGGAAGCAGCCGAAGGCCTGGCCGCCAGCCCTGAGATGGGCCTTCAGCCCGCCCAGAGGTGACGCGGGTCCCCGCGCAAGGGTCAATTGACCACCACCATGCAGCTGTCGCCGGGCGACCGCGACATCAGCTCGCCGCACAGATTCTGCGCCGTGCCGCGATCGGGCAGCGGCCCGCCGAAGACGCGATACCAGATGCCGGACTCGTCGCCGAGATCGACCTTCTTGATCAGCACCTGCATCTGGCCGAACAGGTCGGGGAAGGTCGCCTGGAAGCCCAGCCACTTGGCCTTGGCTTCCTCTTCCGTGCGCGTCGAGCTCAGCCAGACCCGGACCGCGGGGCCGCTGCTCGCAGCCGGCTGTGTCGTGGTCTGGGTCTGGGGCGCCGCCGGCAAGGTTGCCTGTTGCGTCGTTGTGGGCGTCGGCAAGGTGAGCGTCGCCGTGGTTGCGGGTGCCGCCCCGGTTGTCGCCGCGGGCGCCGTCGGAACCGACCCGGGCGTCGGAACGAAAGGCTTCGGCGTGGGGTTGAAGGGATCTTCCGCCGATGCCGAACTGCCGGTCGCGATGGCGGTCGGCTGGAACGGCTCGGGCTGCGGATCGACGGCCGTGCTGGCGGCGCTGGTCGCCGCCGGCGCCGTGGCGGCGGCGGTCGCGGCCGTCGTCAAAGGCGAAGGCTGCACCACGGTCGTTGTCGAGGGTGCGGCTGTTGCGGTCGCCGTTGTCGCGGGCGCGGTCGCCGGCGCTGTCTGGGTCGCAGTGGTCGTCGTCTGAACCGCCATGCTCGCCGGCGACGTGCCCTGCTCCGCTGCCTTGGCGGCGGCATCGGCCTCCGCCTGGCGCTCTTTGTCGACCGACGATCCCTGTGCCCAACCCGGCGCATAGCGCGTCTGCTCGGCCAGGATGTCCTTGGCGAGCGTGGCAAGGCGTTTCTCGGCGGCGGGGTTTCCGCCCTGCACCGCCTCCGTGTACCAGCGCTTCGCTTCCTGGAGATTCTTCGGCACGCCGCGGCCGGAGCGATACATCTCCGCCAGGGCGTATTGAGCGTCGGCCGAGCCCTGGGTCGCCGCCTGCGCGAACCACCAGGCGGCATCGTTGAAGCTCTGGGTCAGGCCGCCCTCGCCCTTGTAATACATGAGGCCGAGATTGAATTCGGCCATGGGGTGGCCGCCTTCGGCGGCGAAGCGCCAATAGCGCGCCGCCTGCTCCATGCTCTGCGGCACGCCGCGCCCTTGGGCATACATCAAGGCAAGATTGTTCTCGGCCGCCGGCAGGCCTTGGTCGGCTGCCTTCTGATACCATTTGACCGCTTCGGCATAGTCGCGCTTCTCGACGCCCGAGCCGATCTCGTAGAGCAGGCCCATGCCGTGCTGCGCGCGCGCATCGCCGCCTTCCGCCATCGGACGCCATTCTTTGGCGGCGGTTTCGAAGTCGCCCTTGTCGAAGGCCGCGAGCCCCGCTTCATAGCTCTCCGCCCGCGCCGGGGTCCCGGCCAGGATCGAGAGCAGGAAGGTTGCGATGATCAGGGCGCTACGCAAGGCGTAAGCCCGTGTCGGATATGCGCGAATCATGGAACGCATGATGCCGTGGGCGGGAGCCCTATGCAATGCGACCCGCAGACCGCGCCAGAGATGCCGTCTCAATTCACGGGCCCGCCCGGCTCATTGTCGTTATCGCTCTCGACCGGCGGATCCTGGTTGGTCGGGCCCGCCTGGTGATGCACCATTTTCCAGCGGCCGCGCTGGCGGACGAAACAGTTGGTCGCCACCAGGAAGCCGGCGCCGATCATCTCGAAACAGATGACGATGGCCGTCTCGCCGTGCTGGAACACGCGCGGGTTTCGGCATTTTATGTCGGGCGCGTTACGGCCGGTCAGGATCGCGCGCCAGCTGGCGACGATGCTGTCGCGATCGGTCAGCGGCGCCCAGCCGGGATGGACGCAGACCACCGGCGCGTCCTTCGCCCAGAGCTCTTCCATGGCGGCGGGGTCGCGATCGGCGAAGGCCCGGTAGAAGGCCTCGTTGGCGAACAGGATGGCGTCGCGATCCATGGCACCCCCGCGGGGTCTGTTGCCGCCCGATCCGGGCCCGCTCCCCCGCGCCGTCGCCGGGGCATTTCCGGCAGAAAACCTGTCGAACCCGCCGGCATAAAACTGAAGGAGAACTGGGGCGAGCGATGGGACTTGAACCCACGACATCCAGATCCACAATCTGGCGCTCTAACCACCTGAGCTACGCCCGCCGCCGCGGCGGTTAAGTAAAGGGTGGCGGGGGTGCCGTCAAGCACAGCCGGCCGTCCCTGCCCCGCCCCGTTCATGCCGCACCCGCCCCGATCCTCGCAGGTAAGCGAAAAAACGTCGCGGTCAGGAAAGCCTGCTTCTCGGCGAACCGCGATTTAGGCTAGCCATTTGTGGTCTTGCGCGGGGGCTCCCCCACGCCCCCTTCGCCGGGGGCGGTGGAAAGCCGGCCCCCGACGGACTGGCCGCCACGAGAAACTGCCAATCCATCAGGGAGATCAGGGGACAATGCTGCAACTCGCCTCCGGCATGAGCCGCCTCGGCACAGAATCCGCCTTCGAAGTGCTGGCGCGCGCCAACGCGCTCGCGGCCGCGGGCAAGAGCATCATCAACCTCGGCATCGGCCAGCCGGACTTCAAGACGCCGGCCCATATCGTCGAAGCCGCCATCAAGGCGCTGAGGGACGGCCATCACGGTTACACCCCGGCCAACGGCATCCCCCAGCTGCGCGAGGCCGTCTCGGCCGACCTGCATCGCCGCCATGGCGTGACGGTCGATCCCGCCCAGGTCGTGGTGGTCCCGGGCGGCAAGGTGACGATGTTCTTCGCCATCCTCATGTTCGGCGAGCCCGGGGCCGAGATCATCTATCCGAATCCCGGCTTCCCGATCTACGAGTCCGCGATCAATTTCACCGGCGCCAAGGCGGTGCCGCTGCCGCTCCTGGAGAAGAACGGCTTCGGCTTCTCGGCCGACGATCTGCTCTCGCGCATCACCGACAAGACCCGTCTCATCATCATCAACAGCCCGGCCAATCCGACCGGCGGCGTCACCGCCGACGCCGAGGTCGAGAAGCTGGTGAAGGGGCTCGAGAAGTTCCCCAACGTCGCGATCATGTCGGACGAGATCTACAGCGAGATCCTCTATGAAGGCCGCAAGCATCTGAGCCTGCTCCGCTTCGAGCAGCTGCGCGACCGCCTGATCATGCTCGATGGCTGGTCCAAGACCTACGCGATGACCGGCTGGCGCATGGGCTATGCGGTGTGGCCCGGCAAGCTCGCCGAGCTCGCCACGCGCCTCGCCATCAATTGCCATTCCTGCGTCAACGCCTCGGCACAGTATGCCGGCATCGCCGCCCTCACCGGCCCCAAGGACGACGTCGCCAAGATGTGCAAGGCGTTCGACGAGCGCCGCCGCTTCGTGGTGGGTGCGCTCAACAAGCTGCCGGGCGTCTCCTGCGTCGACGCGCTGGGCGCCTTCTACGTGTTCCCGAACATCGGCAAGATCGGCCTCACCGCCAAGCAAGTCGAAGCCGGCCTGTTGAACGATGCCGGTGTCGCGACCATCGCCGGCACCAGCTTCGGCAGCTATGGCGAGGGTTACTTGCGCGTCTCCTACGCCAACAGCCTGGAGAACATCGCCGAGGCGATGCGCCGCTTCGGCGACTGGCTGGCGCAGCGCAAGGCGGCGTGAAGCGTGAAGGAAACGGCGTAGAGGTTAGAGGTAGAGGTTAGAGTTTGTCTCCTCCCCCTTCTTCAGGGGGAGGATTGAGGAGGGGGATGACGCCGCTGCTTCCAGCGCTTATTCGCCCTTCCTCATCCTCCAATTCTAAACCAGTCTTCGGCCCGCGAGATCTTCCAGCACCCTGAGCGGCGAACGCCCGGGGTGTTTCATTTGGGCCGGATCGAGATGGAAGGTCTGCTCCAACGCATGGCACCCGGCGATCGCCGCATGCGCCACCTGGTCGGTGAAGACGATCCAGCTCGAGCCCGCGGGGAAGGCAACCGCCTCCACCTCGCGGTCCTGCTGATAGCTCTCGTCCCGCTTCATCGCGTCGTGAAGCTCGAGCATGTAGTGGTCATAGGCGCGCCGCCGGCCCTTGGTCAGACCCAGCAGCGCATGGGCCAGGGCGCTTCCGGGAACGGGCCGCGGCAGACGCGGATAGAACTGCCCCGCGGTCGCCGCGAAGGGCGCACCGACGCGCCAGTGCCTGGCCTGCCCGTTGGGATCGATATTGCTGAAGACCCTGAGGATGCGCCGGCCCGCGGTGGGTCGCGAGGGGAAGGCATCCACATGCAGCTTCGTGTCGTCGTGGCGCGGCGAACTCTTTCGCCCCGCGATCTCCACGGGACGGAAGCTGGTTCGCGCCATCTCGAGCCGGCCGCGATAGATCGGGATCGCGGCTTCGATGAGCGCCAGGCTCGCCTGCGCGTAACGCGCCATCAGCCGCATCAGGCCGGCGGCATCCTCGCCCTCGGCCTTGCTGCCGCCCAGCATTCCGCGCGCCGGATCGTAGCTGATGTTCTTGGCGGCGGCCGACCAGCCATCGGCGAGGTAGCGCCGCTCCGCCGGCTCGAGCGCGAAAGCGAGCGTCGGGAAATAGAGGATCTGGCCAGCTTCGAGCGCATCGGTCGCACGGGCCTGTTCGACGGGGGCGAGCACCGGCGGCCAGGCCGATCCGGCGAAACTTTCCAACCTTGTCATAGCCTTCGCCCCCGCTGCGCAATGCCGCCGCAAAACCCTGCCTGTTCTGACGGCAATCTGCCTAAAAAACAGGCATCGAACTTGGGGCCGGCGAAAATATCTTAAGCAAACCAATGCCCCGCCGGCTGGCACGCGCTGTGCTTTCTGGCGCGCGAGAGCCGCTATCCGGCAGCTCGGCACAAGCCCAGGACGTGTCACTCATGAAGAAGATCGAAGCCATCATCAAGCCCTTCAAGCTCGACGACGTGAAGGACGCCCTGCACGAAGTTGGGATCAAGGGAATCACCGTTACCGAGGCCAAAGGCTTCGGCCGCCAGAAGGGCCATACCGAGCTCTACCGCGGCGCGGAGTATGTGGTCGATTTCCTCCCCAAGGTGAAGATCGAGGTGATCCTCGAGGATGCGCTCGTGGAGCGTGCCGTCGAGGCCATCACGCAGGCAGCGCGCACCGGGCGCATCGGCGACGGTAAGATCTTCGTCTCGACGATCGACGAGGTCATCCGGATCCGGACCGGCGAACGCGGTGCGGACGCCATCTGAGACGCCTACCGACGGACTTACGAAGCTATAAGCGACGACGATTCTCCAGACCCACGAAACAACACGAACCCAACAGACCCAGGGAAGACGCACACATGTCCGATCCGAAGAAGCTCCTCGCGCTGATCAAGGAGCATGACGTCAAATATGTCGATTTCCGCTTCACCGATCCGCGCGGCAAGTGGCACCACATCGCCCAGGCGGTCGTGACCGTCGATGAGGACATGCTGACCGAAGGCGTGATGTTCGACGGCTCCTCGATCGCCGGCTGGAAGGCCATCAACGAGTTCGACATGATCCTGATGCCGGACTGCGACACGGCCACCCTCGATCCCTTCGCCGCCCAGACCTCGCTGGTCGTGTTCTGCGACATCGTCGAGCCCCTCACAGGCCAGAATTACGGCCGCGATCCGCGCTCGATCGCCAAGGCCGCCGAGACCTACCTGAAGAGCACCGGCATCGGCGACACGGCCTTCATGGGCCCGGAAGCCGAGTTCTTCGTGTTCGACGACATGCGCTACGAAGTCTCGATGAACCGCACTTTCGTCGAGTTCTCGTCGGACGAAGGCCCCTATGTCAGCGGCCGCAAGATGGAAGAAGGCAATCACGGCCATCGCCCGCTCGTCAAAGGCGGCTACTTCCCGGTGGCGCCGCTGGACAGCGGCGGCGACCTTCGCGCCGAGATGCTTTCGACCATCGCCGAGATGGGCGTGTCGGTCGAGAAGCACCATCACGAGGTGGCCCCCAGCCAGCATGAGCTGGGCATCAAGTTCAACACGCTGACGAAGATCGCGGACGGGATGCAGATCTACAAATACTGCGTCCACAACGTCGCGCATTCCTACGGCAAGACGGCGACCTTCATGCCGAAGCCGGTCAAGGGCGACAACGGCTCGGGCATGCATGTCCATCAGTCGATCTGGAAGAACGGCCAGCCGCTCTTCGCCGGCAACGGCTATGCGGACCTGTCCGAGACGGCGCTCTACTACATCGGCGGCATCATCAAGCATGCCAAGGCGCTGAACGCCTTCACCAACCCGCTCACCAACAGCTACAAGCGCCTGGTGCCGGGCTACGAGGCGCCGGTGCTGCTCGCCTACTCCTCGCGCAACCGTTCGGCCTCCTGCCGCATTCCCTTCGTCGCGAACCCCAAGGGCAAGCGCGTCGAGGTGCGGTTCCCGGATCCGGGCGCCAACCCCTATCTCGCCTATGCGGCCATGCTGATGGCGGGTCTCGACGGCATCATGAACAAGATCCATCCGGGCGACCCGATGGACAAGAACCTCTACGACCTGCCGCCGGAGGAACTGAAGAACGTGCCGACCGTCTGCGGTTCGCTGCGCGAAGCGCTCGAGAACCTGGAGAAGGACAACGCGTTCCTCAAGAAGGGCGACGTCTTCAGCGACGACTTCATCAACGCCTATCTCGAGCTGCGCTGGGAAGAGGTCCATGACTACGACATGACCCCGCATCCGCTCGAGTACAAGCTCTACTACTCCGTCTAACGGCCTTCCCTGGTGCGGCGCCACAAACGCCGCGTGTCGAGGCCGTTACCCTGGGCCGCCTTCGCTCGCAAGAGCGGAGGCGGCCGCTTTCTTTGCGGGCCCGCAGATATCGAGGGACTATTCCTTCGGCACCGGCCGCGGCCGGCCGGTCTCGTCGATCGCCACATAGGTGAAGCGCCCCTGGGTCACTTTCTCAGCCTTGCCGGTATGGCGGCGCTGGACCCAGCTTTCGATGTCCACCGCCATGGAAGAGCGCCCGACCTTCACGACCGTCGCATAGCAGCTCAAGAGATCGCCGATCATCACGGGACGGTGGAACGCCATCGCGTCCACGGCGACGGTCGCGACCCGGCCCTGGGCGCGGCGGATCGCCGCGACCGCGCCGGCGATGTCCATCTGGGCCATCAGCCAGCCGCCGAAGATGTCGCCATTGGCGTTGGCGTCGGCCGGCATGGCGAGCGTGCGGATGGCCGGGTCGAGGTCCGGAAGCCCTTCATGCAGGCGGGCGACGGCGGAAGAATCAGGATTGCGAGTCTCGGTCATGACGGGGGCCAGTCTGGCCTTTCGGGGTCCCGGCTGTCGAGGGAGAGTCTTGCCAATTTCCGCAGCATCTTGTGGGAGATACCGGTGCCGGCCCCAGCATGTTGCTTGTGCCGCCGGTGGTCCTTCCTATAATCCGCCGCCATGAACGATCTCTTCTCGAACGGGCCGCGCGGCAAGGCGGCCGAATACACCGCCAAGGATATCGAGGTCCTCGAGGGCCTCGATCCCGTGCGCCGGCGCCCCGGCATGTATATCGGCGGCACCGACGAGCGCGCGCTGCATCACCTCGTGGCCGAGGTGCTGGACAATTCGATGGACGAGGCGGTGGCCGGCTACGCCAACCGCATCGAGGTCGAGCTCGCCGCCGGCGATACGGTCACCATCACCGACAATGGCCGCGGTATCCCGATCGATCCGCATCCGAAGTTCAAGAGCAAGTCGGCGCTCGAGGTGATCCTCACCACGCTGCATTCGGGCGGCAAGTTCGGCGGCAAGGTCTACACCACCTCCGGCGGCCTGCATGGCGTCGGCCTGTCGGTCGTGAATGCGCTCTCCGACAAGCTCAGCGTCGAGGTCGCGCGCGACAAGCAGGTCTATCAGCAGAGCTATGAGCGCGGTGCGCCGGTCTCGAAGCTGAAGAAGACCGGCGACACGGCGAACCGCCGCGGCACGGCCGTGACCTTCCATCCCGACCCGAAGATCTTCGGCAACAGTGTCCATTTCCGCCCCGAGCGGCTCTACCGGATGGCGCGCTCGAAGGCCTATCTCTTCCGCGGGGTCGAAATCCGCTGGCGCTGCGATCCGAGCCTGCTCAAGGGCGACGACAAGACGCCGGCCGAAGAGACGTTCCACTTCCCCGGCGGCCTGGGCGACTTCCTGGCCTCGACGCTCGAAGGCCGCCAGACCGTGACGGCGACGCCCTTCACCGGCCGCGCCGAGTTCCCGGACGAGCAAGGAAGGGTCGAGTGGGCGCTGGCCTGGCCGGTCGACCAGGAGCCCTATTTCAGCGCCTATTGCAACACCGTGCCGACGCCCGAAGGCGGCACCCACGAGGCCGGCATGCGCTCCGGCCTGACGCGGTCGCTCAAGGCCTATGGCGAGCTGGTCGGCAACCGCAAGGCCGCCCAGATCACCGCCGAGGATCTCTGCGGCAACGCCGTGTCGCTGCTCTCGATCTTCATCCGCGAGCCGCAGTTCCAGGGGCAGACCAAGGAGA
Source organism: uncultured Alphaproteobacteria bacterium (assembly GCA_963696655.1). Taxonomy (GTDB): domain Bacteria; phylum Pseudomonadota; class Alphaproteobacteria; order Dongiales; family Dongiaceae; genus Hypericibacter. The sequence goes on from CAVOLB010000109.1 coordinate 18,370, forward strand.
AGCTGGCCTCGGTCGAGGCGCAGAAGCTGGTCGATGCCTCGCTCAAGGATCATTTCGATCACTGGCTGTCGGACGATCCGAACCGCGCGCGCGATCTCCTCGACTACATGGTCGAGCGCGCCGAAGAGCGCTTGCGCAAGCGCCAGGACAAGGAACTCAGCCGCAAGACCGCGACCCGCAAGCTGCGGCTGCCCGGCAAGCTCACCGATTGCAGCCGCGATTCCGCCGAGGGCACCGAGCTCTTCCTGGTCGAAGGCGATTCCGCCGGCGGCTCGGCCAAGCAGGCCCGCAGCCGCGAGACCCAGGCGGTGCTGCCCTTGCGCGGCAAGATCCTCAACGTCGCCAGCGCCTCGGCCGACAAGCTGTCGCAGAACCAGGAGCTGATCGACCTGATCCAGGCGCTGGGCTGCGGCAGCCGCGACAAGTTCGATGCCGCCAAGTTGCGCTACGAGCGCATCATCATCATGACCGACGCCGATGTGGACGGCGCGCATATCGCATCGCTGCTCATGACCTTCTTCTATCGCGAGATGCCGGGCCTGATCGAGAAGGGCCATCTCTATCTGGCGCAGCCCCCGCTCTATCGCCTGACCCAGGGCGGCACCTCCGTCTATGCCCGCGACGACGCGCACAAGGACGAGCTGATGGAGAGTGCCTTCAAGGGCCGCGGCAAGGTCGAGATCAGCCGCTTCAAGGGGCTGGGCGAGATGCCGGCGCAGCAGCTCAAGGAAACCACCATGGACCCGGCCAAGCGCACGCTGCTGCGCGTCTCCGTGCCCGACAAGTTCGGCGAGGATCGCGAGGGCGCACGCAACACCGCCGATCTGGTGGAGCGCCTGATGGGCCGCAAGCCCGAGCTGCGCTTCCAGTTCATCCAGGAGAACGCGTCGAAGGTGCAGGAACTGGACGTGTAACGCCGTCATCCCGCCCCTCGCTGTCCGGTAGGCGCCAGCCGAAGGAGTATTTTCTCGGTTCGCCGACGGCCCTTTGGATCGAGCGCCTTCTAACAAATATGGTCCCGTGCCATGATCGGCGCCGACCACCTTCCGCTTCGTTCCGCGCGGCCATGCACCAGCGATTGCTCATTCTCTGTGTCGTCCTTGCTGCCTGGATGCTGCCGGCCGGCCATGCAAGTGCCGACGTCACGCGCGCCACGCTGCGGGATGTCTCGCTGGCGATCATCGAGCTCTATAACGCGGAAGACGGGATCGGACTCTATACCCGCGTGAGCGAACCCCTGGCCGCCAAGGTCTCGACCGAGGCCCTGGCCGAACGACTCTCGGATTGCCGCCAGCGCTTCGGCTCCCTGCAGCGGCTGAGCCTGCCGGTGGCCAGCACCGGAACGGCCGCCTTGTTCGCGGCCTATTTCGAGACCGGGGCGCGCGACATGTATCTCGAGATCGATCTCGATGGCGCCATCCGGCTCCTGACCTTTGCCGGCCAGGGCGAGACCTGCGCGCTGATCGGCCCCTGAGCTTCGGGCGCACCATCCCCCTTTGGTTCCCACCGCCGCGCCCCTTGCGAGGGCGTCCGAGGATTGCCGTGGGGGCAAATCTGCAATAGGGTCCCCGAGGAGTGTGATCTCGCTGAGGCGCCCGCCATTTATCGGGGGAAATTCGGCATGATCGGCCAGGGTCCGACTGACGTCGCGCTGCGCGGACTGATCGGCGGCAGCGAGCTCGTCGCCAAACGTTCGGCCGTCAACGAACGGGGAGCGCTCCGCCTCGATCCCATCCACGGCATCGAGTTCCGGCCCACCCGGCCGGTCCCGCATGAAGATGGTCACGTGACCGAAGTCGCGCGCGCCAGTTGGGACATCATCGGCGGACCGATCGTCCAGGTCCATATCACCACCACGATGCCGGGCCGCATCCGGGCCTGGGGCCTGCATCAGCACAGCACGGACCGGCTCTTCGTCGTGTCCGGGCTGGTCAAGATCGCGGTCTTCGACGGTCGTCTCGACTCCTCCACCTGCGGACGCGCGAACGAGTTCACGGTCAGCGATAAGATTCCCGGCCTGCTGGTCATTCCGCCCAACCTCTATCACGGCTGGAAGAACATCGGCATCGAGGAGGCGGTCATCATCAACATGCCGACCTCGCAGTACGATTATGAAGGGCCCGACGCGCTCGATCTCCCCTGGGATTCGGATGCGGCGAGCCGCATCGTTCCCTATCGTTTCTGATCTCCCGCGGCCTCGATCCGGCGATCCTCATGGCGCCCCGCGTCTCGATCCTGCTGCCGACGCATAACCGCCCCGATGTGCTGGGCTACTCGATTCAGTCCGTCCTCGCGCAGACCGAGGCCGATTTCGAGCTGCTGGTCGTCGGCGATGGCTGTGCCGACGACACGCGCGCGGTCATCGCGCGTTTCTCGGATCCGCGCCTGCGCTGGTTCGATATGCCCAAGGCGCCGCTAAGCGGCTATGCCAACCGAAACGTCGTCCTGCGCCAAATCCAAAGCCGATATGTCGCCTATGCCCAGGACGACGACATCATGTTCCCCGACCATGTCGCCAAGCTCGTCGCCACCCTCGAAGCGAGCGGCGACGACTGGGTCTATAGCCGACCCGTCTGGTGCAGCCCGGACGGGTTCATCCTGCCGCTGTCGCTGAATCTCCGGAACGCGGACGAGCTCGCCCATTTCATGACGACGGAGAACTACATCCCCTCCTCCTACGTCATGCATAAGCGCGACGCTCTCGAGCGCGTCGGCTATTGGCCCGAGGACGTGACGCAAATGGCCGACTGGAGCTGCTGGCGCCGCATCATCGAGACCAGCGCCTCCGGACGCCCGGCCTACTGCCCGGACTCCACGACCTTGCATTTCCGCGCCCGCTGGCGCGAGCGGGACAATCCTCCCGTCATGCGCCTGGCGGAAATCGCACGGAGCGCCAGCTGGTGGCCGCCGGCCTGCAAGCTCGAGATTCCGCCTGGGACTCCGGAGCAGCGCGTCTTCTTCGAGATGCTGGCCGCGGCGCCGGAGGCCTGCGTCGGGCGCATCCGCGCCGCGATCCCGGTGATCAATGAGCGCCTGGCCTGGGGCACGGCGGCTCTCGCCGCGCAGACCTGGCCGCTCGACAAGGCCGCCCTGTGCAAGCATGAGCGCTTCCTGAAGCACTGGGCCGCAAGGCTCCTGCCCCATCGGGTTTTCCAGTGGCTCAGGGAACGCCGTCGCAGGGCCCTGTCGTCCTGAAGAGCCCGGTCGAATCAACCCTGGAAAGATGAAATTTGCTGTCCGGCCCGAAGGCATCCTTGCTCAGCGGCGGTCTCCCGCCCATATCCCCAGAATGCCGAGCGCCGCTGTGATGTTGCGGGCGCCCCAGAACCGGGACCTCCTCATGTCCGCGATTGTCAGCCGCCCCCCAAAATCCCGATCGCCGATGCCCGGTCTCCTTGCCATCGGCCTGGCCCTGATGGGGTTGGCGGGATGCGCGCAGGACGGTGTGATCTATAACCAGCAGAAATACCTGTCCGGCACCAAGCTCTATGTGACGCATGCCGAGGGATCGCAAATGCCGACCGTCATTCGGGGCAATCCCTCTGCCCTGGCGAAGGCCGACTTCGACCAGATCGTGCGCGACGATCTGAAGGGTTCGAACTTCGGACGGCCTACCACTTTCGTGCAGGGCCCCGACAATCCGCCCTACCCCGACGAACGCGTCGTGCTGGTTTTCAACGGACCCGTCATCGGGCAAGCCCAGCTCTGTCAGCCGGGAATCGCGGGTGGCGGCGGCCCCGCTCCCGACGGAACGCGCGCGGACGTCGATCGGGCCGAGCGTGCGCTCAGCCTCTTGGAGCAGCTCGATCAACCGGGCAGGCGGCGGGGACAGCGGCGCGCGCTCGCGATCGCGTCGGGCATCTCGCTCGCGGCGATGCTGTTTCTCGCGCTCCGTCCCGGGCCGCCGATCGCCGCCGTCGCGTCGGGCACCTACGATCGGGCCCCGGATCACGGACCGGACGCGGTGCTCGATGGCGACCCGGACACGCAGTGGCTCATGCCCGATGCGAGCGCCGGCTGGCTCGAGCTGCGCTTCGACGCGCCGCGGGCAGTGGAGGGGCTCGGCATTCGCAACGGCACCAACGCGCCCTATCGGGATCGCGCGGTCGAGCGGATCGAGGTCGCGCTCTTCGATCGGAGCGGGGCGATGCTCGGGAGCGCGGAGCAGACCTTGGCGCTCGGAGAGGAGGCGACGCTCGAGCCTCCGCGCGGCCGAGGTGTCGCGGGTGCGCATCTCGGTGCGGAGCTGGCACCGGGCCGGTGGCGCGCTCGAGGAGGTGTGGGTCCTGCCCTGATACGGAGGCCAGGGGCGCTTGCGGAGCCACTCCCGCGCCGGTACGGTCGCGCGCGATGAGCGCGGCGCCTTCTTCTCCGATGACCTCGAGGGGCGATCCTTCGCCGGGCAGCTCGTTCGGCCAGCGGGTGCTCGAGTACTTCACCTTGCGGAACGCCGAGGCCGCGCTCGCGCGCCTGCCGGAGCTCGCGCGCGGGCAGATCGCCGACACCATCGGAGCTCGCGCGCCAGCAAGCCGCAGCCGCCGAGGCGCTCTTCGCGGTGGGGCACACGGTCGAAGCGCTGAGGTTGGCGCGCGAGGCGCTCGAGAGCACCGAGCTGGCCGCCGATCAATACGCCGCCGCGATGGGTCTCGAGGTCTCGCCGCGCGCTGCGCGCTCGAGCCGCGCGCCTGACGCGCCGAAGGACGCGGCAGGCGAGGTCGCACCCTCGAAAGTAGAAGAGACCGAAGAAGGAGAGGTCGAGCGCGAGGGCGCCGAGAGCCAGGACGCGGCAGCGAAGGACGATGCGCCCGCAGACGCGGCGGAGGCTGCGCCCTCCAAGGTA
>CAVOLB010000110.1:0-29175 GCA_963696655.1 uncultured Alphaproteobacteria bacterium
ATGTGATGACGCCGGCTGCGGTCCTTGGGAGCAGGTTTTCCCGAGGACCGCGGTCCCGTCGCCGGCGACGATGCTGCGGCAGGGGATGCGACCCTTGGAGATCGCCTTTCCGCCTCCAGGCTCTTTTTCCCAGCCCGCCGGATTGCCGAATGGCGGCGCGGGTTACTGCCCTCCCGGAATTTTGCTATAAGACGGGGATACGCGCTCCCGCGCCTCCGGGGCCATGTCGGTCCGGCAGGACGTCCGGTCGCGCAACACGGCATTTCCTGTCCCCTTCATGAGCATCGTTCATCGTCTCCTTGCCGAAAGAGCGCTCCTGCCGGACGGCTGGGCGAGGGACGTCCTGTTCGAGATCGCGGTCGATGGCAGCCTCGCGGCGGTGACCGCCGACGCCGGCGCTCAGCCCGCCACCCGTCACGCGGTGCGCGCGGCCGGCCCCGTCCTGCCGGGCATGCCCAATCTCCATTCCCATGCCTTTCAGCGCGCCATGGCGGGCCTGACCGAACGTGCGGGCCAAGGCGGCGCCGCCGGCGAGGACAGCTTCTGGACCTGGCGCAGCGTGATGTATGGTTTCGTGGAGAAGCTGTCGCCCAGCCAGGTCGAGGCCATCGCCGGTCAGCTCTATGTCGAGATGATCAAGGCCGGCTACACCACCGTCGGCGAGTTCCATTACCTGCATCACGACCCGGAAGGCCGGCCCTATGCCGATCCCGCCGAGATGTCGGAGCGGGTGCTGGCGGCCGCGGCCCATGTCGGCATCGGGATCACCCATCTGCCCGTGCTCTATGCGCAAGGCGGTTTCGGCGGCCAGCCGGCCAAGCCCGGCCAGCGCCGCTTCCTCCATTCTCTCGACGCCTATCTGGCCCTGATCCAGGAGCTGATGCGCCGCCATCGCGGCAATCCGCAGGTGCGGATCGGCATCGCGCCGCACAGCCTGCGCGCCGTGACGCCCGAGATGCTGACCGGCGCCGTCGCCGGCCTCGATGCGCTCGACGCCGGGGCACCGATCCATATCCATATCGCCGAGCAGACGCTCGAGGTCGATGACTGCATCGCCTGGTCGGGGCGCCGGCCGGTCGACTGGCTGATGGGTCATCTGCCGGTGGGCCCGCGCTGGTGCCTGGTGCATGCGACCCATATGACGGAAGCGGAGACGCGGGCGCTGGCGATCTCCGGCGCGGTGGCGGGGCTCTGTCCCACCACCGAGGCCAATCTTGGCGACGGGTTCTTTCCGGCGATCGCCTATCAGCGCCTGGGCGGCGCCTTGGGCGTCGGTTCCGACAGCCATATCTCGGTCAGCCCGGTCGAGGAGCTGCGCTGGCTCGAATATGGCCAGCGCCTTCTGGAGCGGCGCCGCAATCGCATGACCGGGCGCACCGGCTCGGTCGGCGCCGATCTCTATCGTGCGGCGCTCGAAGGCGGCGCGCGTGCGCTGGCGCGGCCGATCGGCAGGCTGGCGCCCGGCCATCGCGCCGATTTGCTCGTGCTCGATGCCGAGCATCCGCTGCTCTATGGCCGCCAGGACGACACGCTGATCGACGCGCTGGTCTTCGCCGGCAACGCCAACCCCGTGCGCGATGTCATGATCGGCGGGCGCTGGGTGGTCGAAGCCGGCCGTCATTTCGCCGAAGATGCTGTCGCCGCGCGGTTCCGCGGCGCGGTCGCGACCCTGGCGGCGTGACGAGGCGCCCCCGACCCCGAAATCTTCATCTCCTGAAAACCGGCTTCCCTGAAACCAGGAATCCAGAGAGGATCCCCATGTCGGCCCGCCTGCTTCCTACCGCCAGCCTTGCCGGATTGCTGTTCTTCAGCCTGCCGGCGATGGCCCAAGGCCCCGTCAGCGACAGCGCGCCTTCCGAGGTCAAGATCACCGTCAAGGACGATGTCTTCGAGGTCGACACCACCAACCGGCGCTTTACGGTCGTGCAATATTGGCCGGAAGGGAGCGCCGATTTCGTCCATATGTTGATCAAAGAAGAGGCGGCATCGGTCGAGCGCGACGATTCCGAAGGGCCGGTGACGTCCAACGTCACCGTCTCGACCTGGAAGATCGGCAAGGACGGCTCGCGCAAGCCGGGTCCGGGTTTCAGTCTCACCGGCGATTCCGGCTCGCCCGCGGGCCTCGCCGGCAATGACGCCTTCTATCGGATCATCGAATATGGCTGCTGCGGCGCGCTCGACCGCTCGACTTTCTTCAGCCTCGAGAGCGGCAAGGTGCTCCTCGCGGTGAGCGGCGAGCCCGCGACGCTCGAGGTGCCGAATTCCGAGGGCATCATGCGGGAGGCCGGCGTCCTGCCCTCATGGGCCGCCGACCGCGACACAAGCTTCCTCAAGTTCCCGGATGCGGTCGCGATCGTCACCTATGCCGACCGTACCCACATGCTGCAGCGGGCGGTGCTCAAGGGGCCGGCCGGCAAATCCTACGACGATCTCCTCGACGAGATCATGAGCGAGCCGGTCGTGGGCTTCCACAAGGCCGGCGGCGGCGATGCGGAAACGCAGTTCACCTTGTGGTCGGCGGACGGAAAGAAGGACCCCGCCATGATCACCGACGCGGTTTTCTCGATCGTGTTCACTCCGGACTACAAGGTCGAAATCCCGGTCGTGGCCGACAAGCTCGACTTCGCCCATGCGACCTTGCCCAAGGGCTTCACGCTCGAGGCGCTGCCGATCAACTAAGCCCGCCCTTACGGATTCGGGCGAAGACGGTTCGACGCTCACAGGCCGCGATGGATCTCGCGGCCTGTGCGCCGGGCCTGCTGAAGCCGCAGCTCCCAGAGGCCGCGGTCGACGCTGGCCTCGATATCGTCGCGATCGATTCCGATATCGCGCAGCATCCAGTCGTTCAGATGCCGCAGCCGGGCGACGCTGCCGCGCCGTTCGCGCTGCTCGTCGAGCCACCGCGTCAGCGAGGCGATGACGCCCTGCCACATGGTGCGGGCGGGGCCGTCTTGCGGAGCCGCGGGATGCCCAATCCTGGGCAGGACGGTGGACGGGGCGGTGCGGCGCTGGAGCCGGTTTGACATGGCGCTATCCTTCAAATGTGCTTATCGGATGTGTTCCTTGAGTAAAGGAAATAGGCCTTGAAAGCCTCGATCTCAAACGACTTCGCCTTGACTTATCAGTGAGTTTTATTTGAAAATAGCGCCATGGCCACCTTCATTCCCGGACTGGGCGGGCTGCGCGGCTTCGAGGCGGCCGCACGCCATTCGAGTTTCACCAAGGCCGCGGCCGAACTCGGCGTCACCCCGGCCGCGGTGAGCCACCTCGTGCGCGAGCTCGAGGATCAGCTGGGCGTGAAACTCTTCGCGCGGACCAGCCGGGTGGTCCGGCTGACGGCAGCGGGAGAAATCCTGCACCACGCCGCCGCGGAGGCGATCGACGGGGTGGGAAGGGCGGTGGCGCGGCTGCGCGACGTCGCCAGCCGCCCTCGATTGATGGTCACGAGCTCGCCTTCCTTCGCGGCAAAATGGCTGGTGCCGCGGCTCGACCGTTTCCTGCTGCAGCATCCGGAGGCCGATGTCCGGATCGAGGTGTCGCAGCGATTGATCGATTTCGCGCGCGAGGATGTCGATATCGGCATCCGTTTCGGCAAGGGCGACTATCCCGGCCTGCTGGCCGACCGGCTGTTCGAGGACATGGTCTTTCCGGTCTGCAGCCCGAAGCTGCTGAAGGGCAAATATCCACTGCGCCAGCCGCGGGATCTGCGTCATCACACGCTGATCCATGTCGACTGGAACGCGCAGGACGACACCTGGCCCAACTGGAACATGTGGCTGCTGGCTGCCGGCGTGGCGAAGGAGGCGGGCGCCGCGCGCGGGATCCATTTCACCCAGACCGACCTGGCGCTCCAGGCCGCGATCGACGGGCAGGGTGTCGTGCTCGGCGATTCGACGCTGGCCGCGGACGATCTGGCGAGCGGGCGGCTGGTGCGGCCCTTCGATCTGTCGCTCAAGGGGCCGGCGCAATTCGCCTACTTCCTGATCCGTCCCGGCAGCGCGGCGGAGCCGCCGCTGGTGACGGCGTTCCGCGACTGGATCCTGGCCGAGGCGGCGCAGATGAAGAAGACCGATGGCGCCCGTCGCGCCGGGAAGCCGCCGGCCTAGCCCTGGCGCGCGCCCCGCGCGCCTCATTCGATGCTGGCGGCGACCTTCCGGGCGAATTCCTCCGAATGCAGCAGGCGGTCGCACAGGCTCTCGATGGCGGCGCCGTAGGGACGGTCCTGCGCCAGCGGCGGCACCAGGGTCCGCACCGCCTCATGCGCGATCCGGGGGCCGACGCCCAGGGCGGGCGGCTGGGCAAGATCGACCGCCTCGGCGCCGACGATCAGCTCGCAGGCGATGAGCAGCGCATAGCGCTCGAGCGCGGTCTCGAACTTCGCCACCGCCAGCGGCGCGTTGGTGGTGTCGTCCTCGATGCCTTCCGCGCTCTGACGCTGATCGGCGGCAACGGGATTGGCGGCGAAGCGGATCTCGGCGGCGAGCGCCTCGGTCGTCTTGGTGAGCGGCCCCAGCCCCACCGAGGGCGGCGGCTCGCGCGTCAGGACGTCCGGCAGATCGGTCAGGCGCTTCGACATCATCCGCCCGATGCGATTGACGGCGAGGTTGGCGGTCTGCGCCAACCCGATCGCCGCGCTATCGAAGGCCAGCGCCAGAGCGGGCGTGTGGAAATTGCCATTGGAGAGGATGAGGTCCGCCTCCGGCAGCACCAGCGGATTGTCCCCGGCGCCGTTGAGCTCGGGCAGCAGGGCCTGCTCCGCATGCTCCAATGCGGTCGCGAAGGCGCCATGGACCTGGCTGACGCAGCGGAAGGACAGCGGGTCCTGGATCCGGCGCGCGACCCCCGGTTGCAGGAGCGCGCTGCCGGCAAGGAGGCGCAGGAACCTTGCGGCGGATTCGGGTTGGCCGGGCTGCGGACGGGCGGCGGCGACGCGGGGATCGAGGGGCGAGAGATTGGCGCGGAAGCCCTCCATCGTCAGGGCGGCGGCGAGATCGCCGAGCAACGCCAGATCGCGGGCCCAGGCGAGTGCCAGGGCACCGCGCGCGGCGGTCGCCGAATTGGCGCTGCAGAGGGCCAGCCCTTCCTTGGGGGCCAGCGACACCGGCGTCAGCCCGGCACGTTTGAGCGCCTCGGCGCCGGGCATGACGGCGCCCTCGAACTCCGCCTCGCCTTCGCCGATGACCACCAACCCCATATGAGCCAGTTGGCACAGATCGGAGGCACCGATCGAGCCGATCGAGGGAATGACGGGATGGACCTTGCGGTTGAGGAGCTCGAGCAGGAACCCCGCCAGCTCCGGCCTGACGCCGGCACCGCCGGTCGCCATGCTGGTGGCGCGGATCAGCACCGCCGCCCGCGTGGCGGCGCGCGAGAAGCGGGGCCCGACCGAATGCGCCCGGCCCAGCACCGTGAGCCGGGAAAACTCGGCCAGGACTTCGGCCGGTACGGTTTTGGTCGCCTGCGTCCCCAGGCCGCGCGTCAGGCCATAGACCGGCCGGCCCTCCCCCAGATGACGGTCGACCACGGCGCGGGAGACCGCCATTCGTCGTTCGGCGGCGGCCGAAAGCGTAACCCGGGCGTCATGCAGGGCGACCTCGCGGACGGTCGCGATATCGAGCGGCGCGTCGCCGATGGGAAGCGGGTGGGAGGGGGTGGCCGATGCGGCGGAGGGGGTTTTCATGCCGGACTGCCTAACGCGAAACCGGTGCTTGCGTCCATGGGGGCGAGGATGGCGATGAATTCGCGCGTAACATGCCCGAGGCGGCCTTGACGGCATCGGGGCGGGACCCCTAGCTTCCCCCCGCGCCATGACCGGGGCATCCCTGCCCGTCGGCGGGAGCGGTTCGATCGGGAGACAGCATGTCGCGTGACCAGCAAGGACGCCGCCGCGAACGTCGCGTGGTGGGCGGCCTCAAGCAACTGCCCTGGCGCCATTATCGGAATGTCTACAAGCCGATCGAGGTTCTGCGTCCCGAGCAGATCGAGAAGATCCACGAGGCGTCGCTCAAGATCCTCGAAGAGATCGGCATCGAGTTCCTCGATGCCGAGGCGCTCTCGATCCTGAAGGCGGCCGGCGCCAAGATCGAGTCCGGCTCGCAGCGCGTGCGGTTCGATCGCGGGCTGGTGCTGGAATCGATCGCCAAGGTGCCGCGCGAGGTGATGCTTCACGCGCGCAATCCCGAGCACAACCTGACCTTCGGCGGCAACCATGTGAATTTCGGCTCGGTCGCGAGCGCGCCCAATGTCAGCGACATGGATCGCGGCCGCCGGCCCGGCAATTTCCAGGACTATTGCGATCTGCTGAAGCTGGTGCAGACCTACAACATCGTGCAGTTCACCGGCGGCTACCCGGTCGAACCCGCCGACCGCCCGCCGGCGACCCGCCATCTCGACGCCCATCTGGCGGCGATCACGCTCACCGACAAGCTCTGGCATCCCTATTCGCTGGGCAAGCATCGCATCTCCGATGCGGTGGAGATGATCTGCATCGCGCGCGGCATCACCAAGGACCAGCTCAAGCGCGAGCCCAGCCTATTCTCGATCGTGAACTCGAACTCGCCGCTGCGCCTCGACGGGCCGATGCTGCAGGGTCTGATGGAGATGGCGCGCCACGGCCAGCCGGTGGTGCTCACCCCCTTCACCCTGTCGGGCGCCATGGCGCCCGTGACCATCGCCGGCGCCCTGGCGCAGCAGAATGCCGAGGCGCTGGCCGGCATCACCATGATCCAGCTGGTGGCGCCCGGCGTGCCTTGCATGTATGGCGGCTTCACCTCGAACGTCGACATGAAGTCGGGCGCGCCGGCCTTCGGCACGCCGGAATATGCCCGGGCCGCGATGGCCGGCGGCCAGCTCGCGCGCCGCTACGGCTTTCCCTACCGCTCCTCGAACGCCTGCGCCGCCAATGCGGTCGATGCGCAGGCCGCCTACGAGTCCGAGATGTCGATCTGGGGCGCCGTGATGGGCGGCGTCAACATGATGCTCCATGGCGCCGGGTGGATGGAGGGCGGCCTGGTCGCCTCGTTCGAGAAATTCATCCTCGATGTCGAGATGCTGCAGATGATGGGCGAGTTCCTGCAGCCGCTCGAGGTGACCGACGACACGCTGGGCCTCGACGCCATGACCGATGTCGGTCCGGGCGGTCACTTCTTCGGCACGGCCCACACGATGGCGCGCTACGAGACGGCGTTCTATTCGCCGATTCTCTCCGACTGGCGCAATTACGAGAGCTGGCGTCTGGCGGGCGCGCAGACGGCCGAGCAGCGGGCCAACGCGATCTGGAAGCAGGCATTGACGGAATTCCAGCCGCCGCCGCTCGATCCGGCTATCACCGAAGCGCTCGAGGCCTTCGTCGCCAAGCGCAAGGAAGAGGGCGGCGTTCCGACTTAGAGCAAGCTCGGATCGGGGACGTCCAGGGTCAGGTCGGGTTTGAGCCGATGGTCTCGAACCTCGGCGGGGGGATGTCCGAAGGCAGGTCCAGTTTGGGGGCCAGCCCGCCATAGGCGGCAACCCGGTTGCGGCCAGCGCGTTTGGCGTCGTACATCGCGCGATCGGCGCTGGGAAGCAGATCGCCATGGTCGCTGCAGCGGTCGGGATAGAGGCTGAATCCGATCGAGACGGTGACGTGGCTGGCGCCCGGCACCAGCTCTCCCAGCTCGATGCTGGCGACGCCTTCCCGGAGCTTCTCGCAGACCCGCATGCCGTTCTCGACATCGATATCGGGCAGCAGCACGACGATCTCCTCGCCGCCATAGCGGCAGGCGAGGTCGCTGCGCCGCAGCATATTGGCGATCTGGTCGCAGACCGATCTGAGGACGATGTCGCCGGCCTTGTGGCCGAACTGATCGTTGAATTTCTTGAAATGGTCGATATCGATCATCGCGACGCCGAGGCGCGATCGGGCGCGATCGGCGCGCGCCAGCTCGCGGGCCAGGATCTCGTCCAGGACGCGCCGGTTGAAGAGGCCGGTCAGCGGATCGCGGATGGCGAGACTGCGCAGCTTCTCGCGCAGGTCCATGTTGGCGAGCGCCAGCGACAGGCGATTGGCCAGCCCCCGGGCCGTGTCCTGGATTCCGCTGAAGGCGATCTCGGGCGTGGCGGCCGGCGAGGCCAGATGCAGGACACCGTAAACGGCGCCCTGCGCCGCAATAGGCACGCACATATAGGAATGCGGTGTTCCGTGCACATGCTGGCAGTTGAGGCCATGCCGCGCCGAATGGGCCATATAGGTGGCACCACGGCGCAGGGCCCAGCATTGGTCGGGCCCGAAACTCTCCACCAGCTCGGCCTTGAGGGTCGGATTGCCCCAGGACGCGGACAGCACGAGCTGGTCGCGGGGGTTGTTGTAGGTGTAAAGGGCGCCCGTCATGTCGGCGACGATCTGCGAGGCATACTCGGCGATCACCAACAGGCTCTCCTCGCGCGTCGGCACGGCCTGGAGCGCGTTGGTCATGTCGGCCGCCAGCTCGATCTCGCGGCTTCGCAGCTGCAGCGCGGCTTCGGACGTTTCACGGCGGCGGATCTGGCGATTGAAGGCGAAGAACTGGGCGATGCTCAGGGCGATGGCGATGATGCCGGCCGCGGTCACCAGACCGAAGGCGAGCATGTTGCGAAAATCCAGATCGCCCGAGAGAGCCGCGATTTCCGCCCGGCGCTGGGCCCGGACTTCGCCCACCAGCCTGCTGATCGCATCCATGACCTGCTTGCCCTGACTGACGAAATCGAGTCGGCTGCCGGTCAAGGGCCCGTTCTGCTTGATGTCGGCGATACTCTGCTCGAACAAGGCGAGCCGCTGGGCGACCAGGTCGGCAAAGCGCACGCTCGATCCGCCGGTTTCGACATTGCCTTCGAATAGGGCGGGGGACGAAGCCTCGATGGCACGCAGCCGCTCGAGTCCCTGATAATAGGGCTCGAGATAAACAGCATCTGCCGTCAAGGCATAGCCGCGGAATCCCGTCTCGGCGTCGGTCAGCGCCAAGAGTGCGGCCTCGGTCTGGGCCGCTTCGGTTTCCAGCGCTCCGACTTCCTCACTCTTGCGACCGACATCGATCCCCAGCACCAGGGCCGATCCCGCCATGGCGGCGAGCAGCACGATGCCGACAAAAAAGGGAACGACGATCGCAAGAGAGCGATGTTTCTGGGCCATTGCCACCCCTCTCCGATTTCAATCCTAGTAAGATAAACCAGGAAAGCCAGCGAACTGTTCGGGTGCGAACGGCTTGGCCTCCGAAATGCGAACGATTGGCCTTATCGCCGGTTCCGCTCGCGGGCGACGGCGCCGGAATTCACAGTTCGAATCAGCGAAACGGGAAGGTCAGGGCCGGCCTTGCGGATGAACAACCGGCTCTTTCGGTGTCAGAAACCAGCGCCGCAGGATTTCGCCATAGCCGGCGAGGCGGTACCCGCCATTGGCGGCGAAGACCTGATCGCGCACCTGCCGATAGCGTGCCGGCCGGCCGTGCCAGGGCGAATTCGGCTCGTTGTGATGCACGAAATGCAGGTTGTTGTTGAGATAGAGGAACGCCATCACCGGGCCCGCCTCGACGATCGCGGTGCGGCTGCCCACCTCGGCCGCCGCGCGATGCTCGCAGAAGGAGCGCAGGAGCGTCAGCGACAGGCCGGGATAGGCGAAACAGAGGACATATTTCCAAAATGACATGTCGCAGACGCCCATCACCCACCAGAGCACGATGGCCACGGCCGGCACATGGACCAGCCACTGACCGAGATGCTGCATGTCGCGGGTCGCGATCGCCCTGAGCAATTGCCGGCCTGCGCGATAGACGCAATAGAGCGGGGTGACGAGGAGGCGGCCGGCCACCGTGGTCATGATCAGGCGCAGGCGCCGATGCAGCGGACCGAGGGACGCCCATTGTTCGGCCGTCAGATAATTCGATTCCGGGTCGTCGATCGGGCAGGTGAGGCGATCGTCGCGGTGATGGGTCAGGTGCGATTCGCGATAGCTGAGATAGGGCAGCCAGAGCCACAGCGAGGGATAGACCAGCAGGCTGTTGAGGAACCGGCCGCGGAAGGGAAACCCATGAACGGCCTCGTGCTGCAGCGACCCGTGCAACGCGACCGTGTAACCGCCCAGGGGCAGAAGCAGCCACCAGGGGATCGCGTGGCTGTACCAGGTGAGCAGACCGAAGGTCACATAGACCCCCGCCGCGACAAACAGCGTGGGAACGTCGACGGAACTGCGGACGTAGCTGGAGGGTGGATCGAAAGCGACGATGCGGGCCATGACGGCGGAAGCTTATGCCCTTCCGGGAAAACGGCTGCAAGAGCGGTGCTTGCACGACCGAGCGACACCAATCCTAGACCATAAGTTGTTAACTTTCCTCGGCCGGCTGGCGCGGCCTTTTGCCCCTCCTTGCCGCCGCCGCCTCGGGCTGGGCGGATGACAAGCCGGCGCCCCGCCGCCATAATTGGGGCCTCGCCCAGCACCGTTCCCGGCTTGCTGGGCGATCCTTTGAGGCGGCCAGGACCGGCAGGAATGAGCCAAATCCGACAATTGCCCACCCATGCCACCGGCCACTGCCTCTGTGGGGCGATCCGTTTCGAAATCGAGGGGCCGTTGCGGGACGTGGTGGTGTGCCATTGCAGCCAGTGCCGGCGCCAGCACGGTGCGCCGCCCGGCTACACCCAGGCGGCCTGGGAGCATATCCGCTTCGAGGGGGAGGAATCCCTGGCCTGGTATCGCTCTTCGGAGAAGGCGCGGCGGGGCTTCTGCCGGATTTGCGGCTCCAGCTTGTTCTGGGAGCCGATCGGGACCGGCCGGGTGTCGATCGCCGCCGGCTCGCTCGACGCGCCGACGGGTCTCCGGACCGTCCGCCATATCTTCGTCGCCGACAAAGGCGATTATTACGAAATCCATGACGGTGCGGATCAGCTTTCGGGCTCGATGCTGACCGCCAGCCGGACATGACGTCCCACGCCCCGAATGCCGCGCCCAGGGCGACAGGCCGCTGCTTGTGCGGCGCCGTCCGCTATCGCATTTTCGCGCCGCTCAATCCGGTAAGCAGCTGCCATTGCAGCCAATGCCGCCGGCAGCATGGCACACCGGGCAGTTATTCGGGCGGGCTTCCGGTCGAAAGCGTCGTCATCGACGGCGTCGAGACTCTGCGCTGGTATCAGTCTTCAGCCGAGGCGCGACGAGGGTTCTGCCGCGAATGCGGCTCCAAGCTGTTTTGGCAGGCGAGCGACCGGCAGACGATCGACGTCGCCACCGGCAGCCTCGATCAGCCGACGGGCCTTCGCCTGGCCCGACATATCTTCGTCGCCCACAAGGGCGACTATTACGAAATCGCGGACGACGTGCCGCGGTTTGCAGGCAGCAGTTCCTCATGACCATCGCCGGATTGCCGATGTATGACCCGCCGCTGCTGCATGCGGCGACCGATGCCTGGTGGTCGGGCCTGGCCCGGGCGTTCCGCCATGAAGGGATCGAGGATCTCCCCGAGCGGCTGACCCGGGGCATGCCTGAATATGAGCTGTGGGCAAGGCCCGACCTGATTTTCGCCCAGACCTGCGGTTATCCGCTGATGAAGAGTTTCCGCGACCGGCTCAAGGTGGTGGCGACGCCCGTCTATGACGCGCCCGGCTGCGAAGGGCCCCATTACCGGAGCTGGATCCTCGTGCGGGAGGCAAGCCCCCTGATGCAGCTCGCCGAGCTCCGTGGGACCCGCGTTGCCTATAATTCGACGGACTCCCAGTCGGGCTACAACGCGCTGCGCGCGACCCTGGCGCCCCTGGCCAAGAACGGGCACTTCGTCTCCGCGGCGATCCAGACCGGCGGCCATCGCAAGAGCATCGCGGCCGTGCGCGAGGATCGGGCCGACTTCGCCGCGATCGATTGCGTGACCTACGCGATCCTGGTGCGCCATCAGCCGCAACTTCTTTATGGAACGCGTGTCATCGCCGGCACCCCGTCGGCGCCGTCACTGCCCTATGTGACCGCGAAGGAGACGACCGACGACGATCTGGCGCGGATGAGAAACGGCCTGAAGGAAGCGCTGATCGAGCCGGACCTCGCCTGGGCACGCGAGGCGCTGCTGATCGCCGGCGCCGAGATCCTCGCCGACGATGCCTATGAGACCATGCTGACCCAGGAACGCGAGGCGCTGGCGCAAGGCTATGGCACGCTCGTCTGAGAGGGCGATCGCCGGCGGGCTGCTGCTGGCCAACCTGGCGGTGGCCGGCTCGGCCCTGTTCTGGGGCACGCTCTGGTGGCCGATGCGCCAGCTGGCGGCACGCGGGGTCGACGGGCCCTGGGTCGCGGTTCTCACCTTCGCGACCCCGGTCCTGTTCCTGCTCCCGGTGGCATTCTGGCGTCGCCGGCATTTCCGATCCGGGGGGTGGCTGCTGATCGGCACGGGTCTGCTGATCGGCACATCGAGCATGCTCTATGCCGACGGGGTGCTGGTGGGCGAGATCGTCCGCGTGCTGCTGCTGTTCTATCTCATGCCGGTCTGGAGCGTCCTGTTCGAGCGGCTGATCATCGGCACCCCGGTCACCCCGACGCGCTTCGGTACGATCGCGCTGGGCCTGGTCGGCATGGTCGTGCTGATGGGCTTCGAGAACGGCTTTCCCTTCCCGCGCTCCTTGGGAGACTGGTTCGGGCTGGCGTCGGGAGTCAGTTGGGCGCTCGGCATCGTGTTCGTCCGCCTGGGAGGACCCACCGGGGCTTTCGAGAAGACCTACGCCCAGTTTGCCGGCGCCCTGCTGGCCGGGCTGTTGCTGATGCCCCTGATCCTCAGCCCCGTGCCGCCGTTCCCCGCGAACGCCATTACCGATCATTGGCTCTGGCTGCTGGCCATCGCCGCCTTCTGGCTGATTCCGACGGCGGGCCTGAGCCTGTGGGGGGCGGGGCAGCTGTCGCCGGTGCGCTCGGCGCTCCTGTTGATGTTCGAAGTCCCGGTCGGGGTGATCTCCTCGGTCCTCCTGACCGACGAACCCTTCGGGCTGCGCGAGATGATCGGCGGCGCCCTCATCGTCGGTGCGGCGGTGCTTGATGTGCTGCTGGTGCCGCAGGCGGCGGAGCCCGCGAAAGAGCAGAAAGCCTAACCGGCGGGTCGCTCCCCGGGTGGGAGATTGATTTAGCGCAAGGCCGTTTGGGCCGATTGCTGCATCATAGCCGGCAACCTCGGAGGGCGGCCGTTGGCGCTGGACAAGAAGCACACACTCAACACCTGGTATTTCCTCGCGGCGATCGGAGCCGTGTTCCTGCTGCAGTATCTGTTCTTGCTGGCCCAGCAGGTCGCGCCGATTTCCTACAGCCGGTTCCAGGAATTGCTGAAGGCCGGCAAGATCGCCGAGCTGACCGTGACCGAGACGCGGATCACCGGAACCCTGAAGTCCCCGGAGCCCGGTGGCGTCCGCTATTTCGAGACCCGCCGGGTGCCTGAGGACATCGCGGCCGAAAGCGCGAGCTACGGCGTGACGGTCACCGGCGGGACGGACAATACCTGGCTGCGCGACATCCTCTCCTGGGTACTGCCGGTCCTGCTGTTCTTCGGGCTCTGGGTGTTCGTCTTTCGACGGATGATCGAAAAGCAGGGCATGGGCGGCGGGTTCATGACGGTCGGCCGCAGCAAGGCCAAGGTCTATGTGGAGACCGACACGAAGGTGACCTTTGCCGACGTCGCGGGCGTCGACGAGGCGAAGGCCGAGCTGCAGGAGATCGTCGCGTTCCTCAAGGAGCCGGATCGCTATGGCCGCCTGGGCGCCCGCATCCCGAAGGGCATCCTGCTGGTCGGTCCGCCCGGCACCGGCAAGACCTTGCTGGCCAGGGCCGTCGCCGGCGAAGCGAGCGTGCCTTTCTTCTCGATCAGCGGATCGGAGTTCGTCGAGCTCTTCGTCGGCGTCGGTGCCGCGCGCGTACGCGATCTCTTCGAGCAGGCGCGCGCCAAGGCGCCGGCCATCATCTTCATCGACGAGCTGGACGCGCTGGGACGCGCCCGCAGCCCGTTCAGCTTCGGCGGCGGCAACGACGAAAAGGAGCAGACCCTCAATCAGCTCCTGGCCGAGCTCGACGGATTCGACCCGCGTCAGGGACTGGTGCTGCTGGCCGCCACGAACCGGCCGGAAATCCTGGATCCGGCGCTGTTGCGCGCCGGGCGCTTCGACCGGCAGGTGCTGGTGGACCGGCCCGACCGCAAAGGCCGCGTCGACATCCTGAAGGTCCATATGAAGAAGGCGAAACTGGGCATCGACGTCGATCCCGAGCAGATCGCGGCATTGACGCCCGGCTTCTCGGGCGCGGATCTCGCCAATCTCGTCAACGAGGCGGCCCTGATGGCGACCCGGCGCGGCGGCGAGGCCGTCGGGATGGAGGATTTCACGACGGCGATCGAGCGGATCGTGGCCGGGCTCGAAAAGCGCAACCGGCTTTTGAATCCGCTGGAGCGCGAGGTTGTCGCCTATCACGAGATGGGCCACACTCTCGTGGCGCTGACCCTGCCGGGGTCGGACAAGGTCCATAAGGTCTCGATCATTCCCCGCGGCATCGGCTCGCTCGGCTACACCATCCAGCGCCCGATCGAGGACCGGTATCTGATGCGGCGCGACGAACTGGAGAACAAGATGGCGGTTCTGCTGGGCGGCCGCGCGGCGGAGAAGATCGTGTTCGGCGAGCTGTCCACGGGTGCCTCGGACGATCTGGCGAAGGTCACCGACATCGCGCGCAGCATGGTCATGCGCTATGGCATGGTCGAGAAGCTGGGCCAGGTTGCCTTCGAAGAAGAGCGCAGTCCCTTTCTTGTCGGTCCCGGCATGGCGCCACCGCCGGCCGAAAAGCGCTACAGCGAGGAAACGGCGCGCGAGATCGACCATGCGGTCCAGGGCTTCGTCGAGGAGGCCTTCGCCCGCGCGATCAATGTGCTGAACGAACGTCGCCCGATCCTGGAGCGGGGCGCCAAATGGCTGCTGCAGAAGGAAACGCTGACCGAGGCGGACCTGACGACCCTGCTGGCGACGCCGGCCGCAACCTTGTCGGACGTCGGCGGGCGTCAGGCGGCACCCTAGAGCCCGATCGTCTCGAATCGACTTGAGACGATCCTGCTCTAGAATCCGAAGCGAGCCGGCCGGAAGGGCGCCAGCGCGGCCGGCATGATTCCGGTGGTGATCTCCTCGGCCAGGAGTTCCGCGATCGCCAGCGCCAGCGTTACGCCGCTATGCGTCGCGGCGACATAGGCACCCGCGGCGTCCTTCAGGGGCCCCAGGATCGAATGGCCATCGGCGGGCAAGGCGCGTCGGCCGACGCGGTGGGTGGCCCCGCGATGCAGATCGATCTTGCGCAAGTCCGGCATCCAATCGAGCGCCCGCTCGATCAGGGTCCGGCGTCCGGCGAGCAGGCTGTCCTCGGCGGGATTGGCCCGGATCTGGGTGTCGATATCGTCGGCGCCGAGCAGCAGGCCGCCGCCCGGCGTCCGGCGGAGATGAAAGCCGGCCTCGTCCGGCGACCAGAGCACCATGTCGAAGCCCGACGCCAAGGGTGCGGCCGGCGTTTCGACCAGCAGCCCCGCCAGTTCCCCGACCGGGAAGCCGCCGCGACCCGTCGCCAGCTCGACGAGCGAGGCGGCGGCCGTGCCGCCGGCGATGACGAAATGCTTGCAGGGGATGACGCCCTCGGCTGTCACCGCGGCGCGAACCGAGCCGTCGCTCGCGCGGTCCAGCCCCTTGATGGCGCAGTTCTCGCGCAGGATGGCGCCACGTTCGGTCAGTTGCGCCTTGAGCCAGCCCAGCAATCGCGGCACCTCGATCCAGCGATCGAGAGACGCGAACAGCCCTTCCGCGCCATCGGGCAGGGCGAGGCCGGGAGCCAGCCGGCGCATGGCCGGGGCATCGACCCAATCGGCGCTGTAGCCCCAGCGTCGCAGGACGTCGGCTTGATCGCGCATCCGGTCGAACAGATGAGATTTGTCCGACCCCGCCCAATGCAGCGAGCCGTTGCCGGCGAGACCGATGGCCGAGGCCCCGATCTGACGGGCGAGCTTCTCGTAAGCGTCGACGCCGGCGCGATTGAGCCGGTGATAAGCCTCATGCTCGGTCTTCGAGGTGCCGTTGATCCAGGCGAAGGTGGCGGCGCTGATCTGTCCGCCGGCGGTCTCGGCATCGAAGGCGACGATCTTGAAGCCGCTGCGCGCCAGGCGCCAGGCGAGCGCCAGCCCGACGATGCCGCTGCCGGCGACGACGATGTCGGCTGTCCTCGGAATCGGCATCAGACCTCACTGGCCCCGTAATAGAGCGTCACGGCGTGGCGAGCCTGCGCGAAGAACAGCCACCGCTCCACGAACACGCCGGCCATCGCCGAGATCGCCGCCAGGAAAGCGACGGCGATGCCGGTCGGCGCCGAGAGCAGGAACAGCAGCAAGGTCAGCAGCAACGGCAGGCCGAAGGCCAACAATAGCGCAATCCGGCGCAGCTTCGCCGCATGTTTGCGGGCGACGCGGAATCCCATCTCTCGCATCAGGTAATTTTCGCCGGTGTGCGGCGCTTCGAACAGCCGGACCTTGCCCAGCCCGCCGAGGCCGGTGGCACTTTCGGCGGTGCTGCGCGGGGCCGCCTTATCGATATGACGCCAATAGCCGAGCTTCACGGCGGCCGCGACCAGGATCAGCCCCAGCGCGATCCAGGCCGGGAGCGGGTCGCCGAGACCGAAGGCCAGCGCCAGCGCGTCGAGCCAGAGCGCGCCAGTCATCAGCCCCAGGGCGAGATAGACGGGCAGGGTCCAGCCGTTCGACCAGCGCGGGATCGGCTTCAGGCAGGCATAGATCATCGCGGTACAGGCGATCGTCGCCAGGGAGAGCAGGAAGGTCGCGACCCCGAAGGCGGTCCAGATGCCCTCGTGGGTCTGCAGCAGGACCCAGCCCAGCGCGAAGAGTCCGGCCGGCAGGAAGGTGATGCTGGCGATCAGACCCTCCCGAGACAGCCAGGAGGTCCGCCATTGCGAGAAGGCGCGCCAGGCACGTTCGGGATGGCCCAGATGAAAGGTCGAGGAGAGCAGGCCGATCGAGACGGCGGCGAGGCCGAGACCCAGCCCGGCAAGGCCGAACCAGCGATCGGCCGGCAGGCGGTCGAGCGTCGCCAGCAGGCTCATCAGCGCCAGCAGTCCGTAACCGGCGCCGGACATCGTAGTGAAGAAGATGACGGAGAAGGCGGGATGCATGTCAGGCGCGGCCGATCATCGCGAGAGGACCCGGTCGACCCAGCGCAGCAAGGCATTGCCGATGCCGTCGTTGCTCAGGGGTTCGAGACGGGCCGGGGCATGGCTGCCGGAACTGCAGGCGTTCTTGCGCGGGCGAGGAGGCAGATATTTGTTGGTCGGACGATAGCCCTGCTCCGGCATCAGGTCGTATCCCTGCCGCTCGGCCACCAGCTGAGAGACCGCGGATTCGGGATCGCCCAGATCGCCGAAATGACGGGCGCCGACCGGGCAGGTCGCCACGCAGGCCGGCACGCGGTCGATCTCGGGAAGATTCTCGTTGTAGATCTTGTCGACGCAGAGCGTGCATTTCTTCATCACGCCGACATCGTAGTCATATTCGCGCGCGCCATAGGGACAGGCCCAGGAGCAGAGCTTGCAGCCGATGCAGATGTCCTCATTGACCAGGACGATCCCGTCCTCGGCACGCTTGTAGGAAGCGCCGGTCGGACAAACCGTGACGCAGGCCGGCTCCGCGCAGTGGAGACAGGAGCGCGGGAAATGCACCGTCTGGCTCTCGCGGCCCTCGCCGACCTCGAAGCTGTGGATGCGGTTGAACCAGACACCGAGCGGATTGGGACCGTAGGGATCCTCGTCCGTCATCGGCGCCATCTGGCCGCCGCTGTTCCACTCCTTGCAGTTCACCGCGCAGGCGTGACAGCCGACGCAGATATCGAGGTCGATGACGAGCCCGAGCTGCTTGCCGGTGGGGTTCTGAGGCAGCGATGTCATGCTGTCTCTCCCGGTGGGGTTTTGTCTTTTGAGATACCCCTCCCCCTACCCCCTCCCGCAAGGGGAGGGGGCTGGAAAAATTCAGCCCTCAATCTTCGAACAGCAGAATGATTTAAAAAGAACCACGCCCCCTCCCCTTGCGGGAGGGGGTAGGGGGAGGGGGTGGCGCCGCGATGACGCCTCATCGCACCTTCTCCTTCCGTCCGCGGAAGGCGGCGCCGTAGCGCAGCCGCTTCGGGCGCGTCGGCGTGCCGGGGATCGGTTTGGCGGCGGGAAATTGCGGCTCGGTGCGGCCGCTCTCGGCCGGCGAGCATTTCTCCAGCCGCACCTTGAGATCGTACCAGGCCGCCTGGCCGGTGACTGGATCGCTGTTCGAGTAGCGATGGCCGTCGGGCTTCGGCGGCAGCAATTCCGAGATCACATGATTGAGAAGGAAGCCCTGCTGGGACTCCGGTGCCTTTGGCGACAGGTCCCAGGCGCCCTTGCGCTTGCCGATCGCATTCCAGGTCCAGACGGTGCGCTCGTCGACGCCCTCCATCAGCTTGACCGGCGCCTTGACGCGGCCATGCGGGCTGACGATCCAGACCCAATCCTCGTCCGCCAGGCCCAGCGCCTCGCCGGTGCGGCGGTTCACGAACAGCTTGTTATGGCCGTGGATCTGGCGGAGCCAGGCGTTCTGCGAGCCCCAGCTGTGATACATGGCCATCGGGCGCTGCGTGATCGCATGGAGCGGGAAGGCCGCCTCGTTGCCGGCCTCCTGCTCCAGCGGGCGGTACCAGAAGGGCAGCGGATCGAAATAGGTGGCGATGCGGTCGCGATGGGCGTCGGGCGGCTGGAGCCGGCCATGGCCCTGGGCCGCCAGCCGGAATTTCTGCAGCACCTCGCTATAGATCTGCATCTGGATCGGCTCGGGCCGGTCGATGAACCCCATCTGGGTCGCCCAGCGCAGATAGTCGGCATTGGCCATGCGATAGTAGCGCTGATTCGGCGCCAGCTCGTGGCGCCAGAAGCAGCCATTGGCCTTGTACATCTCGAGCTGGTTCGGATTGACCTCGCCGCGGCCGACCTTGTCGCCTTGCGGGCCGCGCCAGCCGGCGAGCGGGCCGATGCCCGGGCGGCGTTCGTGATTGACGATGTAATCGGCATAGAATCCTGGATAGCGCGGCTCGCCCTCGGGCGTGGTGAAGCCCTTGAGACCGAGGCGCGCGCCCAGATCGATCAGCACGTCCTGGAAGGGCCGCACGTCGCGGTCGGGCTCGATCACCGGCTGGCGGATCGCGTCCGCGCAGCCGTCGGCATCCGAGATCGGCCGGTCGAGCAGCGAGATGCAGTCATGCCGCTCGAGATAGGTGGTGTCGGGGAACACCAGATCGGCGTAGGACACCATCTCCGAGGCGTAGGCGTCGGAATAGATGATGTGCGGAATCTTGTACTGCCCTGTCGCCGGATCCTTGTCGGCCAGCATCTTCATCGTGCCGCTGCTGTTCATGGCCGAGTTCCAGCTCATATTCGCCATGTAGAGGAACAGCACATCGATCGGGTAGGGATCGCCGGCCCAGGCATTGGCGATCACCATATGCATCAGCCCATGGGCCGCGAGCGGCGCCTCCCAGCTGAAGGCCTTGTCGATGCGCCGCGGCGTGCCGTCGGGATCGACCAGCAGATTTTCGGGGCCAGTCGGAAAGCCCAGCGGCATGCCGGCCAGGGGCTCGCCCGGCTTCATTTCCAGCGCGTGGCCGGCGGGCAGCGGCGCCGGCGGCACGGGCTTCGGATAGGGCGGCTTGTGGCGGAAGCCGCCGGGGCAATCGATCGTGCCCAGCAGCATCTGGAGAAGGTGGATGGCGCGGCAGGTGTGGAAGCCGTTCGAATGGGCCGAGATGCCGCGCATCGCATGCATGCTGACGGGCCGCCCGATCACATGATCGTGGTGACGCCCCAGCCAGTCGGTCCAGGGAATGTCGAGGCGGATTTCCTGCTCGAAGGCCGCATGCGCCAGCTCGGCGGCGATCCGCCGTGTCGTCTCGGCCGGGATGCCGGTCTCCTCGGCGACCGCGTCCGGGCTGTAGCGCGGATCGAGATAGCGCTCGGCCATGAGCTGGAACGCGGGGACGGCGCGCCGACCGTCGGGCAAGGTGAACTCGCCGATCAGCCCCGGATCGAGATCGGCTTGATAGGCGGTGACGGGCGCCTTGGCTTCCTTGTTCCAGGCCAGCGGCTGGCCTTCGCTGTTGCGCGCGAAGAGTCCGTCCTGGGCCGTGCCGGGTGCCCGGATCACGAGCCATGAGGCGTTGGTATAGCGCACCAGATAGTCGACATCGATCTTGTCGGCCTTGAGCAGCTCATGGATCAGGGCCATTACGAACAGGCCGTCGCTGCCCGGACGGATGCCGAGCCACTCGTCGGCGATCGCGGAATAGCCGGTGCGCACCGGATTGATCGAGAGGAACTTGGCGCTGTGGTCAGCCGGCCGGCCCTTCAGCTTTCCCAAACCGATCTTGATCGGGTTGCTGGCATGGTCCTCGGCGACGCCGAACATGACGAAGTAGCGGGTATGATCCCAGTCCGGCTCGCCGAACTCCCAGAATGACCCGCCGATCGAGTAGAGCCCGGCGGCCGCCATGTTGACGGAGCAGAACCCGCCATGGGCGGCATAGTTGGGTGTGCCGAATTCCTTGGCCCAGAAGCCGGTGAGGGCTTGGCTCTGGTCGCGGCCGGTGAAGAAGGCGAGCTTCTTGGGATCGCGCCAGCGGATCTCCGACAGCCACTGGGTCGCCAGCAGCAGGGCTTCCTCCCATTCGATCTCGACGAACTCGCCCTGGCCGCGCTCGCCCACGCGCTTCAAGGGCTTGCGCAGCCGGGCGGGCGAGTTCTGGCTCATGATGCCGGCCGAGCCCTTGCCGCAGAGCACGCCCTTGTTCACGGGATGGTCGCGGTTGCCCTCGATATAGCGGATCCGTCCGTCCTTGATATGGACCTTGATTCCGCAGCGGCAGGCGCACATGTAGCAGGTGGTCGTCTTGACCTCGTCCGAGACCTTCGGCGAGGTGTCGACCTGCTCATGGACCGTGGTGAAGATGTCGAATCGCAAAATCCGGTGGACCTCTGTGTGATGGCGCCCGGAGCATAGCCGCTGGCGGGCCGATCATCGGCAAAAACCTTCCTGCGTCCAGGATTCCAGCCGCCCGGACTGCCGCTGGCCTCGGATTTTGCTAGGATGTGGCCCAACCCCTGGGATCTTCTTCTGTCGCATGACAACCACCCTCGATGCCCGCAATCTCAAATGCCCCTTGCCCGTGTTGCGCGCGCGCAAGGCGATGAAGGAGGTCGCGGCCGGCGGCCTGCTGAAGGTGCTGGCGACCGACCCCGGGGCGCCCCAGGATTTCGTGCATTTCTGCCGGGCGACCGGCTATGAGCTGGTCGAGTCGACCGAGTCGGATGGCGTCTTCAGTCTGGTCATTCGCAAGACGACCTGACGGGCCGCGGACCGCAGGGAAGCACCGCAGCCTGATCGGGCGCGGTTATTCGCCGTTCGCTCGTTTGGGGGAAGATGATCCCGGCGATGGCCAGAGCAGTCGCCAGGGCCTGCAATCAACCTCGCAGTCGCCGGAATCTGGGACCTCCTCAGGAACGCGGGCGTTGCCCCGTCGGGCTTTTGCTCCCGCGCCGAGCGAGCAGAGATTCGCCCAGCGCGGCCGCTTCAAGCTGCGTGAGGGGTGGTGGGTAAGGCGCGTTTGCTGGAATTCCGAGGCCTTCAATCAGTCGGGTTGGATTGTCGGCGCAACCGTCGGGCGAGGGACGCAGATCGACCGCAGCGATCGCCGTTGCTCTTGTGGACTTTTAGACGGCCACGCAAAATGACGGCGCGTCGACCGAAATAGAGTTGGAAGGGCCGTGACCGCCACTCAAGACCCGCCCTCGCGAATCGAGTTTGCCAACTCCCTCCGGGGCTTGGCCGCCTTATCGGTTCTCGTCTCTCACTATTTGGGCGTCTTTTGGCTGAAGCGGGAGATCACGGCCGATCTTGCAAATGCACCTGTGCTGCCGGCGGATCAGTTCATAGATCCTAGCTATGTCCGCTGGCTACATTCACTGGGCGCATTCGATTGGGGACCGTTTGGCGTCGGCCTCTTCTTCCTGATCAGCGGCTTCGTCATACCGCTTTCCCTCGAGCGATATGAGTGGAAGGCCTTCGTCGTCAGTCGCTTCTTTCGACTCTACCCGATCTACGTCACGGGGTTGACGCTGAGCGTTGCTGCGGCCTATCTGTCGGGAACCTATTTCGGACGCGACTTTCCCTACAGCGCGGCAGAGGTGGTCATTCACTATCTGTTGGGAGTCCGCGACATCGTTTGGTCCAGGAACATCGATGGAATCATCTGGACCCTCGAGATCGAGATCCACTTCTACCTGCTTTGCGCGGTGTTTGCAGGATGGCTGCGGCGCGGTTCGCCTCTGCTCCTGGGAATACCGCTCACCATTCTGGCGGGGTCTTTGCTGTTGGATCGGCATATGGCGGACTGGGGTCACCATAACGCGACCCTCTATCATCTTTCCTATGTCGCCAGCTTCAACGGTCAGTTCCTGATCTATATGTTGATCGGAGTTGCCTTCAGCCTGCGCTACAGGGGAAAATTGACAGCCGAAGTTCTGCCTTTCGCCGTCGTGGCGCTTTTCGGTCTCTTTGCCGCAACCTGGTACTACAGCGTGCATCGCGACTTTTTCGAGCAGATATGGAGCTACGGTTCCGCCCTTGTGGTCTTTGCTGGCGCTGCCGCATTCGCTGCCCAGTGGCCGAAATACCGGATCCTGGATTTCTTTGCGGACATCAGTTACCCGCTTTACGTCGTACACGGCGTGGCGGGATATGTCGCACTTCGAGTGTTGCTGGACCAGGGAGTTGCGGCATGGCTCTCGATTGCGCTCGTTTCTGCAAGCGCCATCGGGCTCGCCTGGCTGCTTCACCTCTGGATCGAAGTTCCAACCCATCGATTGGGCCGGACATTCGCCAACCGAATGTCGCCGGCGTCAATGCCGGCAATGCGGCCGGCAGCCGGATCCGCCGGCGAATGACCGGCGTTCTGGGCTCATGAATCTCGAAATCTGAACCGGCGGAGTCGCCGGTTCAGATGTTCGTGGGCGCGCCGCTTCAATTCGCCGAACAACTCCGCGCGGCTTATGGTGCGTGGATCGAGCGGTTGGCGAAACGCTTGGGCCGTCGCCGTCAGTTTCTGAAAATCCAAATCGTCGATGCGATAATCTTGACGCAGGACTTCCCGATGCCGGGGACTCCTCAGCAATTCAAAAAGCCGCCGGACGCCGACGGCGTTGTAGATGTGGCCGAGCCAACGGTTCGGCTTGAAGTAGAGGAGGGCCTTTTCGATATCGCAATGTTCTTCGCTGGGCGGGGTCTTCAGAACCATTTCATCGGCAAAGCCGTCGATCAGCACGTCCATCGGCATGCTGTCGAAGTATCCGCAGGCGATGAGATAATGTTCATTCGAGGCTCGCACCACGTTCGCCGTCGTGTGGCTGCTGGTGTTCTCGCCGGGCATCAATCGGAAGTAGACGAGCCGTTGTTCGCCGACGAGGATGGGATGCTTCTTCAAGAGCCTTATCCACATGTCGTAGTCCGGAAGCTGACGGAACCGATTGTCGTAAGAGCCGAGTTCGCGATAGCAGCTCCGGCGTATCAGAATTGACGGGTGGCAAAGGCAGTTGCCGCCATCGAACAGGCGCCGCAGCCATCGGCCCTGGGATCGATTGGGCTGACGAAAGACGTCGCCGAAATGGACGCTTTCGACGGGGATGGTGGCGCCGGCCTTGTCCACGAACACTGTGCCCGTAAAATGCGCTGCATAGTTCAGCTCTTTCTCCATGACTTCGACCTGGACTGCCAACTTCTCCGGAGCCCAATAGTCATCGGAGTTTATGACGGCGACATAATCGCCGCGGGCACGTTGGATCAACTCATTCGTGACCGTGCAGGCCCCGCGGTTCTGATCGTTGGGAAAATGCTGCAGCCGAGAATCCGAAAACTGCCGGACGATGTCGCTGGTGCCGTCATTGGAGCCGTCATCCGCAACCAAGAACTCGAAATCGGCAAACGTTTGACCAAGGACGCTGAGAACCGTTTGCGCCACGTACGGCGCATGATTGTAAGTCGACATGATCACCGAGACTTTCGGCGGCGCCATTGAGCTACTTCCTCGGGAGATTTCGGCCGCGGCGCAAGATTGCGCGTGGGATCAAGCCGCGCAGCAGCCACTCGACAAATGGCGGGCACCAGTAGAGAAACCGACCGGCGAGATCGCGCCTCCCATCCTGGTCCCGAAGCCATCGCGAGCGCGCTTCAAAGGCTTCGTGAAATTGCCCTCCGGAAAGGGCATCATAATGTGGGATCAGCGCCAATTGCTCCGCTATCTTCTCGGCGGGCGACATCCTGTTCCATACGCCTTCCGGATGAATGCGGTAGACGGAGAGGGGCTCGTTCAGAAAGCCGAGAAGACCGTGGATGCCAACGAAAATATTCACGGCCCAGTCATACGCGACAAGATCGAACAGTTCTCGCGGAATGCGACTCAGGGCCTCGCGCCGGTAGATCGAAGTTGAAAAATTGCTAATCATGTTGTCGCGTATGATCGCGGGCGTGTCATGCACCGTGAAACCGTCGATCAGGTGGACCCGGAGCCTGAAGGTCTGGTCGGCCTCGTCCAGGATGTAGTAGTTGCATCCGCACATCGCGCATTCCGGGTGGTCTCGCAAAAAACCGACCTGAAGCGCGAGCTTGCCTGTGTTGCACCAGTAGTCGTCACCTTCCAGGATGGCGACATACTCGGCATCGCAGGCGTCGAAGGCACGCCGATAATTCCGGGTGACGCCGAGGCGCACCGACTTCGGAAGGAAAGTGAAGGCGATCGCGGGGTGCCGCTCCGCATATTGTCGAATGATTTCCAGTGTCCGGTCATCCGAACTGTCATCGGCAACAAGGACACGGAAATCGAAGGGACATTCCTGACGAACGATCGATTCGAGCGCGCGCGCGATATAGCGCTCGTGATTGTGGGCAATAAGCACGACGTCCAGCGGAAATGGTGGTGAAGCCATGGCTTCGATCTGCCCGCCGGCCTATTTGTTGATTGGACGCGCCGGGTTTCCGACGACAGTGACAAGCGGTGGAACGTCCTTGGTGACGACGGCCCCCATTCCAATGACCGCTCCGTGGCCTATCCGCAAGGGCCGCCCCTTCGACCCGTTCCTGATGATGGCGCCGGCGCCCACAAATGCATGATCGTCGATCATGACGTTGCCATTGCATTTGACGCCGGGGGCGAATGTCACGAAGTCACCGATAACACAGTCGTGAGTCACGTAAGAGTAGATGTTGGCATGAAAGAAACGGCCGATCCGAACGTTGGAGGTCACGGTCGTAAATGGCGAGAGAATGGCGCCCTCGCCGATCTCGTTGTTGTCCAAAACGACCGAGCTCTTGCTGATGATCGAGAATGGCCGCAGTTTCGCCTTGCAGCAGACATCCGCGATGCGCTGCCTGACCTTGCTATCGGCAATCGAGATGTTGAAAAGCACGTCACCTTCCAGGCGGCAAAAGTCGGAGAGACTAATCACCTCATAGCCATTGATCGATGACGGATGGTCCGATCCTTCCACCACAAATTTGGGCCGGATCGACGGTTGACTGCGATCGCCCCTCAGGACCTCAGCGAGGACGGGCATCGTATCGCGCCCATGACCGCCGGCCCCAATCAGCCCGAAGATTCGCATGTCACTTCTCCGATTGTCGCAGCCAGGGCAAAAGTCATCAATATCGAATGGAGCGGGAGATCAGTCGACAGACCATATCGATCTCTTCCGGTGACAGGGAATGATAGAGCGGAAGGCATAGAACGCGCGGCGCAATATCGTCGGACACGGGCGTGTCGAAGTGCCGGTCCAGGTAGCGCAGGCCGGACAGGCTGGGATAGAAATATCGACGCGGGTGAATGTTGTGGAACGTGAGTGTCTCCAGGGCGCGCAATAACAACGGCTCGGTCTCGAAGATCACCGGATAGTATGCATGGTTGTATTCACAGCCTGGCGTGACGGAGGGTCGGCGCAAGGGCAACCCACCAAGCTTCTTGTCGTAGTAGGCGGAAAGCTCGGCCCTTACCCGGAGAATCTCGTCGACATATTTCAGATTGCACAGGCCCATCGCAGCGTGGAACTCGGAATTCTTGCCGTTGATGCCGGCGCATTCAAAATCTGTTGGCGACGTGTGCCCAAAATTCCGCAGAAGCGCCAGCCGCCTCAGCAGGTCGGGGTTTCGGGCGATGACCGCGCCGCCTTCGACAGTGTGGAACAGCTTCGTTGCGTGAAAACTCGTGGCGGAGATATCGCCGTAGTCGAAGGCGGTTCTGCCCCGGTACCGGGTGCCAAAGGCGTGCGCAGCATCATAGATAACGGACAAATTCCGCCGATCGGCAATTTCTTGGATGGCGGCGATGTCGCAGGTGTTGCCATAGACATGGGTGGCGAGAATGGCCGACGTGCGGTCGGTGATCGCGGATTCGATTTGCCGGGCGTCGATGTTGAGGGTGTCCGGCGAAATATCGACCATCACGGGCTCGCAGCCGTGCCATATGATGCTCGAAGTCGTCGCGACATAGGAGAATGGCGTCGTAATGATCTCCCCTGACAGATCGAGAGCCTTCAATGCGATCTGGAGAGCTGTGGTGCCACTGCTGACAAAAAGAAGATAGTCGACTCCCAGGCGTTCCTTGAGCTGCAATTCGAGTTCATTGACGAGGGGGCCGTGATTCGTAATCCAGCCGCGTGACCAGATGTCCTGCAGGTATCGCTCATATTCCGCAATCGGCGGCAGGTACGTCTTGGTGACGTTGATCTGCATCGTGACGTGCTTTCGTGACGGCGAAGTGGGCTATTTGGTTGCTTCGACGATAAGCTCGCGGTGGTATGGGCGCTGCTCCAGACCATTGAGCTCAGCATGGCGGCTGCGGCGCCAGTCGCCCCATTCGAGGGACGCAAAGCCGGCATCGGCAAGAACGGCCGTCAATTCATCCATATCATAGACGAACTGGTGTCCCCAGGACCTCATGCCCTCGTTCAACATCTGGCAAGGAGTGGCCGGGCGCCAGAGATCGCCCCATTCCGTGAGGTTCTTCTCCTGATATTTCTCGATGATCCATTGCAGGCTGGGCGTGCTGAGCCGCAGGACTCCTCCCGGGGCCAGGACGCGCCAACACTCGCGGAGCAACCGAACTGCTTCCGGCCGGGTGATATGTTCGATGAAGTGCTCCGAAAAAACATACCGCACGGAGTTCTCGGCGCATGGGAGCGGTCGCCGGAGATCGAGCCTGAGATCGGCTTGCGGCGCCTCAATATCGATGTTCAGCCAACCCTCAAGGCGGATGCTGCCCGATCCGAGGTGAAGCTTCTGATTCTGAAGGTTAAGCCGCGCGGGGGTTCGATCTTTTCCCGGTTCGAGCAAGCCAAGCGCGGATCTAATTCTCTTCAGCATCGTGAATCCAAATGGTTGGGCCCGACCGCCAGCCCGACCGCCAGCTCTGTGTATCCTTGGGCAGGGCCGCGATGCAGCGTGAGAAATTCAAGGAAGTGTGAATCGGTTTAGCGGGAAATCGACGGACCCAATCCGGAGACTGGCTTCGCGAAAATCTCGGCAATGCGGCGATTCGCCGTATATCGATTATATCGGAGAAAAAACAAGCGCAGTCAATAGGATAGGGTGGCTTAAATCAGGGCCAAGCGAGCGGCATCGAGATCAGGGGGCGGGTCGCGGCGCTGTTGTCGCGCATGCCGGTCGTAGCTTACCCCGAGGCAATCGCAGATCGCGTCGCGGGGCGACTTTTGCAATATCTGGGCTTCGAGGTAGTTTGCTTGCGTCACGATCCGGGACGGGCCATGGAGATCGTTCTACATGTTGGCCTGCACAAGACGGGGACAACCTCGTTGCAGCGCGCCCTGCTCAGGCGATATGCGCGACGGGAGCCGGGAAAGCCATGGTACCCATCGCCAGAATCGTATGGGCCCGGACATGCGGAAATGGCATGGCGTTGGCTCGGCATATTGCAGCACCACGGGCGGTCTGATTCGAGCGCGCTGATGAGCGTGGTCGCCGACGCACGAGCGTCGCAGTGCTCGAAACTCATCCTGAGTGCCGAAGACTTTTCCTGGGCCTTTCCGCACCACATGGAGCGGTTGGCGGAAATCGCTTCGCTCGGTGACCTTCGGGTGATCGTGACGCTGTCGCAAATGGGACGGCGCGGGGTCTCGCTTTGGCAGCAAAGCGTCCATGCAGGCTATGAGAAGTCGCTTGCGGAATCGGAAGCCCTCATTGTGGGGCGCATGGTCGAGCCAGATTTTCTCGCCGCCTTGTTTTCCGCGTTCGGGGAAGGCCGTATCAGGGTAATTGTCGTCGATCGCGACGGCTCTCGTGATCAGATGTTCCGGCACTTTACCAATGCCACCGCCGTTCCGATATTGCCGCTGAGCGAGAGCGAACTCCTCCACGCGAACAAATCGATGAGCGTTCAGGAGGCGGAGCTGGCTCGTCTATGCAACGAATGTTGCAAACGCCTGGGCGTCGGACTTTTGGAGCGACAGAGTTTGCAGGTAACCCTTCGGAGCATTTTCAACGACGAGCGCTGGGTAGAAGCGGCGGCCCCTCGGCCTTTGCGCATGCCGGCGCGCTGGCAGTTGTCGCTGCGTACTCGCATGCAAGACACGATCGCTTGGGTCGCGAATATGCATCGAAGCGGAAAGATTCACGTCTATGGCGATGTCGATCCGGCCGCGTTGCGTCAGCTGGTGCACGATGCGAACGACCGCGCCAAGGCTGGCCGAGAGATCGTCCTCTTCCCTGAGGGCACGCGCCGGCCGCCGGGCGCCGTGCCCGACTACAAGTCGGGCGCCGTGGCTCTCTATGAGGGGCTCGGGTTGCAGTGCGTACCGGTGGCACTCAATTCCGGGCTTTATTGGCCGCGGCGCGAGCTGATCCGCTATCCCGGTACGATCATCGTCGAGATCCTCGACCCTCTTCCACCGGGACTGCCTCGCAAGGAATTCAAAGCGCAGCTCCAGGAGCGGATCGAAGCGGCTGCCGATCGGCTCATCCTTGAAGCCGCGCGCTCGCCGAACCCGCCGCCCATCGCGCTGGACGTTCTCGTAAAGGTTGAAGCTACCGCTCGAAATAATTGAATTTTAACGGATTG
>CAVOLB010000111.1:0-14246 GCA_963696655.1 uncultured Alphaproteobacteria bacterium
CACCTTGGGGCACAACAATTCCGATTCGCTGACCACCTTGCGCGCAATGCGCTTGTCATCGCAGCGGCTCGTGGCGACCGCGTTGGTCAGCTCGGACAGTGACTCGCGGGTGGTCACCGTGGTGCCGCCGTGAGTGAGTTGCAGATAGCCGCCCTGCGCATCGAGCACCTGCACCGCGATGCCGCGCAGTATTGCCTCGTCGGCGATGATCCTGGCGTACGGATTCAGCTGGGCCAGTCGTCCTGGCTGTGGGGCAGCTTGTAGCCGATGCAGTTGGTTTCGCGCGTCTCCTCGTCGGTACAGGTCATGACCGGTGCCGTCTTCGGATCATGCGCCATGTCGTAGATGCGGGCGCGGGCATCGACGATCGGCTTGAAGGAGGGATGGCGCGTCACATCCTTGACGCGCTCGCCATTGATCCAGACCGCGCGGTCGTCGCGCAGCGATTCGCGGTATTGCTCGCCCGTTCTGATCATCTCGTCCCCGTCGTTTCGCCGATTGCCCGAAAGGCCCGCAACGCGAAGCCTTGCGGATCGGAAGCATTCTTGACCTTGGGTCCATAAAAGGGGAAATATTATTTTTCTACGAATTGCATAGGGTTTGCCTATGGCCTTCACGCTCAAGCAGCTGCGCTATTTCGTGGCCGCCGCCGAGAGCGGCACGATCACGGCCGCCGCCCGCCGGCTCAACATCTCGCAGCCCTCGGTGTCGGCCGCCGTCGCCGAGCTCGAGGAGAGTCTGGGGCTCGACCTCTTCCTGCGCCACCATGCGCAGGGCCTGTCACTGACGCCGGCCGGGCGCCGCCTTCAGACCGAGGCCACGGATCTGCTGGCCCATGCGGAGGAGCTGCGCCAGGGCGCGCTCGATCTGAGCCAGCGGCCCGGCGGCGAGATCGAGCTGGGCTGCTTCCAGACTTTCGCACCGATGCGCGTCCCCGGCATGCTGCGCGCGCTCAAGGGGCGCTTCCCCGATATGACGGTCCGGGTGCGCGAGGAGCATCTGGCGGGATTGCTCGAAGGCCTGCGCCGCGGCCGCTTCGACCTCGGCCTGACCTACGACCTCGGGCTCGGGCCGGAATTCGCCTTCGAGACGCTCGCCGAGGTGCCGCTCTATGTGATGCTGCCGGCCCGCCACCGGTTCGCGTCGCGCAAGACGGTCGCGCTGGCCGAGCTGGTCGAGGAGCCGCTGGTGCTGCTGGACCTGCCGCAGAGCCGCGACCACTTCCTCTCGATCCTGCGCGCCCGCGGACTCGAGCCCCGGATCGCGCACGAGACGACCTCGTTCGAGATGGTGCGCGGCCTGGTCGCCAACGGCTTTGGCTATGCGCTGATGCATTCGCGGCCGGAAAACGACCGGGCCCTCGACGGCCAGCGGCTGGCTTATCGGCCGGTCAAGGAGCCCGTGCCGGCCCAGCGGCTGGGGCTGGCCAGCCTGGCCGGAGCGCGGCCCACCCGCGCCGCGCAGCGTTTTGCCGAGTTCTGCCGCGAGCATTTTGCCGGCAGCGCCTGAGCTCCGACTCGAAAACGGAAGAGAAACCGTCAATTTCCGCGTGTGTTTTGGTTAACGGGCCAAACGACGATGCCATGGCCCGGCATGAGCCCTGACCTTTCAAATCGGCCGCGCCCATTCTGACCAAACGGCCATGTTTCGTTCCAGCGGATCGCCTCCCTCTTTCGGGGCTTCAGACGCCATTGGAGGGAAATCGATGATCCGCTAGGATTTAGCAGGGAAGAGAATCGGAGCGGCGTTCTCACAACCGAAAGACGGTCGGACCGAACCGACCGTCGCCAGCCGCCCGGCGCGTCATGAGCTGCGCGCTCATAGCTCATATTCAGGGGAAGCATTCGATCATGTCACAGCATCAAGGAGACCCCGGCTACCACGGGGTCGAGGAAGACGTTAAGCAGCTGCACAGCATGGGCTACGCCCAGGAACTGTCGCGCCGCATGGGCGGGTTCCAGAATTTCGCGATTTCCTTTTCCATCATCTGCATCCTGGCCGGAGGCATCACCGCCTTCCCGGCCGCGTTCAGCGCAGCCGGCGGCGCCTCGATCGGTTATGGCTGGCCGCTCGCCTGTCTCTTCGCTCTCGTCGTGTCGATTTCGCTAGGCCAGATCGCCTCGGCCTATCCGACCGCCGGCGGCATCTATCACTGGGCGTCGATGCTGGGCGGCAAGGGCTGGGGCTGGGCCGCTGCCTGGTTCAACCTTGCGGGCCTGCTCTTCGTCGTGTCGTCGGTCAATTTCGGCGTGTTCCTGCTGTTCCGCGACCTCTTCCTCGCCGGCGTGCTCGGCATGGACGTGACCAGTTGGACCTCGGCCGCGATGCTGGATACCGGCTGGTGGATCCAGACCATCTTCATCACGGTGATCACCGCGCTGCAGGCGATCATCAATCATCGCGGCATCCGCCTGACGACGATCCTGACCGACTTCTCGGGTTATCTGATCTTCGTCGGCGCGGCCGTCCTGACAATCGCGCTGCTGGTCTATGCGCCGAGCCTCGATTTCTCGCGGCTCTTCACCTTCACCAACTACACCGGCGATGCCGGCGGCGCCGTCTGGCCGGCGGCCCAGGCAGGCATCTTCCTGGCCTTCATGCTCGGATTGCTGCAGGGCGTCTACACCATCACCGGCTTCGATGCCTCGGGTCACACCTCCGAGGAGACCCGCAACGCCGCGGTCGAGGTTCCGAAGGGCATGTATCGCTCGGTCTGGTGGTCCTTCCTCTTCGGCTACGTCATGGTCTGCGCCTTCGTGCTCGCCATGCCGTCGATGGACGAAGCCGCCAAGACCGGCTGGGGCTCCTTCAATTATGTGATGGCGCAGTCGCCGATGCCGGACATCCTGCGCAAGATCCTCTACATCGTCATCGTCGTGTCGAACTTCCTCTGCGCGCTGTCGGGCCTCACCTCCTGCTCGCGCATGATGTTCGCCTTTGCCCGTGACGGCGGCTTGCCGGGCTCGGGCGCCTTGCGCAAAGTCAGCCCGCAGTTCCGGACACCGGTCAATGCCATCTGGGCGGCGGCGGTCCTGTCCATCATCGCCACCCTCTATGGCGATGCTTTCTTCGTGCTGGCCACCGGCTGCGCTGTGTTCCTTTACATCTCCTACGTCATGGCCGTTGCCGCAGGTCTTTTGGCCGAGGGCAAGAGCTGGACGAAAAAGGGGCCGTTCAATCTTGGCGGTCTTTCGAAGCCGATCGCTCTCTTCGCGGTCGTCGGTTGTCTCATCCTGATTGCGGTCGGCGTGCAGCCGCCGAACGAGAAGGTGGGATATCTCATCGTCGCCATGGTCGTGGTCATGGTGGTCCTCTGGTATGCGGGCCTGCGCAAGAGCTTCTCTGGCCCGCCGGTCGGCGACGCCATCGCCAAGAAGCAGGCCGAGATCGCGGCCCGCGAGAAAGCCGTCGGCGGAGCGGCCGAATAGGCCTCGCCTGACCCGCGTCGATCTGCGGGTCGATTGCTACGAAAGGGCGCCCTCCGGGGCGCCCTTTCTCATTTTGACAAGCCCCCCGCGAGGGGTGCAAATAGGCGCCGGCCACGCGCCTCAAGGCCGAGAAACCCCGGGGGAAGCACGTCATGAAGCCTGAATCCGTCCGCAGTCTCGCGGATGCCAAGAAGATCGTCGAAGAACGCGGCATCACCCATATCAAGGTCGGCGTCTTCGACATCGACGGCGTGCTGCGCGGCAAATACATCTCGAAGGCCAAGTTCATGTCGGCCCTCGAGA
The DNA here is from genome assembly GCA_963696655.1 of uncultured Alphaproteobacteria bacterium. Taxonomy (GTDB): domain Bacteria; phylum Pseudomonadota; class Alphaproteobacteria; order Dongiales; family Dongiaceae; genus Hypericibacter. Next base: position 3,732 of record CAVOLB010000111.1, read on the forward strand.
GTGGCTTCGGCTTCTGCGACGTGGTGCTGGGCTGGGACTCCAACGACCAGCTCTACGACAACACCAAATTCACTGGCTGGCACACGGCCTATCCCGACGCGCTGGTGCGCCTCATCCCCGAGAGCTGCCGCGAGATTCCGTTCGAGGAGAACACCCTCTTCTTCCTCGGCCAGTTCGTCGAACGCGCCGAGGCGGTCTGCCCGCGCGGACTGCTGCGCCGGGTGCTGGCGAAGGCCGAGAAGATGGGCTTCAAGGCCTATGGCTCCTGCGAATACGAGTTCTTCCTGTTCGACGAGACGCCCGAGAGCGTCCGCGAGAAGGGCTATCGCAACCTGCAGCCGATGACGCCGGGCTATTTCGGCTATTCGGGCCTGCGCTCCTCGGTCTGGTCGGAGCTCTATCACGAGATCCTCTCGACCGCCGAGACGATGCGATTCCCGATCGAAGGGCTTCACACCGAGACGGGCCCGGGCGTGCTCGAGGCCGCGATTGCGTTCGACGAGCTGCTGGAGTCCGCCGACCGCGCCGCCCTCTTCAAGACCTTCATGAAGGTGCTGGCGCAGCGCCGCGGGCTGATGGCGACCTTCATGGCGAAATGGTCGAACAACTGGCCGGGCCAGAGCGGCCATATCCATCTCTCGCTCAAGGGCAAAGATGGCGCCACGGTGTTCCACGACGCCAAGCAGCCGCACAATATGAGCAAGACCATGCGCCATTTCCTGGCGGGTCAGCAGCAGCTCATGCCCGAGCTCCTGGGCATGGTGGCGCAGACGGTCAATTCCTATTCGCGGCTGATCCCGGGCTTCTGGGCGCCGACCAACGCCACCTGGGGTATCGAGAACCGCACCTGCGCCTTGCGCGTCATCCCAGGCTCGCCCAAGTCGCAGCGCATCGAGTATCGTATCGCCGCGGCCGACGCGAACCCCTATATCGCGCTCGCGGCGGCTTTGGCCTCGGGCCTCTATGGCATCGAGCATAAGCTCGAGCCGAGCGAGCCCATCGTCGGCAATGCCTATGAGCTGAAGCCCTCGGCCAAGCTGGCGCTGCCGAACACCCTGTGGGACGCGGCGCAGCGGCTGAAGAAGTCGAAGGCCGCCAACGAGCTGTTCGGCGAGGAATTCGTCGAGCATTTCGCTGCGACCCGCGAATGGGAAGAGCGCGAGTTCCGCAAGCACATCACCGATTGGGAACTGGCGCGCTATTTCGAGATCATCTGACCTTTCTGCAAGAGGACCGACCGAACGCCATGGGCGCCATCCAGAAGACCATCACCCCGATCGACGACAGCCTCTATGTCGAGCGGCCCTATGCCGGCGCCGCCGAGATCGACAAGGCCCTGAAGGCCGCGCGCGACGCGCAACGGGCCTGGAAGCATGTCGCGATCGCCGACCGCCAGAAGCTGCTGACGGCGGCGGTCAACGCCTTCGTCTCGCATCGCGACCAGATCGCCGAGGAGATCACGCGCCAGATCGGCCGGCCGATCGGCCAGTCGCCGGGCGAGGTGCGGGGCTTCGAGGAACGCGCGCGCTACATGATCGACATCGCGCCGCGGGCGCTGGCCGACATCGATGTCGGGCCCAAGCCGACCTTCACCCGCTTCATCCGCCGCGAGCCGCTGGGCGTCGTCTTCGTGGTGGCGCCCTGGAACTTTCCCTATCTGACCTCGGTCAATGCGGTGGTGCCGGCGCTGATGGCAGGCAACGCCGTCATCCTCAAGCATTCGGCCCAGACGCCGCTCTGCGCCGAGCGCTTCGGCGAGGCCTTCAAGGCGGCGGGCCTCCCGGCCGGCCTGTTCCAGCATCTGGTGCTGACGCATGACGACACCGCGCAGGTGATCGGCAATCCGGCGGTCGATTATGTCGCCTTCACCGGCTCGGTCGCCGGCGGCCATGCGGTCACGCAAGCCGCCGCCAACCGCTTCATCGGGCTCGGCCTCGAGCTCGGCGGCAACGATCCGGCCTATGTGCGCCACGACGCCAACATGACTCACGCGATCGAGAACCTGGTCGACGGCGCCTTCTTCAATTCCGGCCAGTCCTGCTGCGGCATCCAGCGCATCTTCGTGCATAAGGACGTCTACAAGACGTTCGTCGACGGATTCGTCGATCTCACCAACAGCTACAAGCTGGGCAATCCGCTCGACAAGGGCACCAATCTCGGGCCCGTCGTGCGCAGCCGCGCGGCCGACGAGATCCGCGGCCAGATCCAGAAGGCCGTGCAGGCCGGCGCCAAAGCGATGATCGATCCCCGGCATTTCGCCGCCGACAAGCCCGGCACCGCCTATCTGGCGCCGCAGGTCCTGACCCAGCTCGACACCCGCAATCCCTTCATGCAGGAGGAATGCTTCGGCCCCGCCGTCGGCATCGCGCCGGTCGCCTCCGACGACGAGGCCATCGCCAAGATGAACGACAATCCGTTCGGCCTCACCGCCGCGATCTGGACCGAGGACGAAGCTGCGGCCATCCGCATCGGCGACCGCGTCGAGACCGGCACCTGGTTCATGAACCGTTGCGACTATCTCGACCCGGCGCTGGCCTGGGTCGGTGTCAAGGATTCGGGCCGCGGCTGCACCTTGAGCCAGGTCGGCTATGAATATCTGACCCGGCCGAAATCCTTCCATCTGCGCACCAAGACCTGAGCCACACTTCGTCCCCTCCCCCGGAACGGGGGAGGGTCAGGGAGGGGGAAGACGCGATAGAGGATACCGCTCAAGGCCGCTTCGCTCCGGCTTCATCGACCGAGCAGCCCCCTCCCCCGCCCTCCCCCGAAGACGGGGGAGGGGATAAATTGTCTTCTGACCTGAACCGTTTTTCGCGTGAGAGAGGCCTGATCCCATGTCCAACGACGCTGCCGCGCTGCGCGGCAATTGGAACTACCCGACCGCCATCAAGTTCGGCGTCGGCCGCATCGCCGAGCTGCCCGACATGTGCAAGGCGCTGGGCCTGAAGCGCCCGCTGATCGTGACCGATCCCGGCCTCGCCGGCTTGCCGATGATCAAGGAGGCGGTCGCCCGCAACGAGGCGGCCGGGCTCCCCACGGCCGTGTTCTCGGACATCAAGGGCAATCCCAACGGCAAGAATGTCGAGGACGGGCTCAAAGCCTATCGCGCCGGCAAGCATGACGGCGTGATCGCCTTCGGCGGCGGCAGCGCGCTCGATGCCGGCAAGGCGGTGGCGCTGATGTCGGGCCAGAAGCATCCGATATGGGCCTTCGAGGATGTGGGCGACAATTGGAAGCTGGTCGATCCGGCCGGCATCGCGCCGATCATCGCCGTGCCCACCACCTCAGGGACAGGCTCCGAGGTCGGCCGCGTCTCGGTCATCACCAACGAGCAGACCCACGAGAAGAAGCTGATCTTCCATCCGAAGGTCCAGCCCTCGATCGTGATCGAGGATCCGGCGCTCACGGTCGGGCTGCCGCCGAAGATCACGGCCGCGACCGGCATGGATGCGCTGGCCCACTGCCTCGAGGCCTATTGCGTGCCGAGCTACCACCCGATGGCCGACGGCATCGCGGTCGAAGGCATGCGGCTGATCAAGAACTGGCTGCCCGAGGCGGTGAGGAACGGCAAGAATCTCGAGGCGCGTGCCAACATGATGGCGTCCGCCACCATGGGCGCCACCGCCTTCCAGAAGGGCCTGGGTGCCATCCATTCGCTGAGCCACCCGCTGGGCGCCGTCTATGACACCCATCACGGCCTCACCAACGCCGTGGTGATGCCCTATGTGATGCAGTTCAACCGCAAGGCCATCGACGAGAAGATGACGCGGCTGGCGTCGTGGCTGGGGCTGAAGAACCCCTCCTACAACGCCGTGCTCGACTGGGTGCTGGCGCTACGCACCGAGATCGGCATTCCGCACACGCTGAAGGATCTGGGCGTCGACAAGAGCAAGCTCGATTCGCTGTCGCAGCAGGCCTTCAACGATCCCTCGACCGGCGGCAATCCGGTCGCGGCCGGCGTCGCCGAGATGAAGCAGATGTTCATCGCCTCGATCGACGGGTCGCTCTGAGACTTTTTCTCTCCCCCGAATAGCATAAAAGGAGGCGCAAGCAACGCTTGCGCCTCCTTGCAGCACGCTTCGCTTTTCCGGGAAGTCCCCCGCCAAGAGGTTTGGCTGGAGCGCCTTGGCCCTGGGGCCTTCGTCCCGGAAATCAGGCGAGATCGAAACGATCGGCGTTCATCACCTTGGTCCAGGCCGCCACGAAATCGGCCACGAACTTCGCTTGCGCGTCGGAGGCGCCGTAGACTTCGGCAAGGGGGCGCAGATCGGAGTTCGAACCGAAGATGAGGTCGACGCGGGTTCCGGTCCAGTTCAGCTTGCCGCTCTTGCGATCGTACCCCTCGAACACATCCTCATCCGAAGTCGCCCTCCACTCGGTGCCCATGTCCAGGAGGTTCACGAAGAAGTCGTTGGTCAATGTCTCCGGCCGCTTCGTGAAGACACCGTGCTGCGACTTGCCGTGGTTCGCGCCCAAGACCCGCAGGCCGCCGACGAGAACCGTCATTTCCGGCGCCGTCAGCGTCAGGAGTTGCGCCTTGTCGATCAGAAGCTCCTCTGCCGACACGGTGTACTTGGCCTTGAGATAGTTGCGGAAGCCGTCCGCAACCGGCTCGAGATAGGCGAAGGCCTCCACGTCGGTCTGCTCCTGCGATGCGTCCGTACGGCCGGGCGCGAAGGGAACGGTCACGTTCTGTCCGGCTTTCTTCGCGGCCTGTTCAATGGCGGCAGAGCCGCCGAGGACGATCAGATCGGCGAGCGACACCTTCTTGCCGCCGCTTGCCGCGCCGTTGAAGCCTTTCTGGATGCCCGCGAGGATTTCGAGAAGCTTTGCCAATTGGGCAGGCTGATTGACCGCCCAATCCTTCTGCGGCGCCAGACGGATGCGCGCGCCGTTCGCCCCGCCGCGCTTGTCGGAGCCGCGGAAGGTGGACGCCGAGGCCCAGGCGGCCCCGACCAGCTCGGGAATGGAAAGTCCCGAGGCGAGGATCCGGGCCTTGAGATCGGCGATATCCTTGGCGTCGATCAGCTTGTGATCGACGGCGGGCACGGGATCCTGCCAGATCAGCTCCTCCGCCGGGACTTCCGGCCCGAGATAGCGCGCGCGCGGACCCATGTCGCGATGCGTGAGCTTGAACCACGCCCGGGCAAATTCGTCCGCGAAGGCAGCGGGATTCTGGAGGAAATGACGCGAGATCTTTTCGTAGGCCGGATCGACCCGCAAGGAGAGGTCCGTCGTCAGCATGGTCGGCGCGTGCCGCTTCGATGGATCGAAGGCATCCGGAATGGTGGCGACGTCGCCCTTGGCCTTCCACTGATGCGCGCCCGCCGGGCTCTTGGTCAGCTCCCATTCGTAACCGAACAGGTTCTCGAAGAAGTTGTTGCTCCATTTCGTCGGCGTCGTGGTCCAGGTGACTTCCGGGCCGCCGCTGATCGCATCCCTACCCGAGCCCGTGCCGAACTTGCTCTTCCAGCCGAAGCCCATCTGCTCGATAGGCGCTCCTTCGGGCTCCGGACCGACCAGCTTCGCGTCGCCGGCGCCGTGAGTCTTGCCGAAGCTATGGCCGCCGGCGATGAGCGCAACCGTCTCCTCGTCGTTCATCGCCATGCGCTTGAAGGTCTCGCGGATGTCCCTGGCCGCGGCGAGCGGATCCGGATTGCCGTTCGGCCCTTCCGGATTCACATAGATGAGACCCATCTGCACGGCGGCGAGCGGATTCTCCAGCACGCGGTCGCCCGCGTAGCGTTTGTCGTCGAGCCAGATACTCTCCTTGCCCCAATAGACGGATTCGTCAGGCTCCCATACGTCGGGGCGGCCGCCGGCATAGCCGAAGGTCTTGAAGCCCATCGACTCCAGCGCGACATTGCCGGTGAGGATGATGAGGTCGGCCCAGGAGATCTGCCGGCCGTATTTCTGTTTGATCGGCCATAAGAGCCGACGCGCCTTGTCGAGGTTCACATTGTCCGGCCAGGAATTGAGAGGAGCGAAGCGCTGCTGGCCGGAACCCGCGCCGCCGCGGCCGTCGCCGATGCGGTAGGTACCCGCACTGTGCCAGGCCATGCGAATGAAGAGCCCGCCATAGTGACCGAAGTCCGCCGGCCACCAGTCCTGGCTGTCCGTCATCAGCGCGACGAGATCCTTCTTCACCGCCTTGAGGTCGAGCTTCTCGAATTCTTCCGCGTAATTGAACGCCTTGCCCATCGGATCGGACTGGGGCGAGTTCTGGCGAAGAATCCTGAGATTGAGCTGTTTGGGCCACCAGTTGCTGATCGACCTCATCCCGAGGTTCGTCGTTCCGTGCATGACCGGGCATTTGCCCGCCGCATTTCCGTCAGGCTCTCTGTCCATGGTCGGACCTCCTTCTAGAAATCAGAATAATTCCAAGTTGTGGCCCTGCCCGAGCAAGTCAACCTGCAAAGCGGGAACATTTTATGACGTGAGGCAGACACGGGCGCTCGAATTGGATCAAGCGGCGCAAGCTTCTTCAATACTTCGGAATGGCGCCTTGGAGTTCTGGCGGCGCTGCAGCCTCGGCAGTCGTCATGGGCGCCTGTCGGTTTTGGGATTTTCTCCCACGCTCCGGGCCTGGCCGCCTCGCTGAGCCGCAAGAGGCGAGAATGCTTTGCGAATTCTCGATGCGCGCTGACGGCATGCTTGCGGTCATCGTCGTCCGCGATGCCCTCGGTTCTGCCGGTCGAAGCCATTCTCGGCTCGACCCGCTGTCGGGAGAGCCATCGCGAGGCCGGTCCTGCCGGCGATCGACGCGAAGTCGCGGGTTTTCGCTCCCGGACTAGCCCTTCGCAATCCTTCCCCTCGCATCCCTGAGAGAGACGAAAGAGGGATTGCGTTTGGGCATTTCCTTCCTGGCGCGCACCGCGCGCTCGGCCATCGGCACCGCCGCCAGCACGATCGCGACGCCGAGGATCTGCAGGCCCTCGAGCCGCTCGCTCAGCACGAGCCAGCCGCCGATCGCCGCGACCACGACGCTGAGGCTGCCGCCGATGCCGGCGAGATTGAGCGGCAGGCGGCCCAGCGCATAGACCACCAGGCCCTGCGCGGCAAAGGTCATGAGCCCCAGCAGCGCCATCACGCCCCACTGCTCGATACTGTTGGGCAGCACGTCGCGCCCGCTGACGAAGCCCGCCGGCAGCAGCACCGCCGAGGCGGCGATCGTGGTCCAGAGCAGCACCGACCGCGTGCCGGCGCGCGAGCGCACCGTGCCCTGCGCGATCATGGTGACGCTGTAGAGCAGCCCCGCCAGGATCGCGAAACCGTCGCCCAGCAATTTGGGCCCGGTCTCGAGCGCGAAGCCCGAGGCGCTGCCGGCGATGACGAGCGCGGAACCGCCCAAGCCCAGGGCGATCGCGGCCCAGCCCATGCGCGCGAGATGCTGGCTCAGGAACAGCGTGCCGGCCAGCGCCACCCAAAGCGGGTAGCAATAAGCGAAGAGCTGCGCGTTGGCGGCGCTGGTGAGCTGGATCGACCAGAACCAGACGGCGATATCGGCGCCATAGGCGGCCCCGCCGATGATGAGCAGCCAACGGTCGCGTGCGGCGATGACGGTCTGCTTCGCGGTCCTGCTGCCACGCATGCCCCAGATCCAGAGCATCGGCAGCATCAGCGCGACACGCCAGAAGCCGGCCGCCGCAGGATCGATCTCGATCAGGCGCACCACCAGCGGCGTGAGCCCGGAAACGACAGCGCCGGCGAGCAGCGCCAGGAAAGCTGGGTTCATGACAAACTCGATAACCGGCTAAACGAAATTTACCGGTTATATAAGGCCAGGATTGAAGTAACCTGTCAATTGACTTATGCTGGTTATATGATGGTCATTGCCCGCAAACCCGGGACGCCCATTGCCAAGCTGGCCCATCGGGCCGGCCATCGCTGTCTCGACTTCGTGAACAGCCTGGTCGCGACCAACGAGCCCGCGCCGCGCGACTCCCTGCTGACCCCGACAGACTACCGGATCTGGGCCGGCATGGCCGGGATCGCGGTCGATCCACCGAAGAGCGAGAGCGCAGAACAAGCGGCCCTGGACCGGGCGCGCGAGCTTCGGGAGTCGATCCTTCAGATCCTCACGGCGATGCTCGACGGAAAGCCGCCACCCGTCGCCGCGGTCGAGCATCTGACCGAGGAAGCCGCCCGCTCCTTCCGGTCGCGCCGGCTCGCTCCCGCCGACGGCCATCTCGCCTGGCAGCGCACGCGCCGGGATCTCGATTCCGTGACCGACCTGCTCGCGGCCGAGGCGGCCGAGCTGTTCTCGCGGCCCGAACCCTTGCCGCTCAAGCGCTGCATCGGCAGCAATTGCGGCTGGTTCTTCCTCGACACCAGCCGCAACAAATCGCGCCACTGGTGCTCGATGACGGATTGCGGCAATCGCGCCAAGGCGCGCCGCCATCGGGCGCGCCAGCAGGAAGAACGCGCCGGCTAGAGGCCCCCTTCAGATTGTCTGCAGCCGCGCCTTGACGCGTGGCACCGCGAACTCGAGGAACGCCTGCAGCTTGCGCGGCGTCAGCCGCCCGCTGGGATAGACGAAGCTCAAGGGAGCGGGATCCGGCTCATAGTCGCGCAACACGCGCTCGAGCCGCCCCTCCTTGATCGCCTCGACGACCTGATAGCCGCGCACCTGCGTCAGGCCGGCGCCGGCGATGGCGGCTTCGGCGGTCGTCGTCGACAGTCTCGAGCGCACCGGGACTTCCCTGACCGATTTGCCGATCTTGAACGACCAGAGCTTGGCTGTGGGGCTGGTCGTCGCCGTCACGCAATCATGGCCGGCCAAGTCTTCGGGCCTGCCGGGATATCCGCGCGCGGCCAGATAGTCGGGGCTGGCACAGACGACGAAGCCAATGGAGCCGAGACGCGCGGCGATCAGGCTGCTGTCGGGCAGCTCGCTGATCCGCACCGCCAGGTCGACGTCTTCCTCCAGCAGCTCCACCAGGCGATCGACCAGCAGCAGCTTGATCTCGACCTCGGGATAGGCGCGCAGGAACTCCACCACCACCGGCAGGATGTGCAGGCGGCCGAAAACGATCGGCGCCGTGATCGTGAGCGCGCCGCGCGGAATCCGATATTCGCCCGAGGCCGCCCGCTCCGCCTCGCCGAGCGTTTCCAGGATCTGTCGCGCGGATTCGAAATAGACGCGACCGCTCTCGGTGAGGGTGATCTGCCGAGTCGAGCGGTTGATGAGGCGGACCTTGAGCAGTTCCTCGAGGTCCGAAACCTTCCGGCTGACCGTCGCCAGCGGGATCCGGAGGCGGCGCGCGGCCGCGGAGAAGCCATGGGCCTCGGCCACCGCAACGAAGACCGACATCGATTCGAACCGATCCATCGTTGTTTCCATAAAATGGAAGAGACATTCCAGATACTGCCAGATAGTCACGCCCGATGGAAAGGATCAGATAAGGGTCATCAAGGCCCGACCAAGCATGCCGGGCCCCAACCAGGAGATCCGCTATGACCCGCATCGCGACGCCCGCCTCGATCGATGCCGCCCCCGCAGCCGCAAGGCCCGCCCTCGAAGCCGTCAAGAAACAGCTCGGCAGCGTTCCCAACCTTTTCCGCGTCGTCGCCAACAGCCCGGCAGCCCTGCAGGGTTATCTCGGCCTCAATGGCGCGCTCGCCAAAGGCTCGCTCGATGCCCGCACCCGCGAACGGATCGCGCTCGCGGTCGCCGAGATCAATGGCTGCGGCTACTGCCTCTCGGCTCATAGCTATCTCGGCAAGAACCTTGCCGAGATAGCTGTGGGCCGACAGGCAGTAGCCGCAGCCATTGATCTCGGCGACCGCGAGCGCGATCCGCTCGCGGGTGCGGGCATCGAGCGCGCCTTTGGCGAGCGCGCCATTGAGGCCGAGATAACCCTCCAGGGCCGCCGGGCTGTTGGCGACGAGGCGGAAAAGGTTGGGGACGCTGCCGAGCTGCTTCTTGACGGCCTTGAGGGCGGGTCTTGCGGCTGCGGGGGCGGCGTCGATCGAAGCGGGCGTCGCAATGCGGCTCATGGCGGGTCTCCTCGTGGGTGGCGCGGACATTGCGTCCGCCTGACGACCGCTATTTGATCGTTTCCATTCAGCGCGACTATTGGGCAATATTTAGAATGTCTCTTCCATATTCTGGAAACAACGATGGATCGGTTCAATCGATGTCGGTCTTCGTCGCGGTGGCCGAGGCCCATGGCTTCTCCGCCGCCGCGCGTCGCCTCCGGATCCGCGCACTCGATGAACCAATGGGTGTCCTTGGCCGCAATCGTCGGCGGCGTCAGCTACCTGCTGGTGACCCACGGCCAGAAGTGGAACGAACCCGAATCCGATCCGTCTGCGACGGCCACCGTCGAGACGGCAATCTGACACCGGTCAGACGGTCGGCCCCGCAACGGCTCCGTCAGCGGTGCCACCCGGGAGGCGGAGCCGCTTCAGTAACAGCACGTTGACGGCCACCAGGAAGCTCGAACCCGACATCGACAGGCACGGCGATCTCGGGTCGGAGCACGAGCCCGAAGGCTGGCTCGAAGACGCCCG
>CAVOLB010000112.1:0-20608 GCA_963696655.1 uncultured Alphaproteobacteria bacterium
CCCGACGGGCTCGTGTTGATCCATGATCTGCGCGCCTTTCTGTCGGCGGCCGAGGCGGATGCGCTCGACGAAGTCGCCGGTCTCGAGGTTTCCCCGTGAGGCCGAATGCCTGGACCGATCCCGCCTATGAGGCGATCGCATGCTGGCTGCATGCGCGAACCGGTCTTACCTTCGGCCCCAATCGATGCCAGGACGCCGAGGCCGGCATTCGACGGGTCATGACAAAAGCCGGCATCGCCGACATCGCGATATGCCAGCAGCTGCTGGGCTCGGCGCGGATGCCGCTCGACGACTTCATCACCGAACTCACCGTCGGCGAGACCTACTTCTTTCGCGACCCCGGGCAATTCGACTTCATTCGCCGCGAGCTGCTGCCGGCCATCCGGCGCCGCCATGGCCATGATCACGCCTTGCGCGCCTGGAGTGCGGGATGCGCGTCCGGGGAAGAGGGCTATTCGCTGGCGATGCTCTTCGAGCAGGAGCTGGTCGATCAGCGCACCACCATCCTGGCGACGGATATCTCGCGCGCGGCGTTGGCCCGGGCCCGGATGGCGAACTATGGCCCCTGGTCCCTGCGGGGCGACGACGGCAGCCTCGCGGACCGGTACTTCCGTAGGAAGGGGGACCGCTTCGTCCTGGCCGACCGAATCCGCCAGCGGGTCAATTTCGAGTATCTCAACCTCGCGCTCGACCATTATCCGTCGCTGGCGAGCGGCGCCTGGGGCATGGACATCATCCTCTGCCGCAACGTGCTGATCTATTTCGATCGCGAGACGGTCCGGCGCGTGATGCGCGGGTTGATCGAATCGCTGGCCGACGGCGGCGTCCTGATCACCGGCGCCTCCGATCCGCTCTATCAGGAAGAGGGATCGCACGAGATCATGGTGACGCCGGTGGGCGTCTTCTACCGGCGCGACCGGGTCCGGCAGGGTCCCGTCGTCATCATGACGCCGGCCCCGCCGGCCGCGCCCGAACCGCCGCCACCGTCACCGCCCGGACCGTCGCGCCATGGGACGAGAAAGCGGCGGTTCCCGGCGAACGCGAAATCTTCGTGGTGCCAAGCATCGTTGAGGATCGCCTGGCCGAAGCGCGGGAGGCCGCCGCGCGCGGCGATCACGCGCAGGTCGTGAGCTTGACGCGAAGGCTGACGGCCGACCCGGCGGCGATATCGCTTCATGTCCAGGCGCTGGCCAACAGCGGCGAGACGATCGATGCCGAGAGAGTGGCCGCCGCTGCCGCTGCGCGGCATCCGCTCCTACAGGAACTCCATTTCATTCACGCCATGCTGCTGATCGGCCTCGATCGCAACGAGGAGGCGGCACGGGCCCTGCAGCGATCGCTTTACCTCAACCGGTCCCTGGCGGAAGCCCATCTCGCGCTGGGCTCGGTCCTGCGGCGGTTGGGCGATATGGCCGGCGCACGCCGTGCCTATCAGACGGGCCACGACTTGGCCGCCGCGCGGCCCCCGGATGAGACCGTGCCCTTGGCGGATGGCGAAACCGCCGGACGGCTGGCGGCGGCGGCGAAGGCGCAACTGGCGCTGCTGACCGGCGACGCGAGGGCCCGGCGATGACGATGCGGCGGCATCCGGAGGGACCGATCGACTGGGTCGGGTTGCGCGAGCGCCTGGCGCGTGCCACGGCCCTGTCCGAAGCCGCGCTCGACATCTCCGAGGATCGCGCCCGGCAGATCATGGATGAGCGAGCCCGTGCCCTGGCGCGACCGCCGGTGGAAGGGCCCGATGCCGGGGCGGTGATCAAGGTCGTGACCTTCGTCCTGGGCGGTGAGCGTTATGCCATCGAGACCCGCTATGTCCGCGAGATCATCCGTGTGACTCAGGTCACGCCGATGCCGGCCGTGCCCGACCATTTCATCGGGCTCACCAATCTGCGCGGCGAGATCCTGCCGCTCGTCGATCTCCGCCGCTTCTTCGGCATCGGGCGCACGGTCCTGGCGGATGCGCCCTGGGCCATCGTGCTGGGGACCGAGGCAGCCGATCTGGGCGCGCCGGTCGCCGCCCTGCAGGAGACCCTGGAACTGCCGGTTTCCGGCCTCCTGAAATCCATCGATACCGCGGGGGCCCCGCCGGCGGATTGCCGGCTTGGCGTCACGGAGACTGCGTTGATCGTCATCGACGGTGCCGCGCTGCTGGCCGACCGCCGGCTGTTCATCACACCGGACCGCTAGATGTCTCAACGTCCGAAACAAGGGGGATTGCAATGTTTCAAGCATTGTCTGTGAGGGCGAAGATCGCCAGCGGATTCGGTATCGCCATATTGTTCCTGTTGATCATTGGCACCGTGACCTACAGCAATACCAGCCAACTGCTGACGGTCCGGCAATTGTCCCGCCATACGATCGAGGTCGAGAATGCGATCGCCGATCTGAAGGTCGCGCTCATCGACACGGAAACCGGCGAGCGCGGCTACCTGCTGACGGGCGAGGAGAGTTTCCTCGAGCCTTACCAGGCAGGGTTACAGGCCATCGACGCAGCGATGCTCAGCACCACCAAGCTCACCGTCGACAATCCCAACCAGCAGGCCCGTTTGCGGACGCTCGCGGATCTGACCAAGAAGCTTCGCGATCGCCTTGCAGAAACCATCGCGGCGCGGCACGATTCAACTCTTGACGCGGCTGTGCAATTGGTCAGGGACGGGACTGCCAAGAAACTCATGGACGATGCCCGCGCTATCCTGCATGAGATGAATGATGAAGAAGCCAAGTTGCAGGACGAGCGGGAGGATGCGGCGGCGGCGGCCACGGAGTTCACTTTCAATAGCATCCTCTATGGGACGGGCGTCGCCATCGCCCTGCTGCTGCTGGCCGGATTCTTCATTCTGCGCAGCATCACGGTTCCCGTGACTGCGGCCGTCGGCAATCTGGCGGCGGCGGCGTCGGAGATCCTGGCCGCGACCACCCAGCTCGCCTCCGGATCGCAGGAGCAGGCGGCGGCCGTCACCGAGACCGTGAGCACCGTGGACGAGGTGACCCAGACCTCCGACCAGGCCGCGCAGCGTTCCAAGGCGGTTTCCGAGGCGGCGCAGCGGTCGGTCGAGGTCGGCAAGGCCGGACGGTGCGCGATCGACGAGACCGTGACGGTGATGGGCAAGGTGAAGGAGCAGTCGGAATCCATCGCCGAGGGCATTCTCGGGCTGGCCGAGCAGGCCCAGTCGATCGGCGAGATCATCGCCACCGTCAGCGAGATCGCCGAGCAGACCAACCTGCTGGCTCTCAACGCGGCCATCGAGGCCTCGCGCGCCGGCGAGCATGGCCGGGGCTTCGCGGTCGTCGCCGGCGAGGTCAAGGCGCTGGCCGACCAGTCCAAGAAGGCGACGGCGCAGGTGCGCCAGATCCTGGGCGACATCCAGAAGGCGACGAACGGCGCCGTCATGCGGACCGAGGAGGGCACGCGCAGCGTCAACGAGGCGATCCTCGTGGTGGGCAAGGCCGGCGACACGATCAGGACCCTGGCCGAGACGATCACCGAGGCCGCACAGCTCGCCGCGCAGATCTCCGCCTCCGCCGGACAGCAGGCGACCGGCATGACGCAGATCAACCAGGCGATGAAGAACATCAACCAGGTCGCCAACCAGAACCTGGTCTCGACCAAGCAGGCCGAGCGGGCGGCCCAAGATCTGGATCTGCTCAGCACCAAGCTGCGACTGCTCATTGCCGGCGGACGTTGATGGAAGACGACGCCCTCATCGCGCGTTTGATGAAGACCTTCCTCGGCGAGGCCGAGGAGCATGTTCAAACGTTGAACCGAAATCTGCTCGATCTGGAGAAGCAATCCACGGCGGCCGAGCGGAGCCAGACGTTCAGGACGTTGTTCCGGACGGCGCACAGCCTGAAGGGCGCGGCGCATGCGGTGAAGGTGCCCGTCCTTGAAACCGCATGCCACAAACTGGAAGAGCTGTTCACGGCGGCCAGCGACGGCCGGCGTTCCATAGACGCGGGATTGTTTCGGATGCTGTTTGCCGTCGTCGACGCGATCGAGGACGTGGTGAAGCGGCTTCGCGCACAGCAGAACTCTCGACAATCTGCCCTTGAATGCGCTATTGCGGCACCTCGATGCGGCCATCGCCGGCGAAGGCGCGATCGATATCCCCGCGGCGGACATGCCGATGCCCGCTCCCGCGGCGCAGGAAGCCTCGTCATTGCCGTACGATTCTCTCGTGCGGATACCCGCGGAGAGACTCGATTCCCTTCTGGCGCATAGCGGCCAGCTGATGGTGGTGCAGCGCAGTGCCGAAGCGCACAGCGACGATGCCGTCGGCCTGCTGGAAGCGGTCAAGCGCTGGCGGGTCGATTGGCGGACGGTCGAACGGACGGTCGAGCGCTGGCTAGGCGATGGCCATGGCCGGGGACCGTTCCCGGCGGCGTCGGATGTCGCCGAGCGGCCCACTCCGCTCTCGCCACGATCGGCCATGGCATTTCGGCGGACGGGCGACAATATTCACCGCTTGGAGCAGGAGCTTCAGCGCCTGGCGGGCGGGCTCGCCAGCGACAGGCGTTCCCTCGAGCGCGCAACCGGCACGCTCGACTCCGAGATCCGCCGGGCCCGCCTGCTGCCCTTCACCGAAGCCTGCGCCGGACTGGAGCGGGTGGTGCGCGACTTGGCGAAGGCCAGCGGCAAGGATGCGGAGCTAGTGATCGACGGCGCCGATATCGAGCTCGATCGGTCGGTTCTCGAGGGGCTGAAGGACCCGCTTTTGCACCTCGTGCGCAACGCGATGGATCATGGGATCGAACCGCCGGCCTTGCGTCACGCGCGGAGCAAGCCGAGTCGGGGACGGGTCACGGTCGCCGCGGCGCTGCGCGGCGCCCTCGTGGAGGTGACGGTCGCCGACGATGGCGGTGGCCTCGATCTGGCGGCGATCCGCGAACGGGGCCGGCAGAAGAATCTGCCCGAGCCGCAGGACGATCGCGAGCTCGCCTACCAGGTCTTCCTGCCGAACTTCTCGACCGCACCGATCGTCACAGAGATATCCGGCCGCGGGGTGGGGCTCGACGCGGTCAAGACCCAGGTCGAGGCCATGCGCGGGGTCGTGGACCTCGCCTTCGAGGAGGGTCGGGGAACCCGGTTCACGCTGACGCTGCCCCTGACCTTGACGACGCTTCGCGTCTTGCTGGCGCGCGTGCACGGCCAGACCTTCGCCTTCGACAATGCGGCGATCGAACGGCTTCTGCGGATCGGCCCGGCGATCTGCGTTCGATCGAAGGACGCGACGTGCTGGCCCTCGGCGGCCCGCCGACGCCGGTGGTGTCGCTCGCGGACCTTCTCGACTTGCCGCCGGAGGAGACCGTGCATGCGGATCGCCGGTTCCCGCTGGTGCTGCTCGTCGTCGGTGGCCAGCGGATCGGTGTCCTGGTCGACGAGCTGCTGGCGGAGCAGGAGGTCATGGTCCGTGCCCTCGGTCCGCGCCTCACCGGGTTGCGCGCCGTGACAGGCGCGCTGGTCCTGCCGAGCGGCGGTGTCGCCCTCATCCTGAATGCCGCCGATCTGGTCCGCCGGGCCACGCGTCACGCGCCGACGCGCCCGACCGTGCCGGTCGCCTCCCAGGTCGCGACCAAGGGGCGACTGATCATCGCCGACGATTCCGTGACGACACGCACATTGGAGAAAAGCATTCTCGAAGCCGCGGGATACGAGGTCAGCGTCGCGTCGGACGGCCTCGAGGCCTGGCGCCTGCTGCAGGAAAGGGGCGCCGACCTGGTGGTCAGCGACGTGCAGATGCCGCGGATGGACGGGTTCGATCTGACCGAGGCGATCCGGAACTCGCAACGCTTTCGCCGGCTGCCGGTGGTGCTCGTCACCGGCGCGGAAAGCGAGGCCGACAAGGCGCGCGGCCTGGAGGTCGGCGCCAATGCCTATCTCCTGAAAAGCGCCTTCGATCAGACGACGCTGCTCGAAACGATTCGGCAAATGCTGTGAGCTGACTGGAACATGATCCGCATCCTCGTCGCCGACGCCTCGCCGATCGCCCGGCGCATTCTCCTCGATGCTTTTTCGGAGGATCCGGAGGTCGTCGTGATCGGCGAGGCCGGCGACGGGAGCGGCGTCATCGCCATGACCCGGCAGCTGCGCCCCGACATCGTCGTCATGGACATCGACATGCCGAGCATGAACGGGTTCGGCGTGACCAAGCAGATCATGATCGAGATGCCGACGCCGATCGTCATCGTCTCGGCGGCTCCCTCCGCGCGGCAGGTCGAGCTCTCGATGCTGGCGTTGCGCGCCGGCGCGCTCACGGTCCTGCCCAAGCTGACGACGCCCATGACCGGTGCTCACCGCGAGGAACGGCAGCGCTTCGTGGCAGCGATCAAGGCCATGGCGCAGGTCAAGGTGGTGCGTCACTGGCCGGCGCGGGACGCCGCAGAACGTTCGCAGCCGATGTTCGATACGACACCGCGGACGCATCGCAAGATCGTGGCCATCGCCGCGTCGACCGGCGGCCCGGCGGCCATCCAGGCCGTGCTGTCGCAGCTGCCAGCCGAGTTTCCCGCGCCGATCCTGGTGGTACAGCATATCGCCAACGGTTTCATCGCGGGCTTCACCGACTGGCTGAACACGGTCTGCTCGCTGCGGGTCAAAGTGGCCGAAAACGGCGAGTCCCTTGCGGCCCATACGGTCTATGTCGCCCCCGATGGCCGCCATCTGGGGCTCGCGGCGAACTGGACGATCGCGCTTTCGAATGCGCCGCCAATCGGCGGGTTCCGGCCCTCCGCGACCTTCCTCTTCCAGTCGGCTGCCGAGGCCGCGGCTCGCGCCCTGGTCGCCGTCATCATGACGGGAATGGGTCGCGACGGCGTCGACGGGCTGCCGTTCGTCCGCAGCCGGGGCGGCGTCGTCATCGCGCAGGACGAGGCGACCTCGGTGGTGTTCGGCATGCCGGCGGCGGCCATCGCGGCGAAGCAGGTCGACGCAGTCCTATCACTCCCTGCAATCGCGCCGCGATTGCAGGAAATGACGTAACGGGTGTTGGAGAGTCGCATGGCTCACATTCTCATCGTCGAAGACAGTCCCACTCAAGCCGAGCGGCTCCGGATGATTCTGGAAGCGGAAGGCTTCGAGGTGGAGGGCGCCACCACCGCCGAGGCGGCGCTGACTCTCGCCCAGCAGACCAAATACGATCTGATCATCTCCGACGTCGTCATGCCGGGTCAGTCCGGTTACGAGCTTTGCCGGAAAATCAAGACGCTGCCGACCTCCCACCGAACGCCCGTCATCCTGCTGACGACGCTGGACAACCCGATGGCCATCATCGAGGGGCTCGATTCCGGCGCCGACAACTTCCTCACCAAGCCCTATCAGACCGACGAGCTCCTCCACCGCATCCACAAGCTTCTGGAGAACAAGGCCCTGCGCGCGGACGGGAAGGTCAAGCTGGGCGTCGAGGTCGCCTTCCTGGGCAAGCGGTTCACCATCACGTCGGACAAGGAGCAGATCGTCGACCTGCTGATCTCGACTTTCGAGGACGTCGTCCGGGCGAATACGGAGCTGCAGGAGCATCGCGCGGCGCTGGCCGCCGCCAAGGCGGAATTGGAAGATCGCGTCGCGTTGCGCACCGTCGAGCTGCAGGATGCCAATAAGAGACTGCACCGCACGGTCCAGGAATTGCGCGAGAGCGAAGGCCGTTTCCGCTCGATCGCCGACACGATGCCGGCGCTGCTCTGGATGTCGGACGAGATCGGGCAGTGCACCTTCGTCAATAAACGCTGGCTCGATTACACGGGCCGCGACCTCAAGGCCGAGCTCGGCCAGGGGTTTGCCGAGAACATCCATCCCAGCCATCGCGAGGCATCGCAGCGCCTTCAACGGCAGATGGTGACGGAGCAGAAGAATTGCGTCGATGAATACCCGCTGCGCGGCAGGGACGGCAAATATCGCCGGTTCCTCGACAGCTCGGTCCCGCGGTTCGCCGCCGACGGGCGCTATCTCGGCCATGTCGGCGTTCTGATCGATATCGAAGACCGGAGCCAACTGGAACAGCAGCTGCGGCAATCGCAGAAAATGGAGGCCGTCGGGCAACTGACCGGCGGCATCGCGCACGATTTCAACAATCTCCTGACGGTGATCATCGGCCATATCGAGATGCTGGCATCGGCGCCCGATCTCGATGGTCCACGCCGGCGCCAGGTCGAGACGATCGACCGTGCCGCCATGCGGGCGAGCGAGCTCACGCGCCGCCTGCTTGCCTTCGGCCGCCGGCAGCCGCTGGAACCCCGGAAGGTCGAGATGAACAAGCTGGTGTCCAATGTGGAGGCCATGCTGCAGCGGACGCTCGGCGAATCCATCGAGATCGAATGCGTCCTGGCGGGCGGGCTCTGGCCCTGCTTCGCCGATCCGGCCCAGCTCGAGGCGGCGATCCTCAATATGGCGGTCAATTCCCGCGATGCGATGCCGAACGGCGGCAAGCTGACGATCGAAACGGCGAACACCCGCCTCGGCGACGACTATGCGGCGGTCAACGCCGATCTGCATCCCGGCCAGTATGTGATGCTGGCGGTGACCGACACCGGCACGGGAATGACGCTGGAGGTGCAGGCGCGGGCCTTCGAACCCTTCTTCACGACCAAGGAGGTCGGCAAGGGAACGGGCCTCGGTCTCAGCATGATCTACGGGTTCGTCAAGCAGTCGGGCGGCCATATCAAGATATACAGCGAGATCGGCCAGGGGACGGTCATCAAGATCTACCTGCCGCGCGCGCTCTCGGACGACCAGCAGGCGACATCGGCCTCGCTCCAGGAGACGGGAGTGCCGCCTGGCGGCACCGAGACCGTCCTCGTCGTGGAGGACGATCAGATGGTGCGGGACTATGTCGTCGCGCAGCTGCAATCGCTGGGCTACACCGTCATCGAGGCGGCCAACGGACCCACGGCGGTCACCATTCTCGATTCGGCGGAGCCCGTGGATCTGTTGTTCACGGATATCGTCATGCCCGGCGGCATGTCCGGACGCGAGCTCGCCGACGAGGCGCGCCGCCGCCGCCCGCAGCTCAAGGTGCTGTTCACCTCCGGCTATACCGAGAACGCCGTGGTCCACCATGGCCGCCTCGACCCGGGGGTGGATCTGCTCAACAAGCCCTTTGCCAAACGCGCGCTGGCGGCGAAGGTGCGATCGGTTCTCGATCGGCGATAAGGGCGCGGTCGGTCCCGGACAGATCTCGCCGACTGGCGACGTCGATGCCTCGGAGCCGCGCGGCCGCTACTTCGCGGCCTCGACCGTCTCGCGGACGAGGTCGCGACCGAGCACCCGCGCGCGAAGCAGCAACTCCGCGCGCATCGCATCGGACTCCTTCGAGTTCATCAGCAACTCCAGCCGGCCGTTCCGGACCTTGCAATAGTCCAGCACGCCCTGGACCAGCTGGATCTCCATGGCGCCGCGATAGCCGCAGGGTCCGTCATAGTTCTTGGCCGTGCCCGCGGCGACGCCGATGAGCAACCCCTGGTCCAGCCGGAGCTGGCTCTGGCTATAGGCCCAGCCGCGATTCCAGACGCGGTCGATCCAGCCCTTCAGCATCGCCGGGACCGACCACCACCAGACGGGGAACACCATGGCGATGGCATCATGGCGGTCGACCCGCGCCTGCTCGGCCAGGACCGCATCGGAATAGCGCTTGGGCTGATGCCAGTCCGGCTCGTCGGCCGGGAAGACCAGGGGATCGAAGCCCTCGGCATAGAGATCGGCCAGCTCGCCGCCATGGCCACTCTCCGCCAGGCCTGCGCGGAATTCATGCGCGACGCCGGCCGTGAAGGAATCGGAGCGCGGATGGCAGAGAACGGTCAGCACTCGCATCGAGACTTCCCCCAGGCGTGGCGATCTATTCCTTCTCGTCCTTCGGATCGAAGGCGAGGGAAGCCGAGTTGATGCAGTAGCGCAAGCCCGTCGGCGCCGGGCCGTCGGGGAAGATGTGGCCCAGATGCGCCGCGCAGCGGGCGCAATGGACTTCCGTCCGCACCATCATATGGCTGCGGTCGGTCTGGGTCTCGACGGCGTCCTTGGCCTTGGGCCGGGTGAAGCTCGGCCAGCCGGTGCCAGAATCGAACTTGTCGTCCGATTCGAACAGCAGCTCGCCGCAACAGACGCAGCGATATTCGCCCGCCTCGTGATTGTCCCAGTATTCGCCGGTGAAGGCCCGCTCGGTGCCAGCCTGTCGCGCCACCCGGTATTGCTCGGGGGTGAGCTGCTGGCGCCATTCGGCGTCGGACTTCTGGATCTTGGGGGACGTGGTGCTGCCATCGGTCATGGAAGCCTCCTCGTCAGGGCAGGACGGTAAGCCGGAAGATCACGCCGATCAGCGCGCCCGCCAGCAAGGTGATGCAGGCCGCGGCGGCAACCACGAAGCCGGGTCCGCGTTTCGCAGGGTCGCGAAAATAGCTGACCATGTAGTAGATGCGGCCCGCGACCCAGACCGCACCCAGGACCGCCGCCCAGAGCGGCGAGACGTAGACCGAGAACAGCCAGAGCGAGGCCAGGAACGGCACGAGCTGCTCGAGCGTGTTGGCCTGGATCCGCTGGGCCCGCTTGAACTCCTCCGGGCCGTCGGTCGAAGGCGCGACCACGCGATGCTTGTGCCGCATCCGGCCGGCCAGCATGAAACTCGCGAGATAGACGGCCAGCGCCGCGATCGTCGCCAAAGCGGGCCAGGCATAGAGATCAGCCATCGGGGTGGGGTGCTCGGCGATGTGGGGTTGTGTGGGAGAGATAATGAGTTGGCAGGGGGATTCGAGTCACGAGGGAGTGAGCAGGGGTTGTTCAGGTGAGAGTCCCCTCCCCCTTTTCAGGGGGAGGGTTAGGGAGGGGGAAGTCGCGATCGCCGAGCAGCCCCCTTCCTAACCTTCCCCCGTGCCGGGGGAAGGGACATATCTCACGTCTCCGACTTACCCCCGCTTGCTGCGGCCTCTGAAGCCACCGCCGCGCTTCGGCCGTCCGGCCTTGGCCGCCCCGGCGGGACGGTCCCACGGCGTGAGGGCGGGCTCGGCCGCCTTGGAGATGCGGGGCGGGCGGGGGCCGACCTGAGGGGGTTCGCCCGCGCGGCCGCCGATCGAGCGGCCACCCGAACCGGGCGCTCCGGCCGGGATCTCCAACTGCATGGCCTCGAGCCGGCGGAGTTCGTCGCGCAAGCGTGCCGCTTCCTCGAACTCGAGATCGGCCGCGGCCGTGCGCATGCGCTTCTCGAGATCGGCCACGGTCGCCTGGAGGTTGTGGCCGATGTGATGGAGCGCGCCCTTGTCGCCGGTCGTGACCGTGACATGGTCGCGCTCATAGACGCTCTCGAGGATGTCGCCGATCGATTTCTTGATCGATTCCGGCGTGATCCCGTGGGCCGCGTTCCAGGCCGTCTGCTTGTCGCGCCGGCGCTGGGTCTCGCCCAGCGCCTTCTCCATCGATTTGGTCATCACATCGGCATAGAGGATGACGCGGCCATCGACATTGCGCGCGGCGCGGCCGATGGTCTGGATCAGCGAGGTCTGCGAGCGCAGATAGCCCTCCTTGTCGGCATCGAGGATAGCCACCAGCGCGCATTCGGGAATATCCAGGCCCTCGCGCAGCAGGTTGATGCCGATCAGCACGTCGAAGGCGCCGAGCCGCAGGTCGCGGATGATCTCGATGCGCTCCAGCGTCTCGACGTCGGAATGGATGTAGCGCACCCGCACGCCGGCCTCGTGCATATATTCGGTCAGGTCCTCGGCCATGCGCTTGGTCAGCGTCGTGATCAGCACGCGCTGGCCCTTGGCGGCGGCCGCCTTGCATTCGGCGATCACGTCGTCGACCTGGGTCTCGGTCGGGCGGATGAGGCAGGGCGGATCGATCAGGCCGGTCGGGCGGATCACCTGCTCGGCGAAGACGCCATGGGTGCGCTCCATCTCCCAGGGGCCCGGCGTGGCCGAGACATAGACCGACTGCGGCCGCATCACGTCCCACTCCTCGAATTTGAGCGGGCGGTTGTCGATGCAGGAGGGCAGGCGGAAGCCGAACTCCGAGAGCGTGTTCTTGCGCTGGAAGTCGCCGCGATACATGCCGCCGACCTGCGGCACGGTCACATGGCTCTCATCCACGATCAGCAGCGCGTCGGCGGGGATATATTCGAACAGGGTCGGCGGCGGCTCGCCCGGCCGGCGGCCGGTGAGATAGCGGGAATAGTTCTCGATGCCGGCGCAGGACCCCGTCGCCGCCATCATCTCGATGTCGAACTGGGTGCGCTGCTCCAGCCGCTGGGCCTCCAGCAGCTTGCCGTTCTTGTTGAAATCCTCGAGCCGCAGCTTGAGGTCCACCTTGATCTGCTCGATCGCCTGATTCAGCGTCGGCTTCGGCGTCACGTAATGGCTGTTGGCGTAGATCTTGATCTCGTTGAGCGCGGCGATGCGCTCGCCCGTCAGCGGATCGAACTCGACGATGCTCTCGACCTCGTCGCCGAACAGCGACAGCCGCCAGGCGCGGTCTTCCAGATGGGCCGGGAAGATCTCGATGGAATCGCCGCGCACCCGGAAGGAGCCGCGCTGGAAGGCGGCGTCGTTGCGCTTGTACTGGATCTCGACCAGGCGGCGCAGCAGCTCATGGCGCTCGCGCGTGTCGCCCTTCTTGATCGTGATGGTCATGGTCGAGTAGGTCTCGGGCGAGCCGATGCCGTAGATGCAGGACACCGAGGCCACGATGATCACGTCGCGGCGCTCGAACAGCGAGCGCGTCGCCGAATGGCGCATGCGGTCGATCTGCTCGTTGATCGAGCTTTCCTTCTCGATATAGGTGTCGGTGCGCGGGACGTAGGCCTCGGGCTGGTAGTAGTCGTAATAGGAGACGAAATACTCGACAGCGTTCTCGGGGAAGAAGCTCTTCATCTCGCCATAGAGCTGGGCGGCGAGGGTCTTGTTCGGGGCGAGCACCAGGGTCGGGCGCTGCAGCCGCTGGATCACATGCGCCATGGTGTAGGTCTTGCCGGAGCCGGTGACGCCCAGCAGCACCTGGTCGCGCTCGCCTTTGACCAGCCCCTCGGTGAGCTGCTCGATGGCCTGGGGCTGGTCGCCCGCCGGTTCGAAGGGGGAGACCAGCTTGAAGGGCGTGCCTTCGCCCGCGGTCGGGCGTTCAAGCACGATCGGGTCGGATCCCCAGGGGGCCCCTTTGACGGAATTCGGCTTTGTCGACATGGCCCCAGATATAGCGAGCGACTCCGACCCTGGGTAGGGGTGGGGTCAGGGACCCAGCCATGTGCCGGGAAAGGCGGCGGGAGGGGCCTGCCGGCGGCCACAATAAAAACCCGGCCATTTCGAGGGGAAAGGCCGGGCAAAAAGAAACCCGGCCCCTGATAGGAGGCCGGGAGGGCGGATGGGACCGCTCTAAGGGGAACCGACTGTCATGAACGGGTCGGGCCCTGTCACCGGCCCGGCTCATTCGGGTGTTGCGACCAAGCCGGAACCGAAGGTCCCAGCTGGGCCACGCTGACGAGACCCGGCGGCGGTTTCAGGCCGAGGGACTCGGCCACACGCGGAACCGACAGCACGAGCAGCGCCAACAACATGGCGCCCGACATCAGACCGACCCGGATGCTGGCGATCAGCTTGCGGCCCTTGCCGCCTGGGATCGACCCGTTGTCCTGCGCAAACTTGGCATTACCGCGCATCCTGCACCCCCTTATCCTTCGGCATTCTCCGTCGCGACCCCCTTGGTCGCTCGGACAATGCAGATATGGTCGGTCGCTGTGGCGAGACACGCCCCCTCCTGGGGCGATTCCGTGATTCTTTGGGGCGGAAATGTGGCGCCGATCCTGCCGCGCCACGGGCCCGCCGCCCGTCGTCACCTCGCCCAGCCCTTCCGCTGGTGTCTCATGATTGCGGCCGATGCCGTTTCAGCCGCGTTAAGCGCCGTGGTTAACAGGCGGGATTTTTTCCTGTGCGCTGCAACCGACGCATTTGCCGCGAATGCCAGATGCCGGCTCGGCGCCTTGCGTCCGCGCAAAAGAAAACCCCGCTCTCGCTTGCGGGCGAGAACGGGGTCGTCTGCATCGGCGAAAGATGCCCAGGCGTTATTTCGGGACCGCCACCGTGAAGTAGGGCGCCGTGGGCGTCTGACCGGGACCGAACGGCCCCGGTACCTTATGCGAGAAGGCCGGCAGGCTCTTGATGAAGGCCGCCGGCGCCTTGGCGTCCGCATCGGTGAGCGCGCCATAGGAGTGCCACGGCATGACCGGCGCCAGCTCGCGCCCGTCGGGCCGCACACCGGTGCGAACGGCCGCAATAATCTCCGCCGCGCTCCAATTGCCGAGACCGGTTTCTTTGTCCGAGGTCAGATTCGGCGGATAGAAAACGCCGAGTCCCGGGATCTCGAAGCCGATATCCGAGCCGCCCAGCGCATGGGCCATGTCGGGCTGGCCCGTCATCGCCCCCGGGGTATGGCAACCCCCGCAATCCATGATGGTCGCCAGATAACGGCCGCGTTCGTTCGTGCCTTCGGCCAGGGCCTGCGCGGCGCCGAAGCCGGAGAAGGTCACGATCAGCGCGCCGAAGACGGCGCCGCGAGCCAGAAACGTTGTCTTGGGCATGGTCATGGTCAGGCTTCTCCCCTCGGACGGATGCGGATCGCGAGATCGATCGCGCTGCGGACGCGCCTTCTACGGGAAGGAACCTGGTCCTGTCGAGAGGCTGCGAGAAAATTTCGTCGGGTCTCCGCCATCAGGGGGAGACCCGACGCCACGCCGCTGAAGTCTTCGCAACAATGCGCGAAACAGATGAAACGATTGGCGCCCTTGCGGACGCAATCGCCTCGGCTTTCGATGGCGCTATTGCGACGCCGGATGCTTGGCGAGCCAGTCCTTCATCATGTCCAGCTCCTTTTGCTGAGCCGACACGATGTCCTGGGCAAGCTGCTTGATCTGCGGATCCTTGCCGTATTGAAGCACGGCCTGCGCCATCGCCACGGCGCCCTCATGATGGGCGATCATGTGAGCGACGAAATCGCGATCGGCGTCTCCGCTATAGGGCTGGTTCATCGCCTGATGCATCTGCATCTCGGCTTGCCACAGCGCCTGTGATCCGTGCGCGCCATCGCCGTTCATCATGCCGCCATTCATCATGCCGCCATTCATCATGCCGGGCCCCGCATTATAATTCTGCCTGCCCATCATGCCGCCATACATCATGCCGGGGCCCATGCCGTAGCCGGGTCCGTTCATCATGCCGGGACCGCTGCCGTAGCCGCAGCCCATCATGTTGCAACCCATCATGCCCGGTCCCATCATCATTCCCGGTCCCCAGCCTTGCCGCATCATCGGCATCGCACCGCCGCTCATCATCTGCTGCATCATGCCGAGCATCTGCTGGTGAAGGTCCTGCATCTGCTGCCGCAGGTCCTGAATCTGCTGCTGGGTCTGGTCCTGCTCCGCCGCCCTGGCTCCCGTAGGGGCGGAAACTGACAAGCCCAGAACCAAAATGACGACCGCACCGCAGAGCCGCCTGGTAAATCGCCTGACGGCGCCTGAATTGATTGGATAATCGGTCATGTCGGTCTCCTTGTTGGGGCCGCCCGCCCGCGTGCCCGGGATAACGGCGATCACCCTAAGGGTTCCCGCAAGGGAAGGTTCAAGGGCCGTGTGCGGCCAAGGCGTCGCGGTGACAATTTCGACAGCCGCCCAAATGGGTTACAGTCTTGCGCCAGGGAAGGGCCGCTACTATCTTCGCGCCGCCTGCAGGCGGCCTGTTTCGGCCAATATGAGCCCGGCAGTCGCCGCCCCGTTTTCTCCTCTTCGAGCCCAGGAAATCGCCATGGCCTTCCTCGCCGACCGCCTCGATCTGATCAAGCCGTCCCCCACCATCGCCGTCACCATGAAGGCGCGCGAGCTCAAGGCGGCCGGCCGCGACGTGATCGGGCTGGGCGCCGGCGAGCCGGATTTCGACACGCCCGACAACATCAAGGCGGCGGCTGTCGACGCCATCCGCCGCGGCGACACGAAATACACCAATGTCGACGGCACCAACGAGCTGAAGAAGGCGATCTGCGCCAAGTTCGAGCGCGAGAACGGCCTCGGCTACAAGATCGACGAGATCACGGTGGCGTCGGGCGGCAAACAGATCATCTACAACGCGATGGTCGCGACGCTGAACCCGGGCGACGAGGTGGTGATCCCGGCGCCCTACTGGGTGTCCTATCCCGACATCGTGCTGCTGTGCGAGGGCAAGCCGGTGTTCGTGCCCTGCCCCCAGGAGAACGGCTTCAAGATGAAGGCGGCGGACCTCGACCGCGCCATCACGCCGAAGACCAAATGGATCATCCTCAACAGCCCCTCGAACCCGACCGGCGCCGCCTATACGCGCGACGAGCTCAAGGCGCTGACCGACGTGCTGGTCAAGCATCCGCATGTCTGGATCCTGACCGACGACATGTATGAGCATCTGGTCTACGACAATTTCGTCTTCACCACGCCGGCGCAGATCGAGCCGCGCCTGAAGGACCGCACGGTCACGATGAACGGCGTGAGCAAGGCCTATTGCATGACCGGCTGGCGCATCGGCTATGCGGCCGCACCCGTGGCGCTGATCAAGGCGATCGCCAAGGTCCAGTCGCAGAGCACCTCCAATCCCTGCTCGATCAGCCAGGCCGCCTCGGTCGAGGCGCTGAACGGGCCGCAGGACTTCATCGCCAAGCACAATGCCGTCTTCAAACAGCGCCGCGACATGGTCGTGGACATGCTGAACCAGGCGAAGGGCATCAAGTGCCACAAGCCGGAAGGCGCCTTCTATGTCTATCCGTCCTGCGCCGGCGCGATCGGCAAGCGCACGCCGGAGGGCAAGGTCATCGCCAGCGACGACGATTTCGTCGCCTACATCCTCGAGGCCGAGGGCGTGGCGGCGGTGCAGGGCTCGGCCTTCGGCCTGTCGCCCTTCTTCCGCATCTCCTACGCGACCTCGACCGAGGCGTTGAAGGATGCCTGCACGCGCATCCAGCGCGCCTGCGCGAAGTTGAGCTGAGAATCGGCCTTCCCCCGCGATCTTCCGGTCATCCGGAGATCGCGGCGGACGTGCCCCTTCAATCCTGGAACGCTTCGAAGCGGTCCTGCAGTTCGCGCATCGCCCGGATGCGGTCCGCGACCTTGTCGCCGAGCCGCGCGATCAGATCGTCGAACAGCAGATTGACGAGGCTGAGAAACGGCGCCTGTGAGTCCCAGAACAGATGGGAATCGGTGCTGACCGAGAGGACCTCCTCGGTGTAGTCGCGCGCCCAGTGGCAGTGATTGTCGCAGATGATGATGACCGGGACCCCGGCGTCGACGGCGCTTCGCGCCAGCTGGTGGCTGAGCTTCGTATAGCGGCGCATCTCGAACAGGACCAGGCAGGGCGCGGAAGCCTGGCCGGCGAGCAATTCGGCGAAGGTGCCGTTGCCGCGGTCGAGCAGGCGCACATTGGGGCGCACATAGTCGAGGCGCGCCGCGAAGTCGGAAGCGATTCCGGCGATCGTCTGGAAGCCGGCGACATAGACATCCGACCTCTTGGCCAGGATCTCGATGCTCCGTTTCCAGGCGCGGGTGCCGCGCAGCTCGTAGACGCCGATCGTCGCCTGCATCTCGAGCTCGAAATTGTCCCACAGCTTGCTGTCGCCGCTCGACTGCTTGCGGATCCGGTCGACGCGGTCGGAGATGAGCAGGGGCGTGGTGTCGAGCTCGTTGCGCATCTTCTCCTTGAGATCGCTGAGCCCCCGATAGCCCAGCGCCCGAAGGAAGCGGCTGACCGTCATCTGGCTGACGCCGACGCTTTCGGCGATCGATGCCGCCGTCTCGAAGGGCAGACTGCTCATGTTGGTGAGCATGTAGCTCGCCACGGCCTTCTCCGCTTTCGAAAGCCCCGAGAATTCCTTTCGCAGCCGGTTGGTCAGGCCCGCTTTCATGAAGGCACCTCGGGCACGCGGTCGAACCAGGGCTTCGCGGCTTCGAGTTGCCCCGCGAGGCGGAACAATGTCGCTTCGTCGCCGAAGGGCGCGCTGAACATGATGCCCACCGGCAGGTTCTGCGCGGTCCAATGGAGCGGGACCGACATGCTCGGCTGTCCCGAGATATTGAAGAGCTGCGTGAAGGGCATGAAACCGTGCAGAGCGCGGCTGTAGGCGTCCAGGTCGGGATTGTCGGTGCGCAGGATCCCGAGCGGGATCGGCGGCTGCGCCAAGGTCGGGCTCGTCACGATATCGAAGCGGTCGTGGAAATCGGCCATGCGCCGGCCCTGCAGGTGAATGGTCGCCAGCGCCTCGGGATAGTCCTCGACCTTGAGCGTCCGGGCGAACTCGACCGCGCCCCAGGTGACCGGGTCGACATCGCCCGGGACGAGCTCGCGCCCGAGATAGCGCGCTCGCGCCTGCAGCGAGCGGGACACGTTGCTGGCGACCAGCACCCAGAGCGCGCGACCGAGCTCCTCGCTGTCGCCGGGCGGCTGGGCTTCTTCGACGCGATGGCCGAGCGATTCCAGCAGCCGCGCCGCCTCTTCGGCCGCCTGGATGCATTCCGCGGCGACGGCGACGCCCGAGAGCGGCTTGCGCTGAAAGGCGATCCTGAGGCTGCCGACCGGCGCGCCGACATCGGCGAGAAAGGGATGATCGCGGTGGGGTGCGCAATAGGGATCCCCCGGCGCCGGGCCCTGCGTGGCGTCGAGCGCCGCCGCGCTGTCGCGCACCGAGCGCGAGACCACATGATTGACCGAGAGGCTGCCCCAGCCCTCGCCGGCGAGGGGCCCGGCCGGTGTCCGCGCGCGCGTGGGTTTCATGCCGAACAGGCCGCAGCAGGAGGCCGGGATGCGGATCGAGCCGCCGCCGTCGCTGGCATGGGCGACGGGGACGATGCCGGCGGCGACGGCCGCGGTAGCGCCGCCCGACGAGCCGCCGGCCGTGCGCGACAGATCCCAGGGATTGCGCGTGGCGCCGCCGAAGCTGCCTTCGGTCGAGGGCGCCAGCGCCATCTCCGGCGTGGCGGTCTTGCCGAAAATGACGAAGCCCGCCTGCTTGTAACGCGCCACCAGGGTGGAATCGGCCTTGGCGCGCATGTCGGCGAAGAAGCGCGATCCTTGCGTCGTCACCGTCCCCGCCAGCTGTGCGCCGACATCCTTGAGCAGGAAGGGAACGCCGGAGAAGGATCCCTGCGGCAGCGGACGATCCAGCGCCTCGCGGCCATGGTCATAAAGCTTCTGCGACAGGGCATTGATCGACGGGTTGACCCGCTCCGCCCAATCGATCGCCGTCTCGAGCAGCTCTTGCGGCGAGATC
The DNA here is from genome assembly GCA_963696655.1 of uncultured Alphaproteobacteria bacterium. Lineage (GTDB taxonomy): Bacteria > Pseudomonadota > Alphaproteobacteria > Dongiales > Dongiaceae > Hypericibacter. The sequence continues at coordinate 19,238 of CAVOLB010000112.1, forward strand.
GCGCGCTTGCGCAGCAAGGCCGCCAGACCAAGGCCGTCATGGTCGCGATAGTCCGGAAACCGGTTCACCATGCCCCCATAGGATGTTCTGTTTTGAAAGTACCATAGCTTGACTTCATGGGATATTCATAACAGCATCCGTGCCGCGTTCAATTCCCGAGAAGGAAACTCGGGACGTGGAGGAGGAAGCAGGCATGAGGAGGACCCAATGAGTTTCGGAAAGAGGATTGGCGGGATCGCGCTCGCCATGGCGATGAGCGTTGCCGGGAGCGCCGGACTGACGGCGTCGGCGCTGGCCGCCGACGCGACCATCGTCTGGGGCAAACCCGCCGAGATCACCGGGTTCGATGTCCATGTCGCGGGCACCGTCGCGTCCTGGGAAATGTACCAGATGGTCTATGAGACGCTGCTGACCACGGACGAAAACCTGAAGCTGCAGCCGGGCCTGGCGGAGAGCTGGCAGCAGACCTCGCCCACGACCTATGTCTTCAAGCTCCGCGCCAACGCCAAATTCTCCAACGGGCGCCCCGTCACGGCCGACGACGTCATCGGCAGCCTCGAGCGCATCAAGAATCCCGAGACCGCCTCCTATTGGTCGGCGCAGCTCGGCAATATCGCGAAGATGGAGGCGCCCGACGACCATACCGTGACGATCGAGCTGGAATCGCCGCATCCGGCCCTGCTCGCGGCGCTCGCCCATATCACCGCCGCCATCATCCCGATCAAGGAGCTCAAGGACGGCAGCTTCGATCCGACCAAGGATCTGCTGGGCTCGGGCCCCTTCATGGTCTCCGAGCATAAGCAGGACGAAAGCTGGACCTTCGTCAGGAACCCCAACTATTGGCAGTCGGGCGAGCCGGCCGCGGATCGTCTCGAGGTGCCGATCATCCCCGATGAATCGGCGCGGATGGCCGCCCTGCGCGACGGGCGGATCGACTTCACCACCTTCGTTTATCCTACGATGGGCAGGTTACGCACTCGGCTGGGCCCAAGAAACGTCGCAAGAACCTCAGCTGCGAGGCGCACGGCGGATAGTAGGCAAGGCACCCAACGCAGCCGGTGGCGAACGCGGTAGTTTTGCAACAGCCAGCTACGGGCGACGATTTTTGGCAGCCATCAAATAGTCCACGAGCATCTGGTATTCCTGGCTCCGGGGACTCTGCTTGCGCCAGACCAGGTCGATCGAGCGGGAGATCTCCCTGCCGTCGAACGCCCGTATATCAATATTCTGCAACCCTGAGATAATCCCGCTGTCTATGGCCATGCGCGGCAGCAGTGTCACGCCTATGCCGTTCGCCACCATGGGCACCAGCGTGTGCAAAATGGTGGCTTCGAACGCCAGGGATATCTGGGTACTTTGCAGCTTGCAGGC
>CAVOLB010000113.1:0-3531 GCA_963696655.1 uncultured Alphaproteobacteria bacterium
TGGATCATACCGGCCAGGTCGCGTTTGATGGCGAAGCGCCGCCTCGCCACGGTATAGGCCGCCGCCTTCTGATGCTCCTCGATCGACAATGCGCCTTGAAAGGCCGCAGGCACGCGCTCGCGATGGGCGAGGACATGACGGATCTGCCGCCGGTCCAGCCAGACGTCGAACAGGAAGGAGGCCATGATGGCGATGGCGACGACGGTCAGGAACAAGGGCGGGCAACCTCGATGGTTTCAATCTTCATCAGCATACTGCGAATGAAGATTGTGTCGCATTTTCAAATCGCAAGCGGCGGCCGACCGGCGAAATCGCCTAGATCGCGCGTATCCCTTCGCGCCAATGATGGCAGGCGACGCTGTGGCCGTCGGGCGTGATCTCGAGCGCCGGACGCTCGGCGGCGCAGATCGCGGTCGCCTTGGGGCATCGGGTGCGGAAGGCACAGCCCGAGGGCGGGTCGAGCGGCGAGGGCAGCTCGCCCTTGAGCACCAGGTGACGGCGCGCCCGCTCCAATTCGGGATCGGGCAGCGGCACCGCCGAGATCAGCGCCTGGGTGTAGGGATGGCGCGGCTCGCGGAACAGTGCGCGCCGGTCCGCCAGCTCCGCCACGCGGCCCAGATAGAGCACCAAGATGCGGTGGCTGATATGGCGCACCACCGAGAGGTTGTGCGAGATGAAGATGAGGGCGAGACCGTCTTCGCGCTGCAGCTTCATCAGCAGATTGATGATCTGCGCCTGGATCGAGACGTCGAGCGCGGAGACCGGCTCGTCGCAGATCACCAGCTTCGGACGGTTGATCATGGCGCGCGCGATCCCGATGCGCTGGCATTGCCCGCCCGAGAATTCGTGCGGATAGCGGTCGAGATGCTCGGGCCCCAGGCCGACGCGGGCCAGCATGCCGGTCACGCGCGCGCGGACTTCCTTCTTCGGCAGGTCGGGCTGGAAGGTGCGCAGCGGCTCCGCCACGATCTCGCCGACCGTCATGCGCGGATCGAGCGAGGCCAGCGGGTCCTGGAACACGATCTGCATGTCGGCCCGCAGGCGCCGCAGCGCCTCGGGCGTGAGCTCCGCAAGGTTCTGGCCCAGCCAGGTGACGCAGCCCGCGATGCGCGGCAGGAGCCGCAGCACCGCGCGGCCTAAGGTCGATTTGCCGGATCCGGATTCGCCGACGAGCCCCAGCGTCTCGCCCGGCTTGAGATCGAAGCTCACCCCGTCCAGCGCCACCAGTGTCGCTTCGCGCCGGAACAGGCCGCGGCGGACGGGGAAGGTGACCTGCAGATCCCTGACCGACAGGATCGGTGCGGTGTTGCCGGGCGCCGGCTTTGCGGTCGCGATCATGGCGTGGGCGCCGCCATGGCCGGCGGTCGATCGAGATGGCAGGCCTTGGCCCGTCCGGGTCCCGCACTCTGAAGCAGCGGCGTCTCGCGCGCACAGCGCTCGAAGGCGAAGCGGCAGCGCGTGCGGAAGGCGCAGCCCGACGGCAGATGCTGCAGATCGGGCGGCTGGCCCGGGATGGCGATCAGCGGCGGCTCGTCGTCCTCGACCGACATCGGGTCGGCGCGCGGGATCGAGGCCAGCAGCCCGGCGGTGTAAGGATGCAACGGCTCGCGGAACAGGTCCTGGACCGTGCCTTCCTCGACGATCCGGCCCGCATACATCACCAGCACCCGGTCGCACAGGCCGGCGACGACACCCAGATCGTGGGTGATGATTGCGAGCGCCATGCCGGTGTCGCGCTTGAGATCCGCGAGCAGCGACAGGATCTGCGCCTGGATCGTGACGTCGAGAGCCGTGGTCGGCTCGTCGGCGATGAGGAACTCCGGGCCGCAGAGCAGCGCCATGGCGATCATCACGCGCTGGCGCATGCCGCCCGAGAACTCGAAGGGATACATGCCGATGCGCCGCTCGGGCTCGGGGATCTGCACGCGCTCGAGCATCTCGATGGCGGCCGCGCGGGCATGGGCGCGATCGAAGCCGCGATGGGTGACCAGCACCTCGGTCAATTGCCGCTCGACCGTTAGGAACGGGTTGAGCGAGGTCATGGGGTCCTGGAACACCATGGCGAAGCGCGCGCCGCTCAGGCGGTTGAGCTCGACCGGCGGCAATCCGAGGATCTCGGTGCCGTCGAAGCGCACATGGCCGGTCGCGCGGCCGTTGCGCGCCAGCAGGCCCATCGCCGCCATGAAGAGCTGGGTCTTGCCCGAGCCCGATTCGCCGACGATGCCGACGGTCTCGCCGGGTGCGATCGAGAAGCTGACGCCGTCGAGAGCCGCGATCTCGCCGCCGCCCTCGAGGCCGAAGCGAACCTGAAGGTTCTCGACCTCGAAGATGGGCTCGGTCGCGGCGGCGGGTCGTGGCGTGGCGGCGGCTGTGGCGCTCATCTCAGCGATCCTTCGGGTCGAGCGCATCGCGCAGGCCGTCGCCGATGAAATTGAGGCAGAGCAGCGTGAGCACCAGCAGGGTGGCCGGATAGACCAGCGTCCAATAGGCGGTCTCCATCACCCGGGCCCCTTCATTCACCATCGTGCCCCAACTGGCGTTGGGCTCCTGCACGCCCAGCCCCAGGAAGCTCACGAAGGATTCGATCAGGATCACCTGCGGCACGGTGAGCGTCGTGTAGATGATGACCGGGCCCAGCGTGTTGGGGACGATATGCCGGCGCAGAATGGCGAAGGTGCTCACGCCCGAGGCATGGGCCGCCTCGATGAATTCCTTGCGCTTGAGGCTCAGCGTCTGGCCGCGGACGATGCGCGCCATGTCGAGCCAGGAGACGGCGCCGATCGCGATATACATCAGGATCTGGTCGCGCCCGAACACGACGGTGAGCAGGATCACGAAGAACACGAAAGGCAGCGCATAGAGAATATCGACGACGCGCATCATGAGGGAGTCGATCCGGCCGCCGACGAAGCCGGCCAGGGCGCCCCAGGCGACGCCGATGATCAGGCTGACCAGGGTGGCCACGGCGCCGATCGAGAGCGACACCCTGCCGCCATAGAGGGAGCGCGCGAACAGGTCGCGGCCATTCTCGTCGGTGCCGAAGTAATAGCCGAGCGACCAGTCGGGCGGCGCCATGATCCGGTCCCAGTTCACCTCGTCCATCGGATGCGGGGCGAGAAGCGGCGCCAGGATGCAGGCGATGGTGATGATGCCGAGGACGATCAGGCTGAGGACGGCGGCCTTGTTGCGGAACAGGCGCCGGCGGGCATTGGCCCAGAGGCTGCGGGAGGGAGCCTCGGCAGGGCGCAGGGCGAGATCGGTCATGGCGTCGGCTCAGTCATAGCGGACTTGCGGGTCGAGCAGGCCGTAGGCCAGGTCTGCCAGCAGATTGAGGAGAATGATGAGGGCGCCGTAGAACACGACCACGCCCATCACCAGCGTGTAATCGCGGTTGAGCGCGGCCTGGACGAAATAGCGACCGATTCCGGGAATGCCGAAGATCTGCTCGATGACGATCGAGCCGGTGATGATGTTGGCGATGGCCGGCCCCAGATAGGACACGATCGGCGGCAGGGCGGCCTTGATGCCGTG
>CAVOLB010000114.1:0-27665 GCA_963696655.1 uncultured Alphaproteobacteria bacterium
GGCGCCATCATCGTGCTGGTGATGACCAACGGCCTCATCCGCCTGGGCTTCGGCACCGGTTTCAACCAGATGGTGCTGGGTCTGCTGCTGGGGGCCGCGGTCACTCTCGACATCCGCTGGCTCAAGAACCGCGACAAGGTCCTGAGCGAGGTCTATGTCACGCCGATCCATCACCAGATGGGCGAGACCCAGTCGGCGCTGCCGGGCTCGGGCACGCCCTACGCGCTCTCCGACAAGCTTTCCAAGGCGGAACCCATCGGGCTCGGCGAGCTCGAAGGACCGGAGGACGTGATCCTCGACCAGCAGGACAATCTCTATGCGGGCACGCGCCATGGCGAGATCGTCCGCTATCTGGCGCCGGACTATAAGCGCTCGGAGGTTTTCGCCCATATCGGCGGGTTCCCGCTGGGCCTCGCCATCGACCGCGACGGCGCGATCAAGACCTGCGTCGGCGCCATGGGCCTCTATTCGATCGACAAGAACCGCAGCGTCACGCAGCTCTCGACCGAGACCAACCGTTCCTGGACCTCGATCCTCGACGATGCGCGGCTGCGCGATCCCAACGACTGCGACATCGCGCCCGACGGCCGCATCTACTTCACCAATTCGACCACGCGCTACGACGCGCATGACTGGGCGCTGGACAGCATCGAAGGCCGGCCCACCGGGCGGCTGCTGGTTTATGACCCGAAGGATGGCAGCACGAAGACGCTGCTGAAAGGCCTGCGCTACGCCAACGGCGTCTGCATGGCCCATGACGGGCAGTCGCTCTTCATGGCCGAATCCTGGGCCTGCCGCGTCCATCGCTACTGGTTCGACGGACCCAACAAGGGCAAGTTCGAATGCGTGATCCGCGACATGCCGGGCTATCCCGACAATATCAATCGCGCGTCTGACGGCACCTATTGGATGGCGTGGCTCGGCATGCGCACGCCGAGCTATGACCTGGCCCTGCGCAAGCCCGGGATGCGCAAGCGCATGACCCGTCGCCTGCCGCAGGACGAGTGGCTGTTCCCCAACATCAACACCGGCGGCGTGGTGAAGTTCGACGAGAGCGGCCGCATCGTCGAGGCGCTGGGCGATCTCGGCGGCGAGAGGCACCCGATGGTGACCTCGATGCGCGAGCACAAGGGCTATCTCTATATCGGCGGCATCCTCAACAACCGCATCGGGCGCTACCGCATCGAAGGCGCCGATCCGAACTGGACGAGCTGGTCCTCCTACTGGGGAGGCAAGGGCTGATGTTCATCGACCGCCTGCTCGATCCATTCCGCGGCAAGGCCGTTACCATCCCGCCGATGGATGGCGCCTTGAAGCCGAATACCGCCCTGGACGATGCCGCGGCGCTGCTGACGATCGAGGCGCCGGACAATCTGGCGGTCGCCGACGGCCGGCTGTATTTCTCCAGCGGCTCCACTCTGCTCACGGTACCGCTCGCCCAACCTTCCTCGACCCCGCAGATGGTGGCGCAGTTCGGCTGCGCCGTGACGGCTCTGTCCGCCACGCCGGACGGCGGCATCGCGATGGGCCTGGATGACGGGCGGATCCTGTTCAAGGGCGGCGCCCTCGACGGGCGCGAGCTCAAATCGGTTGGGCCGGATCGCCTGGTCTGTCCGACGGCGCTGGCCATGCCGCATCCCGGCAGCATCCTGGTCACACAGGCCTCGGCCCAGCACCGGCCCAGCGACTGGGTGGTCGATCTGATGGGCAAGGGCGCCAGCGGCTCGGTGTGGCGGATCGATCTCGAGACCGGCACCGAGATCTGTCTCGCCCGCGGCCTGGCCTGGCCCAACGGGATCCTGGTCGAGCCCGACCATCGCCTGGTGGTCTCGGAATCCTGGCGTCATCGCCTGCTGCGTCTGTCGGCCGATGGCCGCGGTCAGGCCGAGCCGGTGCTGTCGAAGCTTCCCGGCTATCCGGCGCGGCTGGCGCCGGCGCCGAACGGCGGGGCATGGCTCGCTTTGTTCGCGCCGCGCAACCGCCTGATCGAGTTCGTCCTCGACGAGAACGACTACCGCACCGACATGATGCGCGACATCGACCGCGAATTCTGGATCGCGCCGTCGCTTTCCTCCGGCGTCAGCTTCCTCGAGCCGCTGCAATGCGGCAGCGTGCGGACCATGGGCATCCGCAAGCCCTGGGCGCCCAGCCGCTCCTACGGACTTGTGGTCAAGCTCGATGAGGCCCTGCAGCCGGTCGAAAGCTTCCACAGCCGCTCCAACGGCAGCCGCCACGGCGTCACCAGCGTCGTCGAGGCCGGGGGCCGCGTGCTGGCCGCCGCCAAAGGCGGTCATGCTATCCTCGCCATCGGGGCGGCGCCGGGCGGGGGAAGGGCCGCGCTATGACCGCGCTCTTCGAGATGCGCAAGGTGACCAAGGCCTATCGCGGCATCCCGGCCGTGAAGTCGGTCGATTTCGACCTCCAGGAAGGCGAGGTCCATGCGCTGGTCGGCGAGAACGGCGCCGGCAAGTCGACCCTCACCAAGATGATGGCGGGGGTGGTCGAGCCGACCGAAGGCACGATGCTCTACCGCGGCGCGCCGATCACCTTCACCACCCCGGCCGAGGCCCTGAAGCAGGGCATCGCGATGGTGTTCCAGGAGACGAGCCTCGTCCCCTCCATGACCGTGGCGCAGAATCTCTATCTGGGCGACGAGAAGTTCCTGAACCGGCTGCGCGGCATCACCATCGCGGCACAGCAGTTCCTGCAATCGCTCAATTTCACGGTCGACCCCGCCGCCACGGTCGCGACGCTGGGCGCCGCCAAGCGCCAGATGGTCGAGATCGCGCGCGCCGTCCGCCTCAATGCACGGATCATCATCTTCGACGAGCCGACCGCCTCCCTGACGCCCGAGGAGAAGCGGCATTTCTTCGCCCTGATCCGCCGCCTCAAGGCGCGCGGCGTCTCGATCGTCTTCATCAGCCACGCGCTGGAGGAGGCGCTGCTGATCTCCGACCGGATCACCGTGATGCGGGACGGCGAGCGGGTCGTGACCGACGCGACCCCGAGCTTCGATCGCGAGAAGATCGTGCGCGCCATGGTCGGCCGCACCATGTCGGACGAGCTCTATCGCCGGCGGGCCGAGCGCAAGGGCGCGCGGGCGCCGGGCGCCAAGGTGCTGAGCGTCCAGGACGTCTCCATGGGGGCGATCGTCCGCAACACCTCCTTCTCGATCTATGACGGGCAGATCACCGGCGTCTTCGGGCTGATCGGCTCGGGCCGCACCGAAACCGCCAAGATCATCGCCGGGATCCTGAAGCGCGATTTCCTGGGCGGCGGCGAGATCGAGCTGCAGGGCAAGCCGGTCCGCTACAACGTGCCGAGCCCGGCGGTGAAGGATGGCATCGTCTATGTGACCGAGGACCGCAAGACCGAGGGCTTCTTCGAGACGATGTCGATCGCCGAGAATTTCTATTCGGGCCTGCTGGCAGCGGGACTGAACAAGGTGCCGATCGTCAGCCGGACCGAAATGAAGGAACTGGCGGCGGAATGGACCAAGACGCTGTCGATCCGAGCGATCGACCCCGAGGCACGGGTGATCGAGCTCTCGGGCGGCAATCAGCAGAAGGTCGTGATCGGCAAGGGGCTGATCCAGAAGCCGCGCCTCGTGATCTTCGACGAGCCGACGCGCGGCGTCGATGTGGCGGCGATCGCCGAAATCCATCATTTGATAAACAAGCTCGCCGATGACGGGCTGGCGGTGGTCGTGATCTCGTCCTATCTTCCGGAGATATTGAATATCTCGGATCGCATCCTCGTCTGCCGCCAGGGCCGCATCGTGGAGGAGTTCACGCCGGCCGAGGCCACCGAGGAGCGGATCATGTATGCCGCGGTCCATTGACCGCCGCCTGACGTTCCCATTCCGACAGTCTCGATAGACGGAGCCAGCCCATGGGCAATCAACCGAACACCTGGACCTATTTCGAGGGTCGCTGGCAGCAGGGCAACACCATGATCCTGGGGGCCCGCTCGCACGCCACCTGGCTGGGTTCGCTGGTGTTCGACGGCGCGCGGCATTTCGAAGGGGTGGCGCCCGATCTCGATCTTCATTGCCGCCGGGTCTGCGATTCCGCGGAAGTCTTCGGGCTGATCCCGACGCTCCGGCCGGAGGAGATCGCCGAGATCGCGCGCGACGGCTTCCGCCATTTCTCGAAGGACGCGGCGCTCTATGTCCGCCCGATGTATTGGGCCGAGGAGGGCGGTTTCATGTCGGTGCCGCCGCTCGGCGAGTCCACCACCTTCGCGCTCTGCCTGGAAGAGATCCCGATGTCGCCGCCCAAGGGTTTCACCATGACGACGACGCGCTTCCGGCGCCCGACCCTCGAGACCATGCCGGTGAATGCCAAGGCCGCTTGCCTCTATGCCAACAATGCGCGGATGCTGCGCGAGGCCAAGGCGAAGGGCTTCGACAACGCGATCTGCTGCGATGCCAACGGCAATGCCGCGGAGCTGGCGACATCGAACATCTTCCTGGTGCGCAAGGGCGAGGTCTTCACGCCGATCCCCAACGGCACCTTCCTCAATGGCGTGACGCGCCAGCGCGTGATCCAGCTGCTGCGCAAGGCCGGCACCAAGGTCCATGAGACGGTGCTCGGCATCGACGAGTTCCGCACCGCCGACGAGGTGTTCTCGACCGGCAACATGTCCAAGGTCATGCCGGTCATGGCCTTCGACGACCGGAAGTTCGAGTTCGGGCCCATGGGCCGGCTCGCCCGCAAGCTCTATTGGGAATGGTCCCACAGTTAGCGCGGAGATGAGCGTGGTGCGGCCGCACCCCTCCCCCCAACCCCCTCCCGCAAGGGGAGGGGGCGAGATTATTTTTCGGTTCAAGCCCCTCCCCCGAAGAAGGGTGGGAACTGCAAACTTCTAGCCCCCTCCCCTTGCGGGGGGGTAGGGGGAGGGTGGCGCGTGAGTGTTTGAATCCCCGAAGGAGGCGTAACCCATGTCGATGGCAATCGTCGCGACCAAGCCCGGCGGGCCCGACGTTCTGGCGTGGCGCGAGGTCGATACCGGCCGCCCCGGCCCCGGCGAAGTCCTGCTGAAACAGACCGCGGTTGGGGTCAATTTTCTCGATACCTATTTCCGTTCCGGTCTCTACCCCTGGCCCGAAGGCCAGCTGATGATACCGGGCGGGGAGGCCGCCGGTGTCGTCGAGGAGATCGACAAGGAGGTGAAGGAGCTGGCCGTCGGCGATCGCGTCGCCTACACCACGCCGCTGGGCGCCTATCGCGAGATGCGGGTGATGAAAGCGGAACGGCTGGTCAAGCTGCCGCCCGGCGTCAGCGACGAGGTCGCGGCCGCGATCATGCTGAAGGGCCTGACCGCGCATTATCTGCTCCATCGCACCTTTCGGGTGCATCCCGGCCAGCATGTCCTGTTCCATGCGGCAGCGGGCGGCGTGGGGCTCATCGCCGGCCAATGGCTCGCGGGCCTCGGCGCCATCGCGATCGGCACCGTGGGCTCGGCCGACAAGGCCGCCCTGGCACGGCGCCATGGCTACGCCCATGTCATCAACTACAAGACCGAGGATTTCGCCAAGCGCGTCGCCGAGATCACGGAGGGCAGGGGCGTTCATGTCGTCTATGACTCGGTCGGCAAGGACACTTATCGCGGCTCGCTGAAATGTTTGCGCCGGCTCGGCCATTTCGTCAGCTTCGGGCAATCTTCCGGCATGATCACCGACTTCAAGCTGTCGGATCTCGCGAGCCATGGCTCGCTCTCGGCGACCCGGCCGGTGTTGTTCGACTATATCGCGACGCATGACGAGCTCGAGCAGGCGGCCGATGCGCTGTTTGCCGAGATCGTGTCGGGTCGCGTGATGGTGCAGGTGCATCAGACCTTCCCGTTGCGCGATGCCGCCGAAGCGCATCGCCAGCTCGAATCCCGCAGCACCGTCGGATCGAGCGTGCTGCTGCCCTGAGACCGCAACGGAAATGGTTCCCTGAAAATCGGCTCATGTTGAAGGTCGAGAGCCACAGCTTTGCCACCTCGGAGAGGGGCGTCAGCGTGGCGCGTCTCTCCTATCCTCAAGCCAATGAACCGATGTCTTCTCCCCTTCCTGGTGGCGGCGCTGGCGCTTTGCGGCTGCACCACCGAGCGTGAATCCAATCCCGATCGTACCGCGACCGAGCAGCTGCTGATATCGACGGCGGCCGAGCGCGCCGCGACCAAGCTGGCGCTGCAGATGCCGACCGGCACCAAGGTCTTCGTCGATGCGACGAACTTCGACGGGGTCGACGCGAAATATGCGATCGCGGCGATCCGCGCGCATCTGCTCGAACATGGCAGCCTGCTGGTGGACGACAAGGCCAAGGCGGAGAACATCGTCGAGATCCGGGCGGGCGCCCTCTCCATGGACCAGAACGCACTGTTGATCGGCATTCCGCAGATGACCCTGCCGATCCCGCTGGCTGGGCAGGCCGTCACACCGGAGATCGCGCTCTTCAAACGCGACCGGCGCCTGGGGCTCGCGAAATTCGCGGCCGTCGGATACAACGTCGCCGATGGCAAGATGGTCGCGTCATCCACGCCCGAATATGGCGAATCCTATGAGACGCATTGGCTGGTCCTGCTGCTGATCGGCTGGACCACGAGCGATGTCGGCCCGGATGACGATCCCGATCATCCGCCACCGGACAATTAATCCGGGTTCGATCGGGGGCTTGGCTCACGAGGCTGACAGGGCCCTGGCGCAGGGGCTTAGAGGCGCTCCCTGCCAACATGGCGGGGTGCGGCTCGCGCCGATCTCACGTAGAGTTGTGGTGATTTCCAGCGCTTTCCGCGCCAGTTAAGGCTGGCCCGCCGAAACCAGCGCGGGGACTCGCAAACGGCAGAGAGCCTGGACCCATGGCGCCTTGGTACGACCGCGCGGGGCGGTTGTCGCTTCTGAAGCTCTTCGTGTTCATCGGCCTGTTCCTGCCGGCGGCCTGGCTTGCCGGGTTGGCCCTGACGCAGGACCTCGGCGCGCGTCCCCTCACCACCGCGATCCACTTCGCCGGGCTCTGGATGGTGCGGTTCCTGCTGATCACGCTGGCCATCACGCCGGCGCGCAAGCTGTTCCGCTGGGCGCCGCTCATCCTCGTCCGGCGCATGCTGGGCGTCGCGACCTTCGCCTACGGGTTGCTGCATCTGGGGCTCTATATCGTCGACCAGAATTGGAATCTGGTCCGGGTGATCAGCGAGATCTGGCTGCGGATCTATCTCACCATCGGCTTCGTGGCGCTGTTCGGATTGATGCTGCTGGCCATCACCTCGACCGATGGCTGGGTGCGCCGTCTCGGCGGCAAGCGCTGGCAAGCTCTGCATCGGATCGTCTATCTGGTGAGCGTGCTGGCCCTGATTCATTTCTTCATGCAGGCGAAGCTCAATGTCTACCCCGCGGCCCTGATGTCCGGCTTCTTCCTCTGGCTGATGGGCTACCGGCTCTGGGATCGCTTCGGCGCGATCGGGAGCATCCCGTCGCTGGTCGGGCTCGCCGGCCTGTCGGCGATTGCGACCGCCCTGACCGAGGCCGGCTGGTATGCGGTTGCGACCCACGCACCGGCCCTCAAGGTGCTCGAGGCCAATCTCGGCGTCGCCGCCGGGATCAGGCCCGCCTGGTGGGTGCTGATCGTGGCGCTCGGCGTCACGCTCGCCGTGGCCTTGCGCCGCGCACTCATGAAAAAGACCCAGCCCAAGGCGGCGCCGAAGCTCGCCATGGACCGGGCCTCCTGAGACGAACGATCAGAACCTCAGTCGATCTGGATCGGGATCACCACCTGAAAGCCGGGCGGCGGATAGACGTAGACCGGCGGGGGCGGGGCGTAATAGACCCGGGGCGGCGGGTAGTAATAACGGGGCGGCGGAGGCGGGTAGTAATAGCGCGGCGGCGGCGCCCAGTAGCCATAGCTGGGATACTGCTTGCCATAATATCCCCGGCCCTGCTCGTGATGTTTGTTCCAGCCGTTGTTCCCACCATTGCCGTGATTCCAGTCGTTGCCATGGCCCCCATTGCCCTGATTCCAGTGATTGCCATGGCTCCAATCGTCGTTGTCGGCCCGGGAAGGGCTGCTGACGGCCAGAGCCGCCAGGACGGCAGCGAGGGCCAGCATCATGCGTCCGGCCCGTCGCCGCTTTGCGGATGGGCCGCTTGAGATGAGAGCTGGGATCCTGTCCTTCATTCTTCTCTCCTGAATATCAGTCCCGCAATCCGGGCTGCCGTCTTCACGGTCTGCCGGTTGGAATTGCGGTACCTGATCTACACGGACGAGAAGGCGATTAACTGCGCTGTCATTTCGCCGCCCGGATTATGCCACGAGACGCGTGGCCGGCCGTTCAGGATCGAGCGGCGGCCCGGGCGCCGCGCTTCTTGGGCGAGATGAACTCGACCTGGCGGCCGAGATGCTGCTCGAAATCGTCCCGGTCGCGCAGGCGCCGGGCCTGGGCCTTGGAGATCAGCCGGTAATGGCGGATGCCGTCGAGTTCCTCGGCGACGTCCCAGCAGGGCTCGGGATTGGTGACCCAGCGCTCCGGCGCCACGCGGCGAAGATCGAACGGCCGCGAATAGGCCCGCAGGGTCTTCTTGGACTCGTTCACATACTCATGGATGTAGGAGATGGCGAGCTCGCGCAGGGTTCGATAGACCGGGTCGCGCCAACGCAGCCAGACATGATTGCTCTTCGAGATCGCGCCCCAACAATCGCCGCGCTTGAACAGCGTGACGACATGGTCGTCATCGCCTTCCGCGTGGAAGTCCATGAGCAGCGGCGGCTCGCCCTGCAGCCAGAGCGCGCAGGCGGCGACGAAGGCGCCTTCGATGCAATGGGCGTGGCGATGCTCGAGCACGCCGACGACGGACAGGCAACTGTCGCCGTTCAGCTCGTGATTGATGCTGAGCGAGGTGATGAAGTCCTGGATTCGCTCCGGCGTGCGTAAGCGCAGCAGAAGATCGGTCTGAGCACGGGTGAGGCCGAGCCGCTGGCCCAGGGCGAATCGAGTCGTCATGGGAATCGAGCCTGCCACAGAGAGCCCGTCCCCGTCGATTCCCCGGACGGGCGAGGGGCGGACCGAAGTCCTTAACGCCACCTCATGACCTGCCGCTATGGAAACCAGAGCCGCCCGGCATTTCCGGTTCGGGCACGGTTCGGCAATTCTCGGGCCCGTCGTCGCGGCGATGACGCCGCCCCACAGCCAAGAGAAGAGGAGACCGTTCCATGATCATGAACAGCAAGACCAGCCGCGCCGTTTGGCGGGGCCTGGCATTGGCTGGCATCGTCGCCGGCGCGATGTCGGCGGGCTCGATGTCGGCCTTTGCCGGCAGTTGCCCGGCCGACAAGATCGTCCCCGCCGGCCAGGGCCAGAAGCCCGACGCCACCATGCCCAAGGACGTGACCGACACGGTCATCGGCTCGATCGATCTGTCGAAGGAGCCGGCGGCGATCAACGATCGTACCTTGCGCCTGCGCAAGCTCGTGATCCAGGCGGGCGGCATCGTTCCCTGGCACAGCCATGAAGACCGTCCGGCGATCATCTATATCGTCAGCGGCGAAGTCACCGAATATGCCAGCACCTGCGCGGTGCCGATCGTCCATAAGAGCGGCGATGTCGCGGTGGAGAGCCATGACACCTCGCATTGGTGGAAGAACACCGGCAAGACCCAGGCCGTGCTCCTTTCGTCCGACCTGCTCCATGACCCGATGGACGCGAACATGATGTGAGGTGTCCGCCGATGCGGGACCTATGGGATCGGCTTGTGACGCGGTGGACGCAAGGAGGCCCGTCACAGCCGATCGCTACTTTTTCCGGAGACGGCCATGACCATGATTGCCAAGACGGAAACCTCGCCGATGGCGATGGTCGCTTCGATCGCGGGACCGGCAGCCTTCCGCACGCTGATCGTCGGGATCGTCGCCTTCCTGACGGTGGTCGATCTGTTCGCGACCCAGGCCATCCTGCCGAGCCTGACGCGCGCTTATGAGGTCACGCCGGCGGCGATGGGTTTCGCGGTCAATGCCAGCACCATCGGCATGGCGCTGGCCGGTCTCGGCATCGCGCTGGTCGGGCGCCGGATCGATCGCCGTCGCGGGATCCTGATCAGTCTGATGCTGCTCTCGATTCCGACAGCGCTGCTGGCGGTGGCGCCAACTCTTGCCGTCTTCACCGGCCTGCGGATCCTCCAAGGGCTCTGCATGGCTTCGGCCTTCGCCCTCACGCTGACCTATCTCTCGGAACGCAACAGCGCCCAGGAAGCGGTCGCCGCCTCGGCCGCTTACATCACCGGCAATGTCGCCAGCAATCTGCTCGGCCGGCTGCTCTCGGCGGCGGTTGCCGAACATTGGGGTCTGGCCACGAACTTCTACGTTTTCGCCGCGCTCAATCTCCTGGGCGCGCTGCTGGTGGCCGTCAGCCTGCGCCACGCCATCCCCATGGCGCGTCCCGCAGTGATGCGTTCGCCGCTGTCGATCTGGGCCGAGCATCTGCGCAACCGCCCTTTGCGGGCGAGCTTCGGTGTGGGTTTCTGCATCCTCTTCGCCTTCATCGGCACCTTCACCTTCGTCAATTTCGTGCTGGTGCGCGCGCCGCTTGCGATCGGCCCGATGCAGCTGGGATTCGTCTATTTCGTCTTCCTGCCGGCGATCCTGACGACACCCTTGGCCGGGTGCGCCGCCCATCGCTTCGGCACGCGCAAGACCGTCGGTGGCGCCTTGTTCCTGGCGGTCCTCGGACTGCCCTTGCTGCTGTTGCCGAATCTCATCGCCGTTCTCATCGGCTTGGCCCTGGTCGGCGTCGGCACGTTCTTCGCCCAGGCGGCTGCTACCGGTTTCATCGGCCGGGCTGCGACCACCGACCGCGGCTCCGCCAGTGGAATCTACCTCGCCTGCTACTTCGGCGGCGGCCTGGTCGGCACGGCGCTGCTGGGGCAGGTCTTCGACGGGTTGGGATGGTGGGCTTGTGTCGTCGGGATCGGGATCGCCCTCGCGGCGGGCATGGCCCTGGCGTTCCGCCTGAAGAAGCAGCCTGTTCCGACCGTCGCTTCCGGCGCCTGACCATCGGGGAGAAGACGGGGGGCGCCTCATCCGCTAGGTTTTGGGCTCCTGATCTTCGAGGGGAAACCGATGCGTCTCGTCATTGCCGCCATGAAACATGAAACCAACACCTTTTCTCCGGTGCCGACGCCGCTGGCGCGGTTCGGCAAGGCGGGCGACGAACTGCTCGAAGGGAAAGCGGCCTACAAGGCCCTGAAGGGCACCGGCGCGGGCGTTGCCGCCTTCATCGACCTGGCGGAACAGCATCGCGCCGAGTTCGACATCGCGATCTCGGCCGAGGCTTGGCCCTCGGGACCGGTCGAGGACGAGGCCTACGAATATATCTGCGACAAGATCTGCCGCGCGGTCGCCAGGGGTTGCGACGCGCTGCTCCTGGACCTGCATGGCGCGATGGTGACGCGCTCGCGCGAGGACGGCGAAGGCGAGCTGCTCTCTCGGCTGAGGACGCTGGCGCCGAACCTGCCGATCGGCGTCTCGCTCGACATGCACACCAATTTCTATCCGGCCATCGCGGAGAACGCGACCGTGGTCGCGGGCTACCAGACCTATCCGCATATCGACACCTACGAGACCTCGCTGCGGGCGGCGAAGCCGATCTTCGCCATGCTCAAGGGCGAGGCGCGCCCGACCATGGCCTGGGGCAACCGTCCGATGCTGCCGCATGTTATGCGCCAGGGCAGCGACGATTTCCCCAACAAGGATCTTCAGGCCATGGCGAAGCGGATGGAGCGGGAAGGGGCGCTCTGCGCCACGCTCTTCACCGGCTTTCCCCATGCGGATATCTCGCAGGCCGGCTTGTCGGCCGTGGTGGTGACGAACGACGATCCGGACCTGGCCCGGCGGTATCGCGACGAGCTCCTGGATTTCGCCTGGACGAACCGCGAGGCCTTCGTCTATCGCATCGAGCCGCTGGAGGCGTCGCTGGCGCGCGCCAAGGCCGCGACCGAGTTCCCGGTCGTGCTGCTCGACCATTACGACAATTGCGCGTCGGGCGGCACCATGGACACGATGACGGTCCTGGGCGCCATCCTCGATTCAGGGCTGGAGGATGTGGCGGCCTTCGCGATCCATGATCCGGCGGCGGTCAAGACGCTGATCGCGGCGGGTGTCGGCGCCAAGGTCACGATCCCCTTGGGCGGCAAGCTCGACATGCCCTCGATCAAGCGCAAGGGCGAGCCGCGCGAGGTCACGGGCACGGTCAAGCTCATCTCCAACGGCCAGTTCCGCAATCGCGGCAAGGCCTGGCATGGGATGCTGATGGATATGGGGACGGCGGTGGTGCTCGATACGGGCAAGGTCGAAATCGTGGTCATCTCGAAACATCTCGAGCCGTTCGATCTCGGCTGCTTCACCTCGCTGGGGATCGATCCCACGGCGAAGAAATATCTGATGCTGAAGAGCCGCGTCCATTACCGCGCCGGCTTCAAGGCGATCGCCAAGCAGGTCATCGAATGTGCCGGCGTCGGCGTCTGCACCTCCGACTATTCCATGCTCGATTTCAAGCATGTGCGCCGGCCGATCTATCCGCTCGACAATCTGAACGATCCGAATTCTTGAGGTAGGCGCGTGCGGGCCGTTTCGTCATCGTTGGACTTGGCCCACTTTCTTCTCCTCCCCCCCTTGAGGGGGAGGCTGGGGTGGGGGGTAGCCCCATGCTCGATGCATGCCATGTTTGCGCGGCGCAAGGCTCTTTCGTCACTGCGTTCTTCGATCACCCCCCACCCTGACCTCCCCCTCAAGGGGGGAGGGAATAAGAAGAGAAGAAGTGGCGAAGGGCAGAGCTGATGATCGAGCCGGCTCAGGGCGGCGCGACCAGCAGCTCGACCTTCGCCTGGTCGAAGGCGCGGCGCAGATGGGGCGGGGGCGCCCGGTCGGTGACGACCATGCCGGCGTCGCCGAGCGCGCAGATCCGCGCCAGCGCGCGCCGGTCGAATTTGGAGCCGTCGCACAGCACGACCGCCTGGCGCGCGCGGGCGATGAAGGCGCGCTTCATCTCGGAATCCTCGAGCGCATAGTCGAAATAGCCGGCTTCGGTGACGCCCGAGACGCCGAGGAACACGCGGTCGAAATAGTAGTCGTTGACCTGGGCGGTGGCGACCGGTCCGACCACCGCCAACTCGGCACCGCGCAACTGGCCGCCCAGCAGATAGACCGGACTGCGGCTGCGGGTGAGGGCGATGGCGGCGCGGAGATTGTTGGTGAAGACGCGGAGATCGTCGCGGGCGACCAGTTCCTCGGCCAGGGCGAGCACCGAGCTGCCGACATCGAGCGCCACGGTTTCCCCGGCGCCGACCAGGCAGGCCGCAGCGCGCGCGATGCGCGCCTTTGCCGTGGCATTGCGCCGCCGGCGCCGCTCGAAAGCGGGCTCTTCGGCATCGTAGGTTTCGCTGCGCGCGGCGCCCTCGGCGCTGCTGCCGGGGGCGGCGCGTCCGACCGCCATGGCCATGGCGCCACCATGCGTGCGGGTCAGGAAGCCGCGCGCCTCCAGCCGTTCCAGATCGCGCCGGATGGTCATGCCCGAGACGTCGAGCGTGGCGGCGACCTCGGCCACCGAGACGAAGCCGACCCGCTCGACGATCTCCGCAATCCGCGCCTGGCGCGCGCCCGCCAGCATCCGGCCCGACGCGCTTGGGGCGGGGCTGTGCTTCTTCGGATCGGGCGTGTTTTGCCTCGGTGTCATCGATTTCCATGCCTCTCGGGCAATGCGAACAACATGTAACATATTTTGGGAGTAGATGTTGTTATTTGTTCAATAATGTGAAATTCTCCACCGCAGATGACCGTAGGAGGCTGCGCGCCACGGTGGGGGAGCCATGGCGTCGGCGGCCTGGACCCCGGAGGCGGCCCTCATCCGCAAAGCTCCATGGAGTCGACGTCATGCTCAAAGAAACCTTCGGCAGCCACAAACCCATCATCGGCATGGTGCATCTGCACGCCTTGCCAGGATCGCCGCTCTATGACGCCAAGGGCGGGATGGGTGCGATCATCGACGGCGCTGCCGCCGACATCGAACGCCTGCAGAAGGGCGGCGTCGATGCCGTCATGTTCGGCAACGAGAACGACCGGCCCTATCTGCTGAAGGCGACGCCGGAGAGCCTGGCGGCCATGGCGGCGGTCATCGGCGCCCTGCGGCCGGCGATCAAGGTTCCGTTCGGCGCCGATTATCTGTGGGATCCCGTGGCCACGGTGGCGCTCTGTGCCGCGACCCAGGCCCGCTTCGGCCGCGAGATCATGACCGGGGTCTTCGAATCCGACATGGGCACCTGGGAGCCCGATTGCGCCGGGGCTTTGCGGTTGCGCCATAATCTCGGCCGCGACGACCTGAAGCTGATGTTCAACGTCAATGCCGAGTTCGCCTCCTCGGTCGGCAGCCGGTCGGTGGCCCAGCGCGCCAAGAGCGCGGTATTCTCCTCGCTCGCCGATGTGATCCTGGTGTCGGGGCCGATGACCGGACAGGCGGCATCCACCAGCGATCTGCGCTCGGCCAAGGAGGCCGTGGGCGACACGCCGGTCTTCGCCAATACCGGGGTCAATATCGACACGGTGAAGGAGATCCTCTCGATCGGCGACGGCTGCATCGTCGGCACGCACTTCAAGGTCGGGGGCAAGACCTTCAATGCCGTCGACGGGGATCGCGTGAAGCGTTTCATGGATCTGGTCGGAAAGTCGCGATAGCCCGATGGCGGTTCTGCTCGGCCTCGATATCGGCACCACCTCGACGATCGGCATCCTGATCGACAGCGAGGGCGGGACGCTGGCGACCGCATCGCGGTCGAGCGAGCTCATCTCGCACCATGCGAGCTGGGCCGAGGAGGATCCCGAGCTCTGGTGGTCCAATGTCCAGGCGATCACGGGCGAGCTGCTGGCGCGGACCGGCTTGACGGGCAGGGATGTCGCGGCCGTGGGCGTCACGGGCATGGTGCCGGCCGTCGTGCTCCTGGACAAGGAGGGGCGGGTCCTGCGCTTCAGCATGCAGCAGAACGACGCCCGCGCGACCCGCGAGATCGAGGCGATGCGCCAGGCCATCGATCCCGATCGCTTCTTCCGCCTGACCGGGGGCAGCATCAACCAGCAGCTGGTGGCGCCGAAACTGCGATGGCTGGAGCGCCACGAGCCCAAGGTCTTCCGGTCGATCGCGACCGTGCTCGGCTCCTACGATTTCATCGCCTATCGCCTGACCGGTGCGCGCCATGTCGAGCATAACTGGGCCCTCGAATCCGGACTGATGGATTTCGCGAGGCGGCAGTTCGCCGACGAGCTGGTGGCGGCGGCGGGCATCGACGCCAGCGTGTTTCCATCGATCCGCCGCTCGCACGATCTGATCGGAACGGTGAGCGAGGCTGCTTCCTCGGCCACCGGCCTTGCAACCGGAACGCCGGTCGTCGCGGGCTGCGCCGACCATGTCGCGTCGGCCTATGTCGCGGGGGCCGCCGAAGACGGCGATCTCGTGCTCAAATTCGGCGGCGCCGGCGATATCCTCCTGTCGACCGCCAAGGCGGTCACCGATCCGCGCCTCTTCATCGACTATCACGTCATCCCCGATCATTATTTCAGCAATGGCTGCAGTGCGACCTCCGGCAGCCTGCTCAAATGGATCGTCAGGGAGCTGGCGGCGGGCGAGGCGCCGAAGGCCGCGGCGGCGGGCCTCTCGATCTATGCCTGGCTCGACCGTCTGGCCGAGGCGATTCCGGCGGGCGCCGAGGGGCTGGTGCTCCTGCCCTATTTCCTGGGCGAGAAGACGCCGCTTCACGATCCGTATGCGCGCGGCACGATCGTCGGGCTCGGGCTTCATCACCGTCTGGCGCATATCTGGCGGGCGGCGCTCGAGGGGGTGATCTTCGGCTTCCGCCATCATGTCGAGGTCTTCGCCGAACGCGGCCTCGGCGTGAAGCGGGTTTTCGCCTGCGACGGCGGCGCCGTCAGCGATCTCTGGCTGCAGATCGCGGCCGATGCCATCGGCCGTCCAGTGCAGCGGATCGAGCATCATCCGGGCTCGTGCCTCGGGGCCGCCTATGTCGCGGGCTTCGGTGCGGGACTCCTGACGTCGCTCGCCGGCGTCAGTCGCTATGTGGCCGGCGGGCGCATGTTCGAGCCGCGCCCGGCGCAGACGGCGATTTACGATCGGCGCTATGCCGATTTCCGCGACACTTATGAACGGCTGAAGACGCTCTACCCGAAGCTGGAGCGGAATGATTGACGATTGGTGCGGCAGTCGCGCCGTCTGCCGTCAGCGCTCGTCCGTAGCGAGATACTCTAGAAACCAGCGGCGGGCATGGTCGGTGACCAGCTCGAGCGCGCCCGGCTCCTCGAACAGATGCGTGGCACCGGGGACGGTCAGCAGAGACTTTTTGCACCGCAGCGCTTCCAGGGCCTGCCAATTGAGCGCGAGCACGTCGCGGTCCTGCTCACCGACGATCAGCAGGGTCGGGGCCCGGACTTTGGGCAGCGCGACCATGGCGAGGTCGGGACGTCCGCCGCGCGACACGACGGCTTGGACCGGCGAGTCCGGCTCCGCGGCCGCCATCAGGGCCGCGGCGGCACCTGTGCTGGCGCCGAAATAGCCAATGGAGAGATCGTGACAATCCGGGCGCGCCTTCAGCCACGCGGTTGCCGCCGATAGGCGCACCGCCAGCAGGCCGATATCGAAGACGAGGCGGCGGTCCCTTCCTTCTTCGGCGCGCAGGAGATCGAACAGCAGGGTCGCCAGGCCGGATGCATGCAATGCGTCCGCCACCTGCCTGTTTCGGGGGCTCAGGCGGCTGCTGCCGCTGCCATGGGCGAAGATGACGAGAGCCGTGGCCCGGGGCGGGATGTCGAGCGACCCTTCGAGCCCGAACGGGGGAATGGCGACGGATTGCGACATGACCTCAGAGGTGATTCATCTCGACGTCGGCGCAGGACAAACCCAAGGCGGCCATTCCCTCTTCGAGCTCGTCGCCGAGGTTCGGCGTTCCCACCAGATAGGCGGCGGTGCGGGCATTGTGGGCTTCGCGCGCCGTGGCGAGCGCCTGTTTCCACTCCCGCGCCTCGAAGTCGCCCCGACCCAGCCAGGTCAGCGCCACGAGCTCGATCTGCTCGTCGACATTCAGCCCGTCGATGGCGTCGAACAGCTCCTGCTGGGTGGCGTCGCCGGGATAGTCCTCGAGCACCTCGCGCTCGGCGTCATCGCCCGGATTCGAGCCGGCGTCGAGGTCGAGCGGTTCCACCTTGGCGTCGAATTCCCGCGCCTTGATGAGGATGAAACAGAGCTTGCTGAGGCCGATCTCGAGCTGCGGCGTTGTTACCGGGGTCATGGTCATGCTCCTTGTGCCGAGGATTGGCGGCAATTTCGGGTATCCAAACACGAGAGCCGATAGGGGCGCGTTGACCTGGGTCAAAGGGGCCCCCGATCGGAAAGATGTCAAAACCGCTTCATGGGCGCGCTAGACGCGTTCCTTGGCGACCCAGCGATCGCCGATCTTGACATAGAGCCGCTTGACCGCCGCCCAGGCGACCCGGTGGGCGATCTCCTCCCGCCGCGGATCGCCGGCATATTCCGCCCAGGCATTGTTGAATGCCGCCAGATAGATCTCCTGGGCGTGCTGCGGGAGATGCCCGCGCACGCCCGGCGGCAGATCTTCGATCACTGAATAGGGCATCGCCTTGAGGACTCCTGCGCCAGAGACGATCGAGACGAAGCGACGCGAGCTCCAGCCCGTCGGCCATGGCCTGGACGCTTAGAACATAGTCTTTCCGACGATCGATGACAGTCCAACCATGGCCGCCTCGGGGTGGGTGATCACCCAAGTCGGGACGCTCCCGAGATAGGGCTGGTAGCGTCCTTTGGCCTCGAACTGCTCCCTGAACTCGGTCCGGGCCAGATGCGCCGGGAAACGGGGCACGATGCCGCCGGCGATATAGACGCCGCCGCGCGCGCCGAACGTCAAGGCGAGGCTGCCGGCAACATTGCCCAGAATGGCGCAGAACATATCCAGCGCGGATCGACAGACGTCGCAGCTTCCGTCCAGCGCGCCGCTCGTGATCCCGGCCGCGTCGCGGGCGGAGACGGGTTTGCGGTCGATCGTCGCGATGCTGTCGTACAGCGCGACCAGCCCGCTTCCCGAAAGAACGCGCTCGGCCGATACATGCCCATAGCGCGATCGCAGATGCCGGATGATGGCGTCCTGGCGGTCGTTCGTACCCGCCAGCGTCGCATGCCCGCCTTCGGAAGGAATGACAAAGCCGCCATCCGCGCCCGCGAACAGGCACGCAACCCCGAGCCCGGTGCCCGGCCCGAATACGAGGGCGGGCTCTCCGGGGATCGCCTTGCCGCCGCCGATGGCCGCCAGGTCGGCCTTGCCGAGGCGAGGCAGCGACCGGGCGATGGCGGCAAAGTCGTTGACCACGACCACGTCCGGCAGATCGAGCGCCTGTCTCAGCGCCTCCTGGTCCACGGTCCAGCTGCTGTTGGTCAGGCGGCAGCGGCCGTTGGCGACAGGGCCGGCGACGGCGATCGCGGCACCGGCAATCCCGCTTCTCCCGCCGCGCGGCGCAAGATAGGCATCCACCGCATCGAGAAACGTCGGCAGGTCGGCGGTATGGCTGCGCTCGATCGGCCCGATGGAACCCTGTGCGCACAGCGCGAAACGGGCATTGGTCCCGCCGATGTCGCCCAGGAGATACGGCTTCAAGATCGCGGTTTCCCTATTGTCATGGAGCTATCGAGGTTGCCGCCATAGAGCCGCTCGCATCGATGCCGGTCTCCGCAAGTCGTAGTCATTCGCTGTCCCGTGAGGAAATGGCGCAGTCTCGTCCGAGCGTCAAGGCGGCAGGCCGGGGTTGCGGCTGCCACAGCCTGGACAATTCGGTGGCTCAACGCTCCCTCGGGGTTGGCCCGAGCCGCCGATCTAGTCCCTCCCAGGATTGGCGGCTTCCAGGCTATCATGATGCAGGCGGTCCGCACGCGAATCCGACGCTTGTCCGTCCTGCTGGTGCTACGGCACGGCCAGAATGGCGGGATTGGGGGCGGGCCGATCCGATTGTGAAACCCCATCGAAGCTTTTGGCTTCGAAGAGCGGAGGGATGCTTGATGCTTGGATCTCGACGGGCTCGCTGGTTTGTTGCCTCTGCTTTCCTGGCTGCCGCCACAGCGAGCTCCGGCGCAACGGCGGCGGACGTGGCCAACGGACTTCGGCTCTCGCGCCAATGGTGCGCGTCCTGCCATCTGGTGGAGCCCGGCGGCGTCGCCCGCGACTCCGCGCCCTCCTTTGCCAGCATCAGCAACGACCCGACGACCACGCCGGAGCGGTTGCACGCCTGGCTTGCGGATCCACATCCGCCCATGCCGGGCCTGGACCTGGCCAAACAACAGGAAGACGACATCATCGCCTACCTGAAGAGTCTCAAGGCGCAATAGTCGCCACGCCCGGCTGGCACCGTGGAGAGCACCCTCAATGCGAAGGGACCACCGGGGGAATGGGCCGCGTTCTATCGGCGACGGGGTTGGGCGGTTATCCCGGTCCGCCATGGAGACAAGCGGCCCCTGGTCCGGTGGGAGCCATTCCAGCGCCGCCTCCCCACGCCGACGGAAGTCGATGGATGGTTCCGGCAATGGCCGGATGCCAATGTCGGTATCGTTACCGGCGACATCTCCAATCTGATCGTGCTCGATGTCGATCCCGGCCATGGCGGCGAGGATAGCCTGGCGGAATTGCAGCAGCGTCACGGCGCTCTGCCGGTCACCCCCGAAGTGACGACGGGTGGCGGAGGTCATCATCTGTATTTTCGACATCCGGGTGGAACGGTTCGCAATCGAGCCGGCCTCGAGCCGGGCCTCGATTTGCGCGCCGACGGCGGATATGTGGTGGCGCCGCCATCCCTCCACCCTTCGGGCAGACAATATCGATGGCGCGCAGACCGCGGACCGGATCAAGTGAGGCTCGCCGATGCTCCGGGCTGGCTGACAACAATGGGAGAGGACACCGGGGCAGCGGGTCACCCGCTGCGATACTGGCGCAGTCTCGTTCGAGAGGGAGTCGATCAAGGCGAACGCAACAGTCGGATTGCCTCGCTGACCGGCCATATGCTCTGGCATGGAGTCGATCCGGCGGTCGTGCTCGAATTGATGTTGTGTTGGAACGCCGTTCGGTGCCGGCCGCCCCTGGCCGATGAAGAAGTGGGCCGTGTCGTCGAGAGCATCGTGCGAACCCACGCCCGCCATGTCAAAGATGAAAGCAACTCCTGATCGCGTGGTCTGACGCGGACTGGATGCCGAAGACCTCTCACCCTGCCAGCTTTCGCAGGAGGGTCGCAAAGGCGGAACCGGCGATTTCCAGCGGTCCGCCATTGTCGATTGTCACGAGAGTTCGAGCGACCGGCTGCAGCGCCGCGGAGCGCTCGAGCCGTGTCTCGATCGCGGCCGGGGCTTCCCGCTTTCGGGCGATCAGCCGTTGCCTGAGGATGTCGGCCGGCGCGGTAATGAGAACGGGCAGAACCTGCGTCAGCGTCGCGCGGTGCTCGATAAAATGATGGCGTGACCCGTCGATGACCACGATGAGCCCCGCCGCGCACCAGAGGCCGATTTCCGATCCGATACCGTAGCGCCAGCCATAGGCGTCCCAGTCGAAGGCAAAGAGGCCATGGCCCCGGCGCAGCTCGAACTCGCCCGGGGAGAGCGCGATATAGTCCTCGATGTCGTCGCCCTGCGGTCGCGTGATGTAGCGATGAGCGAACAGGACCGGATAGCGGCCGTCGAGCTCGCGCCGCGCATAGCGCAGCACCGAATCCTTCCCGGCGCCGGAAGGGCCCATCACATAGACGAGGCGGGCGGGTTGTCCCTGCAGAACCATGGCGACCCCCTGTCGGAAGCCGCCATGCTACCAGATTCACCGGAAAGCCTTGTCCCCCGCCGCCCGGCCGGAGCCCGGCGCCCCTCGGCAACAGCGCGCTTCGGGGCTCCGGGTCACCGGGTCGGCAGGGGCGATTGGGGGATCGCCCCTGCCTTCAGGTCTGCGGTTCGGGAACCAGGGCCTCTTCCTGGGGGACATCTCGCTTCGAGTGATCGGCCGCGAGCAGCATGTAGAAGGCCGGGACGACGAAGAGGGTGAAGAGCGTGCCGATGGCGATGCCGCTCGAGATCACGAGGCCCATGCTGTAGCGCGACACGGCGCCGGCGCCGGTCGCCATCAGCAGCGGGATGACGCCCAGCACCATGGCCGCCGTGGTCATGAGGATCGGGCGCAGCCGGATCCCGGCCGCCATCTCGATCGCTTCCCGCTTGCTGCGGCCCTGGCGCTGCAGGTCGTTGGCGAACTCGACGATGAGAATGCCATGCTTGCTGACCAGGCCCATCAGCGTCACCAGGCCGACCTGGGTGTAGATGTTGAGGGTGGCGCCGCCGACGCTGAGGAAGATGAAGGCGAGGGCGCCCGCCAGCGACATCGGCACCGAGACCAGGATGATCAGCGGATCGCGGAAGCTCTCGAACTGGGCCGCCAGCGCCAGGAAGATGATGATGAGCGCGAAGGCGAAGGTGATGATGAAGCCGCTGGATTCCTGGACGTACTGCCGCGAGGGGCCGCCGAAATCGATCGAGTAACCCTGCGGCAGGTTGGTCTTGGCATAGTCCTGCAGGAACTTCACCGTGTCGCCGGTGGTCACACCCCAGGCGGCGACGCCCTGGATGATGGCCGCGTTGAGCTGCTGGAAATGGTTCAGCGATTGCGGGACGGTTTTCGTGGTGATCGAAGCCACGGTCGAAAGCGGAACCGTGCTGCCGTCCGCCGCGCGGATGTAATAGTTCAAGACCTGATCCGCGTTCAGGCGCGAGCTCTGCTGCACCTGCGGGATCACCTTGTAGGACCGGCCGTCCAGGCTGAAATAGTTGACATAGCCGCCGCCGAGCATGGAGGCCAGCGCGCTGCCGACGTCGCTCATGGTGAGGCCGAGCTGTGCCGCCTTGTCGCGATCGATCGTCACCGTCGATTGCGGCTTGTCGATCTTGAGGTCCGGGTCGAGGAAGTAGAACTTCCCGCTCTGCATGGCCGTCTGCACGAACGCCTGCACGACTTCGTTGAGCTGCGCGAAGGGCTGCGTGGTGCCGATGACGAACTGGACCGGCAAACCGATGCCGCCCGGCAAGGACGGAGGCTGGAAAGCCACGATCTTGACGCCGGCAATTCCGTTGAGTTGTCCTGCGACCTGGTATTGAAGCTCGGTCGCGCCGCGTGTCCTCTCGTCCCAGGGCTTCAGCACCATGCCGGCGATCGCCTGGCCCGGCACGTCGAGCTGGAACACGTGATCGGTCTCGGGGTGGGCCGCGAAGATCTTGTATTGCTCGCGGGAGTACAACTGGCGCTGCTGCAGGGTCGAATTGGCCGCGGCGGTCTGGAGCGTGATGACGACGCCTTGATCCTCCTGCGGTGCCAGCTCGGTCTTGGAGAAGGAATAGAAGACATAGACGCTGGCCAGGACCAGAAGCGCGAACACGACGGTCACGGGACGGTAGTTCAGGCTGCCATGAAGGAGGCCTTGATAGCCGCGACGCACCCCCTCGAAGACGCGATCGATGAAGTCCGACAGACGTTCCTGCCACCCGCTGCGATCGGCGGTGTGGGCTTTGAGCATCCGCGAGCTCATCATCGGCGTCAGAGTCAGGGCCACGATGGCGGAAACGGTCACGGCACCGACCAGCGTGAAGGCGAATTCGGTGAAGAGCGATCCGGTCAATCCGCCCTGGAAGCCGATCGGCACATAGACCGCGATCAGCACGATGGTCATGGCGATGATGGGCGCCCCCAGCTCGCGCGCCGCCTGGATCGCGGCGGCGAAGGGCGACATTCCCTCTTCGAGATGCCGGTTGACGTTCTCGACCACGATGATGGCATCGTCCACCACCAGGCCGATCGCCAGCACCAGCGCCAGGAGAGTCAGCAGGTTGATGGAGAAGCCGAACAGCAGCATCATCGTGAAGGTGCCGATCAGCGACAGCGGGATCGCGATGACCGGGATGAAGACCGAGCGGGGCGAGCCCAGGAACAGGAACACGACCAGGGTCACGATCAGCAGCGCCTCCACCAGGGTCCGGATCACCTCATGGATCGAGCTGTTCACGAACTTGGTGGAATCGTAGATGACCTTGCCTTCGAGACCCTGCGGCAGCTGTGCCTGGATGTCGGGGAAGACCTTCAGCACGCCGCTGATGACATCGAGCAGGTTGGCCGTGGGCGCCACCTGGATGCCGATATAGACCGCTTTCTCGCCATCGAACCCGACCTCGGTCTCGTAGTCGTCCGAGCCCAGCATGACATGCGCCACGTCTTCCAGCCGGACGATCGCGCCGTTCTCCTGCTTGATCACCAGGCGCTTGAAATCGTCGACCGTATGCAGGCTGGTCGCACCGGTCAGGTCGACCTGCACCATCTGGCCCTTGGTCGTGCCGAGGCTGGAGATATAGTCGTTCTGCGAGAGCGACTTGCTGATGTCGGCCGCGGTCAGGCCGTAGGCCGCCAGCTTCTGCGGATCGAGCCAGGCGCGCAGCGCGAAGTTCTTGGCGCCGATCATCTCGGCGGTCTGGACCCCCGACACCGATTGCAGCTTGGGCTGCACCACGCGCAGCAGATAGTCGGTGATCTGGTTGGGCGACAGCACCTTGCTGCTGAAGCCGATATACATGGCGTCGATGGTCTGGCCGACCTTGACCGACAGCACCGGCTGCTGCGATTCCGGCGGCAACTGGTTCAGCACCGAGTTGACCTTGGTGTTGATCTCCGTCAGCGCCTTGTTGGAATCGTAGTTGAGCCGCAGATTGACCGTGATCGTGCTGAGGCCGCTTTGGCTGACCGAGGTCATATAGTCGATCCCGTTCGCCTGCGAGATGGCGTTCTCGAGCGGCGTGGTGATGAAGCCCGCCACCACGTCGGGATCGGCACCGTAATAGGCGGTCGAGACCGTGACGATCCCGTTCTCGGTCCGTGGGAATTCAAGCACGGGAAGCGCGGTCAGGGCGCGGACGCCCAGCACCATGATCAGAAGGCTGACCACCATGGCCAGCACCGGACGGCGAATGAAGATATCGGTGAATTTCATAGCGTGATCGCCATTCGGTCCTGGTGGAAAGCCTAATAGCCGAGCGGGGTCGGGGCGGGATCGGAGCTAGGTTGAACCGAGTTGTTCACCAGCACCGGGATCCCGTTGCGCAGCTTGAGCTGGCCCGAGGTCACCACCGTCTCACCATCCTTGACGCCTTCGAGGATGGCGACCTGGTCGCCGCGCGTTTCGCCGGTCTTGACGAAGGTCTGGCGCACGGTCAGTTGCGGCTTTCCATCGGAACCAGGCTGTCCCTTATCGACGAGATAGACCGTATTGCCATAGGCATTGAAGGTGATGGCGGTCTGCGGCAGCGTCACATAGCGCTGCGGCTCGCCGGTCGCGATATCGACGGTTGCATACATGCCGGGCAGGAGCTTGAGATCGGCGTTCTTGAGGGCGGCGCGCACGCGGACGTTCCGGCTCGCGGAATCGACCTTGGGTTCGATCGCCGCGATCTCCCCGGAGAAATCCTGGCCGGGGTAGGTGTCGACCTTGGCGACCACGCCCTGGCCGATGCGGATCTGCTCCAGCGCCTGCTGCGGCAGGAAAAAATCGACGTAAATCGGGTCGAGCGACTGCAGGGTCACGACGGTCGTGCCGGCGGCGAGATACTGGCCCAGGTCGACCGCCCGGATGCCGAGCCGCCCGTCGAACGGCGCGCGAATGACCTTCTTGTCGATCAACGACTGCTGCTCGGCGACATTGGCGCGCGCGGCGTCGAGTTCCGACTTGTCGGCGTCGACAGCCGCCTGGCTGATGGTCTGCGACGGCAGCTGCTTCATGCCGCGCTGATAGGTGATGACTGCCAGATCCACCACCGCCTGCAGCGAGTGGAGCTTGTTGACGTCCTCGTCGTCGCGCAGCTTGATCAGCACGGTGCCGGCCTTGACCTCGTCGCCGGAGTTGAAATGGATCTCCTCGACGATGCCGGGAACCTCGAAGGCGAGGTCGGCGCCGTTGACGGCGCGCAGGCTGCCCACCGCCTCGAGCCGCGGCTGCCAGTCGTCGTAGGCGGCAACCGTCGTGGAGACGGTATCGGGAGGAGGCGGCGGCATATTCGACATCGCCTCGATTTTCTTCATCCACATGCTGTAAATGCCGCCGCAGACGGCGGCCACGAGTATCAGCATGATGAACATGCGTTTGATCATCGATCGGATCCCTGATTGCCCACTCGTTCCGGCGAATTTCGCCGGCCCGCCTCGAGAGAAGATTTTAAACCCACTTGCCGCCGGCACCGGCCGGCGCCGATTGCCGCAGGGGTTGATTTGAGGAACTAATGAGTTTCCTATATCTTGTCAATGAGCGGATGTGAAGCCCCGGCGCGAGGATCGGCGACAATGTCGCGGTTACAATGGGACCGGTTTCGGTGCATAGTTCGGAAACCGGCGGGTTTCCTGGCTTCCCGACGGTAAGGGCGAATGCCATAATCCCTGCCCGGGTATTTCGATGGCAAAGACGGTCTCGATGACATTTCAAGTGTTTCTTTCGACTGCAGGAGCGGGTGACGCATGAGGACTCGCAGGGCGGTCTCGGCGGCGAATGGTCGAAGCCGCGCGCAGGGCCCCGAAGCCAGGACGATTGCACCGGTCAAGGAGTCGCGCCCCCGCGGCCGGCCGCGTGAGATCTCCGAGGACCAGCGCCGCCGCCTTCTGATCCCGGTGGCGGAGAAGGTCTTCGTCGAGCAGGGCTATGGCGCCGCCAGCATGGGCGAGATCGCCCAGGACGCGGGCATGTCGAAGAAGACGCTCTACCAGCTCTTCGACACCAAGGAAGCGCTGTTCGCGGCGGTCATCACCGATCGCATGCGGGTCCTGGGCGAGGGCGCGGAGAAGGGCGCCGGTGCCCGTCCCCTCAAGGAAGTGGTGGTGGATTATCTCTGCGAGGCGGCCCGGTTCATCCTGTCGCCTCGCCATGTGGCGCTGTTTCGCGTGCTGATCGGGGAAGCCTGGCGCGCACCGGGCATGGCGCGGGCCTTCGACAATGCCTGCGCCGGCCGCGGCAAGTCCGTGCTGGCGCGCTGGCTGGCCCAGGAAGTCGAGGCCGGCCGGCTCGAGCTGGACGACCCGCTCCAGGCTGCCGGCATGTTGTTCGGGATGGTGGTGGGCGAGCCGCATCACCGCATGCTGATGGGCGAGGGTCGTTCGCCCAGCCGCGCCGCGATCGAGGCCCGGGTGCGCAAGGCCGTCGACATTTTTCTTCAGGGCGCGCAGCGGCGCTGACGGCGCGAGGCAAGCGCATCGCGATGGAGTTCGCGAGAAATCGCCGGCCATCGCGCCGGTGAATCATCGATCGTTGAATTTTCTCAAAGGGAGTCTGCAGGCATGAAGATCGTTGTTGTGGGCGCGACCGGCACCATCGGCAAGGCCGTGGTGGGCGCGCTTCAGGATCGCCATGAGATCGTCAAGGTCGGCAAGAAGGGTGGCGATCTCCATGTCGACATCACCGACGCGGAATCGATCCGCAGCCTGTTCAAGAAGATCGGCAGCTTCGATGCGCTGGTTTCCGCGGCGGGCAAGGTCCATTTCGGCGATTTCGGAACGATGACCGAGAAGGAATTCGCGATCGGCCTGAAGGACAAGCTGATGGGGCAGGTGAACCTGGTGCTGATCGGCCGAGATCATATCAATGACGGCGGCTCTTTCACCCTGACCGCCGGCGTGCTCAGCCACGACCCGATCCGCTATGGCGTTTCGGCCAGCCTGGTGAATGGTGCGCTCGAATCCTTCGCGAAGGCCGCGGCGATCGAGATGCCGCGCGGGCTCCGGATCAATGTGGTGAGCCCGGGCGTGCTGACGGAATCGCTGCCGACCTATGGCGACTATTTCCGTGGGCACGATCCGGTGCCGGCCGCCCGCGTCGCCAACGCTTATCTGAAGTCGGTGGAAGGCCGGATGACCGGCCAGGTCCTGACGGTCCTGTAGAACCCTCGCGTCAGGATACCCGCGCCAGCGCGCTCTTGTAAGCGGAGCGCGCCTGGAGCAGGCGCCGGATATTGTTGCCCGAACCTCTGACATGGCGGCGCGCGAGATCGCCGGCGCGCTCGCCATCCCCGGCGCAGATCGCATCGACGATCGCGACATGCTCCTCATGGGCGGCACTCCACTGGTCCAGCCAGAGCAGTTCCATCCAGACGAAATGATGGCAGCGGTCGAGGATGCGCGAGAGCGTGTCCTTGAGCTGCCCGTTGCTGCTCACCTCGGCGATCGCCTGATGCAGCTCGAGACCGAGCTGCAGCTGCTCGACCATCTGCTCCATCGGGAGTTCGGGCCGGCGGGCGAGGGCATGACCGCGCGCCATGATCGCGCGCAGCCGCACCTTGTCCTCGGCGGTCGCGCGCTCGGCCGCTTGCTGCGCGGCATAGCCGTCCAGCACTTCGCGGATCCCGAACGATTCTTCGAAGGTCTTGAGGTCGAAGGCGGCAACGAAATAGCCGTGCCGAGGGCGGTTGGTGACGAGCCCGTCGCGCTCCAGCCGGTTGAGCGCCTCGCGCAAGGGCGTGCGGCTGACCTTCAGCCGCTCGGCCAGCGCGCTTTCCGTGAGCCGGCTGCCCGGCTGCAGCTCGCCGATCAG
>CAVOLB010000115.1:0-15644 GCA_963696655.1 uncultured Alphaproteobacteria bacterium
GCCGTCAGCCATCGCGGGTTGACGAAGGATCCCATCTTGCGGCGATCGCTGGTGAACATGACCAACGGCACCACGGCGAAGGGGAGCTGCATGCTGAGGATGACCTGGCTCAGCACCAGCAGCTCCGCCGTGCCCTTCTCGCCATGGAGCGCGGTCACGACGATGGCCGGCACGACCGCCAGGAGCCGCGTTGCCAGCCGCCGGAGCCAGGGCGGCATGCGGATCTGGAGGAAACCTTCCATGACCACCTGTCCGGCCAGGGTCGCCGTCACGGTCGAATTCTGTCCCGACGCCAGGAGCGCCACCGCGAAGACGACGCTGGCCGCCGAAGCGCCCAGCACCGGCGCCAGGAGGGCGTGCGCCTGCTCGATCTGGGCCACGCCGCTGAAGCCGGCGACATGGAATGCAGCGGCGGCCAGGATGAGAATGGCCGCGTTGATCAGCAACGCGAAGGTCAAGGCGATCGTGGAATCGATCGTGGCGAAGCGAATGGCTTCGCGCCGGCCGCGAGGCGTGCGATCGAAGTCGCGAGTCTGCACGATCGACGAATGCAGATAGAGATTATGCGGCATGACCGTAGCGCCGAGGATGCCGATCGCGACATAGAGCATGCTGGGATCGGTGACGATCTGGAGGGTCGGGACGAATCCGGTCAGGACATCGCCGATGGCGGGCCGCGCCAACGCGATCTCGAAGGCGAAGCAGGCGGCAATGATGATCAGGAGACTCAGAACGAAGGCTTCGAGCCTGCGGAAACCCTTGTGCTGCAGGAGCAGGATCAGCATCACGTCGGCGGTGGTCAGGCACACGCCGACCAGCAGCGGGATGTCGAACAGAAGCTTCAGCGCGATCGCCGTGCCGATCACCTCGGCGAGGTCGCAGGCGATGATGGCCAGCTCGCAGAGCAGCCAGAGCGCGACCACGACGGGCGGCGAGTAGTGATCGCGGCAGGCTTGGGCGAGATCGCGGCCCGTGACGATGCCGAGCTTGGCGCTCAGGGCCTGCAGGAGAATCGCCATGAGATTCGACAGCAGGATGACCGAGAGCAGGCTGTAGCCGAAGGCCGAGCCGCCGGCGAGGTCGGTCGCCCAGTTGCCGGGATCCATATAGCCGACGGCGATGAGGTATCCCGGGCCCGAAAACGCCAGCAGCTTCTGCCAGAAGCGGGAGCCCCTGTTCACCGCCACCGTGCGGTGGACCTCGGCCAGACTGGGCTGGAGCATGGTCATGAAACGGTTCCTGGGTTGCGATCCGGCCGACGGGATCCGTGGGTGGCGTGCTTGCCGCGGGGCTCAGCGTCGCAACCGGGCGGGCAGCAGGCGCCGCCGTCGGGGTTTCGCGTGATGAGTTGCCTTCATGAGTCTAGTTCCGTCTTTTCCGTCCGGACGCACGGGCTCCCCAGGACCCAATCGCGCCGCCGGTGTTGGGATCGGGGCCAATGCCGCTGCTCGGGCGGCGTGGCTCACTGCAAATGAAATAAGTTCGCTGCCGGCCGCTTCTAGCTAAATTCTCGTTCAGGTGAGGGACGCGGCAGGATCAGTCGAAAGACCGCAAGATGCTGCCGACGGCGCCGCATCGCGGCGTCGATCTCGCCGCTCCGCCGGCGGCGCGAGGGAACGAAGGCGCTCTCGTCCGGCGCGCCGGAGAGAAGCCGGAGATTCCGGGAGTTATCGATGGCGAATGGTGGCCGGGCTTCAGGCCCGCGCCGCCGGCGGCGCCCATTCCTCGGCGCTGGCGCCGGCGAGCGCCCGGACGCGCGCCTCGTCCTTGGCGAACTCGGCGGCGATGCCCGCGAACACGACGCGGCCGTCATCCAGCACATAGGCGCGATCGGCGATCTCGACCGCGGCCCGGACATTCTGCTCGACCAGCAGGACCGAGATGCCCTCCTGGCGCATCGAGGTCACGACCCGGAAGACCTCCTGGACGATCAGGGGCGCCAGCCCCTGCGACGGCTCGTCCAGAACCAGGATCTTCGGGTTCAGCAGCAGGGCGCGGGCGATGGCCAGCATTTCCTGTTCGCCGCCCGAAAGCTGCCGGCCCTTGTTGGTTTTGCGCTGCGCGAGGCGCGGAAACAGCTGATAGATGCGCGCGAGGGTCCAGGGGCCGGGGCGCTCGATCGGCACCCGGAGATTCTCGTCGACGGTCAGATTGGGAAAGATCCGCCGTCCTTCGGGCACATAGCCGAGGCCGAGCCGGGCGATGCGGAAGGGCGGCCAGTGGGTCGTCGTCTGGCCGAAGACCCGCACCGTCCCTTTGCGCGCGGGCGTGAGCCCGACCAGGCTGCGCAGCGTCGTCGTCTTGCCAGCGCCGTTGCGGCCCAGCAGGGTGACGATCTCGCCTTCGCGCAGCTCGAAGCCCACGCCCTGCAGGATATGGCTCTTGCCGTAATAGGTGTGCAGGCCCTCGACCTCGAGCGCGTTCATGCCGCCTTCCCCAGATAGGCCGCCTGCACCGCCTCGTTGGTCGCGATCTCGGCCGGCGTGCCCTCGGCCAGCATCTTGCCCTCGGCCAGCACCATGATGCGGTCGGCCAGGTGGAACACGACGCGCATGTCATGCTCGATCAGCACGATCGAAAGCTTCTCGTCTTTATGCAGCTTGCGAATGAGCTGGGTAACCTCATAGGTCTCGTGCTCGCCCATGCCGGCCGTCGGCTCGTCGAGCAGGAGCAGGCGCGGCCTCAGGGCCAGCGCCATCATGATCTCGGCGGCGCGCTGGTCGCCATGCGACAGCTCGCCGACCAGCCGGTCGGCCTTGCCGGCGAGGCCGCTCCGGTCGAGGAGATCGCCGACGCGGGCCTCGATCTCGGCGTTGGCCTGGCGCGAAAGCCAGATCCGGGTCCGGTATCCGGCCGCGACCTCGACCGCGATCCGCAGGTTTTCCCGCGTGCTCAGCTCGGGAAAGACCTCCGTGATCTGGAAGGTCCGGGCGATGCCGCGCCAGACGCGCCGGGCCGGCAGCAGCCCCGAGATATCTTCGCCATCGAGCAGGATGCGGCCCGACGACGGGGCGAAGAAGCCGCTGATGAGATTGAAGAAGGTGGTCTTGCCGGCGCCGTTGGGGCCGATCACGGCGCGGAGCTCGCCCGGCTCGACGGTCATCGAGACATCGTCGACGGCGACCAGGTGGCCGAACCGTTTCGAGACGTTCTCGACCCTGAGAAGGCTCACGACGCGCTCTTCCGCTTGATGAGGCCGAGCACGCCGCGCGGGAAGAACAGCACGATCATCACGAAGAACAGGCCGACGAAGGACATCCAGTTCTCGGTGTGACTCGAGACATAGTCCTGCAGCACCAGGAAAATGGCGGCGCCGATGAGCGGGCCCCAGAAGCTGCGCATCCCGCCCAGGACCGCCATGATGACGAAATTGCCGGACTGGTCCCAGCGGATCGCCCGCGGATCGATGAAATCACTCAGCAGCGCGTAGAGACCGCCGGCCACGCTTACGAAGAAGCAGGAGATCACCCAGGCGTACCAGATGTGGCGATCGACGGGAATCCCCAGAAAGCGGGCGCGGCGCTCGTTCTCCCGGATCGCCATGAGCGTGCGGCCGAAGGGAGAGCGCAGCAGGAACGCCATGGCGCCCACGCAGATCGCGAAGACGGCCAGCACGAAGTAGTAGAGCGCCTTGTTGTTGCCCAGGATGTCGAGGCTCGTGAAGCCGAGGTCGATCGGCTGCCGCTGCCAGGCGCTCAAGCCGTCGTCGCCGCCGGTGACCGAGCTCCATTTGAAGGAGATGAAATAGAACACCTGGCCGAAGGCGATGGTGACCATGGCGAAATAGACGCCGCGCAGCCGCACGATCAGGAGCCCGATCAGCCCGGCGGCCACGGTGCCGACGACCACCCCGACCAGGAGGGCGAGGGGCGTGCTCGGATAGAGGAACTTGATGGTCATGGCCGTGCCGTAACCGCCGAGACCGAAATAGGCGGCATGGCCGAAGGACAGCACGCCCGTATAGCCCAGCAGGAAATTGAGCGCCATCGCAGCCAGCGCGTAGATCAGCACCCGCGTTCCCAGCTCGAGATAGCCGCCGGCGGCCACCATCCAGAAGGGTGCCGTCAGCAGCACCAGCCAGACCAGGATATTGCCGATGCGTCTGTCGATCACGGGCATCAGAAGCGGCCCTCCTCGCCCAGGAGCCCGCGCGGCCGCACGATCAGCACCGCGGCCATGATCACATAGATGACGGCTTCGCTCGCGGACGGAAAGAATACGGTGGTGATGCCCGAGGCCGCACCGATCAGGAGGCCGCCGGCCAGGGTCCCGGGCAGGCTGCCGAGACCGCCGACGATGATCGAGATGAAGCTCGGCATGATGAGCGAATCGCCGATGGTCGGCTGCAGCCCCAGCATGCCGGCGGCGAGCACGCCCGCCAGCCCCGCCAGATAGATGCCGAGGCCGAAATTGAGGCTGCGCAGGACGCGCACATTGACGCCGAGCACGGACACCGTCTCGAGGTCGAAGGTGCCGGCGCGGATCCGCAAGCCCAGCCTTGTGCGGTTCAGGATCAGGAACAGGCCGATCACCGCCACCGCGACCAGCGCCATCATGAAAACGCGATAGCCGGTGAGGAAGAACAGGCTCGAGCTCAAGGGGGCCGCGAGCACGGCCGGGATCTGATAGGGCAGGCTCTGCGCCCCCCAGATGAAGCGCGTTCCGTCCTGGATCATGAAGGCGAGACCGAAGGTCAGCAGCAGGCCGTAGAGCGGGTCGCGCCCATAGAGGCGGCGGATCAACACGCGCTCGATCGCGACGCCGAAGAGGGCGACGAGGAAGGGGGAGACCAGCAGCGCGCCCCAGAAGCCGATATAGGGGATCAGCGTGTAGGCGAGATAGCCGCCGATCGCCAGGAAACCACCATGGGCGAAATTGATCACGCCGGAGAGATTCAGAATGAGCGACAGGCCGAGCGCCATCAGCGCGTAGAAGGCGCCGATGATGAGGCCATTGACGATGTTGAAGAGCAGCAGCGTTGTCATGCGGCGATCCGGGATGCTTCGCTCAAAATTGGTCCAGAGCGAGCTGTTGCGCTTTTCCGCGAGGCCAGGCCCGGTGGATCCGGGAGTGGTGAGGACCCCTTCTAGCCGGGCGGACGGACGCCGCGATTGCCGGCGGCGTCCGTCGACATGTCATCGGCTAGGACGGCCAGGTCATCTTGCAGCCGGTGTCGGCCACCGGCAGTGCCGCCTCGTCGCCCTTCATGAGCTGGCTGACCTTGAACAGATCGGCCGGGTCTCCGCCGGCCGGAGGCTGCTGCGACTGGCCGACGAACAGCGTCGGCATCAGCTGGTTGTCGCCCTCGCGGTAATAGGGATTGTTGGGCATGAGCGCGACCTCGGGCGGCAGCACCAGGCCCTGCAAGGCCTTGGCCATCTTGCCGGTCTCGAGCGACTGCGCCTTCTCCGCAGCCAGCTTGCAGGTATAGACCGAGGCATAACCGAACCAGGTGCGCGCCGTCGGGACCTTGCCGCCGCTCGCCTTGCGGATATCGGCGACGAACTGCTCGACATGCGGCACGCCGGGCTGGTTCCAATACCATTCGAAGACCCAGTCGCCGATGAGCGCCTCGGGCGGCAATCCCATCAGCACCTCGAGCTCCTGCTGCGCGCCGGCGATGTGGAACTTCTGATTGAGGCCGAACTGCACCGCCTGCTTCAGGCAGTTGATCATGTCGTCGCCCGCCAGCAGCAGCACGATGGCGTCGGGATTGGTCGACTGCGCCTTGATGAGGTTGGCCGAGAAATCCGTGGTGCCGAGCGGCGTCAGGTCGGCGCCGAGCTCGGTGCCGTCGGCCGCCTTCAGGCTGGCTTCGAAACCCGCCTGCAATCCATGGCCGAACGCATAGTCGGTGGTGATGAAGTACCACTTCTTGCCGTAGCTGCTGAGCAGCAGCTTGGAGACCGAGTTGGTTTCCATGCGGGTCGTATTGCAGACCCGGAAGACGTTCCAGTGGCATTGCGAGCCGGTCACGGTATCGACATGGCCGCCCGGGACGATATGGAGCACGCTCTTCTCGAAAGCGTAGTTGGCCA
The DNA here is from genome assembly GCA_963696655.1 of uncultured Alphaproteobacteria bacterium. GTDB lineage: Bacteria > Pseudomonadota > Alphaproteobacteria > Dongiales > Dongiaceae > Hypericibacter. Next base: position 6,039 of record CAVOLB010000115.1, read on the forward strand.
TGGCCTGCGCCAGCGCCGAGTTGATGTTGCCGAGGAGGAAATTGACCTTGTCTCGCTCGACCAGCTTGGTCGCTTTTTGCACCGCGGTGGCGGCATCGCCGCTTGTCGAATCCTCGACCAACAAGTCGACCTTGCGGCCGAGGATGCCGCCGGCGGCGTTGATCTGGTCGACGGCGAGCTGGGCGCCGATCTGCTCGTTCTTGCCGAGCGCGGCATAAGTGCCGGTCAGCGGATTGTCGAGGCCGATCTTGACCTTGTCCTCGGCGCGCGCACTCAAGACGAAGGGAGAGGCGACTTGCGCGACGCTCGCGGCGACGGCCGCCTTCAGAACGCTACGCCGATCGAACCTCCGAAAAAGGCTTCCGCTGGTCATGGTGAGTTTCCTCCGCAGGATTGTTTGATTTTGTTTTGATCGTGATGCGCATTGGCTGACCCACACTCCCCAGTGGCGAGCCTAGGCGAGGGGCGCGATAGGGGGCAAGCGGTGATCGCATTCGAAGCAGGTATTGTTCAGGGCATTCAAGCAATCAGGACGGGCGCACAAGGAATAGACACGGGAATGCGCATTCGGAAAGCGCATCCGGTCTCATTCTTTCTGCCCAGCGGTTGAAGTGGTATCCGACTTTAGTCGGAGAAGGAGTGAGACCCTCGAGCGCGCGCCCTGCGCCATGCGGATCCGGACGAAGCCATCCGGGAGATTAAGTTACCGGATCCGGCGACCTGTAACATTCGGAGGGCTTCGAGACGGAGCGGTTGCCTCGGATGATAAGATTTTTCCTTCCGTGATCAGAGGCAGCGACCCGCGGCATCGGCGCATCGCCGCCCTTCCGTCACCGGGTCGCGACCGGTCGCCGCTCGCGGAGTTCGTCGACCAGCACGCGGATGTTCTCGGAATAATCGATCGGCACCGCGACCAGCTGCACGCCGCCTTCGGCAAAGGCCTGTTCCAGGGTCGGGATGAAATCGCCGATCGCCCGTACCCGCCGTCCCCTGGCGCCATAGGCCTCGGCATATTTCACGAAGTCGGGATTGCCGAAGGTCATGCCGAAATCGGCGAACTTGTCGACAGCCTGCTTCCAGCGAATCATGCCGTAGGCCCCGTCCTCGATCACCAGCACCACGAGATCGAGCTTGAGCCGGACGGCGGTTTCCATCTCCTGGCTGTTCATCATGAAGCCGCCATCGCCGCAGACCGCCATCACGCGGCGCTCGGGAAAGAGCATGGCGGCCATGATCGCCGAGGGAAGGCCGGCACCCATGGTGGCGAGCGCATTGTCCAGCAGCAGCGTGTTGGCGACCCGCGTCCGGTAGTTGCGGGCGAACCAGATTTTGTACATGCCGTTGTCGAGCGCGACGATGCCGTCGGGCGGAATCACCTGGCGGATATCATGCACGAGGCGCTGCGGCGTGAAGCGGTCCTCGGTGGCGCGCGCCGCGATGTGGCCGAGGATGCCCTCGCGCAAAGGCAGCAGGGCGCCGGCCTTGACGAGCTTCCCTTCGAGGCGGTCGGCCAGCAGATGCAGCGACGGGCCGATATCGCCGATCACCTCGGCCTGCGGGAAATAGACCTGCTCGACATGGGCGGGTTGATAGCCGACATGGACCACCTCGGGGCCGTTGGGTCCCATGATGAAGGGCGGTTTCTCGACCGTGTCATGCCCGATGGTGATGATGAGGTCGGCCCGTTCGATCGCTTCATGCACATAGTCGCGCTCGGAGAGGGCGGCGGTCCCCATATAGAGCTCGGTGCCGCCGGGCACCGTGCCCTTGCCCATCTGCGTGGTGAAGTAGGGGATTCCGCTGCGCAACACGAAATGGGCGAGATCCGCGGTCGAACGCGGCCGCGAGGCGGCGGCGGCCACCATGATCAGCGGCCGCTGGGCGCCGAGGATCATCCGGGCGGCCCGGTCGAGGGCCTCGGCGCTCGCAAGCGGTCGCTCCACCGGGTGGGGCGGCACCATCGCCATCGCCTCGCAGGCCTCGGCGGCGATGTCCTCGGGCAGTTCCAGATGGACGGGTCCCGGCCGCTCCTCCTGTGCCACGCGGAAGGCCTCGCGGACGAGGGTCGGGATCGTCCGGGGCGAGACGATCTGGTGCGAGGACTTCGTCAAGGGTCGCATGGTGTTGACGATGTCCACGATCTGGAAGCGGGCCTGGCGCGAGGAGAGGATCCCCTTCTGGCCCGTGATCATGACCATCGGCATGGCGCCGAGGAGGGCATAGGCGGCGCCGGTCGTGAGATTGAGCGCGCCCGGTCCCAGGGTGGTGATGCAGACGCCGGGCCTGCCGGTGAGGCGTCCATAGGTGGCCGCCATGAAGGCAGCCGCCTGCTCGTGGCGCGTCAAGACAAGCTGGATCGAGGAAGTGCGGATAGACTCCACCACGTCGAGGTTCTCTTCGCCGGGAATGCCGAAGATCCGGTCGACCCCCTCATTCTCGAGGGCCGCCACCAGCAGGTCGGATCCTTTGGTCATCGCGTTCTCCTCGATTGGCGCCGGAGGCGCCTCTGTGCCGTCACCTGGATAAAATTGTACCCGCTCTTCAGGGATCAGCGATGCGAAGTTCCGGCCTCAACCATGAGGAAATTGCCGTTGCGTTAGCAATGGGATAGCACGGAGTCACCGCATTTCGAGGGTGCCGCCATCGGAAAAAGGAAATGGCGGTACCGTTCAAGTCATCGAGCCGTTCCAAGGCTAAATTCCTAATCCGCCTCCCGGGATGGAGCGATGCTGCTATAGTCCTGTGGCTTTCACGGGCAAAACGGCCTGATATCAATTGTGGGGAGTAAAACCATGCGTAGGAAGATTTTGGCGTCCTTGTGGGCCTGTCTGATATTGGCCATGGGTGCTCTCGGCTCTCTTGCCATCGCGCCGAGCGCTTTCGCTCAGTCCGAGGAAGAGCAGATGCAGCCCGAGGATTTCGGATCCTGGAGGGTCATCTGCACCAGGAACACCGTCTATCATTACGTGTTCTGCAATACCTTTCATGCTGAAACGTTGAGCGACAGCGCGGGCAATCTCGCCCGCTTCGGCGTGAACCGGACGTTTGGATCCGAGCGCATCGCCTTCAACCTGCTGAACGGCTTTGCTCCCGACAGCAAGATCACGATCAGCGTGGACAAGGAGACTTGGACGTTCTCGAACAGCGGCGATGTCGCTCTGTTGGCGCCTCCGGCTCAATCCAAGAAGATCATCGATCTAATGGAATCGGGCAATTCGGTGCGTCTGACATTCACGCCGGCGGGCGGAAAGCAGCAGACATTGAACTTCAGCCTCGAGCATTTCTCGGAAGCGCTGCGTCGCGCCCGCGAGCAGGCGAGATAATTCTTCGCTGCTGAAGCCTTGAATTGCGTCTAACGGAACAGGCCGCCAGATGGGCGGCCTGTTTGCCTTTTGCGGTGCAACGACGGCAGAGGAAGGCGGCCTTCTACCGGACGGCGTCGCCGCGGCGGTAGTCGAGCGTCAGTTCGTCGAGCTTCTGCTTGAGGGCCGGATCGAGGCGGTAATCGGCGGCGGCGAGCGAGTCCGCCAGCTGCTCCGGGCGGCTCGCGCCCAGCAAGGGCGCCGTGATGACCGGATTGGCCAGCACCCAGGCGATGGACAAGGTGGTCGGCGAGACGCCGGCCTCGGCCGCGAGCCCGACGATCTTTGCAACCGTCGCGAAGGCGCGGTCGTTCCAATAACGCTCCTGATAGCGTTCGGCGGAGCTGCCGACCGTGAAGCGCGTGCCGGGCGTCGGCGCGCCCTGCTTGTGCTTGCCGCTGAGGAAGCCGCCGGCGAGCGGGTTGTAGGGGATGACGCCCAGCCCCTCCTGCTCCGCCAGCGGCAGCAGCTCGCGCTCGATCTCGCGGAACAGCAGGCTGTAGCGCGGCTGGACCGAGACGACGCGGGTCAGGCCCTTGAGCTCGGCGCGGCCCAGCGCCGTGGCAAGGCGGTAGGCAAGAAAATTCGAGACGCCGACATAGCGCGCCCGCCCCGAGGTCACGATCCTGTCGAGCGCCGCGAGGGTTTCATCCAAGGGCGTCGACGCGTCGTCGGAATGAAGCTGATAGAGATCGACATAGTCGGTCTGCAGCCGGCGCAGCGAGGCGTCGATCGCATCGAGCAGATGCTTGCGCGAGGCGCCCTGGTCCCACGCGTTCGGCCCCATCTTGCCGACGGCCTTGGTCGCCAGGATGAAATTGCCGCGCTGGCCTTTGAGCCAGCGGCCGACGATCTCCTCGGTGCGCCCCACCGTCTTGAGGTCGCCGCCCAGCGGATAGACATCGGCGGTATCGAAGAAATCGATGCCGCCGGAGGCGGCCTTGCTCATGATGCTGCGCGCCACGTCCTCGTCAGTCTGCAGGCCGAAGGTCATGGTGCCCAGCGCGAGGCGGGAGACGGTCAGGCCGGTGCGGCCCAGGCGGGTGGTGGCGACGCTCATCGGTGGCCTCTCATGGTGAACGGATGTTCCGCGCCCGACATGACGCAATGTTCATGCGGCGCCGACGATGGACAGCGATCCGGCGGACCGGACCCTAGGGGGCAATATAATGCCGGATCGCGGCGGGCCAAGGCGGCATCGAATAGCGAGGCATTTCTGGCGAACGGCTTGCGCGAAGCCAAACGAAAAGCCCCGACGCTGCGGCGCCGGGGCTCTTCTCCGCCGAGGGATCGGCGATCGACTGTTACAGCTGGATTTCAGCCGCCATTGAAGCGGGCATAGGCCGACTGCCAGAGCTTGAGGCCTTCATTGGTAAGGGCGGCCTCCTGCAGGGAGTCGGGGCCCAGATCCTTCGCCGTCATGATCGCGGTGTGCAGGTTCTCGGGGATCAGCTTGCTGGCGACGAGCCGCTCCGGCGTGATCGAGTTCTGCGGCGGTTGATAGCCGTTATAGTCGACGAAGTTGTGATAGGCGTTGTCCTCGTCGAGCAGGAAATTCAGCCAGAGATGCGCCAGGACCGGCTTCTTGGAACCGGCGCAGACCGCCCACATGTCGTTCTGGATCGGGCCCTTGCCGGGAGGCGGGGCCCAATACTGGATCTGGGTGGGATCGCCGCCCTCGGGCATGAAGGCGAGGACCGCGCTCAGCACGTTGCCGGACCAGTTGTGCGCGAGCCAGCAGCTGCCCTCCGGCAGCGTCTGGTAGCCAGTGATGTTGACCTTGACGTTGCAGATCGAGGTCAAGGCCAGCAGATCCTCGAGCGCCTTGTCGATGACCTTCGGGTCCTCGGTGTTGAGGTCGTACTCGCCGCGATAGAGCATCGCCGCCACCAGCGCCTCGCGCGAATCGTCGAGGATCGAGACATAGCCCTTGTATTTCTCGGACTGCCAGAAGATGGACCAGGGATTGTCCATCTTGGGAATGTCCTCGGAGACCTTGTCGCTGCGCCAGCCGATGCCGGTCGTGTAGACCGTGTAGGGGACCGTGTATTGCGCGTCGACGTCGTAGAAGGGGCTCATGAACTGCGGCCAGCAGTTCTTCTGCAGATTTGGGATGTAGTCCTTGTTGATCGGCTGGACCAGCTTGCCGGCGACGGCCTGCGCGATCCGGTTGCTGATGACGTTGGTCACGTCCATGTTGCGGACGGCCTTGGTGGCGAGCCGGGTGATCGCCTGGTCCATGCTGTCGAAGGTCGTCACCTGGACATTGACGTCGTACTTCTTGGCGAAGGCGTCGAGCAGCTTCTTGTCCACATAGTCGGCGTAATTGAAGATGTTGAAGGTACCGCCTTTCTCCGGCTTGAGCCCGCTCTCGATCGGCTTCTGGAACACGGGCAGCTTCACCGGGCGGTTGGGCCGCGCCAGCGGAATGCCGCCGGGTCCGACGGCGTCCGGCGGCGAATTGGCCCAGGCCGAGCCGCCCAGCAGACGCAGGGCCGTCGCGGACAATCCCGCGGTCGAGAGCGCCGCCAGGGCCTCGCGCCGGGACAGCCGGCCGCCCCGCAATGACGTCAGGATCCGTCGAGCCGTCAATTCACCACGATCCATCGTGAAGCTCCCCTCGGGTTTCATCGGGTTTCGGCAAATAACGTCGGTCGCGGCCGGCCCTCGTCAGGCCGGCATATGCTCCTGGAACCAGGTCACCACGCGGGCGCCGTAATCGGCGATCGCCGGATGGTGCTGCACCCAATGGCCTTCCTTCGGGTAATGCACCAGCGTGGATTTGACGCCGTGCTGGAGCAGGGCCCGGTGGAACTCGATCGCCTGCACCGCGGGGCAATTGCGGTCGAGCGCGCCGCAGATGTTCATCGTCGGCGTCTTCACCCGGTCGGCGAACATGATGGCGCTGCGCTTGAAATACTCGCCGCCCGGATTCTTGTAGTCGTCCAGGAGGAAGTTCTCGCAGAAGCCGCGGATATGGCTGGTGAGCTGCTCGCTCACATAATCGGTGACCGGCGACACCACGACCGAGGCCGCGAAGCGCGTGTCCTGGGTGATGATCCAGGCTGCCATGATCCCGCCATAGGAGACGCCGGTGACGCCGAGGCGTTTCGGATCGGCGATGCCGTCGGCGACCAGCCGGTCGAGGCCGGAAAGAATGTCCTGCGCGTCGCCGCCGCCCATGTCGCCCGCCACCAGCCGCGCGAACGCCTGCCCGCGGCCGGTGCTGCCCCGCACGTTGGGCTGGAAGATTGCATAGCCGTCCTGCAGCAGCGTGACATAGAGCGAGCTGCGTCCGGCACAGGTGGGCCGCCAGGACCAGACCGGGCCGCCATGCACATCGACGATGAGGGCGCGCGGGCCGCTGCCCTTGGCCGGGCGCAGCAGCCAGCCATGGATCTCCAGCCCGTCCTTGGCCTTCCAGCGATAGGGCTCGGCGCGGCCGAGGGCGGCGAGGCTGGCTTCGGCGCCCTGGGGTCCCAGACGCTTGAAGGTCTTCATCTCGCCGTCGCGGAACAGAGCGAGCGATTGCGGCGTGAAGAATCCTTCCAGGGTGACGGCGCAGTCGCCGGGCGTCGCGGCCGGACTCACGAAGGGAAAGAAACGCTCGCCGCTCAGCGTGGTCTCGGTCCCGGACCAGAGCTCGCGCGAGCGCGCGGTCTTCGCGTCGCAGAGCGCCAGCACGGTCTCGAGCGAGCGGATGCCGGCGATGAGGATGTCGGTCTCGCTCTGCCAGACGGTGAAGGTGATGTCGGCGCCGTTGGTGTCCGCGCGCCGGGCCGAGCCGTCCTGGAGCGAGACGATCATGAGATCGCCGGTCGTCGACTGGCGGTCGCTGCTGAAGGAGGCGACGAGCGCCAGCTGCGTCCCGCGGGGCGAGGCCGAGAGCCAGCCGATCTGGTCCTTCGGCGTATAGACCGTCCGCGCCCTGCCGCTGGCGACGTCGATCAGCCGGACGCTCGCCTTGTACCAGTCGTTCTCATGCGGATTATCGGAGGCGATGCAGGCGATGGCCTTGTCGCCGGCCCAGCAGGCCTCCCAGGGATTGAGGCCGTTGGCCGTCAGGCGGCGCAGGGCGCCGCTCGCGACGTCATAGAGCCAGAGGCTGCGCCATTGGCTGTCATCGACGCCGACATCGACCTGGGGCGTCCAGTCGGGCAGGGACGGGTCCGAGCTCTGGAAGGTGTAGCCGCCCTGGAAGCCCGACAGATCCACGCCGCGCTCGGCGGCACCCAGCAGAACCGACCGGCCATCGGGCGACCAATGGGCGTATTCGAGCCAGAGACCCTTCACGGTGACGCGCGTCTCGGCCTTCGAGGCGATGTCGAGCAGGCAGAGCTGGGCGATGCCGGGCTCGTCGCGGTCGGAGAGATAGGCGAGGCGGCGGCCGTCGGGCGACCATTTGGGCGAGAGGTCGGTCGAGGGACCCGAGGACACCACCTGCAGCTCGCCGCTGGCCGTGTCGACCAGGCAGATGCGCTGGGGCGGCGTGCCTTCGAGGGCTTCGGCGAACAGGCCGCTGCCGGCGACGGTGCGGCCGTCGGGCGAGAGCGCGATGTCATAGAGGTCCGGTGTCTGGTGGGCCCCCAGCTGCAGCCAGTCGGCATCCGCCTTCTGGATGCGCTTGAACAGGTCCGTGTGGCGCAGATCGGTCTGCAAGGTCCCGCTACTCCATTTGAATGTTTATTCAATCTTTTCCGAGAGGCGAACGGCGATCGATATCGGGGTCGTCAAGAAAGGTGGAAATGACCGCGCTGGAGCCGGCGCGGATATCCGCACCGGTTCGGTTAGGGGCGGGACGGGGGAGCCGAAGCGCCGGCGCCGTCTCCGTTTATCCGAGGGATCCCGATCGTCCTGCGTCCGGCACCGCCGCTTCCGGCGTCGCGCCGATCATCGGCGAGCCGACGATCCCCTTGAGCCATTCTTCCTGTGGCACCGGCGGGCGACATTGTTCGGTCCCATCGCCACTTCAGCGCAGGCCCGAGGATATCTTGGCGGTTGGGGGCAGGCAAATATCAAAATCATAGGCTTTTATGACAGGCGCGCCGTCGCGGTCGCACCGTCGAGCCATGTGATCCCGGGATTCCGAAGGCAGCTTCGACCGGCCGCGGCCGGAGGGGGTCAGCGCCGCGGACGGCCGCCCGCGCTCGAGACCCGCGCGCGACCGGCGGGACCTGCCGTTGCCGGGATCTCCGCCGAGACGCCCGGGGCGTCGCGCCAGTGGGCGGTTTTCTTTGCGACCTCCGCGACCCGGTCCGCGACGCTCTTCGCACTCGCCGCCGAGGCGCTCTGCGCCAGCTCGAGGCGGCGCACCTTCTCCAGGGTCATCTCGAGAAGCTGCCGGTTGAAATTGATCAGGTCGGCCAGCATGCCGATCAGGAAGGTGGTGAGGCCGATCACCAGCAGGGCACCGCCCAGGACCAGCGACTGGATCTTGCCTTCGCCCTGTCCCGCGAGATAGGCGATGAGGAAGCGGGTGACCGGGATGGAGCCGATGAGGATCAGCGTCAGGCCCAGGAAGAAGAAGGTCTTGAGCGGCTGATACATCGAGTAGATGCGCAGCATCGTCGTCGCCGATTTGCGCACGAAGCTGGGGATGCTGCGGAAGAGCCGGGATTCGCGCGTCTTGGGATTGGTGCCGACCGGGACCGAGGTGATCGCCATGCGCTTGCGGCCGCTCTGGATCAGCATCTCGGTGGTGTAGCTGAAGGCGGACACGATGTTGAGGTTGAGCGCCGCCTCGCGCGAGATGGCGCGGAAGCCGCTGACCGCGTCGGGGATGTCGGTGCCGGAGAGCTTGCGCACGACCCAGCTGCCGACGAACTGAAGCAGTCTTTTCCCCGGCGAGAAATGCGCCGCGGTCGAGGTCTGGCGGTCGCCCACGACGATGTCGGCCTTGCCTTCGAGAATGGGCTGAACCAGCAGCGCGATATCGGCGCCGGCATATTGATTGTCGCCGTCGGTGTTGACGACGATGTCGGCGCCCAGCGACAGGCAGCGGTCGAGGCCGGTCCGGAAGCTCGCCGCCAGCCCCTTGTTGGTCTTGTGCCGGATGATGTGGTCGACGCCCAGGGCCTCGGCGACCTCGACGGTGCGGTCGCTCGAGCCGTCGTCGATGATCAGGATCTCGATGCGATCGACGCCCGCGATCGCGCGCGGAATGTCGGCCACGGTCTGCGGCAGCGTCGCTTCTTCATTGAAGCAGGGGATCTGGACGATCAGTTTGATCGGCGATGCCTTGCCT
>CAVOLB010000116.1:0-38926 GCA_963696655.1 uncultured Alphaproteobacteria bacterium
TGGCCAAGCTTGAACAGAGCGCCAAGCCGTAAAAAAATCTTCTTATTTCTCAATGGCCTACGGAGTCGCGCCTCGCCGTCTGGGGCTTGCTTGGGGCGTCGAAATTCATATACTCCCCACCGCTTCACGGTCGTGGCCGTCGATGCCGCTGGACCAACCGCCGGGGAGCGCGCATGCGCATGAATGAGAAGAGCCCTTCGATGAACGAACGAGTGATGCCGATGCGGCCCTTGTTGCCGCCGGACTACCGGCCTACCGAGAAAGAACCGTTCATGAATCCGATGCAGCTCGAATATTTCCGCCAGAAGCTTCTGGGCTGGCGCGCGGAGTTGCTTCAGGAGTCGACCGAAACCCTTCAACACCTCCAGGAAGAGAGCCTGGCCGAGCCCGACATGGCCGACCGTGCCTCGCTCGAGACCGATCGTTCGCTGGAACTGCGGACGCGCGACCGCGAGCGCAAGCTGATTGCCAAGATCGACGAGGCGCTGCGGCGCATCGAAGACGGCAGTTACGGCTTCTGCGAGGAGACCAACGAGCCCATCAGCCTGCGCCGGCTGGAGGCCCGTCCGATCGCGACCCTGTCGATCGAGGCGCAGGAGCGCCACGAACGCATGGAGCGCACGCACCGGGACGACTGAAGGCGCCGCGCCCGGCGGGGTCATCGCGGCCCGCCGGACCTGGGCGCGGAATGCGAATGTGACAACGGGCCACCCGCGAGGGTGGCCCGTTGCTTTTGCGGTCCGAGGCGCACGCATACCTGCTGGCCGCCTGCGGTGTCCGCCGGTTCTACATGAACCCGAGGGCAAGGTCGGACCCGCTTCTCGCGCGGCGGGTCCGTGAATCTTGCCCTCCAACTTCTGGCTCTAGAACGGGAACAGGATGTCGTAGATCTCCTGGCCGTAGCGCGGCTGCTGCGTATCGCTGATGATGCCGCGCCCGCCATAGGAGATCCGCGCCTCCGCGATCTTCTCATAGTCGATCGTATTGATCGCGGTGATGTCCTCCGGCCGGATGATGCCGGCGACCTGAAGCTCGCGCACCTCGGCATTGACTTTGACTTGCTGGGTGCCCGTCAGCACCATGTTGCCGTTGGGCAGAACCTGGGTGATGACGGCCGCGACCTTCAACTGGATGTTTTCCGTCCGGTTGATCGCGCCGTCGCCGACATGGCTGCTCGCGCTGGCGCCGTTGACGAGCTGGGTCGGGTCGATCGCATCCGGGAAGATCAGGTTGAGCTTGGATTCCAGGCCCAGAAAGTTGCTCAGGCCCGCCGATTCACTGGCATCTTTGGTGGTGTCGGTCGTGTTGTTGAGCTTCGCATTGTCCTTGATCTCGACCAGCACCGTCAGAATGTCGCCGACCGCGCTGGCGCGCTGATCCTTGAAGAAGGCGCGGCTGCCGGGGCGCCACAGCGAGTTGGCCTGGCGCTCGTCGATCCCGGGCGCCGGCATCGGCAGGCTCACGGGCTGATAGCCCGCGGCCTGCGTCGGGTTCTGGATCGGGGCGACCTGGGGGGTGTCGCCGACATCCGCGAGCCGTTCCAGCGTGCGGCAGCCGGGCAGCGATCCCATGGCGAGGCCGAGGCAGAGCAGGGAAACGAGAGTCCGGGGACGAAACATGGGTCAGTCTCCAATCAAGGCGCCGAAGCCAGCCGGCATGGGTTTGCGATCGAGGCAGGTTCGGGCGGTCATTCGATCGTGGTGGGCGACGTCACGGTCACGCGCGAGGAACTGACCACGACGGCGTCGAGGGTGCGGTTGCTCTGGGTGTTGACGACCCGGATGGTCTCGCCGATGGCGCCGTTCTGCAGCGCCTTGCCCTGGATGGTGAGTGACATGTTGTCCTGTTCCAGGGCGACGGTGATCAGGCTGCCCTTGGTGATGGCGATGGCCTGGATGAGGTCGCCCGAGCGGACCGGCTGCTGCGCCTTCATCGGACGGCGCGGCGTCTTGCCGGTGAGGTCGGCGAGTTCGGTGATCACGCCCAGCCCGACCCGATCGGCCGGCATGGCGATCCAGGCGACGTCGGCCTCGGTAATGGTATCGCCGGGCGAGATGCGCCGGTTGAGGACCGGCACGTCGATCATGCTGTAGGCGCGGCCGGTGATGGTGGCGGTCGCTTCCGCCGGCCCGATGGCCGGGGCGGCGATTGCGGCGGCGAAGCGGCCGCTCGAAGGATCATAGGTCATGGTCTGGACGGCGACCGTGGGCTCGGCGTTCGTCGGCAGCATCAGGCGTGGACCCTCGCCGTCGAAGGCGATGTCGAAATCGCCGCTGAGGCCGCGGGCATTGAGTGCCTGAAGCAGGGCGACCTTGACGGTGCCGGGCTCGATCGCGATGCCGCTGCGGGTCACGCGCACCTGGTCGAACCGCGTCTCCGGCTGCCAGGGCAGCGCCACCTGACGGGCCATCGCCGCCAGCCAGTTGGCATCCAGGGTCACGCTTTCGCCGGGGGACGGGGCCTCGGCCACAGGCCGGTTCGGATCGGTGACCGCGCCGGTGAAAAGGTCGCGCAAGCGGATCAGATGGTCGTCGACCTCGACCTCGCTGCGCAGCGACAGGCCGGCGGAGGCGGTCTGCGGTGCGGCGAGGGCGTCGTCGGCCCAAGCCGGCCCCGTCGTGCCGATCAGCAGCGCCAGCATCAGGAAAATGGACTGCAAGCGGTTGGCAATCATGGCGAGAGCTCCCCTTAGCGCAACTGGGTGAGAGTGCCCATCATCTGGTCGGAGGCCTGGATCACTTTCGAGTTCATCTCGTAGGCGCGCTGCGCCGTGATCAGGTCGGTGATTTCGGAGACCACGTTCACGTTCGAGGTCTCGAGGAAGCCCTGCTGGATCGTGCCGAAGCCTTCGGTGCCGGGCGTGGCCGTGATCGGGCCGCCCGAGGCCTGCGTTTCCAGGAACAGGTTGTCGCCGATGGCCTCGAGGCCGGCCTCGTTGGGGAAGGTCGCCAGCTCGAGCTGACCCAGATTCTGCGGCGCCACCTGCCCGTCCAGCGTCGCGAACACCTCGCCGCTGGAATCGACCGTGACCGACACGGCGTCGTCGGGGATGGTGATGCCGGGCAGCACGGTATAGCCGTCGGGGGTCACGATGGTGCCGTCGGAGCTGCGCTGAAGCGCGCCGGCGCGGGTATAGGCGGTGTCGCCATTGGGCAGCTCGACCTGGAAATAGCCCTTGCCGGAGATGGCGAGATCGAGCGGGTTGTCGGTCACCTGCATGTTGCCCTGCTCGGTGATGCGATAGACCGCGGTCGGCTTCACGCCGACGCCGATCTGGACGCCGGAGGGCACGATCGTGCCGCTGTCGGAGGACTGCGAGCCGACGCGACGGTAATTCTGATAGAGCAGGTCCGCGAACTCGGCCCGGCGGCGCTTGAAGCCGGTCGTGCTCAGGTTGGCGATATTGTTGGAGATCACGTCGACATTGAGCTGCTGAGCCAGCATACCCGTCGCGGCGATACTCAATGAGCGCATGATGTTACTTCCTCATCCGTGATCTGGTTACGCCCCGCCGACAATTCCGGTGATCGCCTTGCGGATGCGATCATGCTCGGACTGCACGAGTTGCTGGGCGGCTTCGTAATTGCGGCTGACCGACATCATGTGGGTCAGCTCGACGATCGGCTGAACGTTCGACTGCTCGAGCGCGCCCTGGACCAGATGCGCATCGGCAACCGGCGTCGCCGTGACCTGGGGCGCGGCGCTATAGAGGCCGGCGGCCTCTTCCTGGAGCGCCTGGGGATCGGCGAAATTCACCACGCGAAGCCTGCCGATGGTCGTCGTCTGCGGCGAGCCCGGCTGCTTGACCGAGACGGTGCCGTCCTCGGCCACGGTCACGTCGATGGCGTCCTGGGGCACGCTGATCGGCCCACCGTCGCCCTGGATCGGCGCGCCGTCGGCCGAGACCAGCTGCCGGTTCGCGTCCATCTCGAAATGGCCCTTGCGGGTGTAGCGCGTGCCGTTGGGCGTGTTCACCACGAAGAAGCCGTCGCCATGGATGGCGACATCGAGCGGATTGCCGGTCGAGGTCAGCGGGCCTTCGCTCCAGTCGCGCGGCATCGCCGCGTCCTGCACGTAGGAGAGCTTGGTCCCGTCCTTGGCGCGATCGAGATACTCCTGAAAACGGACCGTCTGCCCCTTGAAGGCAGGCGTGGTCACGTTCGCGAGGTTGTTCGCGATCACGTCCATCTCTCGGGTCAGGGACATCTGGCGCGAGAGCGCGATGTAGCCGGCGTTTTCCATCGACCGTCCGGTGGTATGAAACCTTTTGCCCGCGGCCCCCGACCGAAAGCGGAACGGGGGCCACTGGCGCGAAGGACCATGCAGCCATCGTGCCAGTCGCGTTTTCGGCGCATTTACCGGGATGAACGCCGGATTGACGTCGCTCCTTGTGGATAAGAACCGGAAAATTCTGCCGATCGGGCAGGGCAAGGATGCTCCGCCTTAGCCCTATGTTAACCGCGTCTGCCTAGGGTGGCCCGGTCAACGAGTTCACGGCGGGTTCACCGAATGGCCAAGGCTCCACAACCCAAGGGGAAAACCCCCGAGGCCGAGGAATCGCAGGACGCGGCTTCCGGCGCGGAAGCGCCGAAGAAGAAGAAGTTCAGCGGCAAGAAACTGGTTTTGTTCGTCCTCCTCCCGGTGCTCCTGCTGGGCGGCGGTGGCGGCGCCGCGGCCTACTTCATGGGATTGCTGGGCGGTGCCAAGGCCGAAGACACGGCGCATGCTGAAGCGCCGGCCGAGGTCGGTCCCTCCGTCTATTACGAGATGCCGGAGATGCTGGTGAATCTCGTCGCCACCGGCAAGAAGCCGAGCTACCTGAAGCTCAAGGTCAATCTCGAGCTCAAGGACGAGGAAGCCTCCAAGCAGATCGACGCGGTGCTGCCGCGCATCGTCGACAGCTTCCAGATCTATCTGCGGGCGTTGCGGGTCGACGACCTGCAGGGCTCCGCGGGCATTCTCCGCCTGCGCCAGGAACTGCTCACACGCGTCGCCGACGCGGCCAAGCCGACCGAAGTGCGCGACGTGCTGTTCAAGGAAATGCTGGTCCAGTAGGACCGCAGGAAACATGGCCGAACCCACCGAAAATACCGACGCCCCCGCCGGCGACGAAGAGCTTTCCGAGGAAGAGAAGGCGGCTGCGGCCGCCTGGGAGAACATGGCGGAGGAGGAGCCCGACGCTTCGGGCGCCACCACCCGTTCCGCCCGCGTCCTCGATCAGAACGAAATCGACAGCCTGCTGGGCATCAGCGGCGGCGGCGGCGGTGCTGCCGCGGAATCCGGAATCCAGGCCATCGTCAACAGCTCGATGGTCTCCTACGAGCGCCTGCCGATGCTCGAGGTGGTCTTCGACCGCCTCGTGCGCATGATGTCGACCTCCTTGCGCAATTTCACCTCGGACAATGTCGAGGTCTCGCTCGACAGCATCAGCTCGATCCGCTTCGGCGACTATCTCAATTCGATCCCGCTGCCGGCGATGATGGGCGTGTTCAAGGCCGAGGAATGGGACAATTACGGCCTGCTGACGGTCGACAGCTCGCTCACCTATTCGATCGTGGACGTGCTGCTCGGCGGCCGGCGCGGCACGGCCGCGATGCGAATCGAAGGACGTCCCTACACCACGATCGAACGCAACCTGGTCGAGCGCATGATCACGCTCGTGCTGGCCGACCTCTCGACCACCTTCGAGCCGCTCTCCAAGGTCAATTTCCGCTTCGACCGGCTGGAGACCAATCCCCGCTTCGCGACCATCGCGCGCGGCGCCAATGCGGCGATTCTGGCGCGCCTGCGCGTCGACATGGAAGACCGCGGCGGCCGCCTCGAGCTGATCCTGCCCTATGCCACCCTGGAGCCGGTGCGCGAGCTCCTGCTGCAGATGTTCATGGGCGAGAAGTTCGGTCGCGATTCGATCTGGGAAGGCCATCTGACGACCGAGCTCTGGAACACCGAAATCAAGGTGGATGCCGTGCTCGACGAACTCACCATGCAGCTCGGCGACGTGATGAACTGGAAGGTCGGCACGCGCGTGGAGCTCAATACCCAGCCCAGCTCGCTCATCCATATGCGCTGCGGCGACGTTCCCATGTTCCGCGGCCAGATGGGCCGCAAGGGCAATCTGATCGCGGTCCGCATCCAGGACCGGAACCGGTAGGCACTCGATGTTCCAACTCTCGATCCTGACTGACGCCGCCAAATTCATGACCCTGCCGATGCTGTTCGACGGCGGGCTGGTCCTGCTGCTGGGCGTGACCCTGCTCTATGTCGGGCGGCTCAACCGCCGGATCGGCGAGCTTAGGCGCGAACGCGCCCATTTCGATGCCGCGATCGAGCGCTTCGCGGGCGCCGCTTCCGACACCCACCGGGCCATGGCCGAGCTGCGCCAGATCGCCGACGGCGAGGGCCGCATTCTCCAGGACCAGGTCAAGAAGGGCGCGGGCATCGCCGAGGATCTCGAATTCCTGATCGGCCGGGCGACCTCCGCCGCCGACCGCCTCGAGGGCGCCATCGGGCATTCCCGTCAGGCGGAGCCGCGCAAGAGCGAGGCCCGGGGTGCCGAGCCCAAGGGCATGGTCTTCCCCGCAAGGGAAGCCCCGGCTGCCGCCCCCAAAGCCATGACATTCCCGGCGCGGGAAACGCCGGCCGCAGCCTCCAAGGATCTGCCGCGCCCGGCTTCGCGCGACCTGTCGAAGGCGACCGCCTTGGCCCGCGCGATCGCGGGCGATCGGGACGAGCTCGACCGCGGCGTTGCGCGCGGCGGCCCCGCCACGGTGACGCGCCGCCCGATCGCGGCCGAGAACCTGCCCGAAGGCGAACGCGCCTTGCTCAAGGCCCTGGCGGGCCTGCGCTGAACCCGGAAACCCGTGCCGGATCGACCGATCCGGCGACCCGAGCCTAGAGAGTGCCGCGATCCATGCGCCTGCGCGTCCTTCCCGTTCTGCTCTTTTTCGGCACCGCGCTCTTGACGCTGCGCGTCGGCACGATGTGGCAGGACGCGACTCTGATGGCCGGGAGTCCGACCGAGGCGCAGACCACGGCATCCCAGCCTTCGACGACAACGCCGGCCGCCACGGCGCCCGCCACGACCGCTCCCGCGGCGACGGCGCCGGCCGCCGCGACCCAGACGGCGGCGGCACCCGCGACCGCCCCAACCGCGCCCGCGCCGGCTGGTCCCGCAACCACGGCGCCTGCGCCGGCCGCACCGACCGTGGCGCCCGCAACCACCTCAGCCGCCACGGCGGCGGGCTCGGCCGGCACGCCGGCGCCCGCGCCGGCACCCGCACCGGTCGCGGCAGCGGGCCCGGCGCAACAGAGCCTCCTCGGACAGCCGCAGACGGCCTCCGCCACCGCGCCAACCGGCGTCGACGGCGCGCCGCCCGATCCGACCGCCGACACGGCCGAGCAGGACAATCCATTCAATTATTCCGACAGCGAGATCGAGTTGCTGCAGGACCTTGCCAAGCGGCGCGACGAGCTCGACAAGCGGGCGGCGGCGCTCGACCAGCGCGAGGCGCTGCTGACCGCTACCGAACAGCGCATGGACCAGAAGCTGGCCGAGCTCAAGGCCGTGCAGACGCAGATCGAGTCCGGCCTGCAGCAGCAGAAGGACGCCCAGGACGCGCAGTATAAGAGCCTGGTCAAGACCTACGAGACCATGAAGCCCAAGGATGCGGCGCGGATCTTCGACAGCCTCGAGATGGAGGTCCTGATCGAGGTCACGCAGCGCATGAAGGAAGCCAAGCTTGCACCGGTCCTGGCCGCCATGGATGCCACCAAGGCCCAGGCGGTGACCGTCGAGCTGGCGGCTCGGCGGGCACCCACGGTGCAGTGAAATCCTTTCCGGATCGGCGCCGAAATTTCAGCCGTTTACGGCCACTTAACCAGCCCCGGGTAGTCTCTTATCCGCGACCCGCCCGCCTTCTCTAACGGCCCAATCGAGGAAGCTGATCGATGTCCATCGACATGCATATGCCGATCCTGATCGTCGACGACTACAAGACGATGCTCCGGATCATCCGCAACCTGCTGAAGCAACTCGGCTTCGACAATGTCGAGGAAGCGACCGACGGCAGCATGGCCCTGACCAAGCTGCGCGATAAGGGCTTCAGCCTGGTGATCTCCGACTGGAACATGGAGCCGATGACAGGCATCCAGCTCCTGCGCGAGGTCCGTGCGGATTCGAAGCTGAAGGATCTGCCCTTCATCATGATCACGGCCGAGAGCAAGAGCGAGAACGTGATCGCGGCGAAGGAAGCGGGCGTCAGCAACTACATCGTGAAACCGTTCAACGCGGCGACGCTCAAGCAGAAGCTGACCACCATTCTCGGCAATTTCTAGGCCGGGATCATCATCATGGCGCGCACCAAACCCGCTGCCGACAAGGAACTGACCGACAAGCTCGCTGCCGTCGAGCAGGAGCGCAAGCCGGTCGACGCGCGCGAGCTGATGGCCATGGTCGAGGGCATCGTCGCGTCCATGGAGGGTGATCTTTCCCCGATGAGCATCAAGCTTTATGCCGAGCTGGAACAGCTCGCCACCTTCATCCAGAAGGCCAAGTCCGAGATCGCGCAACTGCGCCCGGACGAGATCCGCGACCAGCATCTGCAGACCGCGACGGACGAGCTCGAAGCCATCGTCGGCGCCACCGAGGGGGCAACCAACGGCATCCTCAGCGCGGTCGAGCAGATCGAGAACCTCACCAGCGAGATGCCGCCGGCGGTCGCCGAGAAGGTCTCCGAGGCCGTCACGCAAGTCTACGAGTCCTGCAACTTCCAGGACATCACCGGCCAGCGCATCTCCAAGGTGGTGAAGGCGCTGCAGCATATCGAAGCCAAGGTGGACGGGCTCCTGGCGGCCTTCGGCGACGAGATGACGAAGCATCGCAAGGACGAGGCGGCGCAACCGGAGGCATCCAAGCAGGATGCGCCGAGCGACCAGGCCCTTCTCAACGGACCTCAACTTCCGCAGGCAGCGAAGGGCCAGGCCGACATCGACGCGCTCTTTGCCAGCCTCGGTTGACAGCAGGGCGAGCGCGAACAGCCCTTATTCCACAGCCGGCTCCTCCGGGACCTGGACGCCGCGGATGCACGCGTCGACGCCGGGCCCTCACGCCACGGCCCTACGCCGCGCCCGTCGCGGCCATCAGCAGACGACGCCGCCCTGGCTCATCAGCTATGCCGATCTCATCACGCTGCTGCTCTGCTTCTTTATCCTCCTGACCGGCGCCAGCCGCGTCGAGCAGCACAATCTCCAGCCCGTCATGGCCAGCCTCGCCGACCAGTTCTCGGGCGTGCTCGATCGCGGCACCCAGACCCAGGAGGACGGCGCCAGCTCGATCGGCGACGTCCGCCTGGTCAAGGACCGGGTCCAGTCGCTGATCGCCAATGCGATGCCGCTGGCCCGGATCCGTCGCTCCAGCGAATCCAACCGCCTCGAGGTCGAGCTGCCCGAAAGCCTGCTGTTCCAGCCTGGCGAGGAGAATCTGAGCGCGCTCGGCCGCTCGCGCCTCAAGAACCTGCTGGCGGTGATCCATGAGGGCGCCGCCGCCACGCCCTACCGGCTGGAATACCGGCTCGCGCCGACCGACGGCGCCGCCCATCGCGCCGCCGTTCTCGGCAGCGAGACGGTGGCGGCGGGAACGAAGGTCACGGGCGTCGGCGTCGCCATCGACAAGGCCGAGACGGCCGGCAAGCTGATCCTGCGGATCGAGCTCGGCGGCAAGACCGACGAAGGGACGGCTCCATGACTCTCATGTCGCGTCACAATCTTCGCAGCGAGGCGCAGGGCGGCCAGGCGCGCACGCTCTGGCTCTACACGCTCAGCGACCTGATGAGCCTGCTGCTCTGTTTCTTCGTGCTGCTCTTCGCCATGTCGCAGACCGAAAGCGGCAAATGGCAGCAGGTTTTCGGCGTGGCCGAGCATGACGACGTCACGATGACGGCCGAACAACGGGCCGACAAGGAAGCAGACCGCAATGCCGTCGCCCTCTCCGAGGCGCGCGACGCCAATTATCTGCAGGCGCTGATGACGGAGCGATTGGCGCATCTCTCGATCGGCGTGCCGGTCGTGATCTCGCGCGTTCCCGAGGGCGTGCTGCTGACGATGCCGTCCGATCCGCTGTTCCCGAGCGGGCCCGCTCGCGACAATGCGGCGTTCGCGACGCAGCTGGCGCCCCTGGCGGGCCTTCTCGCCAGCGTCCCCAACAGCCTTTCGGTCGTGCTGTCCTCACCCCATTCCGCGACGCCCGAAGCCTGGCGCTCGGCGCTGGCGCGCGGCCAGGCCTTCAGCGATGCGCTGGGCCATGCCGGCCTCGATCATGTCGGTGCCATCGAAACCCGCGACCTGCCGGGCGCGGGCGCGCAAATCGCCCTCCTGCTGCACGACCGGAACAACGCGCCATGATCCTGCGCCGCCGGCTCGCTCTCTTCCTGATGGGACTGCTGCTCGCCGCCCTGGCGATGGCGGCCACGGGCGCGCGCGCCGACGAGACGATCCGGACCCGCGGCTGGGTCCATGAGAAGGAAGGCTTCGGCCGCCTGGTCTTCGACTGGGCCAGCGCCGTCGGCTACAGCGCGAAGATCGACGGACAGACGCTGACCGTCGAGTTCGACCGGCCCGCCAGCTTCGCGACCGATCGGGCCCTGAAGCTCCTCGCCCCTTACATCGCCGGCATCGCGGAACAGACCGACCGGCGCCTGGTGCTCACGCTGACGGGCCCCTGGAAGCTCAAGAGCTTCTATGACGGCACCAAGGTGGCGCTCGATCTTTATGGCACGCCGCCCGCGCTTGCCAAGGCGGCGCCGGCCGGTGTCGCCGCGCCGGCACCGTTGCCGGCGGCGGTCGCGACAGCCACGCCCTTGGCGATACCGCCGCCGGCCGACGCCAAGACGACGCCGCCCACGGCCGCGACGACGACGGCTCAACCCACAGCGCCGCCCTCCAACGCCACCACCGCCGCGCCGGTGGTGAAGCTGCGATTCGGACAGCATGACGGCTACACCCGGCTGGTCCTCGACTTTCCCGAGACCGTTCCCTATCGCGTGGACCGCCAGGGCGATGACGCGCATATCGTCATCGGCGCGCCGGCGCGCCTGGCGCTCGACGGCAATGTGAGTTCCTGGCCGGCGCCGCTGAAGGATCTTCATGCCGACGGCAGCGAATCGAAGCCGGTCCTGACGCTCAATCTGGTGCCGGGCACGACCCTGAAGGATTTTCGCGACGGGCCGCGCATCGTGCTCGATCTGGCGCCCGGCCCCGCCGCCGCGGCTTCGTCGCCGGCGCCGGCTGCGGCGGCGGCGACGACCGCCGGGACGACATCGGCCCCGTCCGATCATGCGAATGCGGGACCGGCCGCCGCCGCCAGCGCCGCGCCGCCCGCCGACAATACCGGACATCCCAAGCCGCTGCTGCCGCCCAATGCGATGACCGCGGCCGATCTGCTCAACGGCGCCTCGACCACGACGCCCGTGGCGTCCGCGGCGACCGCGAAGAGCGGACCCGAGATCGACACTCTGCCCGCCGATCCCAGCGCGCCGCCCTTGACGGTCGCGGTCGATCAGGCGGGCGATGGCCCCACGCTCACATTTCCCTGGAAGGAGCCGACCGGGCTCGCGGTTTTCCGGCGCTCCGGCGCCTTGTGGCTGGTGTTCGACAAGCCGGCCCGCTTCGACCTCTCGGGCTTCTCGGCGCCCGGTCTCGACGCATTCGACAAGGTCGCCCAGCTCGCCGGCACGCCGGCGGCCCTGCGTCTCGCCGGCGCCGACGACCTGGCGGCCCTGCCGCGGCGCGACGGCAACAGCTGGATCGTCGATCTGCGTCCGCAGGCCGAGGGGGCCGCGACACCGATCCTCGTGACCTCCGAGCCCGACGCGGCGCCGCCGCGCACATGGCTGAAGCTGGTTTCCGCCGGCGATCCGATGACGGTCAAGGATCCCGAGGTCGGCGATCAACTGACGGTCGTCACTTCGACCGAACCCGGCCTCGGCGTCGAGCCGGCGCAGGGCCTGCCCGCGTTCAAGCTGCTGGCAACGGTGCAGGGCATCGCCGTCGAGCCGCGCCAGGACGGACTGGTGATCGCCAAGACTCCCGAGGGCATCGCCATCACGACCGGAGTGAGCCCGGAACCGGCGCCGGTGGCGTCGGCCGCGAAGCCGGATGCGGCTGCCGACGACACCCAGCCGGACGGGCCCGCGGCGACTGAGCGGCTGTTCGACCTGCCGGCCTGGCGGCGCGAGCAGGAAGGCGATTTCGCGACGGTCGAGGCCAGGCTCAAGGCCGCACTCGAGGCGGCGCCCGACGAGGCCCGCGAGATGGCGCAGCTCGATCTGGCACGTTTCTATTTCGCGCATGGCCGCGCGGCCGAGGCCGGCGGTCTCATCGATCTGATCCGCGCCGAGCGCAACGATCCGTTGCTCGACCCGCAGCCCTTGCTGATGCGGGCGGCCTCCGCCTTCCTGACCGGCGATCCGGTTGCCGCCAGCGCCGCGCTCAACCAGCCGGCCCTCGATGGCGAGATCGAGGCCGATCCCTGGCGCGGCGCGTTGTCGGCGCTCAAGGGCGACTGGGCCCGGGCCGCTTCAGACTTCCAGGAATCCGACGCGCTGATCGACGATTATCCGCAAGCCGTGCGGTTCCAGCTGGAATCGCTGGCGGTCGAATCCGCGATCCAGACGCAGGATGCGGCGACCGCCCAGGACGGGCTCGACAAGCTCAAGGCCGATCATCCGACGCCGCCGCAGGAAGCGCGGATCGCTTTCCTCGAAGGCCTGCTGGCGCGCAGCGAAGGCAATGCCCAGGCGGCGACCGCGGCTTGGGACGGCATCGGTCCGCAGGCCGACGCCGACACGGCCGCGCGCACCGAGTTCGCGCGGGTCGATCTCGCGCAGGAGACCGGCGCCATCACCGATGCCGAGGCGATCAAGCGGCTCGAGGCGCTGCGCTTCGCCACGCGCGGCAGCCTGATGGAATTCCCGCTGCTCGAACGGCTGGGCGAGCTCTATCTCGCCGACGGCAGGCCGCGCCAGGGGCTCGAGCTCCTGCGCCAGCTCGCCAGCCATTTCCCGCAGCATCGCGATCTCAACAAGGTCATGGCCGCCATGACCAAGGGCTTCCGCGACGCCTTCCTCGGCCCAGCCGCGAAGAAGCTGAAGCCGCTCGAGGCGATCGCGCTCTATGGCCAGTTCAGCGAGCTGACGCCGCCGGGCGCCGAAGGCGGCGAGATCGCCATGGCCTTGGCCGACCGCATGATCGATATCGACCTGCTCGACCGCGCCGATGCGGTGCTGCTGGACCAGGTCCGCCACAAGCTCACCGGCGTCGACAAGGCGCGGGTGGGGGCCAAGCTGGCCGAGGTGCGCCTCCTCGACGAGGATCCGGACCAGGCGCTGGCGGCCTTGAAGGAAAGCGGTGCGCCCGATCTGCCGGCGCCGTTGGCGGCCGACCGCCGCCGGCTCGAGGCGGAGGCCCTGCATCGCACCGGCCGCAGCCTCGAGGCGCTGGCGCTGCTGGCGAACGACCGGGATCCCGACGCCGGCAAGCTCAAGGCGCGGATGTATTGGGAAATGAAGGAATGGGCCCTCGCCGCGCAGGAGTTCGACCGGCTGCTCAGCGGTGCCGACGCGCAGCGATTGACGCCCGACCAGGCGGAGTGGGGCCTCGCCGACGCCATCGCGCTCTCGCTCGCCGGCGACAAGTTCAAGCTGGCCGAGCTGCGCCAGAAGATCGGCCCCGCCATGAAGGAAACCGCGCAAGGCCCGACCTTCGCCATGCTGACCGATCCTGAGAGCGATCCGGAGTCGCTGCTGGCCACCAAGCTCGCCGGCGTGGCGCGCTTCGAGAGTTTCATGACGGACTATAAGGCGAAGCTTAACGCCGCAGCGACGAGTACCAGCGAGGCGCCCGGGACGGCACCGGCGGCGACCGCGGGCGGATGAGCGCACGACATGAAGTTTGAGAATTCGACCGTGATTGGCTACTAGGTATTCCTGTCTCTTCAATCGCACCCTTGAGGATGCCATGAAGAACACCGTCTACGTTCGCCTCTTGAATGAAGGCGTACAGGTCTATCGACCGGTTTCCGCGTTGCAGACAGGAATCAATATTTATGAACTCAGGGGCGCCGATATCTACAACCCAGAGGACGAGGAATGGGAGTTTCTTCCGGGTTCTCGTGTTGTCGTGGAGGAGCGGATCCTCGAGGGGCAAAAAGCCCTAGTTGCGATTGCCGGCACATCATCCTTGTGATGACTACGAAGGAACGGGCTTAAACAGGATTTGCTGAAGCCCAAAGAACTGAACTTGCCACGTGCTAGGTGAAATTACATCTCAGCCTGATGTCGGCTAGTTCGTGTCACGCCGCCGATCTCGTCTCGACCGGATAGGGCGGCCGGTGCCAGCCCTTGGGCGACGTCGTGAAGATCTCGACGCCGGTCTCGGTCACGCCCACCGAATGCTCGAACTGGGCCGAGAGCGACTTGTCGCGCGTCACGGCGGTCCAGCCGTCGGAGAGCACCTTCACCTCGTGGCGGCCGGCATTGAGCATCGGCTCGATGGTGAAGATCATGCCGGGCTCGAGGATCACGCGCACGGAATGTTCGAGCGGCGCGGAGGGCGATGAGATGACAACGGGCGACTGTTCGCAATATAGCGGCCCAAGATGGGCTCGATCTCTGACAGCACGACGATGATCGATGCAGAAGTTGTGGCGGCCATTCAAAGCGAGCTTCTCTCGCCTTCAACGTGCAACCGGAAGCTCGTGGCCGCAGCGATGTCGGTGATTCCGAAAACCAAGCGCCAGGGAGGATCATAGGAATGCGACCACTCCTATCAATCGTACTTGCTACGCTACTATGCTTCTCAGGAGCTATCGCCGCACTCGGCGACAGCTCGCAAGGCCAAACGCAACTGCAATGCATGGTTGGCCCGATTGATAAAACCTACGGAGCAACGCATTGGTTGGTTTATAGCTGCGATGATCTTCGAACGGTTATAATAGTGACTGCAGGTGACAGCTCTTGCGGCCCCCTTTTATTTCGCACTGTCGCCAAACGGAGATTCGTATCGGATCGTAGGCGAGGGCACGGGAAACCGAGATCTGACAGATGCTGCTTTCGAAGACATCAAGAAGCTCGATGCGGCCGGGATACTCGAATTAATCAGGCAGACTCGAGAATCGTTAGATCGACCTGGCCGACAAGCACCGCCCTATTCGGCTGCGGTCGCGGTCTCCACCGGTTTCTCCTCCAGCGCCGCCACCACGGCGTCGTCGACCTTTTCCAGCCAGATGAATTCGAGCTTGCTGCGCGCATCTTCGGGGATGTCCTCGTAATCCCGGCGGTTGCGGGCCGGGAGCATGACCCGGGTGAGCCCGGCCGCCGCGGCCGCGACGACCTTCTCCTTGATGCCGCCCACGGGCAGGACCAGGCCGCGCAGGCTGATCTCGCCGGTCATGGCCGTGTCGTTGCGCACCGTCCGGCCGGTGAAGAGCGAGGTCAGGGCGGTGAACATGGCGACGCCGGCGCTGGGCCCGTCCTTCGGCGTGGCGCCCGCGGGGACGTGGATATGGACATCGTTCTTCTGGAACAGGTCCGCATCGATCCCGAGCGAGGCGGCGCGGTTCTTGACGATGCTGAGCGCGGCCTGGGCGCTCTCGCGCATGACCTCGCCCAACTGACCGGTGAGAATGAGGGCCCCCTTGCCGGGCGTCCGCGTCGCCTCGATGAAGAGGATGTCGCCGCCGACCGGGGTCCAGGCCAAGCCCGTCGCCACGCCCGGCACGCTGGTCCGCATGGCGACCTCGCTCTCGAAGCGCGGCGCACCCAGGATCGTCGTGATGTCCGCAGGCGTGATTCGCACGGTCAACGCGCTGCCTTCCGCGACGCGCACGGCGGCGTGGCGCAGCGCGCGGCCGATCTCGCGTTCGAGGCTGCGCACGCCGGCCTCGCGGGTAAAGTCGTGGATGATGTGCCGCAGCGCCTCATCGTCGATCCCGACCTGCTCGGGCTTGAGTCCGTTGGCGTCGAGCTGCCGGCGCACGAGATAGCGGCGCGCGATCTGCAGCTTCTCGTTCTCCGTATAGCCGGCCAGGCTGATGACCTCCATCCGGTCGCGCAGCGGACCCGGGATTGTGTCGAGCATGTTGGCGGTGGCGATGAACACCACGCGGGACAGGTCGAACGGCACGCCCAGATAGTTGTCGCGGAAGGTCGAGTTCTGCTCGGGGTCCAGCACTTCGAGCATGGCGGCCGAGGGATCGCCCTGGATGCCGCGGCCCATCTTGTCGATCTCGTCCAGCATCATCACGCAGGCGCGCGACTTCGCCTTGCGGATCGCCTGGACGATGTTGCCGGGCAGCGCGCCGATATAGGTCCGGCGATGGCCCCGGATCTCGGCCTCGTCATGGACGCCGCCGAGGCTGACCCGCACGAAGGGCCGCCCCATTGCGCGCGCAATGGACTGTCCGAGCGAGGTCTTGCCCACGCCGGGCGGGCCGACGAAGCAGAGGATCGGCGCCTTGCTGTCGGGCGCCAGTTTGCGGACCGCGAGATATTCGACGATGCGGCTCTTGATCTTCTCCAGCCCGAAATGGTCCTCGTCGAGGATCCGCCGGGCTTCGGCGATGTCGATCGGTTTCGACTCTGGCAGCGCCCAGGGCAGCTCGATCAGCCAGTCGAGATAGGTGCGGACCATGCCCGCTTCCGCGGCCGCTTCCGGCATCCGCTCGTAGCGCCGCAACTCCTTGCGGGCGGTCTCCTCCACCTCGGCCGGCATGTGGGCCTTGGCGATCGCCTCGCTCAGCTCCGCCGCCTCTGCCGATTTGCCCTCGCCCTCGCCGAGTTGGCGCTGGATCGCCGCCATCTGCTCGCGCAGGATCACCTCGCGCTGGCGCTCGTCCAGGGACGCCTTGGTCTGGCGGCCGATCTCCTGCGTCAGCCGCAGGACCTCGATCCGCTGACCGAGGAAGCGCGCCGCCTTCTGCATGCGCGCCGTCACGTCGATGGTCTCCAGGATCTCCTGCTTGTCGTGCGGCGTGATATCGAGATAGGCGGCCACTAGATCGGCGAGCAGGCCCGGCGATTCCGCCGACTGAATGGTCGCGATCAGTTCCTGCGGGACCTGGGGCAGGAGCTGAAGCGCCTCCAGGGCCTGCTGGCGCAGATGGATCATCCGGGCCTCGATCTCCGGCGTCCGGGTCTCCGCTTCCTCGATCTGCTGCACGCGGGCGGCGAAGAAGGGCTGCTCGCGGATGAAATTGATCACGCTGAAGCGCCGCTTGCCTTGCAGCACGAGGTGGTGGCTGCCATCGGGCGCGGTGACGTAGCGCAGGATGCTCGCGACCGTGCCCATGCGATGCAGGTCGATCGGCGCTGGATCGGCGACCTCCGCGACCTGCTGCATCAGGACTCCGACCGGCCGCTCCTCGCGCAAGGCCTGCTGGGCGGCGAGGATCGAGCGCTCACGCCCGATGGTGACCGGGAACACCGTTTCCGGGAACAGCACCATGTTGCGCACGGGCAGGATGATCAGGGCATCGGACGGGAGGTCGGAAGCCTGTGAGGTCTTTGCGCCGGCCTCCGTTCCGGAGTCGGCGGCGCGGAGAGCATCGTTGTCGGCTGACATTCGCGTTTCCTCTCAGACGACTTTCAGGAGGCTGACGATCACGCAGCCATTCGCGGCGCTGCGGCGCACGGCTCCGTAAACGCCGGGCGGCAGCGGCACGCGTCGCTCGAAGCGACCTTGCGGCAGCTCCAGCCGGTGGATGACGGCGGCACGAAGCTCGGGCGGGGCCGAACGCCAGCCGGCGACGAGAAGCGAGTTTCCCTCGATCATGACCTCGACCTGGTCGGGATCGATCCCCGGCAGGGCCACCAGGATCAGGACCTGGTCCGAAAGCTCCAGCACATCGACCGGCGGTTCCCACACCACCTGCGGCGTGGCCTGGCGCGGCTGGAAGAATTGCCGGTGCAGGCGTTCCGCCCGCGTCAGCATCTCGATCGCCTCCGACCACATCCAATCCCGGGGCTCGTCATTCTTCATGCTGGCTGCTCCGTTTCGATCCTTCGCCTTCACCCTCAGGCTCGCCCCTGCCGCTCACGGAAGGCGAAATCGGTCCGAATCCCGCCGTCCGGCGCGCTCGAAGGGGAGACGATCGAGCCGGAGAGGTGGCCGCGGATATCGGGACCGGGGGCTTTGGGGCCCGGATCGGGAATTTGGCTTATCCCCGCTTCATTTATAAGTGCCAACGATGACAGGAACCCGACTTCAGTGCGAGTACAGCTTTGCCATTTTCGTCATGGTTCCGAGTAACGGCCGTGCGTGGCGCCGCCCAGCAGGGCCTTGAACCGGCCTTTCCCGACCCTAGGCCGCGGATATCCGCGGCGGTTGAGACTTTTGTCTGCCCGCCGGCCTTACGCCGCCGATCTCGCTTCCACCGGATAGGGCGGCCGGTGCCAGCCCTTGGGCGATGTCGTGAAGATCTCGACGCCCGTCTCGGTCACACCCACGGAATGCTCGAACTGGGCCGAGAGCGACTTGTCGCGCGTGACGGCCGTCCAGCCGTCGGAGAGCACCTTCACCTCATGCCGGCCGGCATTGAGCATCGGCTCGATGGTGAAGATCATGCCGGGCTCGAGCGTGACGCCGGTGCCGCGCTTGCCGTAATGCAGCACCAGGGGCGCGTCGTGGAACACCTTGCCGACGCCATGGCCGCAGAAATCCTCGACCACGCTGAAACGCTCGCGCCGCGCGATGGTCTCGATCGCGTGGCCGATATCGCCCAGATGAGCGCCCGGCTTCACCTGCGCGATTCCCGCCATCATCGCCTCGTAGGTGGCGTCGACCAGGCGGCGCGCCTTGATCGGCGGCTCGCCGACCCAATACATCCGACTGGTATCGCCATGCCAGCCATCGAGCAGCGGCGTCACGTCGATATTGAGGATGTCGCCGTCGCGCAGGACCTTGTCGTCGGCCGGAATGCCGTGGGTCACGACATGATTGACCGAGATGCAGCTCGCATGGCGGTAGCCCTTGTAGCCGATGGTCGCGGGCACCGTGCCGGCATCGCGCATGAACTGTTCGAGCTGGCGGTCGAGCTCCGCGGTGGAGACGCCGGCCTGGATATGGGGCGCGATGAAATCGAGCGTCTCCGCGGCGATGCGGCCGGCGCGGCGCATGCCCTCGAAGCCCTCTTCGTCGTGGAGCAGGATCTCGCGGCCGGTCTGGTCGCGTTGGGAGGAGTGGCGCAACATCAGGCGACGCGCCTCCCGCCGCTGCGTTCGATCTTCCGATCGGGTTTGTCGCCGTCGAGGCCGCGATGCATGTCGGTGATCATCTCATCCAGGAAGGAAGGGGGGTTGCTGTCGGCCAGCAGATGCGGCCGCAGCAGGGCGATGGGCCCGTCGAAGATCAGGAACTTCGCCCGCGCCATGGCTTCGGGCGGCGTTGCCCGGCTCTTCGTTCCCTGCAGCGCCAGATAGGCGTCGAAGGCCTCGTCGAGCGTCGCCTGCTGTTGCTGCACGCGACGATGCAGCAGCTCCGGCACCGGGTCTTCCAGCAGCGCTTCGATCTCGTTCAGCAGCAGGAAGCGGGCGTGCCGGCGATGTAGCCTCGCCCAGGCCGTGACCGAGAGGGCGGCTTCCAACCCCTGGCCGGCGCGCAAGGCGGGGGTGAGGGCTCCCGAAAAGCTCTCATGACATTCGAGCCAGGCCGTCGCCAGGATCGCGCAGCGGGATTCGAAGCGGTGATAGATCGAGCCGGTCGGCGCGCCCACTTTGCGCGCGATCGCGGCCATCGAGGCCGCGGAAGGACCGCCCTCGGCGACCAGCGCCAGGGTGGCTTCGACGAAGACGTCGGCGGAGAAGCGGGCGAGACGGACCATCCAATTAGAATAGGCATTCTAGAATGGATCGTCAAGGAGGCGGTGGCGGCGCAGGACGGGGGCCATCCCATTTGCCTGTCATTGCCGGGCTCGACCCGGCAATCCAAGGTTCATGCGTCGGCGCGTCAGGCGTCCCCACGTCCTGTCATTGCCGGACTTGATCCGGCAATCCAGCTTCTCGCTATGTGACCAGTTGATAGGGCTGCGTCTGGGGCCCTGGATCGCCGGATCAAGTCCGGCGATGACAAGCTGGGAGGGGATGCCGGCGAAGGGCGGCGATGACAGGCTGGGGAAGGGGGCGGGGCGGTAGCACCCCTCACCCCTGGCCGAAGCTCCGGACCAGGCTGCCGACCACGAGATACCAGCCATCGACCAGCACGAAGAAGATCAGCTTGAAGGGCAGGGAGACCTGCACCGGCGGCAGCATCATCATGCCCATCGACATCAGGATCGAGGCGACCACCATGTCGATGATGAGGAAGGGCACGAACAGCAGGAAGCCGATCTCGAAGGCGCGCCGGAGCTCGCTGATCATGAAGGCGGGAATGAGCGAGGTCAGCGGCGCCTGGGCCGCCGGCGTGTCCGGGTTCACCTTGCCGATATCGAGAAACAAGGCGAGGTCGTTCTCGCGTACCTGCGAGAGCATGAAGGTCCGGAAAGGCGCCACGCTGCGGTCGAAGGCGGTGGCCTCGTCGAGCTCGCCGCGGATATAGGGCGAGACGCCGTTGTTGTAGGCCTCGGTGAAGGTCGGCGCCATGATCGCACCGGTGAGGAACAACGCCAGGCTGATCATCACCATGTTGGGCGGCGTCTGCTGGATGCCGAGCGCGCTGCGCAGGAACGAAAGCGCCACCACGATGCGCGTGAACGACGTCACCATCACCAGGATGCCCGGCGCCAGGCTCAGCACCGTGATGAGGGCGAGGATCTCGAGAATCTGGTTGGTGGCGGTGCCCGTGCCGCCGAGATCGACGGTCACGCTCTGCGGGAAGGCGGGCGAGGCGAGGAAGGCCGTGGCAAGGCCGGCACCGATGCCGAACGTCCGTCGCGCCCAGGGATTGCGCCGCATGAAGATCCGCCGCGGCGAGGTCGCGATCTCGGTCATGATGCGGACGGCGGCGGATTGGTGAAGCGCGGCTCGAGATTGCGGTCGCCAGGAATGGGTGCCAGCGCCGGCGCTGGCGTTGCGCGCGCGCCGATCCCAGTCTCGACGACGAGGTCCGCAGGGCCGCCCACCAGCAGCAGATGCTCGACATCGTCGCGGCGCACCAGCACCAGCCGGCGGCGGCCGTCGAGGGCGATCGCGGCGCTGATGCCGAGGCGTTTCTGCGCCGATCGGGGCGTGCGCATGCCGCCCCAGCCGACGCGCTTGAGGATGAAGGCGGCGATCGCGATCAGCGCGAGGACGCCGGCCAGCGCCAGGATGAAACGGATATAGACGGAAATATCCACGGGGGCGGGCTTCTACTCGGGGGTCGCGGCGGTGAAGTCGAATTTCGTCAGCGGCCTCGGACACCGCCGCCGGTCGCGGCCCCGCCATAGGCACCGGCCGCGCGGCGGCGCTGCGTCACGGCGCTGATCTCGGTCATGGTGCTGTCGCGGCTGGCCTTGAGCTCGGCTTCGAGCAGGTTCAGCTCGCCCACCAGCGCCAGGAACGCGGCCTGCAGCGTCTGCCGGTCGGGACCCGTGATGGTCTCGAGCCGGGTGCAGAGCGTGGCGCAGCGCTCGTCGAGCGAACTCAGATCCAGGAGCTGGCCCTCCTTCAGGCGGCGGCGGGCGGCTTCGGTGATGCCGGTCAGATAGACGAGCTCGCCGACGAGGGTGGGCGTGTCGGTCATGGACGATGCGTCCCTTGCTTGAGGATGGCGGGAAGACGGCCGTTGGCGCGATAGACATAGGCGAGGATCTCGGCGACGGCGACCAGCGCCTCGACCGGAATCTCGCAATCGAGATCGACCGCGGCCAGCAGGCCCGCGAGGTCGGGATCTTCATGGATCGGAATATTGTTGGCGCGCGCGACCGCCAGGATCTGTTCGGCGATGGGACCGCGTCCGGCGGCGCTCACGCGCGGGACGCCCGGGCGCGTGGGATCGTAGGTCAGCGCGGCCGCAACGGGCCGCGTGTCGCTGTCGCCGCTGGAGGGGTTGATGGGAGCCACCGCCTGCCGTCCTTCGAGGGCGGGCTTTGCGTGCGGCCGTCAACAGGACGGCGCGATCGAGCCTTTGCCTCGACCGGCATTTTTTACCGGGTAGCGTTAAGAAAGATTGAAGGAGGCGCGGGAGTCGTAGCGATTGCGGCAGATCGGGCTCGACAATCGACGCCGCCGTTCATTCTTGAAGCAACCCCTCCCCCTACCCCCTCCCGCAAGGGGAGGGGGCTAGAAGAATACGAAGTCGCGCTCTCTCGATCGCGATGAGAAGAGACATGTGAAGGAGAGAAAGAAGAAACCACGCCCCCTCCCCTTGCGGGAGGGGGTAGGGGGAGGGGAGACGCTGCGTGCTTTCAGCCGGGCTTCTTGTCGGTGAGCGCCACCAGCCGCGCGCTCAATTCGGCGGCGGCCTGGTTCTCGGCCTGGATCCGCTCATAGATCTCTCGGCGCAGCACGCTGGCATCGGCGGGAAAAGTGAAGCCCAACTTCACCGATTTCCCTCGGACCTCGACCACGGTGACTTCGATATTGTCGTTGATGACGACGGATTCGCCGACTTTGCGCGTCAGATAGAGCATGCAGCCTGTTTCTTCCTGACCCAGGGCAAGACCCGACCGGGATGGCCCCGATTCGGGCTCTTTTTACCGCTTAACCCGCGAACCCTAACGCTTTTACCCCGCGTTAACAATGCCGGCGTCATGCTCTGGACCGAACCTGCCCCAGGAACAGGCCCGGCCGCCGGTCGGACTCCCATGGGGCCAGGCGGGCGATCCGCGCATGAACCTCGGCAGCATACCCCTGTTCTCACTGGCGCTGGACAAGATGGCCTGGCTGAACAAGCGCCAGGAAGTCTTGGCCCACAACATCGCCAATGCGGACACGCCGAATTTCCAGCCGCAGGAATTGGATCCGCTCGATACCCGTGCGGCCTTGAGCTCGGTGGGCGCAAGGACGACGGGACAGTTCGCGCTGATGCCGGTGGCAACCGACCCGGCGCATATCATCGGGCCCTCGGGCGCCCACGCCGGCGAGCCGAGAGTCGAAGGCGAGAAGAAACCTTACGAGACCACGATCTCCGGCAACCAGGTCGTGATCGAGGAGCAGATGGTGAAGGTCGCGGAGACGCAAGCCAATTTCGAGATGGCGACCAACCTCTACAAGAAATACATCGACATGATGAAAATGGCGCTGGGACGCGGCGGCGCATGACGATGCGTGAGCCCAAACGCGCGCGGCGCGCAGGAGAGCAGAGATGGATCTGACCGATTCACTCAAGATCTCGGCATCCGGCCTGAAGGCGCAGGGCACGCGTCTGCGCATCATCGCCGAAAACCTCGCCAACGCGGATTCGACATCGAAGAGCGCGGGCGGCGATCCCTACCGGCGCAAGGTCGTGACCTTCCGCAACGCGCTCGACCGCGAGCTCGGCGTGGACATGGTCGAGACCAACAAGCCGGCGCTGGACAAGACGCCGTTCGAGACTCGCTACGATCCGTCCAATCCCGGCGCCGACGACAAGGGCTATGTGAAGCTGCCCAACGTCAACACGCTGATCGAACTCGCCGACATGCGCGAAGCCGAGCGTTCCTACGAAGCCAATCTCAAGGCGATCGAGGCCTCGCGCACCATGCTGCAGAAGGCCATCGACATCCTGCGCTAAGTAGGCGTGGGCCGACAGAGGAGATCCGACGTCAGGTAGGCGTCTTCCCGAAAGGAGACGTTATCCATGCGCAGCGATTTCGCCGCCGCCGCAAAATTCTACGAGCAGGTCGCCCAGACCGCCAAGCCGCTCGGCAATGGGATGGAGCCGCGCCCGAACGAGGGCCCGAGCTTCTCCGATTTCCTCAAGCAGGCCGGGGTCGACACGGTCACCAACATGAAGCAGGGCGAAGCCCAGTCGATCCAGGGATTGGCGGGCAAGGCCGAGCTGTCCGACGTCATCGCCGCCGTCAGCCAGGCCGAGGTCTCGTTGCAGACCGTCGTCGCCGTGCGCGACAAGGTGATCGCCGCCTATCAGGACATCATGCGCATGGGCATCTGACGCGGGCGAGCCCGCGTAAGACGTGCATTCGCCTGCCCATTCGTCTCGCCTCCAGCATCGAAAGCCGGTTTTCCCGTGGATCAAGCTGCCATCCTCGATATCGCGCGCGAAACCGTCTTCGTCACCCTCAAGCTGGGGGCGCCGATCCTTTTGCTGGCGCTGGTCGCCGGCGTGGCGATCTCGCTGCTGCAGGCCCTGACGCAGATGCAGGAGATGACGCTTTCCTTCGTGCCCAAGATCCTGGCCATCCTGCTCTCCCTCATCGTCTTCCTGCCCTTCATGCTGACCACGCTCACGGATTTCACGCACGAGCTGATGGACCGCATCGCGTCCGGCGGCTGAGAGCGGGGGGCGGAAGCGCAACGCGGGCGATGCTGGAGCAGATCCTCACCACCAATCTGTTCGCCTTCTTCCTGGTGTTCGCGCGCATCGGGTCGGCGGCGATGCTGCTGCCCGGGATCGGCGAGAGCTATGTCGCGGCGCGCTTCCGGCTCTGCTTCGCCCTCGCGATGTCGATGGCGCTGATGCCGCTGCTCCAGCCCCATCTGCCGCCGGCGCCCCAGGGCGCCATCGCGCTCACCCTGCTGATGGGCGGCGAGATCATCATCGGCCTCTTCCTCGGAACCCTGATCCGCATCCTCCTGCTGGCGCTCGAGATGGCCGGCATGATGATCGCGCTCCAGATCGGCTTCGCCAGCGTGCTGTCGCAGGATCCCGCGACCGCGCAGCAGGGCTCGGTCATCGGCAATTTCCTGCTGTCGCTGGGCGTGGTGCTGATCTTCGCGACCGGCATGCATGCGCCGATGCTGCGTGCCGTGGTGGATTCCTACGGCGTCTTTCCAGCCGGCGGCGCGCCCCCGGCGGGCGACATGGCGATCACCGTCGCCAAGATGGTGGGGCAGAGCTTCACGCTGGCGGTCGAGTTCTCGACGCCCTTCGTGCTGCTGGGCCTCCTGTTCAATCTGGCACTGGGGCTGCTGTCGCGGCTGATGCCGCAGCTCCAGGTGTTCTTCGTCGGCCTGCCGGTTCAGATCCTGGCGGGCTTCGTTCTCCTCGCGGCGGGGTTGGCCTTTGCGATGACCTGGTTCCTGGGTCGGCTGGGCAACGCGCTGCCGGGCCTCTTGTGATGGGAGACCGTCGCTAGATGGCCGAGGAAGAACAGGACAATTCCCAACGAACGGAAGAGCCAAGTCAACGAAGGCTCCAGGAAGCGCGGGAAAAAGGCCAGGTCGCGCAATCGCGCGAGGTCCAGCATTGGGTCGTGATCCTGGGCGTCACGCTCGCCATCTTCATCTTCGCGACCCAGGTGACCAACGGGACGGCGCGGCTGCTGCTGCCCTTCCTGGAACGGCCGGAGACCATACCGTTCGATTTCGACAGCCTGCGCCAGATCTTCGCCGGCATCGTCTTCGGGCTGGTCAAGATCGCGGTGCTGCCGATGCTGGTGCTGATCATCGCCGCCATGGCCGGCGGGTTGATCCAGACCGGTTTCATCTTCTCGAGCGAGCAACTCACGCCCAAGCTCGAGCGGATCTCGCCGATCGAGGGGGCCAAGCGGCTGTTCTCGCGCAAATCCCTGGCCGAGTTCGCCAAGAACCTGGCGAAGCTGGGCGTGGTCGGCACCGTCGCGGTGATGATCCTCTGGCCGATGGCCAATGACGCGGCCCGGCTGATCGGGCTCGACCAGGGCGCGATCCTGGGATTGCTGAAGCATGACAGCATGCGGCTGCTGATCGCGCTGCTGTCGATCATGGCGATCGTCGCGGCGCTCGATTACCTCTATCAGTATTTCGAGCATATCCGGCGCCTGCGCATGTCGAAGCGCGAGATGCGCGAGGAGATGAAGCAGTCGGAAGGCGATCCGCTGATCAAGTCGCGCATCCGCCAGCTGCGCATGGAACGCGCGCGCCGGCGCATGATGGCCCAGGTGCCCAAGGCCGACGTGGTGATCACCAACCCGACCCATTTCGCGGTCGCGCTCAAATACGAGATCGGCCGCATGGCGGCCCCGGTCCTGATCGCCAAGGGTGCGGACGCCGTCGCCTTCAAGATCCGCGAGGTCGCCGCGGCCAACAAGATCCCGATCGTCGAGAACCCGCCTTTAGCGCGCGGCCTGTTCGCGGCGGTCGAGCTGGACGAGGAGATTCCGGCCGAGCACTACAAGGCCGTGGCCGAGGTCATCGGCTACGTCATGCGGCTGCGGACCGGGCGCCCGCAGGCGCCGATGGTGGCGCAGCGTTAGACAGGGGCGAGATCCCGGCGGGCGCGACGAGCGATCCCGCTGGGCAACAAGAAACTGCTAAGGTAAGGATGCGAGATGGCGGGGCGGGGGATGACGAGCCAGGGGACCGGCAGGCTGGGACGTTGGGGGCGCTGTGCGGCGATGACCGCGGCGGCGCTGATCGGCATCAGTTCGCCCGCGATGGCGCAGATGACGCTCGACGTGCCGGGCGGCATGGCCACCTTGCTGGCGGCACCAATTTCCGTCTGCCTGCTCATTCTCATCAGCTACTGGCTGGGCCGGCGCTCCCTGCGCGGCGGCGCCATCGGCGAGCGCCAGCTCATGCTGCTGCTGGACCGGGCCCCGCTGGGCTGGTACGCGGTCGATGCGAATGGACGCATCACCTATATGAACGGCACCATGCGCGAATGGCTGGGGCTGGGCGAGGCGACCGACAATGTGCGGCTGCATGATCTCCTGGCCGAGATTCCGGCGGATGCCGTGCCCGCAAGTCCCTTCGGCAGCTCGGTCGCTGGCGAGGGCGACGCGTCCTTCCGCAATCGCGCCGGCGAGCCGATCTCGGTCCATCTGCGCCAGCAGGCGCTGCCGCCGGGCACGCGCGGCGGCTCGGTCGCCTGCGCCGTGGTCCATGATCTGCGGCCGGCCCGCGCCCGCGAGGCCCAGCTCCAGGTGTTCGAACGCCGCTTCCAGCGCTTTTTCGAGCAGGCGCCGGTCGGCATCGCGCTGGTCGATGCCGAAGGACGGCTCGAGGAGGCCAACAAGGCCTTCCGTTCGATGGTCAAGATGCGCTCGGCCGAATTGCGCAAGCAGCGGCTGCTCGACCTCATCGCCGAGGCCGACCGGCCGCAGGTCGAAGCAAGGCTGCGCATGGCCCTCCAGGGCGAGGAGATCGGCGAACGGCCGCTCGACCTGCAGCTGGCGGCCGGCAAGGGCCGCAGCGCCACGCTCTATGCGGTGCGGCGCGAGGACGAGGCCGGCGGCAAGCCCGGCCTGATCGTGCAGTTCATCGACACGACCGAGCGCAAGAAGCTCGAGCGCCAGTTCGCACAGTCGCAGAAGATGCAGGCGGTGGGCCAGCTCGCCGGCGGCATCGCCCATGACTTCAACAATCTGCTGACCGCCATGATCGGCTTCTGCGACCTGCTGCTGCTGCGCCACCGCGCCGGCGACCAGTCCTTCGCCGACATCATGCAGATCAAGCAGAACGCCAACCGCGCCGCCAATCTGGTGCGCCAGCTGCTGGCGTTCTCGCGCCAGCAGACGCTGATCCCGCGCATCCTCGACGTGACCGACGTGCTGGCCGAGCTGTCGCATCTGCTGCGCCGCCTGATCGGCGCCAATATCGAGCTGCAGATGGTCCATGGCCGCGAGATGTTCCCGGTCAAGGTCGACCATGGCCAGCTCGAGCAGGTGATCATCAACCTCGCTGTCAATGCGCGCGACGCCATGCCCGAGGGCGGCAAGCTCCTGATCCGCACCTCGAACGTGTCGAACCAATATCCTGTGACGCGCGGCGCGGAGACCATGCCGCCCGGCGATTACGCGCGCATCGAGGTGGTCGATACCGGCACCGGCATCGCCCCCGACATCATCGACAATATCTTCGAGCCCTTCTTTTCGACCAAGGAGGTGGGGGCCGGCACCGGCCTCGGCCTCGCCACCGTCTATGGCATCGTCAAGCAGACCGGCGGCTTCATCTTCGTGGACAGCAAGGTCGGAGAGGGCACCGGCTTCTCGATCTATCTGCCGCGCCACGCGGCGGCCAAGGGCGAGGCGCTCGCCGCCAAGCAGGAAGGCGACCCAAGCCAGCCCCGCGACCTGACCGGCATGGGCACGGTGCTCCTGGTCGAGGACGAGGACGCGGTCCGCCTGTTCGGCGCACGCGCCTTGCGCAACAAGGGCTACAACGTGTTCGAGGCGCGCAGCGGCGAGGCGGCGCTCGAGATGATCAAGGCCGGCAAGCAGTCGATCGACCTCCTGATCACCGACGTGGTGATGCCGCGCATGGACGGCCCGACCCTGATCAAGGAAGTCCGGCTGATCCGCCCCGAGCTCAAGGTGATCTTCATCTCCGGCTATGCCGAGGACGATTTCCGCAAGCGCCTGGGCGAGGGCGCCGAGATCCATTTCCTGCCCAAGCCCTTCTCCCTCTCGCAATTGGCCGAGAAGGTGAAGGAAGTGATGCGTGCGGCATGAGCCGGGTCCTGGTCGCCCGCAGCGTCGCCGGCGGCGATCGCTTCTCCGAAGCCAATGCGATCGGGAGGTCCAGCCTCTTCCCGCTGGAGCGCGACCTGCTGGACACGATCGTAGGTCAGGCGCTGGCCGGCAACGAGATGTGGCGCCGGCAGATCGGCCATCTGCGGGTCAGCCGGCGGCGCTTCTCCGCCACGGGCTTTCAGAGCCTCTTCACCCTGAGCGACCCCGCCATGATGGTCGTGCCCTTCGTGGCAAACGAGGTGGTGAGCGGCTGGATTCGGACCGACCTGCCCGGCGGGCGCATCAGCATCGGCCATGTCCTCTATATCGAGCGGGGAACGATGGTGATGCTGGAAGGCGTCGTTTCGGGAGAGGAATTCCCCGCTGAGATCGGCGCCTACGAGGTCGTGGACGATCGCGACGGCGTCCGGAAATCCGGGGCCGGCTGACCCGGCCTTTCTCAAATATTTGAAAAACAAGGCGAATCGGAAGACCTCCGGGGTCCCGGAAGGGTCCTTTACCCCTCGGCGCGGGTCAGGGATCGTTCTGTGGATATCGTCTATTTGTTCTCTTTTTAGTCCACTTTTTCCTTGCCAGCATGAGAACAAACTGCGTACTGTTCCCCCTCAGTTGTCGGCCCGAGAGGGCTATGAAATAAGGGGAGCGCCCGATGTCTAACCCGGCATTGAAGGTCGTCGGCAAGGAAAACAGCATGGATCGCAACAAAGCGCTGGATGCGGCGCTGAGTCAGATCGAGCGCGCCTTTGGCAAAGGCTCGATCATGAAGCTTGGTCAGAACGACAAGGTGGTGGAGACCGAGGTGGTCTCCACGGGCTCGCTCGGGCTCGATATCGCGCTCGGCATCGGCGGGCTGCCGCGCGGGCGCATCATCGAGATCTACGGGCCGGAAAGCTCGGGCAAGACCACGCTCGCTCTCCATGTCATCGCCGAGGCGCAGCGCGCCGGCGGGACCTGCGCCTTCGTCGATGCCGAGCATGCGCTCGATCCGTCCTATGCCAAGAAGCTCGGCGTCGATCTCGACGAGTTGCTGATCTCCCAGCCCGATGCCGGCGAGCAGGCGCTCGAGATCGCCGACACGCTGGTGCGGTCGGGCGCGATCGACGTGCTGGTGGTGGACAGCGTCGCGGCTCTGGTGCCGCGGGCCGAGCTCGAGGGCGAGATGGGCGACACCCATGTCGGCCTGCAGGCCCGGTTGATGAGCCAGGCGCTGCGCAAGCTGACCGGTTCCATCTCGCGCTCGCGCTGCATGGTGATCTTCATCAACCAGATCCGCATGAAGATCGGCGTGATGTTCGGCAACCCCGAGACCACCAGCGGCGGCAACGCGCTGAAATTCTATGCCTCGGTGCGTCTCGACATCCGCCGCATCGGCTCGATCAAGGATCGCGAGGTCGTCACGGGCTCGCAGACCCGCGTGAAGGTGGTGAAGAACAAGATGGCGCCGCCCTTCCGGGTGGTCGAGTTCGACATCACCTATGGCGAAGGCATCTCCAAGACCGGCGAGCTGATCGATCTCGGCGTGGCCGCGGGCGTGGTCGAGAAGTCGGGCGCCTGGTTCTCCCAGGGCGGCCAGCGCATCGGCCAGGGTCGCGAGAACGCCAAGCAGTTCCTCAAGGAGAATCCCGCGGTGGCGGCCTCGATCGAAGCCGCGATCCGTCAGAATGCGGGCCTCGTCGCCGGCGCCATGATGACCGGCGGCAGCGGCGACAAGGAAGGCGCCGAGGACGAATAATCCGATCGAGAGAGCCGGGCGCTCCGCTTTCGCGGACGCCCGCGCACCTGATTGATAATTCGTGACCGGCCCTCTCGCGGGTTTCCCCTAGACCCTTCCCGCCAATTTCCGGTCACGAGTGAAGAGACCGCCGCCGATGGTCCCCCTGTCGGCGGCGGTCGCTTTTTCTACGACTTGGTTTTCGATTCGCTCAGGCTCGAGCCCGGGCCCGGACGGCTTGGCGCATGGCGTCGAACCAGCTCTGCCCCCGAGTTCGGATGACCGCGGCTTCCCAATGATCCTCGGGGCCAAGCACCGGCACCAACCGATTGCCGATCCGCTCCCGCGCGTCCTTCGGCAAGCACAGCATGTTGGCCTCGGGAAAATAGGCCTCGAACAGATTGTCGGCGTTCCCAAAGAAGTTGTTGGGATTGTAGTAGTCGGCCAAGTGCCACCAGGCCGTATAACCCCAGGCGAGAACCCGCTCGATCAACAGCGTCGACTGCTTCCGGCGATTGTTCTCGACAAAGAGGATGGGGCGATGCCGGCGAATCGTCTCGGCGGCGCCTTGCAGCACATCGGTCTCCATCCCCTCGACATCGATCTTGATCAACCGACAGGCGGGAAGCCCGAGGTCATCGATGCGCACCAGCGTCACCGGCTCGCCGTCTGGTCGTTGCAGTTTGGCCAGGCCCATGGCGCCGAAATTGACGTCCTGATCCGGCAAGGCGATTCCCAGTGTCATCTGGCCCGCTGTCGCCGACGCGGCTTGCGGCAGGCATTGCACCTGGGTCAGGCCGTTCAATGCCACGTTGCCGCAAAGCATTTGGAAGACGATTCGCTGCGGCTCGAAAGCAAGCACCCTGCCTCCGGGGCCCACTTTCCTTGCCATGGGGATCGTATGAGTCCCGATGTTTGCCCCGACATCGAGGCAGACCTGGCCCGGTTGCAGAAGCCCCACCAGTTCCTCGATCTCGGCTTCGCACCACTCGCCATATCGATCCAGCGATCGGCCTATGAACTGGTCGCGGCGGTTATAAATGAAATGGCCATGACGGCAGGCCTTGACCGCAACATGATCCTGCAGAATCGAAGGCTCTGGAATGGGCATGACACGAGCATGACATGGCGTGCTTCGGGCTCGCAACGGAGGGCCGCGCAAGAAGTTCGGGGCTGGCATGAGGCTTCGGCAGGTGACAGCGGGATTGCCGCGATGGGAAGATCGTTTCCCAGACAGGTTTTGACCGGGAGAGTCGGGCAATGGTGACGCAGGCGGAGAAGGGGCGGAACTTCAAGGCGCTGCATGAGCGGCCGGGGTGTTTCATCCTGCCTAACCCGTGGGATGCGGGCTCGGCCAAGCTGCTGGCGGGGCTCGGTTTCGAAGCGCTCGCCACCACCAGCGCCGGCCTCGCCTTCGCGCTCGGCAAGCCCGACGGCGTCGGCCGGGTCACCCGCGACGAGACCATCACCAACGCCCATGCGATCGTGGCCGCGACCGATCTGCCGGTCACCGCCGACCTCGAAGACGGTTTCGGCAGCAAGCCCGAGGCGGCGGCCGAGACCATCAAGCGGGCGGTCGCGGTGGGCCTCGTGGGCGGCTCGATCGAGGATTCCACCCGCGAGGGCGACAAGCCGATCTATGACATCGCCCATG
Source organism: uncultured Alphaproteobacteria bacterium (assembly GCA_963696655.1). Lineage (GTDB taxonomy): Bacteria > Pseudomonadota > Alphaproteobacteria > Dongiales > Dongiaceae > Hypericibacter. The sequence continues at coordinate 31,885 of CAVOLB010000116.1, forward strand.
CCGTCGAGCGGATCGTGGCGGCGGCCGAGGTCGTGAAGGGCCTGTCCTTCCCCTTCCTGCTGGTCGGCCGCGCCGAGAACTATCTCCATGGCCGCGCCGATCTGGGCGACACCATCCGCCGGCTCCAGGCCTATCAGGAGGGGGGGGCCCAGGTGCTCTATGCCCCGGGCCTGCGCACCCGCGAGGAGGTCGCGACCCTGGTGAAGTCGGTCGACCGGCCGGTCAATGTGCTGATGGGGCCGGGCGGTGCCACCGTCGCCGACCTGGCGGCCCTGGGCGTGCGGCGCGTCAGCGTGGGCGGCAGCCTCGCCCGCGCCGCCTTCGGCGGCTTCCTCAAGGCCGCCCGGGAGCTCAAGGAACAGGGGACTTTCGGCTTCGCCGCCGAGGCCACGCCCCATACCGAGCTCAACGCCGCCTTCGATTGACCGGATCCGGGTGAAGGGGCGGGACGGGGTGCCTTGGAAAGCCGGGCCGACAGCCCCAAATCCCAGTCCCAGCCGTTCCTGGACAAGCCTCTTAAGCGGTTGGTAAAAGCCCTCTAATCTAGGGTGCATTGCGGGATGATCCGATCCGCCTGTCGCGGGGCGGAGGAGATCGCTCGCCCTTGGAACCGGACCGGCCCCTGGCGCCGGCCCCGCATGGTCTTCCTGCCAGCCGACCGGAGCATTCGAGCCTCATGACGTCCAACATTTCCGGGCCGACGACCCCCGGCCATATGCCGACGACGAACGAGATCCGCACCAGCTTCCTGGAATATTTCCGGAAGAACGGGCACGAGATCGTTCCGTCCTCGCCGCTGGTGCCGCGCAACGACCCGACCCTGCTCTTCACCAATGCCGGCATGGTGCAGTTCAAGAACGTCTTCACCGGCCAGGAGAAGCGCGACTATGTGCGGGCCGCGACCGCGCAGAAATGCGTGCGCGCCGGCGGCAAGCACAACGACCTGGACAATGTCGGCTATACCGCGCGCCATCACACCTTCTTCGAGATGCTGGGGAACTTCTCCTTCGGCGACTATTTCAAGGAACGCGCGATCGAGCTCGCCTGGAACCTGATCACGAAGGAATTCGGCCTGGCCCGGGACAAGCTCTGGGTGACCGTGTTCCATACCGACGACGAGGCGTTCGGCCTCTGGAAGAAGATCGCGGGCCTGCCCGAAAGCCGCATCATCCGCATCCCCACCTCGGACAATTTCTGGGCGATGGGCGATACCGGTCCCTGCGGGCCCTGCTCGGAGATCTTCTTCGATCATGGCCCCGAAATTCCCGGCGGCCCTCCGGGCAGCCCCGAGGCCGACGGCGACCGCTATATCGAGATCTGGAATCTCGTCTTCATGCAGTTCGAGCAGGTGACGAAGGCGGAGCGCGTCGATCTCCCGCGGCCCTCGATCGATACCGGCATGGGGCTGGAGCGCCTCACCGCCGTGCTGCAGGGCAAGCATGACAATTACGATATCGACCTGATCCGCTCGCTGATCCTGGCGTCGGCCGATGCGACCAATGTGGCGCCGGACGGCCCGCAGGCGGTGTCGCATCGCGTCATCGCCGACCATCTGCGCTCCTCGAGCTTCCTCATCGCCGACGGCGTGCTGCCTTCGAACGAGGGCCGCGGCTATGTGCTCCGGCGCATCATGCGCCGCGCCATGCGCCATGCGCACAAGCTGGGGGCGGTCGATCCCTTGATGTGGCGCCTCGTGCCGGCGCTGGTGCAGCAGATGGGCCAGGCCTATCCGGAGCTGATCCGCGCCCAGGCGATCATCACCGAGACCCTCAAGCTCGAAGAGACGCGCTTCCGCGCCACGCTCGAGCGCGGCCTCAAGCTGCTCGAGGAGGAGACCGGCAAGCTCGGCTCCAGCCAGGCGCTGGCCGGCGACGTGGCCTTCCGGCTCTACGACACCTACGGCTTCCCGCTCGACCTGACCCAGGACATCCTGCGCGGCCAGGGCCGGAAAGTGGACAATGCGGGCTTCGAGCGCGCCATGGAAGAGCAGCGCGCGGCCGCAAGGCGCGCCTGGTCGGGCTCGGGCGAGGCCGCGACCGAGAAACTCTGGTTCGAGCTCAAGGAGAAGCTCGGCGCCAGCGAGTTCCTGGGCTACTCGACCGAGACCGCGGAAGGCGTCGTCACCGCCATCGTCAAGGACGGCAAGCCGGTCGATCGCGCCGCGGCCGGCGACGAGGTCCTGCTCATCGCCAACCAGACGCCGTTCTACGGCGAATCCGGCGGCCAGATGGGCGACAGCGGCATCTGGTTCAACGGGTCGGGTCTCGAGATCGCGATCGCCGACACGCAGAAGAAGCTCGGCGATCTCTGGGTCCATCACGGCAAGGTGGTGCGCGGCGAGGTCAAGCTCGGCGACGCGGTCGAGATGCGGGTCGATGGCGAGCGGCGCAACGCGCTGCGCGCCAATCACTCGGCGACGCATCTGCTGCACGAGGCGCTGCGCCGGCGCCTGGGCGATCATGTCACCCAGAAGGGTTCGCTGGTGGCGGCCGAGCGGCTGCGCTTCGACTTCAGCCATCCCAAGCCGCTGACGCGCGAGGATCTGGAGATCGTCGAGGCCGAGGTCAATCGCCGCATCCGGCACAATGCCGAGGTCGAGACCGTGCTGATGACCCCGGACAATGCGGTCAAGGCCGGGGCGCTCGCGCTCTTCGGCGAAAAGTACGGCGAGGAAGTCCGGGTGGTCTCCATGGGAGGCCAGGACGAGGGCGAGCATTTCTCGACCGAGCTCTGCGGCGGCACCCATGTGCGCCGCACCGGCGATATCGGCGCCTTCAAGATCCTGTCGGAGGGCGCGGTCGCGTCCGGCGTGCGCCGCATCGAGGCGCTGACCGGTGTCGGCGCGGAGAAACATGCGCGCGAGCAGGAGGCGCTGGTGGCGGAGGCGGCGGCGGTGCTGAAGACGAAGCCCGCGGATCTCCCCGCGCGCATCGCCAGCCTGGTCGAGGAACGCCGCAAGCTCGAGCGGGAGCTCGCCGAATCGCGCAAGGCGGCGGCGCTGGGCGGCGGTGCAGGGACCCAAGCGGCTGCGCCACATCGCGAGATCGGCGGTATCAGGGTCGTCTCGCGCCTGCTCGACGGCGTGCCTGCGAAGGAGCTCAAGGGCATGGTCGACGAGATGAAGAAGCAGATCGGCTCGGGCGTCGTCGTGCTCCTGGCCCGCGAAGAGGGCCGCGCCTCGCTCGTGGTCGGCGTCACCGCCGATCTCACGGGGCGCGTCAACGCGGTCGATCTGGTCAAGGCCGGCAGCAAGGCCCTGGGAGGGCAGGGCGGCGGCGGCAGGCCCGACATGGCGCAGGCGGGGGGGCCCAATGCGGGAGCCGCCGAGGCGGCTCTGGCCGCGATCGAGCAGGCGTTGGCGAACCTCTCCCGCGCCGCCTAGAGGCGGCTCGGTCGGAGGCCAGGGGGAAGGGCGATGACCGGGACTTCGAGGGCACTGGCGTTCCGGCTGGTGGGCGACACGACCTCCCATCGCGGTCTTCGGCTCCTCGTCGACGCCGTGCTCATGGCGAGTATTCTGGCGGCGGTCGCCTGCAGCTTCGTCAAGAGCCTCCCGGATGCATCGGCCGCGCAAGTCGCGCTGGCGCAGGCTCTGGGGCTGATGGCGCTCCTGGTATTCAGCCTCGAATATGCCGTCCGGCTTTGGATCGCGCCCGAGCAGACATCAGGCCGCTACAGCCGAGCCGCGCGCCTCTACTATGCGCGGTCCTTCCTGGGCATCGTCGATCTGATGGTGATCCTGCCCGGATGCCTGGCCTTGGTCCTGCCGGTCAATACCGGGGTGGTCGAGCTGGTGGATCTCCTGGCGCTGCTGAAGCTCGCGCGCTTCGCTCCGGCCCTCGGGCTCGTGGGCACGGTCCTCCAGAACGAAGCGCGTTCGCTCTTTGGGGCATTGATGGCGATGGTCGTGGTCCTCGTCCTCGCTTCCGGTGTCATGTATCTGCTGGAACGGAGCGCGCAGCCGCAGCTCTTCGACAGCATCCCGCACACGCTCTGGTGGGCGATCGTGACGATGGCCACGGTCGGGTATGGCGACATGGTGCCGGTCACGGCGGCGGGTCGTGTGTTCGGCGGCATGATCATGTTGCTGGGAATCGCCCTCTTCGCCGTGCCGACCGGCATTCTTGCCACGGGCTTCGCGCAGGAAATCCGTCGGCGCGATTTCACCGTGAGCTGGCAGGCGGTCGCGAACGTGCCGCTCTTCGCCGGGTTGGATGCCTCGCGGATCGCTTCGATCACGCGGCTCCTGAAGCCGCAATCGGTCCCGCGCGGTTTCGCCATCGTCCGTCGCGGCGATTCTGCGGACGCGATGTTCTTCGTTCTGAAGGGTGCCGTGGAGGTCGACCTGAAGCCGGAGCCGGTCAGGCTCGGGCCGGGTCAGTTCTTCGGCGAGATCGCATTGCTGAAGGACGTCCAGCGGCTCGCCACTGTCACCGCCGCCGAGGACACGCAGCTCCTGGCCCTCGACGTCGACGATTTTCGTCGCCTCATGGCGCAGATGCCGGATCTCAAAGCGAAGATCGAAGCGGTGGTGGAGGATCGGCTCCACATCTTCGATCAGGCCGTTCCGAAACCGCCCGGCCCCGACCAATCCCGATAGGCCAGGTGCATCCGACGGCGGCGTCCCCATCGGGTCCGCACCGCCCCCGCGATCAGAGCGCGAACATCCCGGCGGCGGTGAAGAGCGCGACGAACAGTGTTACGAGACCGACCAGTTGTGCCATTTCCAGCCTCCTCCTGCCCGAGTGACCAGAGCCCATCCGCTTGGGGCGATCGGATGCCCCTCCCATTCCGTACCGTGAATTGGCCGGTTGCTTCTCTAAGTGTCCGTCCGTCGACTTTCTGAGTCGGACGAATCGGTTGGGCGAGGTTGCTCTTGAAGCGAGGGAATCGGATGTGATTCGCTCTGGGCGCCGAATTCTCTGGCGAGGTGCCCGATGTGGACCGCTGAAAACCGCCCGCGCTACGACCGCGACAAGCTGCGCTATCCGAGCGACCTGACCGATGAGGAGTGGGCGCTGATCCAGCCGCTGATCCCGCCGAGCAAGCCCGGCGGAGGCAAGCGGACGGTGATCGTGCGCGAGGTGGTGAATGGCCTCATGTACGTTCTCTCGACCGGCTGTCAGTGGCGCGCGATCCCGAAAGACCTGCCGCCGAAAAGCACGGTCTACGACTATTTCGATCTGTGGACCTATGACGGCACATTGGAGCGCATCCACCACGCGCTTTACGAGCAGTGTCGCGAGCAAGCCCAGCGGGACGCCAGTCCGACCGCCGCCATCATCGACAGCCAGAGCGTGAAAAGCGCCGAAAAAGGGGGGCCCGCATCGATCCGCACGGTTACGATGCAGGCAAGAAGATCAAGGGCAAGAAGCGGCACATTCTCGTCGATACAGTAGGCCTCCTGCTTCACGCCATGGTTCATCCGGCCGACATTCAAGATCGCGACGGCGGCATTCTCGTCATGGCGACCCTGTTCGGGATGTTTCCCTTTTTGAAGACGTTGTTCGCCGACGGCGGATATCAAGGACCGCAATTTGCGACAGCGCTGGCAAAAGTTCTCCCGCATCTCGACGTCGAAATCGTCAAACGTTCGGATCGGGTCAGCGGATTTGTGGTCTTGCCCAAACGATGGATCGTCGAGCGCTCCATCGCATGGCTCAATCGCTGCCGAAGGCTCGCCAAGGATTGGGAGAACCGCAACCGAAAGGCGCTGGCGTTCTTGCGCCTCGCCTCGATCCGCCTCATGCTCCGAAAACTCTGCAATCCAGCCTGAAGTCTCCGGACGGACTCTAACATAAGCTAGCGTTTTGGGTTCCGAGGCAAAGTGGCAAAGAAGAAGGAGCTCCTTCAGCCGCTCGTGAGGAGTTCATTCTAACGCTTTGCGGTCAGTGGGAATTCATTCGTTAATCTTGTTCCTTAAGCTGTAAGGCATTTCGTATTGGCAGCGCGGCTGCGGGCGCGCTCGGCGATCGCTTCGGCGGCGATCGTCCGGTGCAGCGCCGCAACGAGAGCTGGTTAATGAATCTTATCGACCGGCTCTGTCCCGCTTGTGGCTTCCGAGGCGAGCGAGGCGCAAAGAAAAAGGGGCCCCGTGAAGGACCCCCTCAATTCTTCCGTCGTGGATCCTGGCGCGGCGCGCGAGCGCCTATTGCTTGACGTCCGCGGCCACCTGCATGCGGATGATCTTGTCGGGGTTGCGGACCTCGCCGTTCTGGCCGTCGCCCTTCTTGATCATGTCCACGAACTCCATGCCCTCGGTGACATGGCCCCAGACGGTGTACTGGCCGTCGAGGAATTCCGCCGGTGCGAAGCAGATGAAGAACTGGCTGTCGGCACTGTCGGGATCCTGCGCCCGCGCCATCGAGACGGTGCCGCGGAGGTGATGCTCGCCATTGAACTCGGCCTTGAGCTTCTGGCCGGAGCCGCCCCGGCCGGTGCCGGTGGGATCGCCCGTCTGTGCCATGAAGCCGGCAATCACGCGGTGGAAGACGACGCCGTCATAGAAATGCTGGCGCACCAGCTCCTTGATGCGGGCGACGGTCTTGGGGGCCAGGTCGGGGCGCATCTCGATGACGACGCGGCCGTCCTTGAGGTCCATGAAAAGCGTGTTTTCGGGGTCGTAAGCCATGGCGGTGCCTCCGGCGAGGGTGAACATGAGGGCCAGAAGCCCCACGAGAAGATGACGCATCCTATCCAATTCCTTGTGATGACGTCGGGGTGATGGAAGCGGGCACGGCGCGGCCGAAGTGGCCGCGCCGCCGAGATCAGGCCAGTACCTTTTTCAGGTTCTCATCGAGCTTGGCCAGGAATTGCTGGGTCGTCATCCAGGTCTGATCCGGGCTGATGAGAAGCGCGAGATCCTTGGTCATGTGGCCGGCTTCGACCGTATCGACGCAGACCTTCTCCAGCGATTCCGCGAAGCGCTGCAGCTCCGGCGTGCCGTCGAATTTGCCGCGATACCAGAGGCCGCGCGTCCAGGCATAGATCGAGGCGATCGGGTTGGTCGAGGTCTCCCGGCCCTTCTGATATTCGCGGAAAT
>CAVOLB010000117.1:0-39859 GCA_963696655.1 uncultured Alphaproteobacteria bacterium
GCTTTCGCGGGGATGACTGTTGGTGTGCTAGCGCGTTTTCTTCATCACCCCGACGAAGGGCGACAACAAGCGCGCCGCTCAGCGGCGCACCGCATGACTGCGCCTTACGTCCGCTTGCGCCAATTGTCTCCCGCGAGCAGGCCGAACAGCAGATGGTCCTGCCAGCGTCCGTCGATGCGCAAATATTCGCGCGCGCGGCCTTCTTCCTTGAAGCCCAGCTTGAGCAGTAGGCCGCGGCTGGCCTCGTTGTGGGGCAGGCAGGCGGCTTCGATGCGATGCAGTCCCAGCTCGCCGAAGCCATAGGAGACGACGCAGCCGAGCGCTTCGCTCATATAGCCGCGGCGCGCATGGCCGGCCCCGATCCAGTAGCCGAGGCTCGCGGTCTGGGCGACGCCGCGCCGGACCTGGCCCAGCGTGATGCCGCCGAGGAGCGCGTCATCCTCGCGCCGGAAGATCAGGAAGCTGTAGCTCTGATCGGTGCGCCATTCCTCGCCGGCATATCTGACACGCCGCACGAAGGTGCCGCGGGCATGGGCCTCGGCGGTCCAGGTCGGTTCCCAGCGCGCCAGGAAATCGCGCGAGCTCTCGCGCAAGTCCCGCCAGGGGACGTAATCCAGCCGGGCCGGCGGACGCAGATAAACACCCTGCCCTTCCAGCCGGGCGCCATAGCCCGATGGCAAAAGGGCGCGACGACTCCACAGCATCGCCCGTCCCCCTTCCCCCGTCGGTCTCTGCCCGGTTGACCCGATTCTCGTCTGCTTCTGAGTTTAGCCTGAGGTTTCTAGGCTGCGAAAGCCTCGGCGACGCGCTTGGCGCTCGGCAGCTTGCCGACCGGCCCCAGCGCCGCCAGGGTCGGCGGGCTCGCCGCCAGCTGGCGCGCGAACCGGGCCAGGGCGGCGCGGTCGACCGCCTCGATGCGCTGCAGCAGCTCCGTCGTGGGCAGAGGGCGGCCATAGGCCTGAAGCTGCTGGGCCAGATGCTCGGCCCGGGCGCTGGTGCTTTCGCGCGCCATCAGCAGGTCGGCGCGGATCTGCGCCTTGGCGCGGCGGATCTCCTCCTCGGTCAGCCCTTCGGGCAGGCGGCGCAGCTCCTCGACGATCAAGGGCAGGACTTCGCCGGCCTCGCCCTCGCCGGTGCCGGCATAGACCGCGAACAGGCCGCCATCGTCATAGGAGGAGGCGAAGGAATAGATCGAATAGACCAGGCCGCGATTTTCCCGCACCTCCTGGAACAGGCGCGAGGACATGCCGCCGCCATAGAGGGTCGACAGCACGGACTGCACATAATAGTCGTCATGCAGATAGCCGACGCCCTCGAAGCCCAGCACCAGATGCACCTGCTCGAGGTCGCGCTCGGCGCGATGATCGCCGCCGGCATAGCGCGCCGGCGCCGTGGCCGCCGGACGGCCCTGCGGCAGATCGGTGAAGAGCGCCTTGGCGCGCTCGACCAGGAAATCGTGATCGACGCGACCCGCCGCCGCCAGCACCAGCCGCTCGGGACCGTAACTGCCGCGCAGGTAGCCCTGCAGATCGCCGCGCTTGAGACGCTTCACCGTCTCCTCGGTGCCCAGCACCGGACGCCCCATCGGCTGATCGGGATAGGCCACGGCCTGGAAATGATCGAACACGATGTCATCGGGCGTGTCCTCGGCCTGGCCGATCTCCTGCAGGATCACGGTGCGCTCGCGCTCGAGCTCGCCCGGATCGAAGACCGAATGCTGCAAAATGTCGGCAAGGATGTCGAGGCCCAGCGGCAGATCGTCCGACAGGAGCTTGGCGTAATAGGCGGTGCGCTCGCGCGTCGTATAGGCGTTGATCGAGGCGCCGACCGATTCCATCTCGACCGCGATGTCCTTGGCGCTGCGCCGCTCGGTGCCCTTGAAGGCCATGTGCTCGAGCATGTGCGAGACACCGTTGAGCTCGGGCGGCTCATGGCGGGTGCCGACCGCGCTCCAGACGCCGATCGATACGGTCTCCACGCTCGTCATTGCATCGGAGGCGATGGTGAAGCCGTTAGCGAGCTTCGTCACGCGGACGCTGTCGTCGCTCATGCAGGGACCTCTTCGGCGAGACGCCGTTTGATGTGGGCTTCGACCGCGCCGAGATCGTTCGGCAGCCGCTCGAACCGCTCGGGCTTGGTCATCAGGTCGGCTAGATGTGGGGGCAGCAGGGGCTCGACACCAGTGGCCCGCTTGACCGCCTCGGCGAATTTGGCCGGATGCGCCGTCGCCAGCGCCACCACCGGCGTGTCGCCGGTCTTGGCGGCCTCCACCGCGGCGGCGATGCCGATGGCGCTGTGCGGATCGATGAGCTCGCCGGTCAGGCGATGGAGCCGTCCGATCTCGGAGAGCGTGCCCTCGTCGGACAGCCGGAAACCCTCGAACCATTGCAGCGCCGCCTGGTGGCGCGCCGGCGCGAGCGTCATGGATTTCTTTTCACGGAAATTCTCCATGTCGGCCGCCAGCGCCCTGCCGTCGCGGCCATAGAGATCGAACAGCAGCCGTTCGAGGTTGCTCGAGACCTGGATGTCCATCGAGGGGCTCAAGCTCGGCTCGACGCCGAGGATCTCCATCCGGCCCGACGCGAAGAAGCGCGTGAGGATGTCGTTGCGGTTGGAGGCGACGATGAACTTCTCGATCGGCAGCCCCATCTGCCGCGCCGCGTAGCCGGCATAGACATTGCCGAAATTGCCGGTCGGCACCGCGAAACGGATCGCTCTGTCGGGCGCGCCCAGCTCGAGGCCGGCGCGGAAGTAATAGACGATCTGGGCCATGATGCGGGCCCAGTTGATCGAGTTGACAGCGCCCAGCTTATGCGCCTCGCGGAACGGCCGGTCGTTGAACATCGCCTTGACGAGGTCCTGGCAATCGTCGAACGAGCCCTGGATCGCGAGGTTGTGGACGTTCTTCGACGGCACCGTCGTCATCTGCCGGCGCTGCACGGCGGAGACGCGGCCCTCGGGATGGAGGATGAAGATCTCGATGCTCTTGCGGTCGCGGCAGGCCTCGATCGCGGCCGAGCCGGTGTCGCCCGAGGTGGCGCCGACGATGGTGACGCGCGCATTGTGCGAGGCCAGCACATTGTCGTAGAGCCGGCCCACGAGCTGCAGCGCCAGATCCTTGAAGGCGAGGGTGGGCCCGTGAAACAGCTCCATCGACCAGAGCCGCTCCCCCAGCTGCTTCATCGGCACCACGGCCGGATGGTCGAAGGTGGCATAGGCGTCGCGCACCATGCGCTCGAAGGCCGCCTGGGGGACCGTGCCCTCGACGAAGGGCGACATGACACGGATGGCGAGATCGGCATAGGAGAGCCCGCGCCAGCGGCGCAGCTCGGCGGCCGAGATCTGCGGCCAGCTCTCCGGGACATAGAGGCCGCCATCGCTGGCGAGGCCCGCGAGCAGGACCTCGTCGAATTTCAGCGTCGGCGCAGCACCGCGGGTCGAGATATAGCGCAAGAGCGAAAGATTCCTGATCGAGGGAGCCCGGAGGCTCGGGGGAGATGGGACCCGAAGGACCCGTCCCTGCCCTGAGGCGGGGGTTCTGAGGGCTACCCTATAGCCCCGCGCTCTCCAGCGGCAAGGGGACCGTCATGGGAAGTTTTCATTATTGTTTATAATAAGTTATAGGGCGCCCGTCGACCGCCCGCACCAAGCCTATCGCACATCGGAACCCGGATCGGACCGCGGGGAGTCCGGTGTTTTGCTGCGACTGATCTTGATGACGCCGAGATCGATCGAATCGCCGGTCCAGGCCGAGACCCGGTCCTTCGGGCGGCCCCACCATTGCAGCAGACAGATGAGTCCCCCCGTCGAGAGCAGAGCCATGCCGCCTGCACCCAGGCCCCAGTCGCCCCCCGAGGGTTCCTCTCATCAGGTCGCGCAACGACAGCACCGCAATGACCGCGTCGAGGCCAAAGCAGATCACCATGCCCGCCCAGAGCGTCAGTTCGGGCGCCTTAGTGACCATGCCAGAGAAATCATACTTAGGCGGATATGGCGGCCGCACGTAGAGCGGCTTCGGGTGGCGCGGTGCCGTCCGCAAGAAAATTCTCACCCAGATCAGGGGCCACACGATGAGAAGCTGGAGGACAGCAGCGACGAGCACCAACAAGAGAAACCCCAACAGACTGCCGAAACCTGGCGACCGCAGATAGCCAACGACCACCATCGTCACAAGAATGCTCAGAACGACGACGACAGCAGTCCAGCCTGAAGGTGTTATCAGCTTTCGATCGATCAGATCCTTCTGCTCGGCGGTGACGATGTAGGGCCATACGAATTTGCCGTTGTAGACGAAATCGTATCTGCCATCCGGTCTCTTCCGGAACACGCTCTCAGCATAGACCTTCTGATTCCAGCGTCTGTACCACCCCATCAAACGCTCTCACGGCTCAGATACCAGAGCCGCATCGCCATCAGCAGGCAGAGCGTCGCCACGATGCCGGTCACCAGCATCGTGGTCTCGAGGCCGAAGGCGAGCGCCACCAGGAAGACCAGGACCGCCAGCGCGGCCAGCGCGGCCAGCGCGGCCATCGTCATCGTGAGCGCCTGGCGTGCGCCGCCCGAGATGGCGGGACGGGGGCCTGCGGAATCCTCGAAGGCGGACGGATCGATCCGTCCGCTCATGCCCTTCAGCTCGTCGCTCGACAGGACCGTGTCCGTGGCTGCGGCGCGTTTCAGTGCCGCCTGACGCATCATCGGCCGCGCGACGCTGGCCGCGACGACGATGACCAGGCCCACAAGATAGAGCAGCCCCCGCGACCGCGGATCGGCGAGGAATCCGAGGTTCAGCCGCGCGGCCAGGACAACGAGCGAGAAGCAGAGGATCGGCAGGCCGACGCCGAAGGCGAGCGCCTTGCCGAGGAGATCGGACTGCCCGATCCGGGCGACGCTCGCCGCATCGAGACGAAGGCCGGCCGCGGGCGCCCGCAGCGTCGGGAAGTAATCCCAATCACCATCATCGCGCCGGCGCACCCAGAGCCCGGAGCGCCGCTCCCATCGATCGAACGCCATTGCCCCCTACCCACTGCGAGACAGGCCGGAAGGCTATGAGGGTAGCGGATGGCGGCGGGCGCCGCTATCGAGGATTGCAGGCCTTTCCCGCGGCAACGATGGACATCGCGGAAATGTGAAAGCGTATTAATGCCTTAGGCGGCGGCTTCGGCCGCCTTTGTCACGCCCCGGATCATATCGGCCGCCTTCTCCGCGACCATGATGGTGGCCGCATTGGTATTGCCACTAACAATTGTTGGCATGATCGAGGCGTCGACCACGCGCAAGCCCCGGATTCCGTGGACCCGACAGCTCGGATCGACCACGGCCGTCGGGTCGGAATCCGGACCCATCTTGCAGGTGCTGACCGGGTGATAGCCGGTATCGCAGGATTTCCGGATGTAAGCGTCGATCTCGGCATCGGTTCTGACGTTCTCGCCCGGCAGAATCTCTTCGCCGCGAAAGGGCGCAAGCGGCGACTGGGCATGGATCTCGCGCATGATCCGGATCGCCTTGCGCAGGCGCGAGCGATCCTCCGGCGTCTGCAGATAGTTGAACAGCAGGCGCGGCGGCGTGCGCGGATTGGCGTCGGCGAGCTTGAGCCAGCCGCGGCTGGTCGGCCGCAGCAGGTCGGTGTGGGTCTGGAACCCGTCGAAGGGCGCGCTGTCGAAGCTCTGGTTGGCTTCGACCGCGGTCGCCATCGGCAGGAACATGAATTCGAGGTCGGGATGCTCGACGTCCGAATCCGACCGGACGAAGCCGCCGGTCTCGTAATGGTTGGTGGCGCCGTCGCCGTCATGGAACAGGAACCAGCGCAGGCCGATCTTCGCACGTCCCATCAGCGAGAGCTTCTGGTAGAGCGAGACCGGCTGCGTGCAGCGATGCTTGACGAAGACGTCGACATGGTCGTGCAGGTTCTGGCCGACGCCGGGACGGTCCGCCACGACGGGGATGCCGAGCTCGCGCAGATGCGCCGCCGGGCCGACGCCCGACAGCAGCAGCAATTGCGGCGAGTTGAACGCGCCGCCGCAGAGGATGATCTCGCGCTCGGCACCGATCCGCTGCGAGCGGCCGTCGACGGTGACGTCGACCGCGACGGCGCGATCGCCGTCGAACTTGATCGCCGTGGTGAAGGCGCGCGTCATGATATCGAGATTGGGGCGATGGCGCACGGGATGGAGATAGGCATTGGCCGTGCTCCAGCGCCGCCCCTTGTGGGTGGTGCGGTCGATCCGCCCGACACCTTCCTGCTCGGCGCCGTTGATGTCCGGATTGTGCGGATAGCCCTGTTGGACCGCGGACTCGATCCAGGCGCGGCAGAGCGGATTGACGATCTCGCCCTTGGTCACGTTGAGCGGGCCGGAATCGCCGTGATAATCGTCGCCGCCGCCGCTGTTGTTCTCGGCCTTGCGGAAATAGGGGAGCACGTCGTCATAGCTCCAGCCGCGGCAGCCCGATTGCGCCCAACGGTCGAAATCGCGGCGGTGCCCGCGCACATACATCATGCCGTTGATCGAGGAAGAGCCGCCCAGCACGCGGCCCCGCGGGTGATCGACGATCCGGCCGTCGAGAAAAGGCTCGGGCTCGGTCCGGTAGGCCCAGTTGTATTTCGTGTTCTGCAGCGACCAGGCCAGCGAGGCCGGCATCTGGATATGCCAGTCGCGGTCGCCCGGTCCCGCCTCGATCAGCAGGACGCGCGCGGTCTCGTCGGCCGAGAGCCGGTTGGCGACGACGCAGCCGGCCGAGCCGGCGCCCACGATGATGTAGTCATAGCCCCGCGAATTCGACAAAGCCCCGTCCCCCTTCAGGCGAATTGATCGTCAGGCGCTCTCTCGTCAGGCGCCCCTCTTGTCGGGCCCCCTCTGGTCAAGCAACCGTGTAGCGCCGCGCGACCTCCCAATCGACCTCGACGCCGAGACCCGGCTTCACCGGCAAAGCGATCTTGCCATCCTTCAGCACCAGCTCCTCATGCGCCAGCTCGCGGCGCAGCCGCTCATGGCAGAGCTGCGGCGGCAGATATTCGATATAGGCGCAATGCGGGGTGACGAAGGCCAGATGCGCCGTGGCCGAGATCGAGACCCCCGTCTTCCAGCAATGCGGCACGATGGTCCGGCCGCGCTCGGCCGCCATGTCGCAGACGATCTTGGCCTCGCCGATGCCCCCGCAGCGCCCGACATCGGGCTGCGCCACCTGAACCTTTCCGATATCCATCAATTCGCGGAACTCGTGGCGCGTGGCGAGCCATTCGCCGAAGGCGATCTTCATCGGCGCCTGCTCGACCAGCTTCGCCATCTCGAAGACATTGTCGGACCAGACCGGCGTCTCGAGGAAATAGAGATCGAACTCGGCCCAGTCGCGCACGACCGAGAGGCAGGTGGCGGCGTCTTCCCAGAGATATTGCACATCGACCATGAGGGCGATGTCGGGGCCGATCGCCTTGCGCACAGCCGCCACGACCTCGGTATGGCGATCGTAAGTCTCGCGCATGCCGCCATGGGCGTAGGGCCCGTTCATGGTGACCTCGCTCTTGACCGCCTTGAATCCCAGATCCTTGGCCTTGATCGCCGAGGCCACCAGCGCGTCGCGATATTCCTCGAAGCGATGGCCCGCCGGCTGCAGCGACGCGTAGGGCACGATATGGTCGCGCGGGCTTCCGCCGAGGAGCGCATGGACCGGCTTGCCCAGCGCCTTGCCGCAGAGATCCCAGAGCGCCATCTCGACCGCGCTCATGGCATGGATCACCACGCCGCGCCGGCCGTTCATCGCGGTGCCGAGATAGAGCTTCTCCCAGATCGCGCCGATCTCGAACGGATTGCTGCCGATCAGCATCTCCTTGATCGAGAGCCCCATGGTGTGGGTGCCGGGCGCCTCGATGCAGGCCTTGCACATCCAGGGATTGGCGTCGCACTCGCCGATGCCGGTGACGCCGCCGTCGGTATGGATCGAGACCAGCAGGCTGTCCTGCGCGGAGGAGGTGAAACCGGGATCGAAATCGGGCGCCAGCAGGACGCGGCATTCGATTCCGGTGATGGCGAGCTTCGGTGTCGGGCCCGCGACCTGCGGCGATATCGTCAGCATGACGTTTCGATCTTCATCGATGAGGGGAGGGAAAGGCGGCGATCGCGCGCCGAAGCCCTCGGCCCCGGAACGGAACGTCGCGGGGGCCGCCGGCATCGGGCGGGGCAAGCCTAACGAAGATGGGAGGGAACGGCCACCCGGATCGCAGTCCGAAATGTCGGACGGCAATTGCCGCTGGTGTCAGCCCTGGCCGAGATAGCGCCGTTCGAGATGACGCTTGAAGACGGCGGCGTCGAGCGGGCGGCCGGTGGCCTGGGTCATGATCTCGGCCGCGGTCTGGGACGAGCCCAGCCGATGCACGTTCGTGCGCAGCCATCCCAGCAGCGGCTTGAAGTCGCCGCGGCCGAGTTCCTCGGGGATCGCCGGATCGGCGCGGCCCGCGGCGTCGAACAGCTGGGCCGCGTTCATGGCGCCCAGCGTGTAGGTCGGGAAATAACCGAAGGCGCCGTCATACCAGTGGATGTCCTGGAGGCAGCCCTCGCGGTCGGAGGGCGGGCGGATGCCGAGCAGCTCGGCCATGCCCTCGTTCCAGGCCATCGGCAGGTCGGCCACTTCCATCCTTCCCTCGATCATCGCGCGCTCGAGCCGGTAGCGGAGGATCACGTGCGAGGGATAGGTCACCTCGTCGGCCTCCACCCGGATGAAGCCCGGCTTCACCCGCCAATAGAGCGCCAGCAGATTCTCCGGCGTGAAAGCCGGATCCTGATGGCCGAACGCCTCGGCCAGCAACGGCGCCAGATAGGTGAGGAACGGCTTGGAGCGGCAGGCCTGCATCTCCATCAGCAGCGACTGGCTCTCATGGATGCCCATGCCCCGCGCCTGGCCCACCGGCTGATAGCGCCAGGGCGCCGGCAGGCCGCGCTCATAGAGAGCGTGGCCGGTCTCATGCAGCACGCCCATCAGCGCCGAGGCGAAGTCGCTCTCGTCATAGCGCGTGGTGATGCGCACATCGTCCGGCGTGCCGCCGCAGAAGGGATGGAGGCTGGTGTCGAGCCGGCCATGATGGAAATCGAAGCCGACGGTCGCCATCAGCTTCTCGCCCAGTGCCATCTGCTGGGCCGTCGGGAAAGGTCCCTTCGCGTTCAGGGGTGCGGGCCGGCGTGCCTGGGTCGCCAGCGCCTTCTCGCGCAGGGCCGGCAGGAAGGTCGCCAGATCGTCGAACAGCGCATCGATCGTCTCGACCTTGCCGCCGGGCTCGAACTCGTCGAACAGCGCCTCGTAGAGGCCGCAATCGAGCCGCGCGGCCTTGGCCGCCGCCGCCTCGCGCACGAGATTGAGCAGGTCGCCCAGGGCCGGGACCACCTTGGCGAAATCGGCCGCCGGCCGCGCCTCGCGCCAGACGCCCTCGCAGCGGCTGGCCGCCCGCGACAGGGCCTCGACCAGGCGCGGCTCCAGCGCCGTCGCATGGATCCATTGCCGGCGCATCTCGTGGAGATTGGCGACCGCCCAGGGATCGAGCTCCTCGCGCCGGCTCTCCGCCTCGCCCAGCAGGCCGCCCATGGCGGGATCGGCCAGGATCTCGTGGCAGACGAGGCGCATCTGCGCCAGCTGCTCGGCCCGCGCCTCGGCACCGCCCGGCGGCATCATCGCCGCCATGTCCCAATGCAGCATGCCAGCCGCCTCGTTGAGCGCCGCCAGACGGTGGAAGCGCGATTCGAGGGCCTTGTACGGGGGTGCGTTGTGGCCGCGGGTCGGTGTGCTCATGGAACGGAATTAGGCGAGACGGCGCGGGAGAGCAAGTGCGATTTCGCCTCAATTCCGCCGCCTTCGGGTTGTTTATTATATTTACATACTCTCATAGGTAGAGGCTGGGGAGCCTCCCCGCATGGCGCGTCATCACGGCTTCGATCTCCTGCTCTTCCTTTTGGTCGCGATCCTCGGTGGCATTGGCGGCCGAAGTACCGCGGCGGAAGACCCACCGGCCTCGCTCGTCTATGCGCCCGGCGAGGAACCGCCCTGGATGGGCCGGCTCATCAGCGCTTTGAGGGCGGGCGTACATCCGGGGCGCCAGATCGAGCAGCGCGTCCTGTTCCGCACGGCCGGGGAGCCGAGCTATCTGGCGGTTCGCTGGACCCGGTGGCCAGGTGAATTCAGCGAGCGACGATTCGAGCTCTACAGCATCCAGGGGCAGACGCCGGATCGGATTCGGTTACGGCTGGAATATGTCGGCGTCGCTTACTGGATCGACATGATCGGCCCCACGGGTCTCGACATCCACCATGACGGCATCCCGTCGATCTTTCTGCAGACCTGGGTGGGCGGAAATTTCTTCCTGAACGAGGGGCTCCAGATCTTCAGGTTGTCGCGGCCCTGGGAGGAGATCACGCCTTTCGCCGCGCCCGAGCGCGTCCGGCTCCCCGACCGGACCGACCTCTATCGGCCGGACCTCATGGCCTACGACATTCGCTGGGCTTGGATGTTCGATATCTGCTCGGCCTGCGACATCTATATCCCGATCCCGCTGGTCTGGGCCGGCGACCGCTATGCGCCAGCCTGTGATCAATACCCGGCGCTCTTCGATGACGACATTTCGAAGAACATCCATGACCGCCGCCAATATGGCTTCGACGATGTCGGAATATTTCTCGAGCGCACCGCCGAGATCGCGCTGTTGCAGGCCCAGTCCGGCCGCGCCAAAGACGCTATGAAAACGCTACGGGACGGGCTGACCGAAGCGAGAGAGCAGGCGCCCAGCCATGTCAGGATCGAGCAGCAGCATTACACCGAGGCCGAGATGGAGGCGAAGCTGCAGCATATCGAAGAATCGCTTGTTCCGGTTTTGGAAGCGGCGGCCGCTTCGACGCTGGCTTGCCCTCTGCTGGGTTTCGAGGGAAGAGGCGATCATTCAAGCCTGTTCCCGCAATAACCATTCCGATGCCGACTGCCGGGTGCCCCATATCGTTTAGCCGATTTTTTCCTATCCTGTCCTTCATTGTCGCTGCGCTCCTGGTTTCCTTCGGCAGCCAGAGAGCGGCAGCCGAGGAACAGCCGCCTTCGTTCATGTTCGCGCAAGACGACGAGCCGGCATGGATGGAACGGATTGTCGACAAGCTCCATCAAAGCAAGGGACCGACGGCAAGGCTTATGGATCATCGACTGTTCCATGACCCAAGCCGGCGGCCGACGTTCCTGGCATTGATCTGGTTCCAGGGGGACGGGTATGCCTTTGAGCTCTATCGGGTGAAGGTTCATTCGCCTGTCGATGTGCGGCTGCACTTCCTCCGGGAGGTCAAAAGCCACTACGTCGCGATGGCAGAGCCTACCGGGCTCGGCGTCTTTGGCGACAGCGTCCCGGCGATCTTCCTGACCTACTCGGAGGGCGGAAACATGCTCATCAACGAGGGAATGAGGATCTTCCGGCTGACGCGCAGTTCGGTGGAGATCACGCCGTTGCCGGACGGCACCATGATCTATACGCCGCGCGAGCTTGGCAAAGACGGGCCCGACCTCTGGGTCGCCGATTGGCGCTGGGGGTGGTACTTCCTCGGCTGCGGCGGCTGTGGCACCTTCATCTACATGCCGCTGGTCTGGGAAAAGGACCGCTACCTCGTCGCCTGCGATCGCTGGCCCAACGTCTATGACGATCGGATCGAGAACGGCCGCCGATATCTGACCGAGCATCCCGACGTCTCGCTGATGGGCTTCTTCTTCGTCAATATCGACATCGTCCTCAATCTCGCCGAGGCCGGGCGTGTCGATGAAGCAAAGCGTCTGCTGGCCACGATTTTCGAGGAGGCGCGACGGCGGCCGGCACCTTCCGATCAGGTGAATGAATTGCTGGGCGGCAGCCTCGATGGCGAGATCGAGCGCATTCGAAACGATATCGGACCCGTGCTCGAGGCGGCCGGCAAGGCTGAGGGCTATGCCTGCCCCTTGCTCGCCTATGGCGATGAAGGGATCGATATCGCCATGCGCAAGCTGGAGCGAAAATTCATCGGCAATTGACCGGCGGGCCGCCGGCTCAGCGGCGCGACTTGTTCTGCTGCTCCCGGGCGGCCAGCTCGGCTGGCGTCTTCCAATGATAGAGGAACCAGATCACGGCGAGGATGACCGCGAAACTGAACCAGGTCAGCGCATATTGCAGATGGTCGTTGGGCAGCTCGGTGCGGCTCTGCCCGCCGATCGGGAAGCCGCCGGGATTGGGCGCCGGTCCCGCCTCGAGGAAGAAGGGCGTCACCTGGCCGGGCGGCAGCCCGAGATAATCCGCCATCGCCGGCAGATCGACCCAGAACCAGAGATTGTCCTTGGGCTGGTTGTCGGGCTCGAGCCAGGTCTTGGGGCGCTGCAGGCGCAGCAGCCCATCGATGGTGACCTCGCCGAGGACCTGGCCATCGGCGCGCTGGGGCGGGTTCTTGCGCTCGAGCGGGACCCAGCCGCGATCGACCAGCAGCGTGCGCCCGTCCTTGAGCTTGAACGGCGTGACGACGTGGTAGCCGGGATTGCCGTTCATCGAGCGCGCGGCGAGGAACATCTCATGCGCATGCTCGAAGCTGCCGGTCGCCTGGGCATGGCGGAAATCGAGCTGACTGGTGTCGGCGCCCGCGGCCGGCAGCTCGATCGCCGCCGCGGTGCTGCGGTCATGGCGCTCGGCGATCAGCCCTTCCTTCCAGGTGAGGCGCTGCAGTTGCCAGACGCCGAGCCCGATCAGGATCACCAGGACGATGCCGGCGGCGATGGTGGCGCCGGGCTTGGGGCGGAAGACGCGGCCGGCATAGAACGGCTCGCTCATGGCTCAGGAACTCCGAAGATGAGGGGGCGGCGCGGCGTTTTCAGCCGAGGCGGCCGCCACCTTCGCCCGCCTTATGCCGGTATTGCAATGCGACCATAATGCCCTTGAAGGGACGCATCAGCAGCAGCGATCCGACCAGGATCAGCGGCCCCCACAGCACCAGATGCACCCAGTAGGGCGGCGAGAACCAGGCCTCGGTCAGGAGCGCCAGCAGCACGACGAGCGCGCCCATGAAGAGGATGATGAAGACCGCCGGGCCGTCGCCGGCATCCTCGCCGCCGAGATCGAGGCCGCAGACCGGGCAACGATCCGCGATCTTGAGGAAGCCCGAAAAGATTCGGCCTCGCCCGCAGCGTGGACAGCGGCAGGCGAGGCCGGTCTTGAAGGGCGAAAGGCGCGGGTAGGAACCGCCCGCGCTCATCCGCCGGGGCGTCCGTTGTGCCGGGGGTCAGTGGACGGCATAAGGCCCGCCGCCGCCGCCCCAGATATAGACGCAGATGAAGAGGAACAGCCAGACCACGTCGACGAAATGCCAGTACCAGGCGGCCGCCTCGAAGCCGAAATGATGATCCGGCTTGAAGTCGCCGCGATAGGCGCGGAACCAGCAGACGATCAGGAAGATCGTGCCGACGATGACATGGAAGCCGTGGAAGCCGGTCGCCATGAAGAAGGTCGAGGGGTAGATGCCCTCGCGGAAGCCGAAGGCGGCGTGGCTGTACTCATAGGCCTGGATGCCGGTGAAGCAGAGGCCGAGCAGGACGGTGAGGCCCAGGCCCTGCAGCATCCCGGCGCGGTCGCCTTCGCGCAGCGCGTGATGCGCCCAGGTCACGGTGACGCCCGAGGTCAGCAGGATCAGCGTGTTCAGCAGCGGCAGCGACAGCGGATCGAAAGGCAGGATGCCCTTGGGCGGCCAGACGCCGCCGGTCGCTTCCTTGGGGAACAGCGAGGAATCGAAGAAGGCCCAGAAGAAGGCCGCGAAGAACATCACCTCGGAGGCGATGAAGAGCAGCATGCCGTAGCGCAGACCGATCTGGACCACCGCCGAATGGTGACCCTGGAAGGTCGCCTCGCGGACCACGTCGCGGAACCAGAAGAACATGGTGGCCAGCACCATGAGGAAGCCGATCGGCAGCACCCAGGGCGTGACCTGATGCATGAACAGCACGCCGCCCACGGCCATCACGCCGGCGCCGATGGCGCCGACCACGGGCCAGGGGCTGGGATCGACCAGATGGTAGGGATGGTGCGGCTTCGTCGAGGCGGCGTGGCTCGTGCTCATGTTTCGGTCTTCCCTGCTCGGCCCTTCGTTGCTTGCGCCCGGTTCGGCGGGCGGTCAGTTGAGTGAGGTGCTGTTCGCGCCGTCGTTGGAGGCCTGCGGCGGACTGGCCGCCTGATCCTTGGCGCGAAAGAACGTGTAAGACAGCGTGATGGTCTTGTAGTCACGGCCATCGGGGTCATCCAGAATCGCGGGATCGACGAAGAAGCGCACCGGCATGTCGACCGACTGGCCCGGCTCCAGGGTCTGCTCGGTGAAGCAGAAACACTGGATCTTGTCGAAATAGGAACCGACCTGGAGCGGCGTGACGTTGAAAGTCGCGGTGCCGGTGACGCGCTGGGTCGAGCGGTTGACCGCGCGGAAGTAGATCGTCTGCGGCACGCCCATCTGGATTCTGACCGAGCGCTGCACCGGATAGAAACTCCAGGGCATGTCGGGACTGACGTCCGCATTGAAGCGCACGGTGATGGTCGGAAACGTCTTGCCCTCGGCCATGAGCGCCTCGGCCTTGGCTTCGGTGGCTGTCTGCGTGGTGCCGCCGAGGCCCGTGACGCGGCAGACCAGATTGTAGATCGACACCGATTGCGACACGAGCGTGATCATGCCGCCGAAGAGAACCAGCAATCCGAATACGACCAGGAGATGACGGGTGCGCATGGACATCGGCTCAATGGCCTCCCATGCGCAGGATCGAGACGATATAGACGATGACCACGAAGCCCAGCAGGGCCGCCAGCACCGCCCAGTTGCGCGCGCGCTGGCGTTTCTTGGCTTCCTCGCTGCGTTCCACGGCGCTCAACCTACCCACTCCGCCAGCCGCGGCAGCAGGCCGGGCGCCCGGTCCACCATCATCGCGGTGAACATCAGGAAGAGATAGAGGATCGAGTAGCCGAACATGCGCTTGGCGGCGCGCTCGGTCTCGTCGAACCAGACCCAGACCGCGAATCCCAGGAAAGTCAGCCCCAGCGCCAGGGCGGCCGCGGCATAGAGCGGCCCCGTGATCCCGAGCCACCAGGGCGCCAGGCCCAGCGGCAGCAGGATCACCGTATAGAGCAGCATCTGCAGCTTGGTGGCGCGGGCGCCCGCGACCACGGGGAGCATCGGCACGCCGGCCTTCTCGTAGTCGCCGCGCCGGAACAGCGCGAGCGCCCAGAAATGCGGCGGCGTCCACATGAAGATGAGCGCGAAGAGCGCGACCGAGGCGAGGCTGACGTCGCCGGTCACGGCGGCCCAGCCGATCATCGGCGGAAAGGCGCCGGCCGCGCCGCCGATCACGATGTTCTGCGGCGTGCGGCGCTTGAGCCAGATCGTATAGACGAAGATGTAGAAGAGATTGGCGATCGCCAGCAGGACCGCCGCCGTCCAGTTGAGGGCGAGGCCCATCAGCATGACGGCGCCGACCGAGAGCACGATGCCGAAGGCCAGCGCCTCCTCCGGCCTGATCTTGCCGGTGGGGATCGGCCGCGCGCAGGTGCGCCGCATGACCGCGTCGATGTCGCGGTCGTACCACATGTTGACCGCACCGGCGGCACCGGCCGCCACAGCGATGCAAAGGACCGCGATCGCCGCCAGCACCGGATGGATATGGCCGGGGGCCAGGATCAGCCCGGCGAAACCGCTGAAGACGACCAGCGACATGACGCGCGGCTTCAGCAGCGCCAGGTAATCGGCGACGCGGGCGCCCGCGTCCAGGGCGGCCGCGTCATGCGCCGTCCCCGTCACGCCCGTTCCGATACCGATGCTGGCATCGCTCATATCGACTCTGTCCTCGGTCTCAAATCTTCACGCGGGGGAGCGCCAGGCCGAAGGGGCCCGGGGAGATCGTCCCCGGGCCCCTGCCCGTCCTAGCGGATCCGCGGCAGCTCTTCGAAGGTGTGGAAGGGCGGCGGCGAGCTCACCGTCCATTCCAGCGTCGTGGCGCCCTCGCCCCAGTAATTCTCGCCCACCTTGCGGCCGGCGAAGATCGTGTAGATCGCGCCGACCACGAAGATGAGGGTCGCCGCGTAGGAGATGTAGGAGCCGATCGACGCCACATGGTTCCAGCCCGCGAACGCGTCCGGATAGTCGATATAGCGGCGCGGCATGCCGGCGAGACCGAGGAAATGCATCGGGAAGAACGTCACGTTCACGCCGATGAAGGTCAGCCAGAAATGCAGCTTGCCCAGCCACTCCGGATACTGGCGGCCGCACATCTTGCCGATCCAGTAGTAGTAGCCGGCGAAGATCGCGAACACCGCGCCCAGCGACAGCACGTAGTGGAAATGGGCCACGACGTAATAGGTGTCGTGCATGGCGATATCGATGCCTTCGTTCGCCAGCACCACGCCGGTCACGCCGCCGACGGTAAAGAGGAAGATGAAACCGACCGCGAACAGCATCGGCGTGGTGAAGCGGATCGAGCCGCCCCACATGGTCGCGATCCAGGAGAAGATCTTCACGCCGGTCGGGACCGCGATCACCATCGTCGCCGCGGTGAAATAGGCCCGGGTGTCGACGTCGAGGCCGACGCGGAACATGTGATGCGCCCAGACCACGAAGCCGACCACGCCGATCGCGACCATGGCGTAGGCCATGCCGAGATAGCCGAACACCGGCTTGCGCGAGAAGGTCGAGACGATCTGGCTGATCATGCCGAAGCCCGGCAGAATCAGGATGTACACCTCGGGATGACCGAAGAACCAGAACAGGTGCTGGAACAGGACCGGATCGCCGCCGCCGGCCGGGTCGAAGAAGGTGGTGCCGAAATTGCGGTCGGTCAGCAGCATGGTGATGGCGCCGCCGAGCACGGGCAGCGACAGCAGCAGCAGGAAGGCCGTCACCAGCACCGACCAGACGAACAGCGGCATCTTGTGCAGGGTCATGCCCGGCGCGCGCATGTTGAAGATGGTGGTGATGAAGTTGATCGCGCCCAGGATCGAGGAGGCGCCGGCCAGATGCAGCGAGAAGATGGCGAGGTCGACGGCGGGCCCGGGATGTCCGAGCGCGCTCGAGAGCGGCGGATAGATCGTCCATCCGGTGCCGGCACCGCCCACGAAGGCCGAGCTGATCAGCAGGCCGAAGGAGGGGATCAGCAGCCAGAAGCTGATGTTGTTCATGCGCGGGAAGGCCATGTCGGGGGCCCCGATCATGAGCGGCACGAACCAGTTGCCGAAGCCGCCGATCATCGCCGGCATCACCACGAAGAACACCATGATGAGGCCGTGGGCCGTCAGCAGCGTGGCCCAGAGATGGCCGTCCGGCTCGCCGTTGGTCAGCAGGTACTGGACGCCCGGCGCCTGCAGCTCGAGGCGCATGATCACGGAGACCAGGCCGCCGATCAGGCCGGCCACCACCGCGAACACCAGGTACATGGTCCCGATGTCTTTGTGGTTGGTCGAGAAGAGGTAGCGCGCGAGCCCGGTCGGATGATGGCCGTGGTCGGCGTCGTGGTGCGAAGTGGCGCTCATGGTCCTAGGTCCTCTCTCTCAATAATGCCGGGCCAACTCAGTTGGCAGCCGGCGCCGGCGCCGCAGCCGCGACATCGATCGCGGGTGCGTCGGCCTGGGCGAACTTCTTCTGGGCCTCGGCGACCCACTCCAGATACTTCTCCTTGGACACCACATCGACCGCGATCGGCATGAAGGCGTGGTTGGTGCCGCAGAGCTCGGAGCACTGGCCGTAATAGGTCCCTTCCTGGGTGACCTCGGTCCAGGTCTCGTTGACCCGGCCCGGCTCGCCGTCGAGCTTCACGCCGAAGGCGGGCACCGCGAAGGAATGGATCACGTCCGAGGCGGTGATCAGGATCCGGACCTTGGTGTTGACCGGGATCACCAGGTGGTTGTCGGTCTCGAGCAGCCGCGGCTGGCCGGGCTTCAGGTCCTTGTCGGCCGTCATCAGCGCGTCGAAGGTGAAGTTGCCGTTGTCCGGATATTCGTAGGACCAGTACCACTGATGGCCGATCGCCTTGATCGTCAGCTCGGGGTTCGCGGTCCGGTCGGCGGCATAGATCAGCTTGAAGGAGGGGATCGCGATGGCGACCAGGATCATCACCGGGATCACCGTCCAGAGCACCTCGATCAGGGTGTTATGCGAGGTCTTGGAGGGAACCGGATTGGCGCGCGCATTGAAGCGGACGATCACGGTCAGGAGGAGGATCATCACGAAGGCGGTGATGGCGGAGATGATGATGAGCAGAATGTGGTGGAAACTGTGGATCTGCTCGGCGATCGGCGAGACCGCCGGCTGGAAGCTCAGCTCCCAATCCTTGGGACCGTTCTCGGCATAGGCCGCGGGGGCCAGCGTGACGAGCGCGATGAACGCCCCCCAGAGCATCGTCAAAGCCTTAAGACGCATTGCGAGATTTCCTCTTATGGCCGGCGCCTTCCTCTCCACCGGGCGGCCCGCCTCGAGGTCCCCAGGACTGATGTCCCAAGGCCTCCAGCGACCGCCCATCCCTTGCGCTGGCAGGCGGGGAAACTACACCCCTATCGTAGGCTTCTCAAGCCTTTGGGGCGGTTCGCGACGCTCGGACACGCGCGATTCCGGGGCCTTGGCGACCCCTTTGCCGCCGGGTCTCAAAAATGCGACGTTCTGTCGCGTGAGGCCGTTCCGGACGGCGTGTCGAACCTGTCCGAGGGTTCATCGGAGAGCCCCGGCCTCGGGCTGACAGAAGCCCCTCGACGCCCTATATGCGGGAGTGCGGCAAACTTGATCGCGCGACTCGGGCACTTCTCCTCCCGGCCTCGTGGCGATGCAGCCGCCTAACACCCTGCCCCCTGGTACCCTACCAACGGCAGCACCGAAGGAGTCCTGAAGGACCGTCATGGCCGACCTCAGCAAGACCGACGAGCTCTTTTTCCACCGCACCGGCCTCGACCGGAACCGCATCGAGGGCGTCGTCGCCGACGCGCTCAAGGGCGCCGACGACGGCGAGCTGTTCCTCGAATACAGCCAGTCGGAGGCGCTCGCCTTCGACGATGGCCGGCTCAAGAGCGCGTCCTACGACACCACGCAGGGCTTCGGCCTGCGCGCCATCGCCGACGAGCGCGCGGGCTACGCCCATGCCAGCGAGCTCTCCGAGGCCGCGATCCGGCGCGCCGGCGAAACCGTCAAGACGGTCCATCGCGGCCATGGCGGAACCCTGGCGCTCCCGCCCAAGGGCACCAACCGCTCGCTCTATACCGACGTGAATCCGCTGAACGAGGTGCCGTTCGAGGACAAGGTCAAGCTCCTGACGGAGATCGACGCCTATGCGCGGAGCAAGGATCCGCGCGTGCGCCAGGTCATGGCCTCGATGACCGGCGTCTGGCAGGCGGTGCAGATCATCCGCGGCGACGGGCAGCGCCTGGCCGACATAAGGCCGCTGGTGCGCCTCAATATCGCGGTGGTGGTCGGCGACGGCGACCGCATGGAGACCGGCAGCTTCGGCACCGGCGGCCGCGAGGCCTATGGCCGCTTCATCAAGGAGCAGAGCTGGCGCGACGGCGTGGACGAGGCGCTGCGCCAGGCCCTGGTCAATCTGGGCTCGGTGCCGGCCCCCGCCGGCGAGATGGAAGTCGTGCTGGGGCCGGGCTGGCCCGGCGTGATGCTGCATGAAGCCGTGGGCCATGGGCTCGAGGGCGATTTCAACCGCAAGAAGACCTCGACCTTCGCCGGCCTCATGGGCCAGCGCGTCGCCTCGCCCGGCGTCACCATCGTCGACGACGGCACCATCCAGGACCGTCGCGGCTCGCTCACGATCGACGACGAGGGCACGCCCTCGCAATACAACGTGCTGATCGAGGACGGCATCCTCAAAGGCTATATGCAGGACCGCCAGAATGCCCGGCTCATGGGCATGAAGCCGACCGGCAACGGCCGCCGGCAGAGCTTTGCCCATATCCCGATGCCGCGCATGACCAACACCTACATGCTGGCCGGCAAGCACGACCCGAAGGAGATCCTCGCCTCGGTGAAGAAGGGCCTCTATGCCGTCAATTTCGGCGGCGGCCAGGTCGACATCACCTCGGGCAAGTTCGTGTTCTCCTGCACCGAGGCCTATCTGATCGAGAACGGCCAGATCGGCCGCGCGGTCAAGGGCGCCACGCTCATCGGCAACGGCCCGGACTCGATGAACAAGGTCAGCATGATCGGCAACGACCTGAAGCTCGATGGCGGCATCGGCACCTGCGGCAAGGAAGGCCAGGGCGTTCCCGTCGGCGTCGGCCAGCCGACCCTCAAGATCGACGCCATGACCGTGGGCGGCACCGCGGCGTGAGCTGACTCTCGCCGTGATTCCCGTACCTTAGCCGGCGCGTTAACCTCCGATTAACCATTCCTCGCTTTAGAATGCGCCCACGTCCGGTCTCCCAAGCCCGGACGCACGAAAGAAAAGGGCCGCGGTTCCCTGCCGCGGCCCTTTTTGTTTGAGAATTCTTTGTTTGATCGCTTCGCTCTGATTCCAAGCTTCGGACGAGATCGGGGAGCGACGTCGCGTTTCATCTTGCGAGCAACCCCTCCCCCTACCCCCTCCCGCAAGGGGAGGGGGCTAGGAAGAAACAAACTCGTCCAACAAACACAGCAGAGAAAAATAAAACCACGCCCCCTCCCCTTGCGGGAGCAACCATGATCCGAAGTTCAAGGGGTGGCTTCGCTATCGCGCCATGGAGTAGCTCTGGCGAGAATGGCATTGGCGATCTCGACGAGCTTTCTGGCGCAGGCGACGGTGGCGACTTTGTGATGCTTGCCTGCGGCGGTGAGGCGCTTATAGAGGGCCACGAGGATGGGATTCCAACGCTGGGAAGCGGAGAAGGCGGCCTGGTAGACGCTGCGTCGAAGCCGCTTTCTGCCGCCGGCGATATGTCGCTCGCCGGTATGCTCGCCGCTGTCGTCGTCGAGGGGGCGAGACCGACCAGGGCGGCCGCCTCGGCGCGGGTCATGCGGCCGAGCTCGGGCAGGCGCAAGACGAAGCTGAGGGCGGTGAGCGGGCCGAGGCCGGGGATGCTCTCCAGCAGATCCAGCTTGAGGGCCAGATCGGCATGGTGGCGCAGCTTGGCCAGCAGAAGGGCGATCTCCTTGTCGCGCCGCTTGGACAGACGAAGGATCTCGCTCTCGAGATAGCGTTTGGGCGCCGGCAGGCTATAGCGGTCGCGCCGGGTCTTGAGCCGGGCGACATCCTCGCCGATCTGCTCGATCAGGGTGAGATGCTCGGCAAGGGGCGCCAGGCGCTCGTCGGGCGCCGGACGGATGCCGTCGGGATCCATGGCCGCGGTTACCGCCGCGATCAGGCGAGCGTCGATCGCGTCGTTCTTGGCCCGCTTCTTCTTGAACCGTCGAAAGCCTTTCACCTGACCCGGCTCGAGCAGCAGGACGCAAAACCCCGCCCGGCGCAGATGCACCGCCACCGCCGCCTCGTAGTGGCCGCTCGCCTCCAGCCCGACCCGCTCGACACCGTGCACACGCAGCCAGCTCTCGATCTGCTGGTGTCCCACCGGATCGTTGCTGGCCTGCAACTGGCCCGGCCCACCGGCCAACGCCACATCGAGCTTGCGCTTCGACACGTCGATACCAGCACTTTCCGTGATAGACTTGCTCATCTTCGTCGACCCCACCTTGCGTTGATCCGAACCAGGGTGTTCTTGCAACCATCCGGGTCCGATGAAGGGTCGGCTGCGATCCCGCTCCCGCGCAGTCCAGAAGACTTCGAGGGTGTCGATCCGACAACCGACCGTCCGGGCCGGGGTGGCCACCCCGGCCCGGACCTTCCTCAATCCTCGCACATTCCCCTCATACAAGGGGGTAGGGGGAGGGGTCGCTTCAGGATCGAGCGACGATGCTCAGTCTCACTCCGCCGGGACCGGGCCCTTCCAGTACGCATATTCCCGGAAGATAGGGTCGACCGAGCCGTTCCAGATTCCGTGATAGGCGTCGAGCTTGAGCTGGGCCGGGGTCTTGCCGCTGTCGACGATCTCGGTCAGCGCGTTGAGGAAATGGCTCTCGTCCTGGCCGCTGGAATCGAGCCTGGCGCGGCGCGAGAGGCCGGCGCGCGAGAGCGCCAGCACGTCGCGCGCGATGTCGCGCATGGAGCGGCCGCGCACCTTGGCCTCGAGCGCGATCTTCGGCGCATCGACCCGCATGCGGTCGCGATCCTCGGCGGTCCAGTTCTTGACCAGCTCCCAGGCGCCGTCGAGCGCGACATCGTCATAAAGGAGCCCGACCCACAGAGCGGGCAGCGCGCAGATGCGATCCCAGGGACCGCTGTCGGCGCCGCGCATCTCGAGGAAGCGCTTGAGCCGCACCTCGGGGAAGGCCGTGGTCAGGTGATCCATGAAATCGCCGAGGCCGGGAATCTCCCCCGGCAGGCCCGGCAGCTTGCCCTGCAGGAAATCGCGGAAGGACTGGCCCGCCACGTCGATATAGCGGTTGTCGCGATAGACGAAATACATCGGCACATCGAGCATGTAATCGACATAGCGCTCGAAGCCGAAGCCCGGCTCGAAGGCGAAAGGCAGCGTGCCGCAGCGATCGGGATCGGTATCGGTCCAGACATGGCTGCGGAAGGACTGAAAGCCGTTGGGCTTGCCCTCGATGAAGGGCGAATCGGCGAAGAGCGCGGTCGCGATCGGCTGCAGCGCCAGACCGACGCGCATCTTCTTGACCATGTCGGCTTCGGAGCTGTAGTCGAGATTGACCTGCACCGTGCAGGTCCGCAGCATCATGTCGAGCCCGAGCTTGCCTTTGCG
Organism: uncultured Alphaproteobacteria bacterium; assembly: GCA_963696655.1. Classification (GTDB taxonomy): domain Bacteria; phylum Pseudomonadota; class Alphaproteobacteria; order Dongiales; family Dongiaceae; genus Hypericibacter. Next base: position 22,772 of record CAVOLB010000117.1, read on the forward strand.
CTGCATCTGCTCGCGCATGATCTGGTAGCGGCCCTTGGGCATCCAGCTGACGTCTTCGCGCTTCCATTTGGGCTGGAAGCCCATGCCCAGCATGCCGACGCCGAGCTCGGTGCAGACTTCCTTCACCTGGTTGAGATGGGTGCAGGTCTCGCGACAGGTCTCGTGGATCGATTCGAGCGGCGCGCCGGAGAGCTCGAACTGGCCGCCCGGCTCCAGCGTGATGTTGCAATTGTCGAGGGTCAGCGCGATCGGCTTGCCCTCCTCGAGCACCGGCTTCCAGCCGAAGCGCGTCAGCCCCTCCAGCAGCGCCCTGACGCCGGCCGGTCCGTCATAAGGGAGCGGGCGAAGGTCGCGCTGGTTGAATCCGAATTTCTCGTGCTCGGTACCGATGCGCCAGCGCTCGCGCGGCTTCGAGCCCTGCGCGATGTAATCGATCAGCTGGCGCTTCGAGGTGATTGGCTCGCCGCGCGTGGTGGGAGGCGCCGACATGGGGGGCGCGATGCTCCGTTCTTGATTTCGCAATGATCTCTAACGTGACGGCGGACGGTCTCGTCCATCCCCGACGAGCGCCTGCCATATGGCCAGCGCCGCGATCGCCGCCGTGTCGGCCCGCAAGATCCGAGGCCCCAGACCGACGGGCGTAACAAAGGGGAGTTTCCCGAGCGCGTCAAGTTCCGATGCCGTGAAGCCGCCCTCCGGGCCGGTCATGATAGCCCAGGATTTAGTACGGTTTCTCACATCGCGGGTGAGTTCGCCTAACGCATCAAGGATTGGACGCGCAGGCCCGGCCTCCGCGCAAACCAGGAGCCGGCGCGAGGCCGGCCATTCCGCCAGCAGCTTATCCAGAGTCTGTGGCTCGCGAATGACAGGCACTGTCAGCCTTTCGGTCTGCTCCGCCGCCTCCTTCGCATGGGCCGCGAGCCGATCCAGATTGACGCGCGTCATCACGGTGCGGGCGGTGAAGACCGGCAGAAGCGCTGTCGCGCCGAGCTCGGTCGCCTTCTCCGCCAGGATGTCGATGCGCTGGCGCTTGATCGGCGCGAACACCAGCCAGAGATCGGGCTCGAGGGTCTGGGCCCTCGTCCGCTCGCGCAGCTGCAGCCGCGCCGTGCGCTTGGAAAGGCCGGTCAGCTCGGCCGACCATTCGCCGTCGCGCCCGTTGAAGAGCCCGACCCGCTCGCCCGGCGCCAGCCGCAGCACATTTCTAAGGTAGTGAGTCGCATCCTCGTCGAGCTCGATCCCGGCGCCATCGACGAGTGCCGCCGTGACGAAGAGCCGCGTCACCTGCCCCGGCTCCTTCGCGGTTGCATCCTCGTTTGCGTCCTGCTCCCGATCCCGGCCCCGGCCCATGCCATCTCCCACATCGCTTGAGCCCGCGGCTCAAGGCCGTCAAGATTACCCCATGCCGAGCCAACCTCACACCGGCCAGCCCGCCGGGTCCCCGAACTTCACCGACATTCGCCGGGGCAACTGGGTCGACCGCTTCCTGCCCTCGACCCTCGCCCCCTATGCGAGGCTGGCGCGGCTCGACCGGCCGATCGGCACCTGGCTGCTGCTGTTTCCCGGCTGGTGGTCCCTGACGATGGCGGCGCCCGCCAAGCCAGACCTCTGGCTGATGGCGCTCTTCGCGGTCGGCGCGCTTCTCATGCGCGGCGCCGGCTGCAGCTTCAACGACATCGTCGATCGCGAGTTCGACGGAAGGGTCGCGCGCACCGCGACGCGCCCGATCCCGAGCGGCGCCGTCAGCGTCCGCGCCGCCGCGATCTTCCTCGGGCTCCAGCTGCTGCTGGCGCTGATCATCCTGCTGCAGATGAACGGCCTCACCATCGCGCTCGGCGCCGGCTCGCTGGCGCTGGTCGCCACCTATCCTTTCATGAAGCGCATCACCTATTGGCCACAGGCCTTCCTCGGCCTCACCTTCAATTGGGGCGCGCTGCTGGGCTGGGCGGCGGCGACCGGCAGGCTCGAGGCGCCGGCCTTCCTGCTCTATGCCGGCGGCATCGCCTGGACGCTCTTCTACGACACGATCTATGCGCACCAGGACAAGGAAGACGACGCGCTGATCGGCGTGAAGTCGACCGCGCTCAAGCTGGGCGCCTCGACGCGGCCCTGGCTGATCCTGTTCGCTGTCGTGGCACTCGGGTTCTGGATCGCCGCCTTCGCCGCGGCGGGGCTCGGCTGGGCCGCCTATCTCGGGCTCGCCGCCGCCGGATTGCTGTTCGCCTATCAGATCCGCGCCACGAATTTCGACGATCCCGCCGACTGCCTCGCCAAGTTCCGGGCGCATCGATGGTTGGGCTGGATGCTGCTCGCCGGGATTCTCCTCAGAGGCTGACTGAAAAAGGAGTTGGGTGATTTCAATCGGTTGTGATTCCGTTGGGTTGCGAATCTCAATGGAGATCACGATGGCCTGGACTGAAACCACCCGACCGCACTATCGGCGCGATGCCTTGCGATACGCAAGCGACCTGACGAATGCGGAATGGGCGTTGATCGCGCCCTTGATGCCGATGGCTTCCAAACTGGGGCGGCCGAGAAAGACAAATCTGCGCTCGGTGGTGGAGGCGATCCTGTACATGGCTTCGACCGGCTGCCAATGGCGCGCGATCCCCAAGGAGTTCCCGCCCTACTCGACGGTGCAGAGCTACTTCTACGCCTGGTCGCACAAAGGCTTACTGGCGCACATCAACCACATGCTGGTCACGGCCCTGCGCGAGAGGGTCGGGCGAGAGGCCAGCCCCACGGCGGGGGTGATCGACAGCCAGTCTGTGAAGAGCACCGAGTGTGGCGGGCCACGAGGCTTCGATGCCGCCAAGAAGATCAAAGGCCGCAAACGCCATATCGTCACCGATACCGAGGGCTGCCTGGTCGGGGTGCAGGTTCACGCTGCGGATATCCAGGATCGCGATGGCGCGCCCGACGTGCTGATGTCGATCCGCTCTCTCTACCCGTGGCTGCGCCATGTGTTCGCCGATGGCGGCTATGGTGGCGACAAGCTACGCGACGCCATGGCCGCGCTTGGTCAATGGACCTTCGAAATCATCAAGCGCTCCGACGCCGCCAAGGGCTTCGAGTTGCTGCCTCGCCGATGGGTGGTCGAACGCACCTTCGCCTGGCTCGGCCGATGTCGCCGCCTCGCCAAGGACTTCGAAGCCACCATCGAAAGCGCCGTGGCCTGGATCCTCGTCGCCCACATCCGTCGTCTCACGCGACGCTTGGCGAGACCTTGAAAGGCGCACAGCTTTATGAGTTCAGAACTCTCAGTCCCTGGCTGAGCTGAAACCGGCGTCATCGGGAGCCCGAGGATCCATGACCGAGCTCCCCCGCGCCGAGGCCGATCCCGTCGCCTTCATCCGCCGCGAAACGGTCGTCGCGGCACCGCCGCTGGTGCCGGAGATCCGGCTCCATCTCGCGACCGAGATCACGCCGATCTGGCAGGCGACCGAGACGACGCTTGCGCATGAGGGTCTGCCGCCGCCCTATTGGGCCTTCGCCTGGCCCGGCGGGCAGGCGCTGGCGCGCACGATCCTCGACGATCCCTCGATCGTCGCCGGCAAGCGCGTGCTCGATTTCGCGGCGGGCTCGGGCCTGGTCGCGATCGCCGCGGCCAAGGCCGGCGCCCAATCGGTGATCGCCGCCGAGATCGACAAGTTCGCCGCGAGCGCCATCGCGCTCAACGCAACGCTCAATGGCGTGACGGTTCCCGTGACCCTCGACGACGTGGTCGGGACAACGGGTCCCTGGGACCTCGTCCTGGCCGGCGACGTCTGCTACGAGCGCCCGATGGCCGAACGCGTCACCGCCTGGCTTCGCACCCTGGTGCGCCAGGGCACCGAGGTGCTGATGGGCGATCCCGGCCGCAGCTACCTGCCGCCGAGCGGACTGCAGCTCGTGACGCGCCATCGCGTGCCGACCTCGCTCGAATTGGAAGATCGCACCGAGCGCGAGACGGTGATCTGGCGGTTGCTGGCGGAATAGGCGAGGATCAATCCAACCCGGGCAGGCGGCGACAAGCGATGCCATTCCCGCGCCCCGTCAGCGACGAGCCTGCGGGTCCCATTGAGAGAGACTCATGACGAACGACCATGCCTTCACCGCCGAAGATCTGAAGGGCACCCATCTCGAGCCGACCTTTGCCGGCGCGCTCAGTTTCATGCGGCGCAAATACAGCCGCGATCTCGCCGGCGTGGATGTCGCCGTCTCGGGCTTCCCGATGGACACCGCGGTGACCAACCGCCCGGGCGCCCGCTTCGGCCCCCGCGCCATTCGCGCGGCATCGACCAACAATGCCTGGAACCGGCCCTACGGCGCGGCCTTCGAGCCGTTCGACCGGCTTTCCGTGGTCGATTATGGCGATTGCCAGTGGGATCACGGCCGGCCCGAAACGATTCCCGCCGCCATCGAGACCCATGCGGACAAGATCCTGGGGTCCGGTGCCGCGCTGCTGTCATTGGGTGGCGATCATTTCATCAGCTATCCGCTGCTGAAGGCCCACGCCAAGCGTCACGGGCCACTATCGCTGATCCATTTCGACGCCCATTCCGACACCTGGGACGATTCGCAAGGGGCCGGCCGCGTCGATCACGGGACCATGTTCTATCACGCGGCCAAGGAGGGACTGGTCGATCCGCGCCGCTCCGTGCAGATCGGACTTCGCACCCACAATGACGACCATCTGGGCTTCAATGTGCTGGACGCCTTCTGGGTGCATGAGAATGGCAGCGCGAAAACCGCGGCCGAGATCCGCCGCATCGTCGGCGACCACGGCGCCTATCTCACTTTCGACATCGACTGCCTCGACCCCAGCTTCGCCCCCGGCACGGGCACGCCGGTGCCGGGCGGCCTCTCCTCGGCGCAGGCGATCGCGATCTTCAAGGGCCTTGCCGGCATCAGATTCGTCGGCATGGATGTGGTCGAGGTGGCACCGGCCTACGACGTGTCGGAGATCACGGCGCTCGCAGCCGCGCATCTGGCTCATGAATGGCTGGCGCTCTATGCCGTCGGGCGGCAGGATCGCGCGTGATGTCAGCCTCAGGCCAAGAGAGACAGTGATGACGACAGTCGAACCGATCGGCCGCGTGGCGGGCCTCTGGCGCTATCCCGTGCAGTCGATGCGCGGCGAGGCGATGCGCGAGGTGACGCTCTGGGCCAACGGCATGCCCGGCGACCGCGCCTGGGGCCTGCTCAATCCAGCCGAGGGCAAGATTGCCGCCGCCGCCACGGGCAAGAAGCCCTGGCGTGATCTGATCCGATGGCAGGCACGTTTCTTGCGCGAGCCCGAGAAATCGCAGCCGAACGCGCCGGCCGAGATCCATCTGCCCGACGGCGGGACGATCGCCACCGAGGCCGCCGACCGTGACGCCCGGATTTCCGCCGCCATCGGCGCACCGGCACAGCTCGTGGCGCGGCATATCGGCAACCAGGCCTATGGCTATGCCTCGCTCCACCTCCTGACCTCGGCCAGCCTGGCGGCGCTGGGCCGACACTACCCGTCCGGCCGTTTCGAGCCGGCGCGCTTCCGGCCCAACATCGTGATCGACAGCGGCGATCTCGAGGGCTTCATCGAGCAGGATTGGATCGGCGCCCGGCTTCGGATCGGCGAGACGGAGCTCGAGGTTGCCGATCATTGCCTGCGCTGCGTCCTGACGACCCTGCCTCAGGGCGACCTGCCGCTCGACCCCGGCATTCTGAAAGCATCCTCGGAAGCGAACGAGCGGCGCGCCGGAATCTATGCCGCCGTCGTCAAGACCGGACCCATCCGCGTCGGCGATGCCGTGCGCCTCGTCCGGCCGGTCAGCCGTAGCGCAGCTTGAACCAGCCGATCCAGGCGATGAGCGTCAGCGAGGTGCCGTTGGCGAAGATCAGCGCCGGGCGCCCGAGCATGATCCCGTAGACCAGCCAGAGGGCGGTCCCGGCCAGCATCAGCATGAACATCCAGAGCGAGATGTCATGGGTCGAGTGGGAGCGGCAGACCTTCACCGCCTGCGGCAGGAAGGAAATGCTGGTGAGCGTCCCCGCCACCAGCCCGACGGCTTCGATCCAATTGCTTTCCGGCATATCCCCCAACCCCGACTCGGGCCCCCGCACCCCCGCGCGAAGTGGCCCTGGCTTAGGCCGCGCCGCAAGGCGAGGTCAAGCAGCGACCCGACTTATTTTTCCAGAATCGTCAGTCGCGGATGCGCGAAGGCGATGGCTCTTTCGCGCAGGAGCCGCTTCAGACCGTCACGCATCGCGCGGCTGGCCGCGGGCGCCCGATCGTCGACGGCCTCTCGAATGAAATCGTGAAGGTCGCGCCGATGTCCCGCCCGTTGGCGCAGGAGATCGAGCGCCTCATCCATCGTGGCGCTGGGATGAGGCCGTCCTTCGGATTCGATGGCCGCGAGACCCAGCGGCTGTCCCTCATGCGCCATGTAGCCGAAGGGGCTCACATAGGCCGTCACGCTGTCCAGCCGCCGGCTGCCATGGGGTCCCGCGTGATCGAGATCGAGCGCGATTCCCTCGAGCCGCGCATAGCGGTAGTTGCCGCCGTGGATTTCGGTTTCGTGCATGGCCTCGAGCTGAGCCGGATCGAGCCAGGTTATGGCCAATCGCACGCGCATGCCCGGAACGAACATCAGATTCGCGGGAATGGCGCCGTAGCCCGACATGTGGGTCGCAAAGACCACGTCGTGATCGGCCAGCCAGGCGCGCGAGACGGGAATGCGATGGTGCCGCGATCCGTCACGAGGATATTTTCGGCCCAACTGGTAAGGCGACCGGTTCGAGCCGATCGCGAGCACCGGCGTCCGACCCTCGAGGTCGGGATCGGCCGGCAGCGGCAGCGGCGCACCTTGCTCGTTGTCGAACAGATAGGAGTGCGCCGGCACGTCATAGGGATAGCGGGTCGCGCGAAAGAGCCACTCCGGCAGATCGCCCGGCGAATGCGCAGCGGTCATCACACTAATGTCCCCTCCCCCCTCGCGGGGGAGGGCCAGGGAGGGGGAAGTCTCGATGGGAGATGGCGAGAGAGCTGTGTTCCTCCTGCATCGTCGATCGAGTCAGCCCCCTCCCCAACCCGCCCCCTCGAGAAGGGGGAGGTGAAACAAGACAACCGTCACGCCTCCGGCGGGCGTTCGGATCCGTTCAGGATCTCGATGCGGAACCGGCTCAGCGCGTCGTCCACCGAGGCCCAGGCCCGTTTCTGCCACTCGGCCTTGGCCTCGTCATAGCTGGCGAAGGGACCGAACCAGTTCTCCTTGCCGTTGACCGGCTCGCGGAAGCTGGTGTCGCGATAGCTGCAACCGACCACCCAGTAATTCTGCGGCGACTGGTCCTTCTCGGCCTCGATGCGATAGCGCGCATGGGCGTTGTCGACCGTGCTCCAGGCCAGCTCCTGCCACTTGGCCTTGGCATCCGCATGCGTGTCGAAGGGACCGAATCGACGCACGGCCGTGCCGGCCACGGGCTGGTCGAAGCTCGTATCCTGATACTCTCCACCGACGACCCAATAATGTGTCATGGCCTGAGACTCGATTGAGTAAGGGCGCCCCCACCGGAATCGGGGGCCAATCCGTCCTTGCGGGCGCTCGAAAGCCGATCTTAAGGGGCCCGGCCGTCGAGCGTCGTTGCGCAAGCGCACGGGCCCGTTATAGTCCTCCGTTATGGCTGACAAATCATTAATTGGTCCCGACGACTTCCGTCAAATCTACGACCTGTTCCAGGCCTCGATCTCGCGGTTCGATTGCGGGCAGAAATGCGCGCCCCTGAACGGCGGCGAGCCGGTCTGCTGCTCGACCCAGCATGCGGTCCCGGTGGTCCAGAAGGTCGAGTGGGAGCTGCTGAAGAGCCGAACCGACATGTGGACGCGCTTCAAGCCCTATGACCGGGCGACGCGCCAGATCGTCAAGGAGATCGGCTCCTCCTGCGCCGCGGTCGAATGCCGGGGTGCGCGCCATTGCGAGCGCGACAATCGCAGCCTCGCCTGCCGCGCCTTCCCCTTCTTCCCCTATATCGACCGGGCGGGGAAATTCATCGGCCTCGCCTATTACTGGGATTTCGAGGATCGCTGCTGGGTCATCTCCAACATGCAGATCGTCGAATCCCAGTTCCTCAAGGATTTCATCAAGGCCTTCGAGCTGCTGTTCGCGCGCGATCCCGAGGAATATGACAATTTCAAGAGCCACTCGGCCTCGATGCGCCGGGTCTTCTCGCGCCGCAAGAAGCCGATCGTCTTCATCGGGCTCGAGGGCGGCTTCTTCGAGGAGCGCGCCTATGGCAAGGGCATCCGCCCGATCCCGGCGGCCAAGCTGCCCAAGTTCGGCCCCTACAAATCCGACCGCGCCTATGCCCGCGCGCTGAAAGAAGCCGAGGCCGAAGCGGCCGCGGGCGGGCCTCATCCCGACGCGCATCTGGTAGGCGATCCGGCTCGCGCCGGCGCCTGAACCCATGGCCTATCGTTCGCTCCGCGATTTCATGGCCCGGCTCGAATCGGCCGGCCGCCTGACCCGGGTGCGCGAGCCGGTCTCCCCGGTCCTGGAGATGACCGAGATCCAGACCCGGCTCCTGGCCGAGGACGGCCCGGCCGTCCTGTTCGAAAATGTGCGGGACGGGTCGCGGCGCTGGGACATGAAGGTCCTGGTCAATCTCTTCGGCACGGTCGAGCGCGTCGCCTGGGGCATGGGTCGCGAGCCCGGCGAGTTGCGGGCCCTGGGCGAACAGCTCGCCTGGCTGAAGCAGCCCGAGCCGCCGGGCGGCTGGCGCGAGGCCTTCGAGATGTTCCCGCTGCTCAAGACCGTGATGGCGATGAAGCCCAAGACGGTTTCGAACGCGCCCTGCCAGGAGGTCGTGCTCAAAGGCGACGACGTCGACCTGACGGCGCTGCCGATCCAGACCTGCTGGCCGGGCGAGCCGGCCCCGCTCATCACCTGGCCGCTGGTGGTGACGCAAGGCCCCAAGCCCAAGGAAGACCGCGCCGACAATTTCAATCTCGGCATCTATCGCATGCAGTTGCTGGGCAGGAACCAGACGCTGATGCGCTGGCTCAAGCATCGCGGCGGCGCGCAGCATCATGCGCGCTGGAAGGAAGCCAAGCGCGAGCCGCTGCCGGTCGCGGCCGTGATCGGCGCCGATCCCGGCCACCATCCTCGCGGCCGTGACGCCGGTGCCCGACACCATGTCGGAATATCAGTTCGCGGGCCTGCTGCGCGGCGAGAAGGTCGAGCTGGTCGATTGCAAGACCGTGCCGCTCAAGGTCCCGGCCGAGGCCGAGATCGTGCTCGAGGGCCATGTGAGCCTCGAGGATTATCGCGACGAGGGGCCTTACGGCGACCATACCGGCTACTACAACGCCGTCGAACAGTTCCCGGTCTTCACCGTCAGCGCCATCACCATGCGGCGCGACCCGATCTATCTCTCGACCTTCACCGGCCGGCCGCCCGACGAGCCGTCGGTGCTGGGCGTGGCGCTCAACGAGCTGTTCGTGCCCCTGCTCAAGCAGCAGTTCCCCGAGATCGTGGATTTCTGGCTGCCGCCCGAGGGCTGCTCCTACCGCATCGGCGTGGTCTCGATCCGCAAGGCCTATCCCGGCCACGCCAAGCGCGTGATGATGGGGATCTGGTCTTTCTTAAGGCAGTTCATCTACACCAAGTTCGTGATCGTGGTGGATGACGATATCGATGTGCGCGACTGGAAGGATGTGATGTGGGCGATCTCGACCCGCATGGACCCGGTGCGCGACCTGACGCTGATCGAGAACACGCCGATCGACTATCTCGACTTCGCCAGCCCCGAATCGGGCCTGGGCGGCAAGGTCGGCCTCGACGCCACCAACAAGATGGCGCCCGAGACCAAGCGCGAATGGGGCCGCAAGATCCGCATGGATCCGACCGTGGTCGAGAAGATCGACAAGCTCTGGCCCAGCCTCGGGCTGCCGGGCAGCGGCAAGAGCATCTGGAAGTCGTCGAAATGAGGCATGCGGCCGCCCCGGCGCCGATCATCACGATCCGCCGCGCGCGCGCCGACGAGGCCCAGGCCCTGACCGAGCTGTCGCTGCGCTCCAAGGCGGTCTGGGGCTATCAGGCGAGCTTCCTCGCCCGCTGCCGTGCCGCCATGACCCTGATGCCCGAGAAGCTGCGCGCCCATCCCTACTATGTCGCAGCCGACGCCGGCGGCCGGCCGCTGGGCTTCTACGGCGTCGAGCCCGAGGCGGACGGGCTGGGGCTCGACATGTTCTTCGTCGAGCCGGACGCCATCGGCCAGGGTGTCGGGCGCGCCTTGTGGGACCATGCGGTCGCCATCGGGCGGGCGCTGGGCCATCGCGAGCTGGTGGTGGTGAGCGATCCCAACGCCTCCGGCTTCTACCTCAAGATGGGTTGCCGGACGGCCGGCGCCGTCCCATCTGAGATCGATCCCGGCCGGTTTCTGCCCGTCTTTCGCTATGGGCTCGAGCCACGGTAAGCTTCCGCCTCGATTCCCCCTCCTCCTCACCGCATCCCCGGAGAGCCCATGGCCGCCCGCAAGACCCGCCGTCCCGTCAAGACCCGCGCCAAAACGGCAAAGCCGAAGAAGAAGAAGAAGAGCGCCGCCAAGAAGAAGGCGACGGGGGCCAAGGGCAAGCCCGCCGGGAAGAAGACCGCGGTCAAGAAGACGGCCGTGAAGCGGCCGACGGTCAAGAAGAAGGCGGCGGCCCCAAAGCGGGCGCCGAAGGCCAAGAAGAAGGCAGCGCCGAAGCCGAAGGCCGCTCCGAAGGCGAAGATCGCGCCGACCCCGGCGCCGCGACGGCTGCCGAGCGACAAGCGCGGGCCGCAGGGCCGCGACGCCGTCGCCCGCAAGCCGATGCATCGTCCGCTGCCGCGCGAGGCCGCGGCCCCGCGGCCGGTCCCGAAGGCCAAGACCAAGGCGAAGACGACGGCGGCCGCCCAGGCCCCCAGCCAGGCCGGCGACCTCAATATCCTGACCGATCTGATCGCGGCCGCCAAACGCGCCGGCGCCGATGCGGCCGACGCGCTGCTGGCGCGCGGCGTCTCGCTGTCGCAGGCGATCCGCCTCGGCAATCCGGAGAAACTCGAGCGCGCCGAAGGCCAGGATCTGGGATTGCGGATCCTGGTCGGCAAGCGCCAGGCTGTCGTCTCCACCAGCGATCTGAATGCCGCCCTGCTGGCGGAGCTGGTCGAGCGCGCCGTGGCGACGGCGCGCAGCGTGCCCGAGGACCCCTTCATCGGCATCGCCGATCCCGCCGAGATCGCACAAGGGTGGGTGGGCCTCGATATGGCCGATCCGACCGAGCCCGACCCGGAATGGCTGCTCGAAACGGCACGCATCGGCGAAGAGGCCGCGCGCGCCGTCAAGGGCGTGACCAACTCCGAGGGCGCGGAAGCCAGCTGGAGCCGCAGCCAGTTCAGCCTCGCCGCCTCCAACGGATTTGCCGGCGGCTATCAGGTCTCGCGCTTCGGCCTCGGCGTCTCGGTGCTGGCGGGCGAAGGCACGGGCATGGAGCGCGACGACGATTTCACCTCGGCGGTCTACCGCTCCGATCTCAAGGACCCGGCGGCCGTCGGCCGCAATGCCGGCGAGCGCGCCGTGCGGCGCCTCAAGCCGCGCAAGGCCGACACCGCCAAGGTGCCCGTGGTGTTCGAGACGCGCACCGCCAACAGCCTGGTCGGCCATCTGGTCGGCGCCATCAACGGCTCCTCGATCGCGCGCGGCACCAGCTTCCTCAAGGACAAGATGAACACGCAGGTGCTGCGCAAGGGTCTCGACATCACCGACGACCCCTTGCGCCGGCGCGGCATGCGCTCGCGGCCCTTCGACGGCGAGGGCATCGGCGCGGAGCGCCGCAATCTGGTGGAGGACGGCGTGCTCAAGAGCTGGGTGCTCGACCTGCGCTCCGCGCGCCAGCTCAAGCTCAAGAGCACCGGCCATGGCTCGCGCGGCACCTCCTCGCCGCCCTCGCCTTCGCCCACCAATCTCAGCCTGAGCCCCGGCAAGCAGACGCCGGCGCAGCTCATCGGCGACATCAATCGCGGCTTCTTCGTCACCGACCTGATGGGCTTCGGCGTCAACGGCCTCACCGGCGACTACAGCCGCGGCGCCTCGGGCTTCTGGATCGAGAAGGGCGAGATCGCCTATCCGGTGAGCGAGGTCACCATCGCCGGCAATCTCAAGGACATGTTCCTGAACCTCGAGCCCGCGAACGACCTCGAGTTCAAATACGGCACCGACGCGCCGACCACGCGCGTGGACGGGATGACGATCGCGGGGAAATAGGCGGGCGACGGAGTTGCTGCCCCACCCCTCCCCCTACCCCCTCCCGCAAGGGGAGGGGGCGTGGGTTTTCTTGTAGATCGCGCGCCCTTAACTCTCGACATCGACGAGAGAGAAGAAAATCAAGAGTTGGGAAAAGAAGGCGTGATCTCAAAAATGATCACGCCCCCTCCCCTTGCGGGAGGGGGTAGGGGGAGGGGTTGCTTCAGGAGGAAGCGACGTCCGCCTGTCGCTCACCCCCGCGCCGGCGGCACCATCACCGTCAGCGGCTTCTCCGCGAGCCGGATCGTCACCGGGAGATGCGCGATCACGTCGCCATCGCCCTGGACGGGATCGTTCGCGGGGCCCTCGATCGTGACCTCGCGCGCGGCGATGAGCTTGATGTCCTTGAGCTTCGGCAGCAGGCCCAGCGGCAGCGCCAGCGCGTAGCGGATCAGGTTCCAGCGCCCGCCCTTGGTGAAGAGGCAGACCTGGAACTCCGGCTTGTCGAGCCGCGCCTGGGGCGCCAGCACGAAGCGGCCGCCATAGAAATGGCCCTTCGAGACCACGACCGAGGCCGCCTCATGCCAGACCCCGTCGATCCGCACGCGATAGAGCGGGAAGGGAAAGCGGAAGGCGAGACGGATCATGGTCGCGACATAGGCGAGCTTGCCGATCTTCTTCTTGAGCGCGCTGTCGACATTGGCGACCACATGGGCGTCGAAGCCCGCACCCGCCATCATCACGAAGTTGCGGCCGTTGGCGACGCCCGGCCAGATCGTGCGCATGACGCCCGCGGCCGCGGCATCGACCGCCTCGCCCATATCCATCATGCCGAGCTCGGCCGCCAGCACATTGGCGGTACCCAGCGGAATGATCCCGAACGGCAGCCGCGCGCCGGCCTTGAGCGCGCCATTGACCGCCTCGTTGATGGTGCCGTCGCCGCCCGCGACCAGCAGCCGCGTCGCCTTGGAATCGCTCGACGCGCTCTGCGCCAGGGCCTCGGCATCGCCGCGGGCCTGGGTCTCCAGCAGCTCGCAATCCCAGCCGCGATGCTCGAGCGCGCGCAGGGCCGCGTCGAGCCGGCGCCGGCGGCGTCCGCCGGCGGTCGGGTTGAAGATCACGAGCAGCGACCGGCCGTTGCTGTCGATGCTGCTTGCGAGGGGGGCCGCCAATGTCATCGCGGGGTCACAATCCGGGTGTGCGAGTCAGTTCTATTGATGATTTATGACGCGAGGGTGAATTTTTATTGGAGCGGGCCGCAATATACAGGTTCTTTCTTGTATTGCCAGAAGATAAAGCGGTAGAGCCATGCGACAGAACGACAAACGTGATTCGTCGCTCAGACGTTCAGGAACCCAGAGTCGCCCATGAATCAAGCGCGCGCGGGGCATCGTTATCGCGCGATTTTCATCTCGGACATCCATCTCGGCACCCGCGGATGCAAAGCCGAGTTCCTGATCGATTTTCTCCGCCACAACGAATCGGAATTCCTCTATCTGGTCGGCGACATCATCGATTGCTGGCGCCTGCGGCGCGCCTGGTATTGGCGCCAGAGCCACAACGACGTGGTGCAGAAGATCCTGCGCAAGGCGCGCAAAGGCACGCGCGTCATCTATGTTCCCGGCAATCACGACGAGCCCTTGCGCGACTATTCCGAGCTGCAGTTCGGCGGCATCACCGTGCTGAACGAGACGACGCACGAAACGGCCGACGGCCGGAAGCTGCTGATCGTGCATGGCGACGATTTCGACGGCATCGTGAAATACGCCAAGTGGTTGGCCTATCTCGGCGACTGGGCCTACAACTGGATGCTGCACGCCAATCACTGGTTCAACATCGCGCGCCGGCAGATGGGCTATCCCTACTGGTCGCTCTCCGCCTATCTGAAGCAGCGCGTCAAGGACGCGGTCAAATATATCGACGATTTCGAGCGCGCGGTCGCCGAGGAGGCGCGCCGGCGCGGCGTCGACGGGGTCGTCTGCGGCCATATCCACAAGGCCGAGATCCGCACCATCGACGGCGTGCTCTATTGCAACGACGGCGATTGGGTCGAAAGCTGCACCGCGCTGGTGGAGCATTGGGACGGGCGGCTCGAGATCGTGAATTGGGCCGAGGTCCGGCAGGCCTCCATGCTCGAACTGGCATGATGCGGCGGATCGGCGAGTTGCACCCACCCCTCACCCGTTCCCTTCGCATCCTCATTGCGACCGATGCCTGGCGGCCCCAGGTCAATGGCGTGGTGCGCACGCTCGGCCGCGTCACCCATGAGCTGGAGGCGCAGGGTCATCATATCGAGGTGGTCGGGCCCGACCGTTTCCGCACGGTCCCCTGTCCGACCTATCCCGAGATCCGGCTGGCGCTGATGCCGGGCCGGCGCGTCGCGCGCACGATCGAGAATTTCCGCCCCGACTGCATCCATATCTCGACCGAAGGGCCGATCGGCCGGGCGGCGCGCGGCTGGTGCCTGCGCCATGACCATCCCTTCACCACCGCCTATCACACCAAGTTCCCGGAATATGTGCGCGCGCGCTGCGCCGTGCCGCTGGCCTGGAGCTATGCTGTGGTGCGCCGCTTCCATGCGCCCTCGACCAGCGTGATGGTCGCGACCGACAGCATCGCCAACGAGCTGATCGCGCACGGGTTCGCCAATATCCGGCGCTGGTCGCGCGGCGTCGATACCGAGATGTTCCGGCCGCGCGACAAGGAATTCCTCAATCTGCCGCGGCCGATCCATCTCTATGTCGGCCGCGTCGCGGTCGAGAAGAACATCGAGGCCTTCCTCGGGCTCGACCTGCCCGGCAGCAAGCTGGTGGTGGGCGACGGCCCGCAGCTGCATGAGCTGAAGCGGCGCTATCCCGACGCGCATTTCGCCGGCGAGAAGCATGGCGAGGAGTTGGCGCGCTATTACGCGGCGGCCGACCTGTTCGTCTTCCCCAGCCGCACCGACACCTTCGGCCTGGTGCTGCTGGAGGCCCTCGCCTCGGGCCTGCCGGTCGCGGCCTATCCCGTGCCGGGCCCGCTCGACGTGATCGACGGCAGCGGCGCCGGTGCCCTCGATCTCGATCTCGGCAAGGCGGTCGAAGCCGCCCGCGCCATCGACCCCGCCCGCTGCCGGGATCTCGCCCTGGAATATTCCTGGGCCGCCTCGGCGCGCCAGTTCCTGGGCAATCTCGCGGCGTAAAGGTCGGTCCTCTTTCCTCTCCGCCCGCGCAGCGGGGGGAGAGGGCAGGGTGAGGTGGGTCGCGAAGCTGTCGCGTTCCATCAAGAAAAGTGCCCCCTCACCCAGCTCCGGCTAGGTTCGGCTTCGCCTCACCAAGCCTACGCGTCCCTTGTATGGGACTTTTCCTGTCAAGGCCATCTGGGTCTCCATGGTTAGCGATCCGAGGGGAGCCGGTGCCCGGACGCGAGGCTTCGCGTCACAACCTTGTATTCGGTGGGTCTGGAAAGACCCGAACCATGATGCAGTCATGCGCATCGGCGGGAAGGCTCCGAGGTGGCGAGCCCATTCTCTCCCTCGGCATGACAGCCATGGGATGCGGCGGGTCATCGCCATCTCGGATCGCGAGGCCCGTCCGGGTAGGGATCTGCCCGCGACGGCAATCCGAAGGAATGTGAGCGTGTGCGCGATCATGGGGCCGGGTGCAGGGCCAGGCCGGCCGGGAACTGCCCGGTCGTGGCCAGGCGCCACAACTCGATCAGCAGCTTGCGCGCCAGCGCCACGATCAGGGTCTTGCGCGTATCGCCGCGTGCGTCGGCGGTTCGGGCCCGATACCACTGCGCCAAGCCACTATCCTTTTGGAACATCAGCCAGCGCCAGGCCAGCTGGATCATGGCGCGCCGGACCCGGGCATTCCCGGCCCTGGCCAATCCCTTCTCTCGCCGCTTGGAACCACTCTCGTCGGGCGAGCCGGTGAGGCCGGCATAGCGCGCCACAGCGCGGCGATCGCGCAAATTGCGCTGAAGCACCTCGGTCACGAGCATGTCCGCCGTCTCGACCCCGACCCCAATCACCCGGGCCAGCAGACGGATCATCGCGTGGGGCCCTTCGTCGGGGGTCCGTTCGAGCCGCTCGAGCCGGGCCGCCTCGATCGCCTTGATCTGCTCCTTCAGGAGCTGCAGGCGGGCCATGTCGTGGCCCAGCTCGGTCCGCGTGTGGGGCGGCAACGCCACGCCTTCAGGCGTGCGCAACGCCTCGAGCTTCGCCGCCGCCTTGCGCAGCGTCGGCTTGAAGTTCCGAACCCCAAAGCGGATCAGCGTGCTCTTCATCCGGTTGACGATGCGCGTGCGCTCGCCCACCAGGGTCTCATGCTCCCGGCTCGGCCGCTTGGCGTCTTCCTCGGCCAGCGTCGGAACCGCCGCCATGCTGCAATGCTTCGCCTCCCCGCGCAGCCACCCCAGAAAGGCGCGCAGCAGCAGGCCGACATCCAGACGGTCGGTCTTCGCCCGCCGATGCTCGCGCGACACCGGGATGCTGGTCGGATGGATCACATAAGCCTCGATGCCGCGCATCCCCAGCCACCGCGCCAGCCAGAACCCGTCCCGGCCCGCTTCATAAGCCACGCACAGGCGAGCGACAGGACGCCCGGCCCGGGCAGCCTCTTCGCGCCAACGATGCAACAGCTCCAGCAACAATTCCTCATCCGGATCGAGCTTCTTCAGCGGCTGACGATCAACACCAGGCAGAATCGCCCCCACCAACCAGCTCTTCAGCCCCATCTCGATAACCGCAATCAGCGTGCTATCCTGGTTCAGGGCGGTGAGGGATCGGCTCAGGTCATTTAATCTTGGCATGGGACGCGCTCCATCGGTTGGCTTTGCAGCACCAATGGTGCATCACCTCGCCGCCCGCCCCATAGCATCTCTCCC